>JANPCH010000076.1:0-5502 GCA_031430835.1 Gemmatimonadaceae bacterium
GCTCCTCGCCCTGCCGCTCACCGCCTGCATCGCGATCGAAGGTCCGATGGGACCCCCGGGTCAGGACGGCGACTCATACCGACTCATGGTGACCGCAATTGCGGACGTCGCCGGCGATGCGAGCTCCACGCTTCCGGGGTACGTCGGCGTCAATCCGACACAGCCCCCGGCCGTCGCCTGCTACGAGACCGAGTCGCCGGCGGGTGGGACTTGGTTCGTGGTCGCCGATGGATTCAGTACGACATCGAGCTACTGCGTCGTCTCGTTCATCGCTGGCCGCTGGGTCGTGTCGATGCACGCCATGGCGCCAGGGTGGACGGCCGGCTGGGTGGTGTCGTACTGATTGCGGATCCGCGATAGCTGGGGCGGGACTCGAACCCGCGACCCCGGCATTAGGAGTACAACCGCCGCTCGCGGGTGGACTGAGTTCCGGGTCGTGGGCTCTGCGGAGGTGGCGGCCTCTCCTGAGATGGACAGAGCATGCCCATGAGCTTCGTCGCGAGCGCTCGGGCGTCCGCATTCTCGGCGTCGGTCGTGTCGAGGTTCGTGATTTTACTCTCGCCTAGGACGAACACCGTGCTGTCGCTTACCTCGAAGTGGGGAGGCACGAAGTCGATGCGCATGCCAGCATTCCGGCCGAGCGAGTCGAAGATGACGATGGCGGTTTTCCTGGACTCCCACGGCAACCGATGCATCGGCGCGGATGAAACCACCAGCATCCGAAGGAGGTTACCTGCAGCGCCGATAGAGAGGTGGATCTCCCGGTTCGGAACGGAGTCGCTTCCGAGATTGAATCGGACGTGGCGCGCGGCCTTGCCCAGCAGATCCAGCGCGTCGAGCGGCGTTTCTCGGCACAGGACCGGCCACTGGAATTCGAGGCCGAACACCTCGGGCGCCTGCTGCGACAGCGACTCGCTCGCGAGGCAGAGGAATACGGCGGCGCGCGCCGTCACGAAGCGCGCGCGTCGTCGCCACATGATGACTACTCCTCCGCGGGCCGGTACTTGCAGCTGGTCACCGATTGGTAGATGTGCCAAGTCATTCCCCCGTCGTACGATATCTCCCAGACGTCGGTCCAGCAGTACCATTCCATCGCCTGTCCGCCGCTCGGTGGGGTTGGGGCCGGGGTCTCGCGCTGCGTGCATCCGGCCGCAACATAGAGACCGACCAGAATCTTTAGTTGCGTGGTGATGGTGAGCGCGTCGGCGAGCTGCATCTCGGCGAGAATCGCAGGCCAGAAAAGGCTCGGAATCCGAAGCCGAAGCATATTATTGGCGTCCAGCTCAGGGAGAGCCAGGGCGCCGAGGCCCGCCGCGATAGCATAGATCGCCGCCCGACTCGACCGCGAAGCTGCGAGCGCCGACTGGATTGCATCGTAGTAATCTCGGCAAGTGTCGACGGAATTCGCGGCGATGATCGGATAACTGCGGAACCCGGCTCCGGTCGGCGAAGTCAGGACGCGCCCGGCATTCGGCCTCGCTCGCCGCAGGTGGATTCTGCCATACCGCCGCTCACCGGGGCCTGCGTCGGGAGGCGCAGCCCTTAACTCCCAATTGCAGTTCTCCGTGCACGTCGTGTCCGGCGGCGGTACCGGCTCACCACTCATGAAGTTCGCAAGAGAGTCGGCGTCGCGAAACCACTGGAAGCGCGAGCCGATCTCGGCGGTCTGTTCCTCAGTCAGCCAGATGACCGTGTCAGTAGGCGTCGTGAATTCGCCTGTCTCCATGTCGAGGGCATAGGTTCCTCCACCAGCCCCCAACTGCTGGACGACAGATGCGTCATGCTGCACAAGAGTTGTCTCGACAGGCAGTTCCCGGCAGCCCGCAATGAGCAAGGCCGCACCAACCACGAATCGCGCCGGTGTTAGAGTTCCGAGAACAAACTTCATAACTTTTCCTGTGTTAGCACAGTCTGGTATCGTGCCTTATAGTCCTACATTAGGCCACGCGTGAGTTGGTGTCAAGCATCTGCGCCATCCCGGGCGGCGAAAAACTCCTGATGAGCAGGATTGGAGGAGGGGCAATGGACGAGCACGCTGACGTGCGAGGCGGGAACGTCGACGCGAGGGTGCGCCGCGTCGGCGCCAATCTTCGCGCGAGCGCCTTCGGTCTCGCGGTTTGTATCGCTGCCCTGTGGGTCGTCACGGTCCTCAGTTGGCCAGCGCAGAGACTCGTCGGAGGGCCGACCACGAGGTTTTGGGCGCTCTACCTGGCAGCGGTCATGATGTTCGCCGCTCTCGGCGAAATCGCGCGACGCGGAGCGCGAGTCGCGCTCTTCGCTGCGCTCGTGCTTTATGTCGCAGTCCCGTTCGTCGCGTTGCCTGCGCTCGTTTGGAAGCCGGGTCTCGTGCCGAGCGTGCTCTACGCGTGGGGCGCGATCGCACTGGCGCGATCGATCCTTTGGGCCTACGGCTGGATCGGTGAGGACACTCGACGGCGATGATTTGTCGGACCGAGCCGACAGCGAGCGAGGCGAACTTGCGATAGCTGGGGCGGGACTCGAACCCGCGACCCCGGCATTATGAGTGCCGTGCTCTAACCAGCTGAGCTACCCAGCCAAGCAACAAAGCGCCCTACTGGTGTAGGGCGCTCAGTTGGTCCATCCAGTAGCGGGGGCGGGATTTGAACCCGCGACCTTCGGGTTATGAGCCCGACGAGCTACCAGGCTGCTCCACCCCGCGTCAGTGGGATGAAAGGTAGGCCACTGCGCGAAAAAGACAAGCGGGGCTAGGGGGCGATCAGCGTGACCCCGGTCGGCCCGTACGTCGGGAGCGCGGCGATGCCCAGCGGCAGATTCGGCGTCACGAACGTCCCGAGCAGCGAAGCGGCGCTGATCACGGCGAAGGTGTTGGTTGGCGCCGGCGTGAAGGCGTTGATCAGGATCACATTCAGCGTGCCGCCAAGCGAGACCGAGCCCGGGCCCGGCACGCCGCCGCTGACGACGATCCGGTCATACTGCGTGTCGGCCGTCGTCCCCCCGAGTTCGAGGTTGATGGTGCCCGTCGTTGTGAGACTGCCGGTGATCTCGAGGCGTCCGGCTGTTCCTGGCCCGACCGTGATCGTCCCCTGATTGTTGACCGCCGCCTCGATGACTCGGGTTCCGCCGCCGGCAGCGCCGTTCAGCGTCGTGATCGTGCCGCCCGCGGCATTCGTCAACGTGCCGCCGACGGTCAGTCTCGCGCTGTACCCGGCGGCGAAGACCACCGTCAATTCGATCGCGCCGAGGTTCGTGAAGCCGCTTGTGACGGTCAGCGTTGCCTGCGATGAGCTCCCATCGACCATCCCGACGCGCAGCACCGAGCCGGCGTTGGTCGTGAGCGCGCCGCTGATCGTCGAAGTCCCCGAGGCCACGAGCGTCCCCTGGTTGTCCACCGGCAGATTCAGCGCGCTGATGCCAGTGAGCGTCAGCGTCTGGCCCGCCGCATTGGTGAAGGTCGAGGACCCGTTGAGCGTCGAATTCGCAATCGAGAACGCGGTGGTAGCGGTGCCCAGGATCCCGGCGAAGGTGGCCGTCACGCTCGAGAGGGAGAAGGCGTCCACGTTCGGCGTCGCGCCGTTGAAGGCAGCCGTGGCGTTCGTGAGCGCGAGCGTGCCCCCGGCGATCGGGGCGCCTGGCTGGCTCGTGAAGGTGCCACTGTTCACCGCGAAGGTGCGCCCGCTGTCGATCGAGATCGCTCCGGTGTTCGTGAAGCTCGGCGTCACCCCGGTCTGGGCCAGCGTGACGTTCCCGCCCACAAGGTCGATGAGCCCCGAGTTCAGGTGATCGGCGCTCGGCGCATTGATCGTCAGCGGCGTGTTCACCGTCACGGTGCCCTGGTTGTCGAGCTGTGCGGCGATGATCCGCGCGCCGCCGGCAGCGGCTCCCGGGAGTGCACTGATCGTCCCTCCCGTGGCGTTCGTCAACGTTCCGCTCGTCACCGTCAACTGCGCGTTGTACGCGGCGCCGAAGATCACGGTGAGTTCGATCGCCCCGAGGTTCGAGAAGCCGTTCGCGACGGTCAGCGTCGCCTGGGATGTGCTCCCGTCCACCTGCCCGATCCGCAGGATCGATCCTGCGGTGGTCGTGAGCGCGCCATTGATCGCGGTGTTCCCCGAGGCGATGATCGTGCCCTGATTGTCGACCGGCATATTGATCGTGCTTCCGACGAGCGTCAGGGTCTGCCCGGCCGCGTTCGTGAAGGGACCGGCGCCGTTGATCGTGGTGTTGGTGAAGCCGTACGTGACCGCGCTCGTGTTGAGCGGCGCGGCGAACGTCGCATTCGTCCCGCTCAAGTTGAACGCACTGACAGCCGGCGCGGCACCATTGAACACCGCCGTGAGGTTCGTGAGCGTGAGGGTCCCACCGCCGATCGTTCCGCCAGGGTCGCCGGTGAACGTTCCCGAGTTCACGGTGAAGGTGCGCCCCGCCCCGATCGTGATCGTGCCGGTATTCGTGAAGCTGGGCGTCGTGCCGCTCTGCAAGAGCGTCAGGTTGGCTGCGGAGACGTCGATGGTCCCCGAGTTCACGTGGTCGGCGCCGACTCGATTCATCGCGAGGGGCGTGAGCATCGTCAGTATGCCCTGGTTGTCGAGCTGCGCGTCGAGTGTGCGGCTCCCGCCGGCCGCTGCCCCGGGGAGCGCGCTGATCGTCCCGCCCGACGCATTGACGAGGATGCCGTTGGTCACTGTGAGCTGCGCGTTGTACGCGGCGCCGAAGACCACCGTCAGCTCGATCGCCCCGAGGTTCGTGAACCCGTTCGCGACGGTGAGATTCGCGACCGACGTGCTGCCGTCCACCTGGCCCACCCGCAGCAGCGAGCCCGCGTTCGTCGTCAGCGCACCAGTGATCGTTGAGTTCCCCGACACGATCAGCGTCCCCTGATTATCGACCGGCATGTTGATCGTGCTCGCCACCAGCGTGAGCGTCTGACCGACTGCATTCGTGAAGGGACCCGCCCCGTTGATCGTCGTGTTCGTGAAACTGTACCCGACGGTGCTCGAGCTGAGAGGTGCCGCGAACGTCGCGTTCGTCGAACTGAGGTTGAGCGCGCTCACCGCGGGCGCAGCGCCGTTGAACGCGGCCGTGACGTTGGTCAGTGTGAGGGTCCCGCCGGTGATCGTCCCGCCAGGATCGCCGGTGAATGTCCCGGAGTTCACCGTGAAGGTCCGGCCCGCCCCGATCGTGATCGTGCCCGTGTTCGTGAAGCCCGGCGTCGCGCCCCCCTGCGTGAGGAGTAGGTTCGCGGCGCTCACGTCGATCGTACCGCTATTCAGATGATCGGCCGAGGTGCGCGAGATCGTGAGCGGCGTAAGGACACTGAGCAGCCCCTGGTTGTCGAGCTGCGCGTCGAGTGTGCGGCTCCCGCCGGCCGCTGCCCCGGGGAGCGCGCGGATCGTCCCGCCCGGCGCGTTCACGAGCGTGCCGTTCGTGACCGAGAGCTGGGCGTTGTACGCGATGCCGATCACGACCGTGAGTTCGATCGCGCCGAGGTTCGTGAAGCCGTTCGCCACCGTCAGCGTCGCC
>JANPCH010000077.1:0-133140 GCA_031430835.1 Gemmatimonadaceae bacterium
GTCCGAGGAACGCCCGATCCGTTCGGCGTCTGAGATCACCGCGAATGCCACGCTCATCGAGACGCAGATCCGCCGTGTGATGACGAACGCCCTTGGCGACGGCGACGCGGGCCGCCGCGTGATCTTCCTCAACAACGCGACCTGGCTCACGCCGTTGGCGCTGATCGATTTCCTCCGCGACACCGGCAAGCACTTCACTGTGAACTGGATGATGCAGAAGGACTCGGTGAAGTCCCGCCTCGAGGGTGGGATCTCCTTCACCGAGTTCTCGTACATGCTGCTGCAGGCGTACGACTTCCTGCGGATGTACCAGGACGCCGGCGTGTCGCTGCAGCTCGGCGGGAGCGACCAGTGGGGGAACATCACTGCCGGCACCGAGCTCATCCGTCGCGCCGCGCGCGGCGAGGCGCACGGATTGACCTTCCCGCTCCTCACCGACACGAGCGGGAAGAAGTTCGGGAAGACCGAGGCGGGCGCGGTGTGGCTCGATGCGAGTCGCACGAGCCCCTACCAGTTCTATCAGTTCTGGATCAACTCGGAGGATGCGGATGTGGGGCGGTTGCTCCGCACCTTCACATTGCTCGACCGCGCGACGATCGAGGCGCTCGAGACGGCCCACGCAGCGGCGCCGGGGGATCGTGGCGCGCAGCAGCGGCTCGCGCGTGAGGTGACGTCGATGGTCCACGGGCTGGCGGGGGCGGTCGCCGAGACGGTGTCGCGCACGGTCTTCGACAAGAAGGCTGACGCGCACGCGCTGTCGGATGAGGTCTTCACCGTACTCGCCGCCGAGATGCCGTCGGTGCGCGCCGATGGGGGCGCGGCCGTGCTCGACGTCGTGACGGTACTGGAGCAGGCATTCACCCTATCGCGTGGCGCGGCGAAGAAGCTGATCCAGCAGAACGCCGTGACCGTGAACGGCGCCAAGCTCGCACCAGATGCGACCAGCGTCCCGCGCACCGACGCAGTGCGGGGACGCTGGTTCCTCGTCCGGAAGGGCGGCCGTGATATTGCGGTCGCGGAGTTGGCGCCTTAGCCGCTCACTTCCACCGCGCCCACTCGAGCCGGTTGTTCCCCTCGGTGTCGCGCATCGCGAGATAGACGATCCCTCCCTTGCCGAAACCGGAGATCGTGCGCCCCTGTGGTAACTGGATGCGATCGGCGACCTCATTCTTCGAATCGATCACGTAGTAGATCGGACCCTGGTCTCCGACCGGCAACGAGGTGCGCACCCAGAGGTTCCCCTCGAGGTCGCCGAGCGACGAGCCCGCGGTGAAGGGTGGCCGGTAGTCGGGGAGTTCACTGGCATTCACGAGATTGACGGCGGGGATCTGGAATCCGCCTGGGCCGCCCGGCCCTCCGCCCTGACGCGCTTCGCCGCGCTGCTGCGGATTGCCATTGGCCGAGCTGCCCGGCGCGGTGCCACCGGCAGCGCGGCCGCCATCACGTCCACCGCCACCGCCGCCACCGCCGGCCATTCCACCGGCGATCATCACGCGATCAATCCCTCCGCCCTGCACGAACGCCGCGGGGCCGCCGGCCTCACCAATCAGGCGCTGCGCCTCCGCGCGCTGGCGTTCGATCGCGAGGCGCGCGCTGTCGAGCAACGCGACCTTGGCCTCGTCATCGAGTCGCTGCCAGTCGAAGGGCAACTTCGCCGACGAGCTGAGCGTGCCGTCCGCGCCGACGCGATCGACGTGGAAGTCGTGTCCACGAATGAAGGCGACCGAGCCATCACTCAGCAGCGCCCAGTCGTCCACCATCTGCAGCGGATTCTGCCGCACCTGGATGTTGGGCTGCCCATTGGCGCCCTCGGTCACCTTGATGTCGGCCCGCTGGACCTTCACTTGGCCGATCGTGTCGAGACCCCGAGTGGCGAGGTTGATGCGAACGACTGGCGCTGAGTCGGGCAGTTCCGGCATCACGAAGTTCCCGAACACCGGCCGCGCATTCGCTCGCGCCGCGCGGCCGCGCGCCTGACCGCGCTGGATCATCCGTCCCTGCGTGTCGAATCCCGGACGACCATTGGGACCGCCGACCATCAGTCCGATCTCGTTCGGCCTCGGCACCGCCATCACGCGGCCGAGTTCACCGGAGGGCGTCACGACCATCATCGAGAGCGAGGCGGGATCGACGAAGAGCGCCGAGTCACCGCCCCACTGCAGGAGTCCACCGCCGCGCGCGCCGTAGGCGTTCGCCGTCGCGCTCGTCGAGTCGGCCACGACGGTGGCCTTCGTCAGAGTCGAATCAAAGAGCACGATGCGCCGATGCAGGATGTCATTCACCAGCACCTTGCCGCCGGGAAGGGGCACCGCGGTGGAGACTGCGCCGAGGGGCTCGCTGGACCGGGCCTGGATCGGCCCCAAGGGCCGCACCGGCGGGAGTTTCTGCTGGTGCGCGAGCTCGATCTGCGCGGGCAGTGTGGTCGACGCTGCGGCGAGGAGCGCGAGGGCGAAGGGGATCGAATGGGACAGTGTGCTGCGCATCAGAGGTCCTCGAGTGCAGTTATCGTGTCGAACTTGCTCAGGGGCGCCGGATCTCGATGCCGCCACCGCCGCCGCCGAACGCCTGCACGGCGCCCTCGATGCCACCCCCACCGGCGAAACTACCGCCGGCAGTGCCACTGCGGATCGAGCTCAGGTAGCGCACATCGAGGTAACTCGTCACGAAGGCCGGCAGCCTCCGCTTCTGCTCCTTGGTCAGGAGCTTGTTGATTCGCGGGACCAGGCGAAGGAGCAGGTCCACCGACCCTTCACGCGCCTTCACGTACTTCACATACACGTCCTGGCGATCGTAGGAGTCGGGGAGCGCCGCGAGCTGCTTGGCGAGAGGTGCCCAGATCGAGTCGAGACGCACGAGATACCAGCGGTTCATCGTCGCGAGCGTGTCGGCCTGCGCGCTGGTGAGCTTGAGAGTGTCCACCTGCCGCATGATCGCCGCCATCGGATTCTGCAGTCCCGCGCTGCCGAACTGCGCCTTGAGCTGCGGCTCCGGCGCCTTGTTGCCGCGGGTGGTCCGGCCGCGGTCGAGTTGTTGGATCAGCAGCTGGCGTTCACGCGTCGGCCCGAGATCGAACCGCAGCACCGCCGTGATCGCGACCGGCGCACGGATGGCCGAGAGCTGCGGGCTCGTATTACCGAACCGCGGGTTCACATCATAGATGAACCGTTGGTTCCCCGAATCGAAGCCGCGCACGTAGAGCAGCACCGGATCGCTGAAGGGCTGCTGACCCCACCCCTTGAGCTTCCCTTCGCCGTGGAGCAGGAGGTCGGCGGCGCCGAGGGGGTTCGAGACACTGAACGAGAGCGCGGCCCGCTGCGGCAGCCGGATCTTGAGGGGATTGATCGAGATCGAGAGCACCGCGCTCTGCGTCCACGGCCCCTCGCAGCTGTTGCGTCCGGCGATGCCGCCGAGCTGGCGCTCAATGCATTTCCGCGCACCGAGGCTCGTGCTGTTGATCAGGGACTGCATCGCTGCCCCGACGGCCGGATCGGTCGCCGTCGCCGGATCGAAGACGTAGGCGCGGTCATTCGAATAGCCATCACCATTCACGTCCCCGGAGATGACCGGAGTGAAGGGACTCCCCGCGCGGAAACTCCCCGACCAACTCAGCCGAACCGCATCCCAGATGTTGTAGCCGAGGGAGTAGCTGAGCTGGTGCCGCGTGTCGAAGCCGCTGCGCGCCCACTCGATCACGCGCGGGTCGCCGGCGGTGTTCTGGAAGCCGCGCACCTGTTCCTTGTTGTTCGCGAGAACATACGAGGCGCTCCACGTGAGCCCCGTGCTGAACCGGGCCGGAGAGAGTCGGAACGTGAGCTGACGGCTGATCCCAGTGAGATCGGAGCGCTGTTCGCTCACCCGCGCGAACTGCGTCGAGAGGCGCGCGTCCCCTGGAGCGATCGCCCCGGTCGTCGGCACGATGCTCGTCGGCTGGACCCAGACCGGACGCCCCCCCTCCTCGGCGAGTTGGAAGCGCTCCGTCGCCACGAAGTTCAGGTCGAACGAACTCGGCTGGTTCTGATTGAGCGAGTAGGTGGCCTCGACCTGCGCGGTGAAGCGATTGTCGAGCACCGGCCCGTTCCACTGGAGATTCGACCGGATCGATCGCTGCGGCTGGTAGTCGCTCGAGAAGAGCGAGACGTTCGGCGTACTGTTCGAGAAGACGGTGCCCGTCGTGCCGTTGGCGCAGAGCACCGGCACGTTCGCGAGGTCGGTGCCGTAGGCCGCCCAGTCGGGGATCGGCACTGCGGCACCGACGCAGTTCAGGCTCTGGATGCCGCTCGCGAGACCGGTATTGTCGAGCGCGTTGCCGGTGAGGCGCGTCGCCGGACTGTTCTGGAAGACGCCGATCCCGCCGCGCACCACCGCCCGCGGCCCCCGCACCGCGCCCTCGAAGCCGGGGATCTGCGGCGCGACGCCGTACGTCCAGGAGAAACCTGCGCGCGGACTGACGAGCACGCGATTCGGCAAGTCGTCGTTCCGCACGCCGTACGTCGTCTCGACGAGGGGGTTCAGCTCCGGGCGATCGTTGAAGGAGTTCGCATCGACCCGCACGCCGTACTGCAGCTGGAAGTCGGGGTTCACTCGCCACGAATCACCGAGCGACGCGCCGGCAACGTACTGACTCGCCGACCGGATGCGCGGCGTCAACGTGCGGGTGAAGGAACCGGGCGACGCATTCTCGAAGTCGACCAGCGAGTTGTAACGGAAGGTCCCGAGCGCATTCGCGTTCGCGTCTGAGCCGTACGCATCGCGGCGCAGTTCGGTGGTGAACTTGAGGCGGTGCTTGTTGTTGAGACTGAACCAGGAGAGGGTGTTCGCGAAGCCGACGTTGTTCGTCGCCTGCGCCGAGTTCAGGTTGGGATTGCCGCCGAAGGAGATGTTGCGCACGCCACTCGAGCCGTCGGCGAAGTCCGAGTTGATCAGCACGCTGCCGGCCGGGAGTGAGGTATACGGATCCGCCGCGTTGTTCGACGCGCTCACGCCGAGTGAGGTCTCACTCAGCAGCACACCGTAGAAGTTCGTGTGACGGAGTTGTACGCCTCCGCTCAGGTTCGTGCGTTCCCCTGAGTAGGCCGGCACCTCGGCCGTCATCGCCGTGACCGGCGCCTGCTTCCCGAGATTGCCATTGAACGAGATGTTGAGCGCTTGCCCGGTGAGCGATGAGGGCGGCGCCCAGTCGAGGGCACCGAAGACGCGGAGATTGTCGTTCGTCCGGTCATTCGGGATCCCGCCGAAGGAGATCGGGACCTGCGCCGCCTGCAACAGCGCGATCAATCGAGTCACCGAGTCGCTCGCGATTCCCGACGTCTGCAGCCCGAGACGGCTGGTGCTGAGCAGGGTGTTCAGGTCGTTGGCCCGGCGTCCGACCTGATAGGAGAGGTTGTAGAACGACTTGTCGGTCTCGATCGGCCCGCTCATGCTCCCGCCGAGCGAGAGATTCGAGTACTCCTGACCGAGCGAGCGCCCCGCGGGATCGGTCCACTGCAACGTCGGTGCATCGGCGTTGAGACTCGCGGCCCGGGTCAGGAAGTTCGACCCCGACCGGCTCCGCACATTGAGCTGGCCACCGCTGAATCCGCCGCGCGAGACGTCATAGGGCGTCGTGATCAGCGACGTCGAGACCGCGGCATCACGCGGCAGGTCGGTGACGCCGCTGCTCAGTCCATTGAGCGTCGTCGCATTCTGGTCCGACGTCAGGCCGAGCACCGAGAAGCCCGAGGGGTCACCGTCGGCGCCCGGGATGAACTGCACACCGGGCTGGGACGCGGCGAGCGCGGCGAGGTTCCCCTGTTGGTCGCTCGAGACCGCGCCCGAGTTCAGCGTGCGTTCGGTGCCGCTGATGTCAGCCGGATTGTTGTTGCGGTTCACTCGGTTCCGTTCACCGGCGATCTGCACCGCGTCGAGTTCCTGAGCCGCGTAGGCCATCCGTGCGTCGGCGACGAGCACTTCCTGGTCGGCGGTCCGCTTCACCTGGAAGCGGCGGACCGAGTAGCCGAGGGCTTGGAATGAGACGATGTAGTCGCCCTCTCCGCCGGGGAACACGATCGTGAAGCGCCCATTCCGGTCGGTGCGAACCTGTCGGTTCACGTTCCCGCCCACCGAGGTCGCCGTGACGAGCACGCGCTCGATCGGCAAGCTGTCGGGTCCGATCACGCGACCGCGGATGATGTCGGCGCCGGTCTGACCCGTGAGACTCGCGGGACCGGCAAGCATCAGCACGAGGACTCCGACGGCGGACGACAGACGGCGGACTGCGAATCGCAGCAGGCTGCGAGCGATCACGAGTGGGAACTCAGGAGGTGGTGGGACTCGCGGAACGACGGATCCTGGACACCGATGAGACCCAGATGCGCGGTGGATGGTTGCGACCCTCTCGCGCGGTGAGCTCCCTACGCCCTGACCGTCAGCTGAGTTACGGTGCCGAGTCGTGGAACGTTAAGGCGCCCGAGCGCTCGAGCGCCCAGCGCAAACGCCACTCGTCGCGGAACACCACCACGGGGTGATTCTTCGCGTCGTAGAGCAGGGAGATGTCCTGCGCCTCGGTGAGCTTGCGGATCTCCTCCGCGGGTCCCGTCACCCAGCGCGGGAACCGATACGGGAGCTTCTCCAGCGAGCAGGGAGCGCCGTATTCGTTCTCCAGCCGATGGAGCATCACGTCGAACTGGAGCAACCCGACGGCACCGACGATCGGCACCGGTCCCATCACCGACTCGGCGAAGAAGACCTGCGCTGCGCCTTCCTCGGTGAGTTCGCGCAGCCCCTTGTCGAGCGCCTTCCTCCGCAGCGGATCACGGGAAAGGATCCGCGCGAAGTGCTCCGGCGCGAATCGCGGGATCCCCACGAACTCGAGGAGCTTGCCTTCGGCGTCGCGCGGCGCGTCAGCCGTGGCGAGTGTATCGCCGATCCGGAGCGAACCGCGGTCGTGCACGCCCACCACGTCACCCGGCAGCGCCTCTTCGGCGAAGGCGCGCTCGCGACCGAGGAACTGTTGGGGCGGAGCGAGCTTGAAGGTGCGCCCGGTGCGCACGTGCGTGACCTCGAGACCGGCAGCGTAGCGCCCCGAGCAGACGCGCACGAAGGCCACGCGGTCGCGATGCCGCGGATCCATGTTCGCCTGCACCTTGAAGACGAACCCCGTGAACGCGCTCAACCCCGGCGACACCGGACCCGCCGAGCTCTCCCGCGCGACCGGTGAGGGCGCGAGCGGGAGGAAGTCCTCGAGGAAGGGCTCCACGCCGAAGTTGGTGAGCGCCGACGCGAAGTAGACCGGCGTCTGCTCTCCCGCGAGGACCGACTCGGCGTTGAACTCGTGGCCCGCCATGTCGAGGAGATCGATGTCGTGCGCGAGCTTGGCCACCGCGGCGTGGGCCTCGGGGTGCCCGCCGAGCGCCCCGATGAGGCTCGGGTCGGCGGGACCCGTCAGCGAGAGGACCTCGGTCGCCACGCGTTGCGCCCCGTGGTGCTCCCCGCGCTCGAAGAGGAAGGCGCGTGCGCGGCGACGGTCGTACACGCCGACGAAGACCGTCCCCTGCTCTGCCGTGTCCATGTGGATCGGCCAGTGCGCCGCTACCGCCGTGATCCCGAGTTCGGCCTCGAGATCGCTCACGAGCTTGAGCGGATCCTCGCCGACGCGGTCGCACTTGTTGACCACCGTGAAGATCGGCATCCGTCGGCGACGACAGACATCGAAGAGCTGACGCGTGCGTTCCTCAACGCCCTTGCGATTGTCGAGCAGCATCACCGCGCTGTCAGCCGCAACGAGCGTGCGATAGGTGTCCTCGCCGAAGTCCTGGTGACCGGGCGTATCGAGAAGGTTCACCTGATAGCCGAGGTACGCGAACTGGAGGACCGACGAGGTGACGGAGATGCCGCGCTCCTGCTCGAGCGCCATCCAGTCCGACGTCGCATGCCGCTGTGATCGGCGCGCCTTCACCGCTCCTGCTTGGTGGATCGCGCCCCCGTAGAGGAGGAGTTTCTCGGTGAGCGTCGTCTTCCCCGCGTCGGGATGCGAGATGATCGCGAACGTCCGTCGGCGCTCGATCGCGGCGGTGTTCGGCTGTCCCGGGGCGGGCGCGGTGGCGGTCATCGGCTGAAAGGTAGTCCCCACCGTCGTCGTGACTGGCGGCGGGCGCTTCACGAACCAGTCAGCGCCGCGATCACCTGCTCGACCTCATCCCTGGTGTTGTGGAAGTGTGGAGCGAGACGGATCGCCCCTTCGCGCACGGAGTGCGTCACACGCGCGGCACGGAGTTTCTTCGAGTCCGCCTCGAGGTCCTTCGTCGCGAGGGCCACGATCCCAGCGCGGCGGGCTGGGTCGTGCGGCGTGAGGAGTCGCACGTCGCTCCGCGACGTCGCCCAGTCGACGAGCCGATCGGCGAGCGTGCGCACGTGGGCCTCGATCCGCGCCGGCCCGAGTTCGAGCAGGAGCTCGAGGCTCGCGTTCATCCCAACGATGTCCTGATAGGGGATCGTTCCCACTTCGAAGCGCTTCGCATCAGCGTGCCAGGTCGGGTCGTAGTCGAGGAAACGCGCGAAGTCCCCTGAGCTCGCCTGCGCGAGCCAGCCAGCGGCCGGGGGCTCGAGCGAGGACACGAGTCCCGCGCGCACGTAGGCGAAGCCACTCCCCCAGGGCGAGCAGAGCCACTTCTGCGCGCCGCACGCGAGGAAGTCCACTGGCGTCGTTCGCAGGTCGAGCGCGAGGGGACCCAATCCCTGGATCGCATCCACCGCGAACCAGATCCCCCGCGTGCGGCACGCCGACCCGATGCGCTGCAGATCCACCCGCGCGCCGCTCCAGAAGGAGACCCACGAGAGCGCGACGCATTTCACGCGTGGGTCCCGCTCGATCCGGCGCATCACCTCTTCTTCGTCCGGTGCCGAGCCGGTGAGCGGAAGCATCTCGAAGGTGAAGCCGCGCGCCCTTGCGGCCGCCATCCAGGGATAGATGTTCGCCGGGAACTCCCCCCGACTGCCGAGCACGATGTCCCCCGGCCCGAGTGGGAGCGCGTAGGCGGCGAGGTTCACGCCCCAGCTGGTGTTCGTCGTGAGCGCGATCTCCCCTTCGCTCGCGCCGATCAACTCCGCGACGAGTCCGCGCGCGCGATCGAGCACCGGGAAGAAGTCCTCGAAGCCCAAGCGGTGCGGCTCGGCCCGCTTGAGTCCATAGGCTTCGAGGCGGTCGCGCGTGCGCTGTGGGAGCGGCCCTACTGCCGCGTGGTCGAAGTGCAGGGCCTCACCACGCGACTCCCACGGATACTCGCGCGCCCGGAGGGCTTCGATCTCGGAGGGATACTCGGTCATCAGGGCTCTCGCAGCTCGGCGGGCGTGTCCTTCGGCTGTCCCTTCCAGCGCCGATGCTGCCAGAAGTACTGCTCCGGATACTCGCGCACATAGCGCTCGAGCACCTGGGTATAGCGCAACACCGTCGCGTCCACGTCCTGCTCTCGATTTCCCGTTCGCACGAGCGGGATCCGTTCGAAGTGCGCGCGGTAGCGGCCATCGGGTTGTCGGATCGCCGCGACGAAGATCATCGGGAGGTCATCGCGGAGCGCGAACACCGCCGCGCCGCGGGGTGTCCTCGCCGGGCGACCGAAGAAGGGGACGAAGGTCGAGGCGTGTCCCTTCGAACTCTGGTCGGAGAGGAATCCGACCGCGCGCCCCTCGCGCAACGCCCGCGGGATGCGCCGCACCGCCTCGTCGTCGAAGACCACGCGCATCCCGAGCCGCTCCCGCGTCCGCTTGAAGAAGTCGTCGGAGAGGGGATTCGCCATATGCATCGCGATCGCGTCGATCGGGTGTCCGCGCGCCGTCATATACGCTGCGCTGAGCTCCCAGTTGCCGACGTGACCGGCGACGAGGATGACCCCCTTCCCACTCGCGAGCGCGCTGACGAGTTCCGCGTGCCCGGTCTCGCCGCTGAAGGCTGCGAGTACCTCCTCCCGCGACGCACGGGAGAGCACGATGCTCTCGATCGTCACGCGCCCGAGCCCGCGATACGACTCGCGCGCCACCGCGCGCACCCGCTTGGCATCGAACGCGGGGAAGCAGGCGCGGATCGCTCGCTCCACCCGCGCCGCGCGGATCGCGAGGGGCCTCCACACCAGTCCGCCCGCGAACGCGCCGACCGCCGAGGCCGCACGCCAACCGAAGGGACGGATCGTCGCCGCGACCAGGCGCAGCAGCGCATACTCGGCGCGCTGCGCGAAGGTCGGCGCGGCGACGGTTCGCCCCTCAGCTGACGCCATCGGCCACGCGAGGGGCGCGCTGCTGCAACGAGTGGAGGCGCGCGTAGGCGGCCCCGCGAGCGAGCAACTCGATGTGCGTTCCCCGTTCGACCACGCGCCCCTGGTCGAGTACGAGGATCTGCGTCGCGTGCTCGACCGTCGAGAGCCGGTGGGCGATGACGAACACGGTGCGCCCCGCAAGGAGTCGGTCGATCGCCTCCTGCACCAACCGCTCACTCTCGGTGTCGAGCGCCGAGGTGGCCTCATCGAGGATGAGGATCGGGGGATCGGTGAGCAGGGCGCGGGCGATCGCGAGACGCTGGCGCTGGCCACCGGAGAGGCGCGTCCCGCGCTCCCCGAGCATCGTCGCGTATCCCTCGGGGAGCGCGGCGATGAACTCGTGCGCGTTCGCCGCCCGCGCCGCCGCCTCGACCTGGTCGTCGGTGTATCGGCCGGCGGCGCCGTAGGCGATGTTCGCCCGCACGCTGTCATTGAAGAGCACCGTGTCCTGGCTCACGATGCCGGTGAGCGCCCGAAGGGACGCGAGCTTGATCTCGCGGGCATCCACGCCATCGACCAGCATGCGCCCCGACGTCGGCTCGATGAAACGCGGGATGAGGTCCACGAGCGTGCTCTTCCCCGCGCCGCTTGCGCCGACCAGCGCGACGACCTCGCCACGCCGGGCGGACAGATTCACGTCGGTCAGCACGGGCGCATCGCCGTAGGTGAAGTGCACCCCCTCGAACACGATCCCGTCGCGGAGGCCGCTGACCTCGATCGTCCCCTTGTCGGTCTGCCGCTCCCCCGGTTCGTCGAGCACCTCGAAGAGTCGCTCCGCTGCGGCGAGGGACTGCTGCGCGATCGTCGGCGCCTGCGAGAGCTGCTTGATCGGTTGCAGGAGCCGCATCACGAGGATCATGAATGCGATCAGCGTCCCACCATCCATCGTCTGGCGGAAGAGCACCTCGCGGGCGCCGATCCATAGCACCGCGACGGCGATGATCGTGCCAAGCACTTCGGTGAGGGGGCCGGCGAGGAGCGCGAGACGCTGCATTCGCGTCATCCCGCGCGCATATCGCCCCGACGCACCGAGGAAGCGCGACTCCTCATACGCCTCGCCGCGGAACGATTTCACGAGCCGGATGCCGCTCACGACCTCCTGCAGCACGCTCGTCATCTCGCCGTATTCATTGCGCAGGCGGCGATGTCCCTTGCGCAGCCGACGGAGGAGCGGCTGGAGGACCGCCATCACGAGTGGCGCGATCACCAGCGAGGACAGCGTCAGCCAGAACGACATCCGGAAGAGGATCAGGACCGTCACCAGGATCGTCGCCGCGTTCTGCACCGTGCGGGTCGCGACCTCGGCGAGGATCGCCTTCGTCTGCTCGGTGTCGCTCACGAGCCGCGCCATCAGCTGGCCGGTGCGGGTCCGCCCGAACCAGGTCAGGGGGAGCCGCTGCATATGCGAGAAGACCGCGGCCCGCAGGTCCTGGGTGATGACCTCCTGCAGGGCAGCGCCCAGCTGTCCCCCCAGCCAGAGGAAGACGTTCTTCAGCGTCACCATCGCGATGATCACGAGGATCACCGCGCGCAGCGACCCCATCGGATCGTCGGGGGCGAGGAAGGGTCCGACGAGCCATCCCTGCAGCTTGGTCAGCCATCCCATCCCATCGGCGACCCCGGTCGGGTTGCCGAAGAGGGTGTTGAGGAAGGGGATGAGCAGGGTGAACGCGACCCCGTCGAGCGCGGCGGCGACGACGTTGAAGGTCACGTTCCCAGCCATTCGCCAGGCGTGCGGCCGGAGAAAGGCGAGCAGGCGCCGATACACGCGCATCGCACCAACATACTCCCCGTCCCGAGGCCCATCCAAACGCGACCCCTTCCGGATCGGCATCGAACAAGGACACTTTCCGCGGGTGACCGATGCCTCGCCCCCTTTCGCGCCGATCTCCGCTCGCTTCCCCTGTCCGTCGCTGCTCGCGCTAGCCGCGCGGGCGTCGCTCGGCGGCGCGCGGGAGGGGTTGCTGGGGGCGGTGATGGCGGTGCGGCTCGCCACCGGGCTCGACGAGCCATTCGGCCTCGATCTGGAGACGCGGAAAGCGCGAGCCGCCGGGGCCCGCAGCTGGCTGACTGCCCTCACGCTCCCCGCGAAGGCGCGGGTGGTGCTCATGCGGGCCTACGCCGCGACGGCTGGTGATGACGCGCACATCGCGGCCGATGCCCTCGACGCGGTGACGGAGGTCACCGCGCCCCACCTCGACCGTCACGCACGTTCCGAGCTCGGGCGCGTGATCGACGCGCTGCGCCGGTCGGCGCCACGCTTGCCGGGGTCTGCGAAAGGCCCGTAGAATAGGATGTGCCCGTTCCCGCTGGCCCGAGGGCTCCCTGCGTCCAACTGACATCTCCCCGATCTCCCGCGTGATGCGGCGCGTGGATCTCGTCGCCGATGGCTCCCTCGCGGGGGACACGGCCCGGACGGGATTCCCGAGCATCGACCGGTGGCTCGGCGGCGGGCTCCGCGCCGGCGACCTCGTGGTGCTGGGCGGGGATATCGGGAGCGGGAAGTCGGCATTGGCGCTGGCGATGGCCCTCCGAATGGCGCAGGAGGGTGCGAAGGTCGCCCTGCTGAGCGGCGAGATGTCGGTCGAGCGAGTGATGGAGAGGGCCCTCGCGATCGAGGGACGCGTACGGGTGGACGACCTGCGGCTCGGGAAGCTCGACGATCTCGCCCGTGCCGGAGTGGGCGCCGCGGCAGTCCGGTTGCGGGACCGTTCACCGCGTTTCGAGGTGCTGCCGGCCGATGGATGGGAGGCGTTCACGCTCCTCCTGCGGGAACTCGACGTGCAGGTCGTGATCGTGGATGCGCTGCAGACTCTCGCCGGCGGTTCGCGGGCGCAGGACGAAGAACTCGCGGCGGTGATCCGGGCTCTCAAGGGGCTCGCCGTGAGTCGCGACATCTGCGTGGTGGTGACGTCGCACCTGCCGGGATGGCGCCGACGGGAGGATCCGCGGCCGACGCTCGAGGACTTCGGGGCCAAGGATGCCGTGAAGCAGGTCGCCGACGTCGTGCTGGCGCTCTATCGCGAGGAGATGTACAACCCGGGTGGAGGCGTCGACGGGGCCACGGAATTGCTCGTCTGCAAGAACCGGAACGGTCCCACCGGGTACGTTGACTTGTATTACTACAAGCAATGGCTGCGATTCGAGGACATGCTGGACCCCGACCGCTAGGAGAAGTGATGCGATTCACTCGGCCCATCCTGATGCTCGCCCTGCTCGCCCTCCCGGCCGCCCCGATGGCGGCGCAGGGGAGCGATGCGATCACGAAACTCGAGGCAAACCGCGCACGGAATCCGCAGAACGTCGCGGCCCTTCGCGCCCTCGGCGTCGCGTACTACAAGGCCCAGCGGCACCAAGACGCCTTCAATGTGCTGGATCAGGCGCGCCGGCTCGACCCTAAGGATGGCGTGAGTGCCCTCTACGCCGGACTCAGCGCCGAGGCGCTGGATGACCTGACGAGTGCCCGCCGGGCGTACGACGACTACCTGAAGTACGGCCAGACCCGGAAGGTGAGGAACGACGTCCGCTCGCGGCTCGTCGCGCTCGCCCGCCGAGAGGCGATCGCCTCGGCGAAGGCCGCCGTGGCGAATGAGTCGCGGCTCTCGCAGACCCCCGGTGACGCGCGCACGATCGCGGTGCCGCCGTTGAGCTTCAGCGGCCCGGACTCCACGCTCAGACCCCTCGAGCGCGGGATGGCCGAACTGCTCATCACTGATCTGAGCCGCTCCTCCCAACTCACGATCGTCGAACGCGACCGGATGCAGGCGATCGCCGATGAGATCCAACTCTCGCAGGGCGACCGCGTCGACGCCGCGACTGCGGTGCGCGCCGGCAAGCTCATCCAGGCCGGACGCCTGATCAATGGGCAGCTCGTACAGGCGGGAGGCCAGCTGACGATGAGCGCGTCGGTCGTGACCGTCGCGAGTGGACAGATCGGCGCACCAGCGAGCGTGAACAACTCGCTCGAACAGCTCTTCTCGATGGAGAAGACACTCGTCTTCGCGATCTTCGAACGGCTCGGCGTCACGCTGACTCCCGCCGAGCGGCAACTGGTCGAGCGACGTCCGACGCAGAACCTGAATGCCTTCCTCGCCTACAGCCGCGGGCTGATGGCGGCCGACGACGGACGGTTCGAGGACGCCGCGCGCTTCTTCGAGAACGCGCGGTCGCTCGACCCCGGTTTCGGCGCCGCCACGACGCGGTTCCAGGCCGCACAGGCCGCGGTGCAGGGAGCGCAAGTCTCCACGGCAACGATCGAGGCGAACCTCGGCGCCGGCGTCGAAGGACAGGAAGTCGCCGCGGCCGCCGCCGGCAACGTCTCCGCCGAGCGCGGCGGGATCGGCGCGACGCTCAACGCCGCCACGCAGGCGGTGAACCCGCCGACGGTGACAGCGGTTACGAACACCGAACGCACGCCACCGCCACCCGCCGCGCCCCAGCGCGACGCGCCCACCTCCACCACGGGCATCGAGACGCTCACGCGGACCGGCACCGTGACCTTCACCATCCGCCGCCCCTGAGGCCGGGTCCCCCCTGATGCGTCGCCTCCTCGCGCTCCCGCTCCTCGCCATCCCCGGCCTCGTGCACGCCCAGGGATGGCGGGAGTCGGCGATCATCTTCGCGCCGCACTCGACCAGCTACACGCTCGGCTCGGGAGCCTCCGAACGGATGATCGCGCAGACCGCGCTCCCCTTCGTGCTCGTCATCCCGTTCACCGACCGCTTCTCGATGGACATCACCGCGGCGTACGCGGTCTCCGACGTGATCAGGGGCGGGGCCTCGGTGAGTGCGATCAAGGGACTCACCGATACGCAGCTGCGGGCGAACTTCTCGCTGGCCGACCAGAACCTCGTCTTCACGGCGGGCGTCAACCTCCCGACGGGGCAGTACACCATCCCCGACGCGCAGCAGGAAGCAGCCGGTCAGATCGGCAACGACTTCCTCAACTTCCCCATCTCGTCGATGGGCAACGGCTTCGGTGGGACCGGCGGCGTGGCCTATGCCCGTACCCTCGGGACATGGAACCTCGGATTGGGCGGCAGCTTCCGGAAGTCGGCAGAGTTCTCGGCCTTCAGCGTGAACAACTCGGACTTCCGCTTCCAACCGGCTGACGAGTTTCGCTTCCGCGTCGGACTCGACCGCCCGGTCGGCGAGGGACAGGCTTCCTTCGGCCTCTCGTACTCCGCCTTCGGCGAAGACCTCGCCGACACGACGACCTACAGCACCGGCGACCGCATCGTCGCGACTGCTTCGTGGTCCTTCCCTGTCGGCGGCGCCGACCTCTTTCTCTCGGGGTGGAACCTCTACCGGATGTCCGGCGAGCAACTCGGCGAGGCCGCGCCCACTGAGAACGTGCTCAACCTCAACGCCTCGCTCAGTCTTGATGTCAAGGACATCATCGTGCAACCGACGGTCGAAACGCGGCTCTGGCAGTCGGGCGGGGTGCGCGCCGGCAACATGTTCAACCTCGGCGTGCGCGTCCGATTCGGCATCGGCTCCTTCTCGCTCTATCCCCAGGTCGGCTACAGCTTCGGGACGATCTACTCGACGTCCGACCCAAGCTCGAGTGATGTGACCGGGCTGCGTGGTAGCCTGACCATCCGGTATCGCTAGGGGCAGACGGCGGTCGGCAGACGGCGGCACCACTATCTTGGGAGGGGAGATGATGGGCGCTGACGCGCCCGCTCTCTCCTCTCCCCTCTTCCACCTCCCATCTTCCCTCTGTCGTTCAATGGCCGGCCACAGCAAGTGGAAGCAGATCAAGCATTACAAGGCCGCGACTGACGCGAAGCGCGGCGCGATGTTCACCAAGCTCCTGCGCGAGATCACCGTGTCGGCCAAGGCCGGGGGCGGCGATCCCGACGGGAACCCGCGCCTCCGCACCGCGATCGAGAACGCCAAGGCGCAGTCCTGCCCCAAGGACAACATCGAGCGCGCGATCAAGAAGGGCACCGGCGAGCTCGAAGGCGTGGACTACGTCGAGGTGCTGTATGAAGCGTACGGACCGGGCGGGGTGGCCCTGATGATCCAAGCGCTGACCGACAACGCGACCCGCACCGTCGCCGAGATCCGCGCCAAGCTCTCGCGCGGCGGCGGGAACCTCGGCTCGACGAACTCCGTCTCCTTCCTCTTCGATCGGAAGGGCGTGATCAACGTTGACGCCGCTGGCCGCACCGAGGACACCGCGATGGAGCAGGCCCTTGAGGCGGGAGCCGAGGATTTCTCGTCCGAAGACGGTCGATTCGTGATCACCACCGCCCCGGCCGACCTCCACGCGGTGAAAGCCGCCCTCGCGAAAGCCGGACTGCCGGCGACCGAAGCCGAACTCGCCTGGATCCCGAAGAGCACCGTGAAGGTTGAAGGGCCCGCCGCCGAGCAACTCATCCGCCTGCTCGAGGTGATCGAGGACCTCGACGACGTGCAGAAGGTGGACGCGAACTTCGACATCGACGTCTCCGAGATCGCCGCGGGGTGACCCTCTCCGACTGGCGTCGTCCGTGTTGATCCTCGGTGTCGACCCGGGGACCGCAGTCACGGGCTTCGGCCTCGTGCGCGCCGGCACGACCCACGAGCTCGTCGAGTGCGGGGTGATCCGCACGAGCGCCGACCAGCCTCTCGCCGACCGGCTCTTCGAGATCTCCGAGGGTCTGCGCGAGCTCATCGCGCGGCATCATCCAGACGCGATGGCGGTGGAGGATGTGTTCTATGGCAAGAACGTCCGCACCACTGTGGTCCTCGGCCACGCACGCGGGGTGATCCTCCTCGCTGGCCGCGAGGCAGGACTCGTGATCCACGAGTATCCACCCGCCGAGATCAAGAAGGCGGTAGTCGGGAACGGGAACGCGACCAAGCCGCAGGTGCAGTTCATGGTCACGAAGCTGCTCCGCCTGAAGAGCGCGCCGCAGCCCACCGACGCCGCCGACGGCGTTGCCGCGGCGCTCACCTGCGCGATGCGACTGCCGATCGAGCGCGCGCTCGCCGGGCTGCGGCGATGATCGCGCGCATCCAAGGGAAGCTCCTTGCGCACGCCCTCGACCGGATCGAGGTGATGACCGCTGGCGGGGTGGCCTACGAGATCCTTGTGCCGCTCAGCGTGCTGGAGTCGCTGCCGCGGGTCGGCGGCGACGTGTCACTCCACACCGCGATGGTGGTGCGCGAGGATGCCTGGCTCCTTTTTGGATTCGCGACCGCCGAGGAGCGTCGCCTCTTCCAGCGGTTGATGGGCACCACGGGGGTCGGACCCGCGCTGGCGATGAACCTCCTCTCGACGCTCACTGTTGAGCGTCTGGTGCACGCGGTGCGCACCGGTGATCTCGCCACGCTCACTCAGGTGCCGCGCGTTGGGAAGAAGCTCGCCGAGCGGTTGGTGCTCGAGCTGCGCGACAAGCTCGACGGGGCGACGGTCGGCGGCGCCGCGCGGCCGCACCCGAACGGCGGCCCGAGCGCCGATGCGGTGCGCGCCCTCGTCGCGCTCGGCTACCTCAACGCCGACGCCGAGCGCGCGGTGCGCGCCGCGATCGCCGATGCGCCGAAGGGTGAGTCCACCGCCGACCTCATCCGGCGTTCGCTGACACTCGTCGCGAAGTAGATTCTCACTTCGTGTCCCGCGCCGAGATCACCACTCCCGAGCCGCTCGCCGACGAGTCGGTCGTCGAGCTCTCGCTCCGCCCGCAGCGGCTCGCCGAGTTCATCGGTCAGGGAAAGGTGCGGGACGCGCTGCGCATCTACATCGACGCAGCGAAGGCACGACACGAACCACTGGACCACACGCTCCTCGTCGGGCCGCCGGGACTCGGGAAGACGACGCTCGCCGAACTCATCGCCCGCGAGATGGGCGTGAACATCCACACCACCTCGGGCCCGGCGCTCGAGAAGCCCGGGGACTTGGTCGGCACGCTGACCAATCTCCGCGCCGGCGACATCCTCTTCATCGACGAGATCCATCGCCTCAAACCGGTGATCGACGAGTTCCTCTATCCGGCGATGGAGGACCAGAAGATCGACATCCGGTTGAGCGACGGACCGAAGGCGCAGACGATCACGATGCCGATCGAGCAGTTCACTCTGATCGGGGCGACGACGCGACTCGGGATGCTCACCGCGCCGCTCCGCGCACGATTCGGGATCGAGCTCCGGTTGAACTACTATCCCGCCGACGAAATCGAGGAGATCGTGCATCGAACGGCTGCGGTGATGCAGGCAGGGATCGACACCGAGGGTGCTCAGGAGCTCGCGCGTCGCGCCCGCGGCACGCCGCGGGTGGCGAACCGCCTGCTCCGGCGGGTGCGCGACTTCGCGCAGGTGAAGGCCCGTGGGACGATCACCCGCTCTGTCGCCCGCGAGGCGTTGCTGATGCTCGACGTGGACGAGTTCGGTCTCGACGAGATGGACGCGCGGCTCCTCAAGGTGATCATCGAGAAGTTCGATGGGGGTCCGGTCGGCGTTGGCACGATCGCCGCCGCGGTGGGCGAGGACGCCGAGACAATCGAGGAGGTGTACGAGCCATTCCTCGTGCAGAACGGCCTGCTGCAGCGGACGCCGCGCGGCCGGATGGCGACGGCGCAGGCGTACCGACACTTCGGCTATCCGCCCCCTGCGCGCGGCGGCGATGCCGGGGCACCGCAAGCGGATCTCTTCTGAACGGCCTCCGTACCTCCGACTACGAGTACGCGCTCCCGCCGGAACTGATCGCCCAGGTCCCCGCCGCGCTCCGGGACGGGAGTCGGCTGATGGTCGTCGACCGCGCGACCGGCGGCATCACCCATCATCGATTCGATGAGTTGCCGACCTTCCTCCATCCCGGGGATGTGCTCGCGCTCAATACGACGCGCGTCTTCAAGGCGCGGCTCCTCGGGCACCGCGACTCGGGAGCGCCGGCCGAGATCTTCCTCCTTCGCTCCCTCGCTGGCGACGACTGGGAGGCGATGGTCCAGCCCGGCGGGAAGCTCAAACCGGGGCGACGAGTGCACATCGCGCCGGGATTCTCGGTCGAGATCCTCCACGAGACGGAGCGCGGCACTCGCGTCGTGCGGTTGCTGACCTCCCAAGGCACCATTCGCAGCAACCTCGAGACCCACGGCCACGTCCCGCTGCCCCCCTACATCGCGCGGCGCGACGTCGCAGTGGACGCCGAGCGTTACCAGACCGTCTTCGCCAGGCAGGAGGGATCGGTCGCGGCGCCGACCGCCGGCCTCCACTTCACCACCGAACTCCTCGCGAAGATCGAAGCACAGGGCGTCGCGCGCGCCGACCTCCTCCTTCACGTCGGTGCGGGAACTTTCAAGCCGGTCGAAGTCGATGACCCGGCCGGGCACCTCATGCACGAGGAGTACTACCACGTCGGGACCACGGCGGCGGAACTGCTCACGGCAACGCGACGCTCGGGGGGTCGGGTCTGCGCCATCGGCACCACCGCGCTGCGGACGCTGGAGACCGTCTGGCGCCCCGATGGACGCTACGAGGCCGGCGAGGGGGAGACGAGGATCTTCATCCGGCCACCGATGCAGTTGCGTGCCACCGACCTCCTCATCACGAACTTCCACCTGCCCCGCTCAACGTTGCTGATGCTGGTCGCGGCCACCGCCGGCTACGACCTCACGATGCACGCCTACGACGTCGCCGTGCGTGAACGGTACCGCTTCTACTCCTACGGGGATGCGATGCTCATCCGGTGACATCGCCGGAGGCGTCCCAGTAGATTGCGTCACTCCCTCCGACCCTCCGATGACCGCACTCCCGATCCTCTTCGCCCAGACGTCCGCTCCCGCCGCCGGCAGTGGTGGCGTCGGTGGCCTCCCGATCTTCCTGTTCCAGATCGGCGCGATCTTCGCGATCTTCTATTTCCTGATGATCCGCCCGCAGCAGAAGCAGCGGAAGGCGCATGAAGCCTCGATCCTCGCGATCAAGAAAGGGGACCAGATCATCACCGCGGGCGGGATCGTCGGCGAGGTCCTGCACATCAAGGAAGGACAGAAGGAGGGCGTGAGCACTGCGGGAATGGGGGACCACATCACCATCCGCAGCGGCGAGTCGAAGATGATCGTCACACGCGGTCGCATCGCCGCGGTCGGCACGGAAGATCCCGGCACCCCCTGATGGCGATCCTCCCGATCACGGTCCTCGGCACTCCGATCCTCCGACAGGAGACCGTGCCGGTAGAGGCGATCACCGACGAACTGCGCGCGCTGGCCGACGACATGATCGACACGATGCGCGCCGCCGCCGGCGTCGGCCTCGCGGCGCCCCAGGTTGGCCGCACCGAGCGACTCTGCGTCGTCGAGGTCGGCGAGGAGTGCTTCACCCTGTTCAACCCCGAGATCGTCGCTCGTGACGGGAAGATCCGGTGGGAGGAGGGGTGCCTCTCGATCCCCGAGGTCTTCGGGTGGGTCGAGCGGTCGCAGTACGTGAAGGTGCGCGCCCTCGATCAGAACGCCGAGGTGATCGAGGTCGAAGGCACCGAGCTCCTTGCCGTCTGCCTCCAGCACGAGATCGACCACCTGCACGGCAAGCTCTTCGTCGACCATCTCTCGTTCCTCAAGCGCCGCGCGGCGCTCGCGGCGTGGGAAGAGGAGAAGGGGAAGTATCCGGGGCTGCTGCGCATCCTCAAGCCGAGCGTCGCTGGATCGGCTGCGGCAGAACGGGGGATGTGAGTACGACGGATGGAAGATGGAAGGGGCGCGGCAAGAACGTCGCCGCGCCTGCGCGGATGAAGGCATCGTCGGCCGCACGCCGGAGTGAGTCGGGACGCACCTTTCTCCTTCCACCTTCCCCCTTCCACCTGTCGTTCGATGCGCCTCCTCTTCTTCGGAACTCCCGACTTCGCCACCCCCGCCCTCCGCGCCTTGATCGGCGAAGGGCACGAGGTGATCGCTGTCGTGACGCAGCCCGACCGACCACAGGGCCGCTCCCGTTCGAGGCTTGTTCCTTCGCCGATCAAGATCGTCGCGCTCGAGGAGGGGATCCCGGTGCTCCAACCGGAGCGTCCACGCGGCGAGGAGTTCATGGCTGCGGTGCGGGCCCTCGCGCCCGACCTCAGCGTCGTCGTCGCCTACGGTCACATCCTCAAGCAGGACCTCATCGACCTGCCGAGGCTCGGCACCGTCAACATCCACGCATCGCTCCTCCCTCGCTGGCGCGGCGCCGCGCCGATCCAAGCCGCGATCCTGGCCGGTGATGTCGAGACCGGCATCGCGATCCAGCGGATGGTCCTCGAACTCGACGCGGGTCCGGTGCTCCTCTCCCTCCGCACGCAGATCGACTCCGATGAGACGGCGGGAGAGCTCACCGAGCAGCTCGCCGAGGTCGGCGCAGAAGCGATCGTCGAGGCGATCACGCTGCTTGACCTGGGCGACGATGTCGCCGCTCAGCAGGATCCCGCGCTGGTGACCTACGCGCCGAAGATCGATCGCGCGCGCGCGCGACTCGACTTCACGGCGAACGCCCTCCACGTCTTTCGGGCGATCCGCGCCTTTGACCCCAGGCCCGGTGCGTGGTGCGTCGTGAACGACACCGAGGTTCGGCTCTTCGGAGCCCGTCTGTTGCCGGATCGCACAGGGGACGCCGGCGAGGTCCTCGAGATCGGTGAGATGGGGATGGTCGTCGCGTGCGGGAAAGGCGCGGTGTCCGTGGAAACGGTCCATCCCTCGGGGAAGCGACGTCTCGCCGCCCTCGATTGGGCGCAAGGCCGGGGCGTTGCGGTCGGGGATCGATGGAGCATCGGCTGAGGGCCCTCGGGCGACGGCCGATTATCTTTCGGCCGGATGCCTTCATCACTCTCCCTTGTGACCGACGCCCGCGTCGCCGCAGCCGACACGCTCGCTGACTTGAGGAGCGGGGTCCTGCTCGACGCGGCCTTCGATCGCCGCGCCTCGGCGCTCGACGCGCGCGACCGGCGGTGGACGCAGGAGCTCGTCTGGGGGATGCTGCGCAAGCGCGGCCGGATCGACCACCTGCTCGCGCCACGCGTGCGGGGCGGCATCGCGAGACTCGACGGCGACCTCACCGACCTCCTCCGGCTCGGGGTCTATCAGCTCTTCCACATGGGGAGCGTGCCGCCCTACGCCGCGATCGCGCAGACGGTCGAACTCGCGAAGCAACGCCACGGACTCGGCGCGAGCAAGCTCGCGAATGCGGTGCTCCGGCGCCTCGACCGCGAACGCGAGACACTCGAACCCGCGCTGCCGGCGGATCCGGTTGAAGCGCTCGCGATCCAACAGTCCCATCCGCGTTGGCTCGTGGCGCGGTGGGTAGCGCGCTGGGGCGCAGAAGAGACGCGAGCCCTGCTCGAGGCGAACAATCGCGAAGCCCCGATGATCGTGCGGCCCTGGGGCGTCGTCCGCGAGCAACTCGAGGCGATGCTCGAATCCAGCGGCGTCGAAGTCTCCGACGCACCGCTCGTGACCGATTCGATCGTCCTCGCGCCCGGCACAGTGCTCACTTCGCTGGGCGCCTTCCAGCAGGGGCGCTGCTTCGTGCAGGACCCTGCGGCGACCCTCGTCGCGCAGTATGCCGCGATCCCGGCCGGGGCACGCGTCGCCGACCTCTGTGCCGCCCCCGGGGGGAAGTCGGTCGAACTCTCGCGCACCGCGGGATACGTCACCGCCGCCGACTCGAGTGAGGCGCGCCTCGTGCGGCTGCAGGAGACGATCGACCGTCTCGAACTCGAGAACGTCACCGCCGTCGTGACCGACGCGCGCGACGCGGCGACCCTCGGCACCTTCGACGCGGTGCTCGTCGACGCGCCCTGCACCGGCACCGGCACCTTCCGCCGGCATCCCGACGCCCGCTGGCGACTGCGTGCCTCCGATCTCGCGGTGATGGCGGCAACGCAGCGCGCGATCCTCCGCGCCGCCGCTGACGCGGTCGCTCCAGGTGGCTTGCTCATCTACGCGACCTGTTCCCTCGAACCGGAGGAGAACGACTCGCAGCTCGAGGCATTCCTCGCCGAGCATCCGGGGTGGACGCTCGAACCGCCGCCCGAGGGCTCGGTGCCCGCGGCGGTCCTCGACGCGGGACGTCTCCGCGTTCTGCCGCAGCGCCACGGGACCGATGGATCATTCGCGGCCCGGCTGCGTCGCGGAGCCGCGTGATGAGATCGCGATGAGATCGCGATGACATCGCGCGCCGTTCGCATCGCCCCCTCGCTCCTTTCGGCCGACTTCGGCAAGCTGGCCGAGGACCTCGTGATGCTCGAGGCCGCCGGCGCCGACTGGCTCCACATCGACGTGATGGATGGCGTCTTCGTGCCGAACCTCACCTTCGGCGCGAAGGTGATCGAGACCTGCCGCGCGCTCACGAAGCTCCCACTCGACGTGCACCTGATGGTCGTCGAGCCGGAGAAGTACTTCGACTCCTTCGTGAAGGCCGGCGCAGCGACACTCACCATCCACACCGAGGCGGCGCCGCACCTCCACCGCCAGGTGATGCGGATCAAGGAGCTCGGGGCGATGGCCGGCGCGACGCTCAACCCCGCGACGCCGATCGAGGCACTACGCGATGTCGCTGCCGATCTGGACCTGCTTCTTGTGATGAGCGTGAATCCCGGGTTCGGCGGTCAGCGCTTCATCCCCGGCTCGGTCGCGAAGATCGCCGGCGCGCGCGCGATGCTCGACACCGCCCGGAGCAAAGCCGTACTCGAAGTGGACGGCGGGATCGGGCGCGAAACGATCGCCGCTTGCTGGCGTGCGGGCGCCGACACCTTCGTCGCAGGCAACTCGATCTTCTCGGCGAAGGATCCACGCGCCGAGGTCGGCGCCCTGCGGGCCCTCTGCGGGGAGCAGGCGTGACCTCGCGCCAGCAGTGGCTGGCGATCGCGATCATCGTCGCCGTGCTCAGCGGCGGACTCTACCTCGCGTCCACGCGCCTCGGCGCCGAGCTCTTCCCGCTCAAGGTCGGTTCGAAGGCACCCGACTTCCGTGCCGTGACACTCGACTCGACGACTCGCGTGAAGGGGATCGCCGACTATCGAGGGGAGGTCGTCCTCCTCAATATCTGGGCCACCTGGTGCGCGCCCTGCCGCATCGAGATGCCTTCGATGCAGCGACTGCAGGAACGGCTCGGTCCGAAGGGACTGCGCATCGTCGCCGTGAGCGTGGACGATCCGGGGATGGAGGCGAAGATCCGCGCCTTCGCCGAAGAGTACCGCCTCACCTTCGAGATCCTGCACGACGCCCCTGGCACCATTCGCGCCCAGTATCGGACCACCGGCGTACCGGAGACTTTCATCCTCGGCCGCGACGGCACGATCCGCCGCTGGATCATCGGCGCCGACGACTGGTCGAGCCCCGCGAAGATCGCCTACTTCGAGCGGCTGCTGGCCGAACCGGCGGGCTGATGCGAGTCCTCGGCGTCGAGAGCTCCTGCGACGAGACCTCGGCGGCGGTGGTGAGTGGCACCTCCGATGCGCCGCGGTTGGAATCGCTCGCGATCCTCTCACAGGACGTCCACCGGATCTTCGGCGGCGTCGTACCCGAGATCGCCTCGCGCGAGCACCTCACGGCGATCGTTCCGGTCACCCGGGCGGCGCTCGCCGAAGCGCGGATCTCCGAGCGCGATGTCGATGCGATCGCGGTGACGCACGCGCCGGGACTGGTCGGCGCGCTCCTCGTTGGGCTGAGCTATGCCAAGGCACTGGGCGCCGCCCTGGGGAAGCCGGTGATCGGCGTTCATCACATGGAAGGGCATCTCTTTGCCACGGTGCTCGAGCATCCCGAGGCGGCGCCCCCCTTCACTGCACTGCTCGTCTCCGGCGGTCACACGCTCCTGCTCGATGTCGCGGCGTGGGGGAACTACCGGCTCCTCGGAAGCACGCGCGACGACGCGGCTGGAGAGGCGTTCGACAAGTCCGCGAAGCTGCTCGGGCTCCCGTATCCTGGCGGCCGCCCGATCGAGGCGCTGGCGAGAGATGGTGATCCGACGCGCTTCCGTTTCTCCCGGCCGATGCTGAACGGTGGCCAGCGGGAGGGAGATGCCGACTTTTACGACGTCTCCTTCAGCGGCCTCATGACCGCGGTGCTGCTCGCGGTGAAAGGCAGCGAGGACCTCGGGCGCGACCGGGCGGCGATCGCGCGCGGATTCCAGGACGCCCTCATCGAGACGCTGGTCGCCAAGACGATCCGCGCCGTGCGCGCGGCGGAACGCACCCGCATCGTCCTCGGAGGGGGCGTCGCCTGCAACCGCGCGCTCGTCACCGCGATGGAGGCGGCCGCTGCGCCACTCGGCGCGCGCGTCTTCGCCCCGTCACCCCGCCTCGCGACCGACAATGCCGCGATGATCGCCGCGGCCGGTCTCTTCCGATTGGAGCGCGGTGAACGCAGCAGCGCGGAGTTGAACGCCCACGCAAGCCTGCCGATCCCCGGGATGCGGTAGCGACGCTCCGCGGTAGATTCCGGCATCGCAGCTACCGCCGTCCGCCCTTCGCCGTCGTCACGTGAATCCCATCAACCACATCCCCTTCGCCTACGACCTCGGTCCCCTGCAACTCACGGGATTCGGGTTCGCAATGCTCCTCTGTTTCGTCATCGGGCAGATGGCGGGCACCGAGGAACTCGAGCGGCGAGGCCAGGAGAGCGAGGTGATGGCCGACCTCACCGTCGCGGCGGTGATCGGCGGACTCGTCGGCGCGAAGCTCTACTATGCGATCCTCGTGGGTGACGTCGGCGCGATCTTCAGTCGCGCTGGCTTCGTCTTCTGGGGCGGGATGATGGGCGGGATCGTGGCGTGCGCTGCCGTCGTGCTCTGGAAGAAGGAGAGTTTCACCAAGCTCTCTGACGCGACCGCCCCAGGTCTCGCGGCCGCCTATGCCGTCGGACGCACCGGATGCTGGGCCGTCGGCGACGACTACGGCACTCCGTGGAACGGCCCCTTGGCGGTCGCGTTCCCGGATGGCGCGCCGCCGAGCACCGTCGCGAACCTGACGCAGCAGTTCGGGCTCACGGAGTACGCCGATCTCCCTGCGCAGCAGGTGCTCGCCGTGCACCCGACACAGCTCTACGAGGTCGCGATGGGGCTCGTGATGTTCTGGATCCTCTGGCGTCTGCGCGACCACAAGCACGCCGCAGGCTGGCTCTTCGGAGCGTATTGCGCGCTCCAGGGCATCGAGCGCTTCATCGTGGAGTTCTTCCGCGCGAAGGACGACCGCATCTTCGGCGCCTTCACCGTCGCGCAAGTGATCGCGCTCGTCTTCATCGCGACCGGTGCGGCGTGGATGGCAGCGCGGCGGAAGCCACTCGCCGCTTAGGCAGGCCTATTCGCGCTCGGTGTCGAGGCGCAGCGGCGCCGCGACTCCGACCGCTCGATCGCGCGGCAGCAGTGCCCGCCAGAGCGCGATCAGCGCGAGGACGACGAGCAGGCCCTGCGCGACGAGCGGCTCCACGCTCGGATAGAGCCCGAGCGCATCGAGGTATGGTGCGCCCTCCAGCGGCGTGATGGGCAGGACGTTGCCATCCTGCAGCTCGCGGATCCCCTTCCCGAGGAAGATGAACGCGAGGGAATAGAGCAGCGCACCGGTAGTCGCGAAGAATGCCCGGAGCGGTAGGCGCAGCCCGAACTGATGGAAGGCGACCCAGATCGCGAACAGCAGCACCGCGCCGACCGCGAACCCGCCAACGACCGGCGTCAGCACCTGTGGCCCGCGCGCGAGGAGTGCCTGATAGAAGAGCGCCGTCTCGGCCCCCTCGCGGAAGACCGCGAGGAAGGCGACGAGTGTGAGCGCCATCGTGCTTCCCGACGAGAGGGCTGAACCCACCTTCTCCCTAATGAACGCCTGCCAACGCGCCGACTCGACCTTCGAGAGGAGCCAGTAGCTCACCGAGAAGAGCACCACGACGGCGAGGATCATCGTGGCGCCCTCGATCACCTCACGGCTCGCGGGCGCATTCGCGAGCGCCGTGCGGAGCACCACCGCCAGCAGGGCACTCGCCACGAGGCCGGCGAGCGCACCGGCCCACACCTCGCGCACACGACGGCGATTCCCCGTCTTCACCAGCACGGCCGCGACTGCTCCGAGGATGAGGATCGCCTCGAAGCCCTCGCGCACGATGATGAGGAGTGACTCGAAGAAGGCGCTCCACCCCGACGTCGGCTTGGTCGCGAGCGCGACGACCTCGGGCATCCCGATCCCGATCCGCGCCCTCGCCGAACTCGCCGCCGCGACGTCACCGGCGCGCACCGCGCCCTTGAACTCGCCGAAGTGACGCTCGAGCGTGGAGACGAGCCCCGGGTTCCGCGTCCGCACGTTCGACTCGATCGGCTCGAAGGCGATGTAGGCATCGAAGGCGAGGTCGCCCGCGTCTGTCGCCGCGCCGGCGCGCGACCGTGCCAGCGCCTCGTCGAGCAGGCGGAGCACTTCGATCGCAATCGCCGCCGGCGTGCGCGCGGTCGCCGCGACCACCACCGGCCCGGCGCGCAGCGCGGCGAGGATGGCCCGCGCGTCGCGCGCGTCGAGAGGCGGCTGCGACTCCATCCCGAGGAGAGCGTCGCCCGAGCGGAGTGCCATCAGCACCTGCCCGTCGTGCCGCTCGGCGAGCCATGGCAGGGAATGGCCCTCGGGGATCGAGCCATTCGTGCAGCGGGCACATCGGGCCGTCAGGAGCGCTGCGCCACGACGCCGTTCACCGACCGGGTCCCGCAGCGTGTTCGCGTATGTGATCACGTTCCACCGCTCGGTCGGCGTGAGGTCGGCGTACGCCGTCATCGCCGTGCCCTGGATGCCCACCGAGACGATCCGGTACATCAGCGCCGGGGTCACCTCGCCCATCAGCTTCGGATCCGCGAATGCTGGGGGCGCGGGGATCATCCCCTTCGCGGCGAATCCGTCCCCGGCGCCCGTCTCGCCGTGGCAGGAGGCGCAGCGCGTCAGATAGGTCGCGCGCCCGGCTTCGAGATCGATCGCAGACATCGGCAGGTCGAGCGCCGCATCGGGGCCAAGCACCGCCACGAGCTGCGCGTGCAGCGCGGTAAGCGACTCCGGCGCCACCTTCGCCGCCGCGGCGCGCCGCATCGCGTCGAGCAGGGACCCGAGCGCCGCCGAGCGGCCATCCGAAACGCGGTCGGCGATCTCGCGAGCGTCGGCGAGGAAGGTCGTCGCCTCCTCGTATTCGAGCGCCGCGAACACGCGTCCCTTCGCATCGACTCCCTTCGCGTACTCCTCCACCGCCACGCCGGCGATATTCGCCAAGCGCTTGGCCGGACTCTCCTGCGCGCCCAACTGAATGGGAAACAGGAGGATGACGGTGCAGAAACTGTTGTTGAGAATCGTTCTCAAACGCATATACACGCAATTAGCCCGAATCCCGACTAATGCGCTAGGTGTATCCGCTCACGCCTCGAGGATGACCACGGCACCGGCCACCTCGTCGGTGTGGCTGAGCGTCAGGAACACCGTCCTGACAGCCAGTTCCCGGGCCCGTGCCTCGGCCCGACCGGTGAAATGGAGGACCGGCGGACCCTCCTCGCCTCGACGGACCTCGGCTTCGCGCCAGCCGATGAGCTTCGCTTCGTCCGACCCGGTGAGCGCCTTGAATGCGGCCTCCTTCGCGGCGAGTCGGGCCGCGAGGTGCATCGCCGGGCGCGCCCGCGCGAGCGCGTACTCCTGCTCCTGTTTAGTGAACAGCCGGTCGAGCGCCCGCTGCTCTTTCCGCTCGAGCATCCCTTCTACCCTGGCGATGTTGACGAGGTCGAATCCGATGCCGACGATCATCCACTCCTCCCGAAGAGGCGGCGCAAGGCGCCGGGACGACGCTCTTGGGCCGCGGCGAGCACCGGGCGAGAAAGGCGCCACCAGTCATCGGCGGCGTCGAACACCCGCTGCACCAAGGCGACCCACTCCTCCCAGCGGACGCGCCGATCGGCGGGCGCGGCCACCTTCAATCTCGCTGCCGACTCCCTGAGGCGCGCGAGCGCCATCCAGAGTGGGGCACCCAGCTGATCGAGCGTGGCTTCCAGCGCCCGGCGGTCACTCGCCGATCTCGGATAGCGCGCAGTGACGAGATTCGTGAGCGCCGCGCGCCACTCGCGCTCGAGCCGCGCGGCATCGAATGCGGCGGCCTGGCCGTCGATCCCATGGACCCGATGCGCCGTCGTGCGCGCGGTGATCAGCGGCGCGAAGATGCGGTCGTGATCCGACCCCGGGGCCGAGGGGACGGCGAGCGCGCGCAGCGAACGCGTGAACTCGGGAAGCTCGAACTCACGCATCGGTCGCCGAGAAGCGGTAGTCGCCATCGAGTTCGCGGTCGCAGATCGCCGCGCGAAGTCCGGTCCTGAGCTCGTACTGCCGCACGAAATCGGGAAGCCGCGCGGTCGTGAATCCCGCACGGGGCAGTGCCAGCGCGGTGATCGCGCGTTCGATCGCCGCCGGTTCACCCTCGACCTCGACCAGCACGTCCATCCGTGGGTAGCGTTCGAACCGGATCGTGGCACCACCCAAGACGAACTGCTCGATCTCGCGATCGATCTCGCGGGTCACGATGTACCCGAGCCGTTCGAGGATCGTCGCGAGCTGATCGGGATCCTCGAAGGGCACCGAGTGCTCCTCGCGCACCTTGTAGCCGTCGGCGTAGCCAGTCGGACCCTTCCAGTCGAGCAAGGCGCGAACCACAGTCCCCCGATACACCCGCAGGCGGAGCACGTGGTCGCGCACCGCGAGCGCCCGATCAGGTGCGTCGTAGCGACGATCCTCGAGTCGCCCGGTGTACGTCAGCACCGCGCCCGCAGCGAGGATCGCTTCTCGTGCAGTGTCGGGTAGCTCGACGACCGACTTGAGTTCGACCTCACGCATCGCGGATCGCCTCGAGCACGCGGGGGGTGTCACTGAGGTCGTCGAAGGCGGCCGCGGGCCGGTGCGAGCGCAACTCGTCGGTGGTGAACCCGCCGGTCGCCACCGCGATCGCCCGTGCGCCGATGCCGCGACCGCATTCGACGTCGGCCGGCGTATCACCGATGATGACCAGCCGGTCCCCCGCGACCTCAGCGCCGAGCAGCACGCTGGCCCGTGCCCTCGCGATCGGCGGCAGGGAGGGACGCTCCTCGTGATCCGACCCGAAGGCGCCGACCAGGAATCGCGCGGGGTCGAGCGAGACGGACCGCAACTTCGCTTCCGCGCCGACGACGATGTTGCCAGTGAGCAGCCCCAAGACCAGGTCATCGGCACGCTCGACCGCATCGACGATCTCGCGCACACCGGGAAGGGTGTATGCGCGGCGGCTCCCTTCCGCGAGGACGGCGCGCAGGCGAACGATGTAGCGCTCGAGGACCGCCTCCATCCGCGCATCGATCTCCGCGTCGGTGAGCCCGTCGGAGCGCATCGTCTCGCGCACGATCAGACGGTCGGTCTTGCCATCATAGCGATGTCCCTTGGGGCCGGCCGTGCCGTAGGTCTCGAGCAGCGCGCCCTCCATCGCGACGCGGCCCGCTCCTCCGCTGAGGAGGAGGGTCCCATCGATGTCGAAGAGCACGACCTTCATCGCCGCGCGAGGTAGAGCCCGCCGACGACGGTCGCGGCACCTACCCCCTGGAAGAGCGTCGGCACCTCGTTCAGCACGAGCCACGCCACGAGCACGGCCACGATCGGTTGCAGGTTCCCGAACATCGAGGTGCGAGTCGGCCCGATCCGGTGGACGCCGTGGTACCAGATGAGGTAGCCGACGACCATCGCCCCGATCCCGGAGTACGTGATCGCCCCCCAGGTGAGCCAGGTGACGGCGCGCCATTCGAGGCGGGTGAGTGCCGGGAAGGCGAGCAGCGTGAGCGGGATCACGCCGCCGAGGAGCGTCCACGCGGCGACCGGCACCGCATCCACGCGGGTGGTGAGCGGCAGCAGTCCGGTCGTGTAGAAGGCCCAGCAGACGACCGCGGCGAGGATCAACAGGTCACCGGTGAGATGCCCGACACCGTCGTCGCTGATGCTCCCGCCGAGAACGAGGAAGACGCCGCTGATCGAGAGTGCGATCCCGGCGACGGCTCGGAGCGGGAGTTTCTCGTGCCCGAAGGAGCGGGCGACGAGCGCGACCATCGCCGGACTGGCGGCGACGACGAGCGACGCCGTGCCAGCGCGGGTGCGGGCGATCCCATTGATGAAGAGCACTTGATAGATGCAGTGACCGAGCACCCCGAGCGCCATCAATCGCCACCGGTCAGCGGGCACGACTTCGCGTCCGCGGCGCTGGTACGCGAGGAACAGGAGCACGGCGCTGGCGAGGAGCATCCGGAGCGCGTTGTAGGCGAGGGGCTCCATCACCTGCGTGCCGTATTTCACGACCGAGAAGTTCACGCCCCAGATGACCGCCATTGCGACGAGGGCGGCCTCGGTAGCGCGGAGGGAGGCACGGGCGGGAGTGGGCTGCACCTGTGAAACCTAACGGTCCGCCAACTACTGTCCGCCGTCTGAAGTCTGTCGTCCACCGTCCGTCGGCTGCTATCTTCTGTCGATGAACGTCTCCTTCGCCCTCTTCGCCGACGCGGCGAACATCTCGCAGGAAGGGAAGCTCAACATCCTGGGCGTGTTCGATGCGCTGCAGGTCGCGACGATCCCGGCGGTACACCCCCGCGCGACGATGATCGTGCGACTGAAGGCGAGCCCCGAGGACGCGGGTCGCCATACCCTCGCGTTCCAGTGGGTCGGTCCGTCGGGCGAGGAGATCTGGTCGTCGTCGGGAGAACTCGAGGTGGGAACCCCACCCGCAGGAGCGTCCGACCTCGATGTGCCGGTGATCGCGGCCGTGGACTTGCCGATCCAGACCTCGGGAACGCACGTGATGCGCGTGATCCTCGACGGGGACCTGTGCGCGGAACTGGTGCTGCACGTGAGAGCCGGCGCGCCCACGCTCCCGGCGATGGGCGGGATGGTGTCCTAACCGGCGAGGCCTGGGATGCCGTCGCGGCCACGCGCGAGACGCACCGCGCGCTCGATCGCCTCCTCCAGCGCGCGGGTCGCCAGCGCCTCGGCTTGAGCCAATGGAGCGGCGCGGCCCTCCATTCGAGCGATCGCGAACACGATGTCGCCATCGAACGACGTGCCGGCTGGCGAGATGCGGCGGTGGTACGCGGCCGTTGCCGCCCGTGCGACCTGCTGCAACTCGAGACGAGTGAGCGCCCCGTCGACTGCAACAACGGCCAGCGTGGTGTTGTGCGCCTCGGGCGCAGGGGCGCCACCGAAAGTGCGCGAGCCACCATTCGCGGCGAGGAGCGCGGCCGTGTCGGCGAAGGAACCGTCCGCCCGCCGCGCACCGGCGATGATCCGTCCGCTCGCATCGCGCACGTCGCCGAAGGCGTTCACGGCGACGAATGCCATCACCGCACAACCATCGCCCTCCTGCACCGTGAGTGCGACACCGCCCTTCATCGCACCGGCCCGTCCGAGGATCTTGCCGACGGTGAGACCGGTGCCGGCACCGACCGAGCCCTCGGCGATCCCGGTCGGCGACGCAGCGTCGCACGCCGCCTCGGCCATCGCCGCAGTGGGGCGCGCATCGAACCCTCCGCAGGGTGCGAGGTCGAAGAGCGCGGCGGCAGGAACGATCGGGACGACACCCGCTCCGACCGCAAAGCCGCGGCCTCGCGCCTCCATCCATCGCATCACACCGGCCGCCGCATCGAGTCCGTACGCCGACCCACCGGTGAGGAGGATCGCATCCACGCGCTCGACGAGGTGCCCCGGCTCGAGGAGCGTGATCTCGCGGGTGGCGGTCGCGCGCCCGAGCACGGCGTGGGCCGCGCGGTAGGGATCGCGCACGCCCCGGATCACGGTGCAGCCGGTCCCACCGGCTTCGTCACTCGCGTGCCCGATCGCGAGGCCGAAGCGCTCGAGTGAGGGGGTCACGCCGGCGGAGGCGCCGCGGCGGGGGCGTCCCCCTCGGCTGTGCACTTCGCGCAGAGCGTCACCCCTCGCATCTCGCAGATCTGGCAGATGAAGGTCCCGCAACGCTCGCAGGGATAGCCCTCGGAGGCGCGCTCCTCACGCCCACAGGAGCGGCATGCCATCACGTCGCGTTCACCCATCGGTCCCTCCCGCGTTCAGCGCCGACGCGCCCCGCTCCATCAGCGCGGCTTCTCGGACAAGTCGTACTCGCGGATCTTCTTGATCAGCGTCGCGCGAGAGATCCCGAGTTCCTTGGCGGCGTGCGTGCGATTGTGCGCGTGCGCACGAAGCGTTCGATCGATGTGGGCTCGCTCGACGTCGGCAAGTGAGCGAGGCTCGTGGTGCGTGACCGCAGCGCCACTCGCTCCCTGCACCTCCCGCGGGAGGTGCTCGATCTCCACCAGCGGCAGGCCGCGCGCCATCAGCATCGCGCGTTCGATGACGTTGCGCAGTTCCCGGATGTTCCCCGGCCAGGCGTAGCGGAGGATCGCGCCGAGCGCATCATCGGAGAGGCTCACGGGAGCCCCCGGCACCGAGGACTGGAGCGAATCCTGGACGCTCGCGACGAGCTCGACGAGATCCTCGCGGGCCCGCTCGCGCAGCGGCGTGAGCTTGATCGGCATCACCGCGAGCCGATAGTAGAGGTCTTCGCGAAAACGCCCGGCCGCGACTTCGGCCGCGAGATCCTTCGACGACGCCGCGATGACGCGCACGTTCGGCGTGATCTCATTCACGCCCCCGACGCGACGGAACCCCTTCCCCTCGAGGACGCGCACCAGTTTGGGCTGGAGCTGAGGGTCCAAGTCGCTGATCTCGTCGAGGAAGATCGTCCCGCCATCGGCGATCTCGAAGGCGCCGAGCGCGGTCTTGCCCCCCGTGACCGGTGTCGCCTCGACGCCGAAGAGCTCGGTGTCGAGCGATTCGGGACGCAGCGTCGCGCAGTTGACCTCGACGAACGGTTTGTCGGCCCGCGGACTCGTCGCGTGCAGCAGCTCGGCGACCCGTCCCTTGCCCGCGCCACTCTCACCAAGCACCAGCGCAGTGGTCCGGTCACTCCCGGCGAGGAGGCCGATCTGCGCCTGCAGTTCGCGCATCGGCGGGGTATTGCCGAAGACGAGGTCCTTCCCAGAGCCGCGCTTGGCGGTGAGCCAGCGGCTGAGGCGGCGAAGTGACGCCTTCTCGAGCGCCCGCTCGGCCGAGGCGGCGAGGTGGCTCAGATCCACCGGCTTCGTGAGGAAGTTCTCGGCGCCCTTATGCAACGCGTCCACCGCCATCGGCACGTCGCCGTACGCGGTCACCATGATCACGACGGGATGGTCCTCGCGGATCGCGGCGAGGACATCGAAGCCGGTCATATCGGGAAGCCGCACGTCCAGCAGCACAAGGTCGGGACGGAGCCGCTTGTAGGCATCGATCCCCTCCTGGCCCGTGTAGGCTTCGGACACCTGGTGCGCGCCGTCGTGACGGAAGAACATCGCGAACGCCGTGGCGATCGCGACCTCGTCATCGATGATCAGGATGCTGGCCATAGCGTCAGGCGGGAGAGCGGGCGGGAGGCGAGAGGTGCGGCAGGAGGACTTCGAAGGGCGCCCCCTGCCCCGGTTCCGAGCGCACGCGGAGGATCCCCTCGTGCTCCCGGATCAAGCCGTCGGAGATCGAGAGGCCGAGTCCGGTCCCGATCCCCCGTGGCTTGGTGGTGAAGAATGGATTGAAGATGTGCGGGAGATGCTCGGGCGCAATGCCGCGCCCCGAATCCCCGATCGCGACGACCGGGTTGAGTTCGCTCGTGCTGAGCCCGCCGCCGCGCACCGCTAGAACCGCCAGGCACGGAAGAGGTCTACCCCGAACTGTTGCGGCGTCGGGACGAAGCCGCGGGCGCTCACATTCTGCGAGCAGAGCACTGCACTCGTGGGAGGCTCGACGCCGCCCGAGAGTGTCAAACCCGGCCGAAGGATGTAGTCGAGCTTGATCCCGATCGCCTCGGCGAACGCGCGGGGATCCGCGCTCTCTTGTGTGAAGAGCTGACCGACCTGGCAGAGTCCGGCGTCGAGACGGACGAAGGTCTTCTCCCCCACCTGTTTCGCGCAGTTCAGGCGCGTCCCCGAAAGGACGCTGTTCGAGAATTCCCCGATCTTGCCTTCCAGTGCCGCGCCGGAGGTCGAGACCTGCGCATCGTCGCAGACGCCGCCGGCGAGCTTGCCACCGAGCACGCTACCAAAGGACGAGAGCACCACGGTGAGTGCGGTGTTGGTGTAGTAGCCGGTCTCCTGGCCGGCGATCTCGAAGCTCGGGCCGCCGGTGACGAGATAGCTGATGAGATCGGCGTTCTTGACGCGCGACGAGTCGGGGGTCGAGAGCGCCGCCGTGGGCTGGAGCAGGGTCCCGCCGAGATGGACGCGCACGCGCACGTCGGGTTGCGACCCCTGCTTGCTGTACTGCCGCACCGTGTGCAGCGCATTGATGTCGAGTCCCGCGCTCAGCGGGTCGGGGTCACCGAAGAACCGCACGGCGCCGGCCTCGACCTCGAAGGTGCGCTGCACGGGGCCAAGGTTGAGCCGGTAGGTGCCGCGCAGAGTCTGCAGCGACCCGGTGAGGGCGAGCTGCGACTCTCCGTCGGCACCGCCGCGGAGGAGCTGCCCCTTCGTGATCGAGATCGCCCCGCCGAGGTTGATGTTCGCTTCCTCGGAGCGGATCCAGACGTCACGTCCCATCCGGATCGGGACGTTGCGTACGGTGAGATTCTGTTCGAACTCGGTGGACTGGCGCGGCCGGTAGCCGTCGGCGAGGAACTTCGTGGTGTCGACGATCCCGAAGCCGTCCCGCTCCTCGAGCGCGATCACGTCCTTCGCGGCGAGCTCGGGGATGCTGATGATCGCGCGGTCGGCGGTGAGCGAACCGCGCAACGTGGGGTTGCGGAGGGATCCCGAGACGCGGATCGAATCGGAGATGTCGACGTCGGCGACGTTCGGGACGTTGTAGATGTTGAAGGCGTTCGCCCGCACGCTGACATCGAAGTGCGGATCCTTCAGGTCGGTCACGGCGATCCAGCCGCTGGCCGACGCGTGACCATCGCGACCCCCGCTGCTCGTGGTCGCGCTCAGCCGCCGGATATCGATGCTATCGCCGACGAAGACGATGTCGGCGGTGAGGCTCCTGAACCGCGCGTTCCCGAGCGTCTCGAACTGCACGTTTCCGTTCGCGACCTGCATCGCCCCGTCGAGCCGCGGCCGCCGCCAGGTGCCACCGACACCAAGGTTCAGGGCGAAGGTCCCGGCATTCCCGTTGGCCCGACGCGTGATCGCATCGAAGACGCCGAGGCTGATCGAGTCGCCGCTGATCGTCACGCGCACCGGACCCTCGTCGCGCATCCCCGAACCGGCGGCGTCGAACCCGAGTCGGAAGGGGATCGTTCCTTCCGCCCGCAGCGAAGGCGCGAGGACACCACCGAGCGCCGCCGTGAAGGCGAGCGCGTCGGACTCGGTGCGCGCGGTCGCGCGCAGCGAATCGAGACGGAGTCCGGCGACGAGACCGTTGTTGAGCGACGCGCGCGCCTCGAGCTGCGGTGCCGCGCGTGTCCCACTGATCGCCACGTCGGCATCCACCAGCCCACGCTGTCTCCCTGAGACCTGAAGCAGTTCGGCGAGATCCTCGACCGGGACCTGGCGCGCCGCGACCGTCAGGGTCATCGGGTCCGAGCTCGGCGCGGCGCCGGCGAATCGGAGCGACGATCCGGTAGAGCCGACGAGCACGAACGAATCGACCGAGAATCCGTCCGGACCATTCGAGATCGCCGACGGAGTGGCCAGCGTCCACCGCTGGAGCTCCGTGGTGAGGGTCGCGCTATCGAGCAGCACGTCAAGCCGCTCGCCGTGCCGCGCGAAGGTCGCGGTCGCACGCGCGTCGGCGCCGCTCTCTCCGGTCATCTGGAGGCCGAAGCGGGTGTTCCCCTCGCCGTCCATCGTCGCTCGTCCGAAGGCGCGGCGGATCGAGAAGCCCGAGGCGAGCAGTGTATCGGCGGCCAACGTCAGGGTGCCGGTCGGCTTCGTCGGCAGGCGAGACAGGTCGGCCGAACCGGTGAGGCGACCGATCCGCGCAGCACCCGTGAGGAGCCCACTTCCCTCGAGCTGCGCATAGAGGCCGAAGTCGCGGACCCAGCCGATCGCCGTGCCGGTGAGCGTAGCTTGTCCGGCCAGCGAATCTTCGGGGGCTTCGGCGAGCCAGCGGCGCAGTCCGCCGAGAGAATCGAGCCGCACCTGGAAGAGCACCGAGTCGCGGCGACCGGCGTGCAGTCCCAGGGCTCCGGCGCCGCTGAGCGCGAGCGCCGTCGCCTCGACTTGCACCGTGTCGAGGAAGGCGACGCCATCGGAGAACCGGAGGCGCGCGTCGCCGGCGAAGATACGAACGCCGTCAAGGCTCGAGCGGTCGAGCGCGATCTCGGCCGTGCCTTGCAGGTCGGCGAGGGAGTCACCGGAGACGTTCATCGTGAACCGCGCGGTGAGTTCGCCGCTCGGCGCGCGGGCATCGTCGAGCGCGGTGCGCGGATCAAGCGCGACTGTCCGCGCGTTCCCGGTGATGCGGTAGGCGGGGGCCTCGGAGTCGAGCCGGAGCGTCGCTTCGATGCGACCGGCGTCCCCTTCGAGGTTCGTCTCGAGCGCGAGGTCCGAGATCGTTCCACGCACCTTGAGCGGACCGGTCCAGTCGCCGCGCAGTGGGATCGAAGTGAACGACTGGGCCAGCGTGGTGAATGCGAGGGGCGCCGCCTGAGCGTCGAGCTCGTACGACATCACCTCGCCGGTCGTGAGTCGTCCGCTCCCACGGAGGCGCGATTCGGTGCCCTCGCCGTCGCGGTGGACGATGTCCGCGTTGGAGAAGCGCAGGTCCATCCAGGACGAGTCGAGGCGCGCTGTCCCGGCGATGAAGCCGTTCAACTTCGGGAAGTCGGGGTTGAGGAACTGGAGCGTCCGCAGGTCGAGCTGTCCGAGCGTGAGGTCGAAGGCGCGGAAGATCGTATTCGCCGGATCGAGGATGTCGAGGACGCCCTGTCCCCGTCCCCGCGTCTCGGCCCCGGGCACGTTCCCGTCCATCCAGCGCATCGTCACGTCCTCGATGACGAACCGGTCGAGTGGCCCGCCGCTCGCCCGGAGGCGCCCGGCGATCTGGCCGGCGAAGGGATAGGGGAGCGGCGCCTGAGTGAAACGTTCGATGAGCTTGAAGTCGAGCGGCACGCCCTCGAGATCGACGTCACGCAGGAGCACCGCGGGTCCACCGACGACCCAGGTCATCCGGCCCCGGATGCGTGAATCGTGCGCGCGGACATCCATCTTCGAGATCGCATACTCGAGCGCCGTGGGGATGTCACGCGCGTTGCGGATGTCGAGCCACATCCGGCCCCCGCCCTCGGTCGGAAGGGAGCCGTTGATCCAGGCGACGTCGGCGAGCGCGACGCTGTCGCTCTCGACGTGGATCCGGTAGCGCGTCGGCAGGTTGCCGCCCCACCAGACCTTCCCCTCGGCGCGCCCGACCGATCCGGGGAGCTCGAAGTGCGGCAGCGAGATGAAGAGGGACTCGCCGAGGAAGCGGAGCTGTCCACGCGCGCTGCGGAAGTCGAAGGGGGGCGTATCCTCGTCGACGTTGACGTGCGCGAGGTCGATGACGACCCCGTTGGAGTCGGGATAGGCGAGACGCACCCGCGGCGCCTCGGCGGCGAGGCGGTGCCACTTGTAGGTGAAGGTCTTGCGGCCGAGCGTGTCGGGGCGCGCAAGTGGGAGTGTGACCTCGATGTCGCCGTCGACGACCTGCACGTGCTCGATCACGAGGACACTGCCGAACGAGGCGCGTGAACGCGGACGTGCGACTTCGCCGTTCGCGCTCGCGAAGAGACGCTGGTGGCCCCAGACACCCGCGGCGTCGCGCCGCAGCCGCGCGCGAGGGCGCTCGATCACCGCCGAGCGGACGAAGAAGCGGCCGTCGAGGATGTCGCGCGGATCGAAAGTGAGTGCGATCGGGCCGGTGGCGAGGAAGAGGTCGCCGGAAAGTTCGCGGATCTCGAGCGAGTCGAGGCGCAGGTCGGTGATGAAGGACCCGCTCATCGTGCCGAGATGCACGGTCCCATTGACCGCGCGATCGAGCTGCACCTGGACGACGCGGCGGATCCAGTCTCGCCCGCGCGCCCCTTGCGTCGCCGCGACGAGACCGCCGACGACGGCGGCGCCGAGCGCGATCATGAGGAGCGCGCTCACGAGCACGACGAGGCGGCGGCGACCCATCATCAGAACGCGTGCCCGATCGCGATCGTGGGGGTGAGGCGCCGGAGGAATCCACCGCGCGTCGGTCGCGGGAGGTAGGTCCCGGGACAGTCACCCTCGGCCTGGAGCAGCCGGCCTCCGGCGTCCAGTGCGATCGGCAGCGTATTCGTCGGACTCACGCAATAGAGCTCGCCGCCGCCGCTCGAGGTGAGTGGCGTATCGAAGTACGCGGCACCGCTCGTTCGGGGGTAGTTGTTGTACGCCACGTCGGCGCGGAGATAGCCGATCGGCGTGCGCAGTCGGACCCCGATCCCGGGCGTGACCTTGAGGTTCCGGAAGCGCAGGAGGCGCGCATCGGCCCCTCGATTCCAGACCTCGCCGACATCGGCGAAGACGGTCCAGCGCAGGAGGTCGGAGAGGAAGGGGCTCACGAACCGGAGTTCGACATTCGCGACGACGAGGGCGTTGCCACCGGTCGGCACCAATCGCTGACCGACCGAGTCGGGCGCCTGGAAGTAGACCGTCTCACCCGGGTCGATCACCGGCCCTGCACCCGTCACGTAGACGGTGTCGTACGCGCTCGGGATGTAGACCGCAGGGCCCAGCTCGTTCTGCCGAAAGCCGCGGACCGTCGTCCCTCCGCCGGCGAAGAGCCGCTCCTGCGCGGGGACGAACCGATCGGTCTCGGTGAATGAGAATGTGGGACCGAGCACGGCACCGAAGCGGAGCCGCGTGGCGAGCACGACTTCCTGCCCCAGTGGGATGTAGCTCGATCCATCAAGGTTGAAGCGACTGAACTCGAGTTTCGGGTCGGCGCCGACGTACTTGGAGGCGTAGCGCACCTCAGCGCGACCGGCGATGCCCCGCGTCGGATCGAGTGGATTGTCGGTGCGCTCGTACGATGAGGCCGCGCTCAGTACGGCGAGGAATCGACTCGCCTTGAGGGCCTCCCGGTCCTCCTGGACGCAGGCATTGAACACGGCGCAGAAGAGCGCCGCCTGTGCTTCGGTCGAACCGTACTCGAGGCTGTACCCGAAGCTCAGCGTGCGGCGAGGAAGGGCGCGGGTGAGCCCGATGCTCGCGCCGATCGGCGTCTTGCGCAGGTAGGCGCTGAACTCCGAGCGCAACTCGGAATAGAGCGTCAGCGTGGGCACGAAGCTGGCACGGACGAGCGAGGCGCGGCTGAATGTCGCGCTGCCGTAGTAGTTCACCGACTTGCTGAAGAGTGTGTCCCTGACGACGTAGCGCGTGCAAAGGGCCTCGGTCCCGTCAAGCGGCTGGCCGACGCCGATCTTCGAGATGCGGCCACGGAGTTCGAGCCGCGTGGCGCTCCGCAGCAGATTGTGGTCCGTGTACTCCCCGGTCGCGCGGAAGCAGTCGAGCGTGCCCCAACCGCCGCCGAGCCGGGCCGACCGCAGGTAGCCCTCGGTGAGGTCCACCGAGACGGTGAGGATCGAATCACCCGGTGCCGACACCGGGGTCACGTCCACCTGCGCGAACGCCTCGCTCTGGTAGAGTGTCCGCTTCGCGCGCTCGAGCAGGCGTTCGCTGTAGAGCGCACCCACCTCGAGGCCGGTGAGTCGCTGCACCGCCGACTCGGGGACCTCGGGCGCAGCCCCATCGCGGCCATGCCGGGTGATCGTCACCGCGCCGATCCGTCGGCGGAGCCCCGGCTCGACCGAGAAGCGCATCGTGGCCCGCTTGGTGTCGTCTCGAAGGTCGTAGGCGCGGAAAGCGGCCGCGTCGGGGTAGCCCGTGTCGCGTAACCGTCGCGCGAGCGTATCGCGAGTCGCCGTCATCGCATACCGATCGAACCGACCGCCCACCCGCGAAGGAAGGTCGCGCTCGATCTGGGCGCGCTCGGGGACCGCTTCGAGGCCGGTGACGATCAGGCTGTCGATGCGCACCGGCTCCCCTTCGCGGATCTGGAACCGCACGGCGATCACGTTCGTGCGGAGATCCGTGACGATGGTGTCCACCGTCGCGTCAAGGAACCCGTGATTGCGGTACCAGAGCCGGAGTCGCGCGACATCCACCGGGAACTCGGCGCGATCGAGGCACCGCTTGCCGCCGACGATCCGGAGGGCGCGGCGCATCCAAGTCGAGGGCGTCGTCACGATCCCCACCGCGAGGGTCGCGTCGTTGAACGCCTCGTTGCCGGCGAAGGAGAGCCGGCGCACCTCGGTGTCCCCCTGGTCGCAGCGCGTCTCTTGCGCCCCGAGTGGCGGCGTGAGCGCGAGAAGGAGCGCGATTCCCGCGAGTCCGCCGCGTCGACGGGTCACGTGACTAATCGTCCTTCTGTCCGAAGATGGCGAGATTCGAGGAATGTCCCGGATTGACCTTCTTCTCCGGGTACACCCAGTGCACCGCCTGGTTCACTGCGATCGCCGCTTCGCCGAATCCCGTCGCGATCAGCTTCAGTTTACCCGGATAGGTGTTGACGTCCCCTGCCGCCCAGACGCCAGGTCGCCCCGTCTCCATCAGCTGATTGACGACGATCTCCTCCTTCTCGAGCCGGAGGCCCCACTCGGCGAGTGGACCGATGTCGCTCACGTAGCCGAGCATCGGGAGCACCGCGTCGCATTCGATGCGCTTCATCGTCTTCGCCTTGATCTCGCGCAGATCGATCGCCGTCATTCGGCCAGCCGTCCCGATCACGTCGGCGAGCTCGTGGAAGGTATGGACGGTGGTGCGCCCGGCAGCAGCGGAGGCCATCACCGCGTCAACGGTGGCTTGGTGGGCGCGGAAGCGGTCACTCCGATGGACGAGTGTGATCGCCTTCGCGACACCTTCCAGCTGGTGCGCCCAGTCAAAGGCCGAGTCGCCGCCGCCGATGATCACGACCCTGAGGCCCGCGAAGTGCATCGGGTCGAGCAGCGCGTCGTGGATCCCCTTGCCGTACCAGGGTGTGGCGCAGGCCTGCGGGAGGCGTCGCGGGGAGAAGGCGCCGATGCCCGCGGCGATGACCACCGATCGGGTGGGGAAGCGGTCGGTCTCGGTCACGAGCACGAGGTGGCCGTCCTGCTCTTCGAGCGCCGTCACCCGCTGGTTCAGGTGCACCGGTGCGCCGAACTGCACCGCCTGCGCGGCGAGGTCGCCGACCAGCTGCTTGGCGAGCACCTTCGGGAAGCCCGCGACGTCGAAGATGAACTTCTCGGGGTAAAGGGCCGCGAGCTGGCCCCCGGGCTCGGGGAGGGCGTCGACGATTTGCGCTGTCGCGCCCCGCATACCAGCGTAGAAGAGCGCGAAGAGACCTGTGGGGCCCGCCCCGAGGATGGTGATGTCGCGGATCTCGTGCGTCGGCATCCGATTAAGTTCGCCGGACGAACCCCTGCCGAGCAACCGCAGGACACCCATTGTCCCCTCGTGATGAACCAGCCCAACGACCTCCTCGCCACGAATCACCTGCGCCTGATCCGCGAGATCGCGCGAGGCGGGATGGCGACGGTCTACGAGGCCGAGCAGGTCGGCGCGGCTGGCTTCACCAAGCGGATGGCGGTGAAGATCATCCACGACCGTTTCGCCAAGCACGACGAGTGGCGCCAGCTCTTCATCGACGAGGCCAAGCTCTCGGCCGACCTCGTGCACGGGAACATCGTGCAGATCTACCAACTCGGGGAATCGAAGGGCACGTACTTCATCGCGATGGAGCTGATCAAGGGGATCAGTCTCCGCACGCTGATCAACACCCATCGCGCACGCCGCATCCCCCTTCCCGGCGACATCGCGGCCTACTGCGCCAGCCGCATCTGCCGCGCCCTCGACTTCGCCCACCACTTCGTGGGCGAGGACGGGAACCACCTCGACATCGTCCACCGTGACGTCTCGCCGGGGAACGTGATGCTCACGTGGGACGGTCACGTGAAGCTCGGCGACTTCGGCATCGCGAAGGCCCGCACGATGGCCGATCCCTCGGCGGGAAAGGCCGTGCTGCTCGGGAAGAAGCACTACATGAGCCCCGAGCAACTCGTCGGGAAACCGGTGACCGGCCGCACGGACGTCTTCGCGATGGGGGTGGTCCTCTTCGAGCTCTTCGCCCTGAAATCGCTCTTCACCGAGGACGAGACCCTCGCGGCGATCGACGAGGTGGTGCTGGGGCCGAGTCCCGACCTGCAGCAGCGACTCCCCGGTGTCGACCCCCGGATCCAGGACCTCATCGCGCAGGCGATCGCGAAGGATCCCCAGGACCGCCCGAGTGCGGCGATGTTGGGACGGGCCCTGGACGACTGGTGTGCGTCAAAAGGGACGCCGGGTTCCCCCGACCGCCTGCAACTGCACCTCGCGGAACTCTTCCCCGAACGCTTCAAGCCGGCGACTCGTCCGACGAGTGCCGCGTCGGCGACGCGAACCCCGCCCGGGGCGGGTTAGATTGGCGCCGTGAGCCTCAAGATCTACACGAAGACCGGCGACGCCGGCGACACGGGACTCTTCGGTGGCGGGCGCGTGCCGAAGGATCATCCGCGCGTCACCGCATATGGCGACGTCGACGAGCTCAATGCCTGCCTCGGGATGGCCCGCGCCGTGGAGATGATGCCGCGGATCGACGAGGTCATCGCTCCGGTCCAGCGCGATCTCTTCGCGCTCGGAGCGCTCCTCGCGACGCCGGACCACGAGAAGATGCGAGAGCAACTCGAGAAGGCGCGCATCTCAGACGCCCGGGTCGCGCAGCTCGAGCAGGCGATCGACGACGGCGAGGCGGAGCTCGAACCGCTCAAGGCCTTCATCCTCCCGGGCGGCACACCGAAGGCAGCGGCCCTGCACGTCGCGCGGACGGTCTGTCGTCGCGCCGAACGCGCTGTGATCGCGCTGCAGCGCGAGAGCGAGGTGCCGGCGATCGTGGTCGTTTATTTGAATCGGCTCTCTGACCTACTCTTCGTGTTGGCCCGCGTGGCGAACCGGCGTGCGGGCGCCGGCGAAGTCACCTGGTAGCGCCGGCGTGACGCAGCCGCCGCTCACACTCGAAGGGGCGGCGATCGAGATCGCGCCCGGTGCCCTCGACACGCTCGGGACGCGCGTCACGGCGCGCCTACCGGGGCGGCGCGTCGCGGTCATCGCCGACCTCACCGTAGCGCACCTCCTCGCCGAACGGGCGCTCGCCTCCTTCGCGACCGCCGCCGCGAGGCCGCAGCTCTTCACCTTCCCGGCCGGCGAGAAACAGAAGACCCGCGCCACGTGGGGCGCGCTCACTGATCAGCTCATCGCCGCCGGGTTCGGCCGCGACAGTGCGATCGTCGCGCTGGGGGGAGGCGTCACCGGCGACCTCGCCGGATTCGTCGCCGCGACCTACCTGCGCGGTGTGCCGCTCGTGCAGGCACCGACCACGTTGCTCGCGATGATCGACTCGTCGATCGGCGGGAAGACGGGCGTGGACACCGCGGCGGGGAAGAACCTCGTCGGGGCATTCCACCATCCGGAGCTCGTACTCATCGACCCGCGCGCGCTCGTCACCTTGCCGCCGGCCGAGATGCGGTCGGGACTCGCCGAGGCCATCAAGCACGGGGTGATCGCCGACTCGGCGTACTTCTCCTGGATCGCGACCGGTCTGCGACAGATCCTGCACGGCGATGAACCCGACGACGAGACCGCGCTGCACCTCGTCCGCCGGTCGGTCGAGATCAAGGTCGAGGTCGTGCGCGAAGACGCCCGTGAGCAGGGGAAGCGCAAGATCCTCAACTTCGGCCACACCATCGGGCACGCGATCGAGCAGGTCACCGGCTATGGGGTCTCACACGGTTCGGCGGTCTCGATCGGCATGGTCGTCGAGGCGCAGCTCGCTGAGCGACTGCACCTCGCGGAGTCAGGACTCGCCGACGCGATCGCGACGGTGTGCGACGCCGCCGGACTCCCGGTGCGACTCCCTGAGGGCGCGAATCCAGCGGAGATCGTGAACGCGACGCGCACCGACAAGAAGGCGCGCGCGGGGGTGGTCGAGTACGCCCTCCCTCGGGCCCTCGGAGAGATGGCGGGAAGCGAAAGTGGTTACGGGATCCCGGCCAGCGATGCCGATGTCCTTCGCACGCTTGAAGAAATGTGACGAGTTGTAAGTCGTTGCCGCACAACTGGATGAATCGTTGGCGGCGGGGTGGTGTCGCCTTGGCATAGAACTTGGCTGTTGACCATTCTCTGCCCCTTCGTTTAGCCTTGGCTTCCCGGGCGAACTGTGACCCGGCGCACGTCCTTCGAGATGCGTCCCTCCAACACGCGGGTATGGGGTGGGTATGCAGCAAGCGACTGAGACGAGAGCAAAGGGTTATTTCCGTTCCGCGCCATCATCCGCGTTCGACCAGTACCTGCAGGACATCCAGAAGCTCCCCCTGATCACCGACGCCGCCGAAGAGCGGCGCCTCGCCCGGCTCGCACAGAAGGGCGACGAGGCCGCCGCCGAGCGGCTCGTGACCGCGAACCTCCGGTTCGTCATCAGCTACGTGAAGAAGTATCAGGGCCACGGGCTCGACCTCTCTGAGCTCGTTGCGATCGGGAACGAGGGACTCCTCAAGGCGGTCCGCAAGTTCGATCCCGACCAGGGCGTGAAGTTCATCTCGTACGCCGTGTGGTGGGTGCGCCAGGCGGTCCTCAAGGCGCTCGCCGAGCAGACCCGCTCGGTCCGCATCCCGCTCAACCAGAACTCACAGCTGATCCGGCTCTCGCGCGCCGAGACAGTGTTGGCCCAGGTCCTCAAGCGCGACCCGACCGACCACGAGCTGGGACGGCTCCTCGATGAGACCCCTGAGCAGGTACGGTCCTCCAAGCAGATGTCGTCGACCGAGCTCTCGCTCGACGCGCCAGTCGATCGCAGTGATCGGGAGGCCTGCACGCTCGGCGAGAGATTCGCCGGCGGCGACGGCGTGGAGATCGAGGAGCGGACCGACTTCAAGCTGATGCGCGAGTGCATCGACAAGGTCTTCCGCACCTATCTCACCCCGCGCGAGCGGAAGATCCTGAACCTCTATTACGGTCTTGATGAAGGGGCCGAGGCGATGACCCTCGAGAAGATCGGGGCGCTGATGGGTGTGACCCGCGAGCGAATCCGTCAGATCCGCGAGCGCGCCTTCGACAAGCTCCGCTCTTCCCCCGAAGGCCGGTCGCTCGCCGGATTCTGGGCGGTCACCTGAGTCGTTGATGTTGCAGCCGTCGTCGCGCGCCCGGTGATCGCGCGGCGACTGTGAAGGGGGTCCGGATGCGAATCCGGGCCCCCTTCGTGTACCTTCCCGGCGTGAGTCCCCTCGCCGAGCAACTCGCGCGGATCGTCGGTGACGCCCACCTCATCGCGCGTCCCGCGTCGCTCCTCGCGTACCGGTCGGACGCACTGCCAGGTCTCGTACGGCACCCTTCGCTCGCGGTCTTTCCCGGTACGCGAGACGAACTCATCCAGGTGGTGCGCGCGCTCGCCGCTGCGGGCGCCCCGTTCGTCGCGCGCGGGGCCGGCACCGGACTCTCCGGCGGCTCGCTCGCCGATGGGATCACGCTGTTGGGGTTGCATCGCCTGAAGCAGATCCTCGCGCTCGACCCTGCCGCGCGAACCGCGACGGTGGAACCCGGCGTCGTGAACTCGTCGCTGACGCGTGCCGCGGCGCCGCACGGCCTGCACTACGCACCCGATCCCTCATCGCAGGCGGCCTGCACGATCGGGGGCAACGTGGCTGAGAATGCGGGGGGGCCGCACTGCCTCAAGTACGGTGTGACGCTCAATCACGTCGTGCGCGCGACGGTGGTGCTCCCCGATGGTGAGGTCGCGCTTCTCGACCGGGGAGATGACGGGGGCTACGACCTCCTCGGCGCCTTCACCGGGAGCGAAGGGTGCTTCGGCGTGATCGCCGACGTCACGGTGCGGCTCACGCCCGACCCGGAACGCGTCGTCACGCTCCTCGCCGACTTCAGCGCGATCCGTGCGGCCGCGGAGGCGACCTCGAGGATCATCGCGGCGGGGATCGTACCGGCGGCGCTCGAACTGATGGACCACGCGACGATCGAGGCAGTGGAAGCGAGCATCTATGCCGCCGGCTATCCGCGCGACGCGGCGGCCGTTCTGCTCGTGGAGGTGGATGGCGCCGCAGCCGGCATCGAGGAGGACGCTCAGGCGGTCGAAGCGCATTGTCGCGCCGCCGGCGCGCGCAGCGTGCGAGTGGCCCGCGACGCGGCCGAACGGGCGCGACTCTGGCAGGGGCGCAAGAAGGCCTTCGGTGCGATGGGGCGCGTGGCGCGACACCTTGCCGTGCAGGATGGCGTGGTGCCGCGCACGATGTTGGCGCCCTTCCTCGAACAGGTGATCGAGATCGGCGCGCGGCATCGAGTGCGTGTGTGCAATGTCTTCCACGCCGGTGACGGGAATCTCCACCCGAACATCCCCTACGACGGCACTGACGCCGACGAGTCGGCACGGGTGCAAGCGGCGATGCGCGAGATCATGGGCGCCTGCATCGCGGCGGGAGGCACGATCACCGGTGAACACGGCGTCGGGCTCGACAAGCTCGACTATATGGAAGCGCTCTTCACCGCCTCGACGCTCGACGCGATGTGCGACCTGCGCGCGGTGTTCGATCCGGAGCGCCGCGCGAATCCTGGGAAGGTCGTACCGGTGCACAGTTGTCGTGAATGGCACGCTGCGCCGGCGGCGCGCGGAGTGGCCTGATGCTCGCTCCGGCGAACGCCCGCGAAGTCTCGGAGATGGTGGCCGAGGCGAACGAACGTGGCACACCACTGCGACCGATGGGTGCGGGATCCTGGCTCGACGCAGGACACGCGGTGCACGACGCGCGCGCACTCTCGCTCTCGGCGATCCGTGGTGTGGTCTCGTACACGCCCGACGACCTCACGATGACGGTCGAGGCGGGCACGACGCTGCGCGAGCTCGACGAGGCGACGCTGCGGCACGGGCAGTGGTGCCCGCTCCTCCCTTGGGGCTACGATGATGGCACCGTCGGCGCGACGGTCGCCACGGCAACCTCGGGACCATTCGCCGCGACCTTGGGTCGCCCGCGCGACCTCGTGCTCGGAATGGAAGCGGTGGACGGCACGGGCCGCACGATCGCGGCCGGTGGCCGTGTCGTGAAGAACGTCGCGGGATTCGACCTGACGCGCGCCTTCACAGGCTCGTGGGGCACGCTCGCCGTGATCACGAGACTTCACCTGCGGCTCCGCGCGCGACCCACGGTGGACGAGACCTGGGCGGTCGTCGCTGGCAGCGACGCCTTCAGTGGCATCACGCAAGGACCGCTCGCGCCACTCGCCGTGGAGCCGCTGACCGCCGACGAATCGCGGGCGCTCGCGTTGGAGAGCGCCCAGTTCCTCGTGCGACTCGGTGGGAACGCGTCGTTCGTCGCGGCGGCGCGCAGCGCCCTGCGTGCGCTCGCCGATTCGAGCGAGTGTGAGAACGACCGGTGGGACCGCCTTCGCGCCCTCCGCACCCCGGAGGCGACGGCCGCACGCTGGCGGTGGGACGCGCTCTCCCGTCGACTCAAGGATCGATTCGATCCCAAGCACGTGCTGAACCCCGGCCTGCTCGGAGAGCCGTCTTGACCGCCCTCCAGGGATCCCCCCTCGACAAGGAGAAGACCGGACTCGACTCCTGCGTCCACTGCGGCTTCTGCCTTCAAGCCTGCCCGACGTACATCGCGCTCGAGGATGAGAACGAGTCGCCGCGCGGCCGACTCCTCCTTATGGGGGCGCTGCTCGAGGGTACCGTCGCCCCCGACGATGCCGAGGTGGGCCGTCACCTCGACCAATGTCTCGGATGCCGCGGGTGCGAGACCGCCTGCCCAGCCGGGGTGCCGTACGGGAGGCTCCTCGAGGCGACGCGCGCAACGCTGATCGAGCACCGACCATTGCCGTTCCTCGCGCGACTCGTGCTCGGCATCTTCGCGCGCCCGTGGGCGCTTCGGCTCGCGCTCTGGGGAGCGCGGATCCTGCGCGCGAGCGGCCTCGCGTCGCTGTTGGGTCGCGTGTTGCCCGCGCGCGTCGCGATGCCCTTCGCGATGCTCGCATCCACGGCGCGGCCCGCGCCTCGCCGCGATGCGGCTGCCGCGATGCAGAGCAGGGGCGGCGCGACACTCCTCACCGGCTGCGTGATGGAAGGGCTCCTGCCGAGTGTGAATCGCGCCACCGAGCGCGTGCTCGCGCGACAGGGGTGGACGGTTCACGCAACGGAAGGTCAGCGGTGCTGCGGTGCACTGCACGCCCACGCCGGTGACGCCGTTGGAGCGCGCGCGCTCGCGCGGGCGAACATCGCGGCGTTCGAGCGGCCAGGGGATTCGACGATCGTGATGAACTCGGCGGGGTGCGGCGCGATGTGCAAGGAGTACGGTCACCTGCTCGCCGACGATCCGCCGTGGTCCGCGCGCGCGAACGCCTTCGCCGCGCGCGTGCGCGATGTGCACGAACTCCTCGTGCCGCTCGCCCCGGCGGCGGCGCAGGCGCCATCGCGGCGCGTGGCCTACGATGCACCCTGTCACTTGCAACACGGCCAGCGGATCGTCGATCAGCCGACCGCACTCCTCAGCTCGATCCCCGCCATCACGATGGTCCTGCTCGCCGACAGCGACCAATGCTGCGGCAGTGCTGGGATCTTCAACCTCATCCGTCCCGAGGTCGCCGAGCGGGTCCTCGCGCCCAAGCTCGCGCGGATCACCGAATCGGGTGCGGAGGTCGTTGCGACCGGCAACCCGGGGTGCTTGATGCAGATCGGGGGCGGGCTCGTGCGGACGGGAAGCCTCGTTGTCGCGCGTCACCCCGTGGAACTGCTCGACGACGCCTACGCGAGCGACCGGCGCCCCCGTTAGGATTCGGTATGGAAGTGCCGGTCCTGCTCGTGGAGTTCGAAGGAGTGATCGCCGAGACCGCTACGATGCGCTGTGAGGCGATCGTAGAGTCGCTCGTGGTCGAGGGACTCACCGTCGGAAGGTCGGATCTCGCGTCGCTACTCGGACACACGACCGAGGAAGCGGTGCGTCGCGCGCGTCGCGCGGTCGGCGCGCAGGACGACGAGACCGCAGTCGAGCTCGCGCGGCTCCGCGCCGAGCGTGCCTTTGCGACGCGGATCGGCAAGGGACTCACGCTCCGTTCCGAGATCCGGCCGACGCTCGAGCGATTGGCGGCCAGCTGCCGGCTCGCGCTGGTCACGAGGGCGTCACGCCGTGAGGTGGAGTTCGTGCTCGGGCTCGCCGGCCTCGATGGTCTCTTCCGACCGATCATCGCGGTCGAGGACGCGGTGCCGCCCAAGCCCGACCGGGCACCATATCTCGCGGCTCTCGCGAGGATCGGGCAACTCTTCCCGGGCCAGCAGCTCAAGCCGCTCGCGGTCGAGGATCATCTCGTCGGAATCCGGGGAGCGCGCGCGGCGGGCATCCCCTCGGTCGCCGTGGGGCCACTCCCCGCGCACGAAGCGCTCGAGGCCGATGCGTGGGTGGAGTCGCTCTCCGAGCTGACCGTGGAGCGGGTACGCACGCTCTCTGGAGTGGCCGCTGGGGGTCGTCGGTGAGCGAGGTGCTACTCGTCGATCGCTCGGCTCGGCTCCGGATGACCTTCAGCGGCGAGAAGGCCAAGGACGCGCTCGGCGGGCTGCTGACGAATGACGTCGTCGCTTTGCACGCGGGCGAAGGGCTCCGCGCGGTCGCACTGACGCCGAAGGGACGGGTCATCGCACTCACTCGCGTCTTCGACCGTGGGGACGACATAGTGGTTGATGCCGACGCGGCGGCGGCTGACGGATTCGCCACGATGATCCGGAAGTTCGTGAATCCGCGGCTCGCGAAGTACGCGGTCGTGACGGAGCAGATGGGATGCCTCGGCGTCTATGGCAATGGAGCGGATACCCTCGTCGCGCGCGTGCTCGGAGTGGACGTCGCATCACTCGCGAATCTGGCTCCGATGGCTGGACGCACGGTCGGTGACAGCGGCGACGCGGTCTATGTCGTGCGATCGACCGACCTCAGTGCTCCTGGCTTCGATCTCATCGCGAGTCGCGCGCGCATCGCCGAAGTCGCGCTCCTCCTTCGCGCCGGGGACACGCGCGACGCCTCGCCCGAGGAGGTCCGCACGATGCGTATCGAGGCCGGCATTCCTGAGTTCGGTGTCGAGATGGACGCCGAGACGATCCCGCAGGAGGCGGTGCTCGACGACCTCGGTGCGATCTCCTTCGACAAGGGATGCTACACGGGCCAGGAGGTCGTCGCGCGGATCCACTTCCGCGGGCACGTGAACAGGCAGCTGCGCTGGCTCACCTCGACTTCATTGCTCGCCGTCGGTGCGAAGGTCCTCGATGCCGAGGGCAAGGACGTAGGTGACGTGAGGTCGAGCGTGATCTCCCCGCGGCGCGGCCCCCTCGCGATCGCGATGGTGCGGCGCGAGGTCGCGCTGGGCTCGACGGTGCAGGTCGCGTGGGGCGCGAGCCGCGCCGAGGCCCGCGTCGAGCGACTGGGCACCACGCCTCCCGCTATGTTGAAGGGGTAGCCTCGATGAGGACCTTCCCGTGAACCCACCGACCCGATCGGCGAGTCCGACCTCCCGCGTGATCCGCGGCGCCTGCCCGCACGACTGCCCCGACACCTGCGCAACCTTGGTGACGGTCGACGAGGGTCGAGCAACGCGGATCGCAGGCGACCCTGACCATCCCTTCACGCAGGGATTCCTCTGTACGAAGGTGAACCGCTACCTCGAGCGCACCTATCACGCCGAGCGAGTGCTGAAGCCGCTCAAGCGTGTGGGAAGCAAAGGCACGGGCGAGTTCGTCGAGACCACGTGGGATGAGGCGTTGGATGCGATCGCGACGCGACTCAACGCGATCCGCAGCTCATCGGACGGACCGCAAGCGATCCTCCCCTACTCGTACGCGGGGACGATGGGATACCTGCAGGGCGAGTCGATGGACCGGCGGTTCTTCCATCGGATCGGCGCGTCGAAGCTCGACCGCACGATCTGCTCGACCGCTGGGATGATGGGGATGCGGATGACGGTCGGCGCGAACATCGGCGCCGACGCCGACGAGATCGTGAACTCCGACCTGATCCTGCTCTGGGGAACGAACACCCTCACGTCGAATCCGCACCTGTGGCCGAAGATCCTCGAGGCGAAGGCCAAGGGCGCGCCGATCATCTGCATCGACCCGATCCGCACCCGCACCGCCGAACAGTGCGACGAGTGGATCGGCATCCGGCCGGGCACCGACGCGGCGCTCGCGATGGGGATGATGCACGTCCTCTTCGCCGAGGGACTCGAGGACCGCGCCTACCTCGCGAAGTACACGCTCGGCGAGGCGCAGCTGCGGGAGCGGGTGACGGAGTATCCCCTCTCGCGCGTCGCGTCGCTCACCGGAGTCTCCGAGGAGACGATCACCTCGCTGGCTCGACGCTACGGCAGGTCGCGCGCGGCGTTCATCCGGGTGAACTACGGTCTGCAGCGCCACGGCGGCGGCGCGATGGCGGTGCGGACCATCGCCTGCCTCCCAGCGATCACCGGTCATTGGCGGCGCGCCGGCGGCGGCGTGCAGCTCTCGTCAAGCGCCAACTTCGCGTTCGACAAGAAGATCCTGCATCGCGAGGACCTCGCGCCCGAGGGCACCCGCACGATCAACATGTCGCTCCTCGGTGACGCGCTCACCAAGAGCGATGCCGGGGTCGGCGGCCCACCGGTCAAGGCGATCGTCGTCTACAACTCGAACCCCGGGGCGATCGCGCCGGATCTCAATGCCGTGCGGCGCGGGTTCGGGCGCGAGGACCTCTTCACCGTCGTACTCGAGCACTTCCGCACCGACACCTGCGACTGGGCCGACTGGGTGCTGCCGGCGACGACGCAACTCGAGCATTGGGATGTGCACCTCTCGTACGGCCACATCTACGCGACCCTGAACAAGCCGGCGATCGCTCCGGTCGGCGACGCCCTGCCGAATACCGAGATCTTCCGCCGGCTCGCCGCGCGGATGGGGCTGGACGACCCCTGCTTCCGCGACGACGACCTCACACTCGTCAAGCAGTCGCTCGGCTCCGGTGACCCGAAGATGTCGACGATCACCTTCGAGGCACTCGACCGCGATGGGTGGGCACGGCTCAACGTGCCGCGCCCGTACCTGCCCTACGCCGAGGGCGGGTTCCGCACTCCGAGCGGGAAGTGCGAGTTCTTCTCATCGCGGATGAAGGAGATGGGGCTCGACCCACTGCCCGCCTTCACACCCCCGTACGAGTTCGCCGAGACGGCGCCCGAACTCGCGGCGAAGTATCCGATCACGCTGATCTCTTCGCCGGCGCACCAGTTCCTCAACTCGACCTTTGTGAACATCGGACCCTTAAAGCGCGCCGCGCGCGAACCCGAGGTCGCGCTGCATCCGCGTGATGCCGAGCGTCGTGGGATCGCCGATGGGGCCAAGGTCGTGGTGCAGAATGACCGAGGGCATTTCGAGGCGACCGCACGTCATCGCGAGGGCATTCGCGAGGGTGTCGCGTGGGCGCCGGGCGTCTGGTGGGCCAAGCTCTCGCCCGACGGCAAGAACGTGAACACGACGACGAGCCAGCGCCTCACCGACATGGGGGGCGGACCCGTCTTCTACGACAACCTCGTCGAGATCCGACTCGCGGTCTGATGGCCACGACCCTGCCCGCCACCCTCGGCGCCCTCAAGCGCTCCCCGTTCGGCACCGAGCACCGGCGTGGCCGGTCGGTGCGCGAGGAGATGCGCGCGAACCTCCTCGCTCGCCTCGCCGACGGGAAGCCGCTCTTCGCTGGCGTCCTCGGATACGAGGACACGGTGATGCCGCAGATCGTGAACGCGATCCTCTCCCGACACCACTTCATCCTCCTCGGGCTGCGTGGCCAGGCGAAATCGCGGATCCTGCGCGCGCTCACCACCCTGCTCGACGCGGCGATGCCGGTGATCGCGGGGAGTGAGGTGAACGACGATCCGTTCGCACCCATCTCGAAGTACGGGCGCGATCGCCTCGCGGCGATGGGGGAAGAGACACCGATCGGATGGCTCACCCCCGACCAACGCTACGTCGAGAAGCTTGCGACGCCCGATGTGACGGTCGCCGACCTGATCGGCGACCTGGATCCGATCAAGGCGGCGCGGGGCGGGCACATCCTCTCCGACGAACTCTCGATCCACTACGGGATGTTGCCGCGGGCGAATCGTGGGATCTTCGCTCTCAACGAACTCCCCGACCTCGCGGGCAAGGTGCAGGTCGGTCTCTTCAACGTGATGCAGGAAGGGGATGTCCAGATCAAGGGGTATCCGATCCGGCTCCCGCTCGACGTGCTCCTCGCCTTCACCGCGAATCCCGAGGATTACACCGCGCGCGGGAAGATCATCACGCCGCTCAAGGACCGGATCGGGAGCGAGATCCAGACGCACTATCCGGTGACTGTGGACCTCGCGATGGCGATCACGTCGCAGGAAGCGTGGACGAAACGCGACGGCCTCGAGCTCCGGCTCCCCGAGATCGTGGCCGAGGTCGCCGAGCGCGTGGCGTTCGAGGCGCGCGGCGAGAAGCGGATCGACCAACGGTCGGGCGTCTCGCAGCGTCTCTCGATCTCCCTGCTCGAGAACGTCGTCTCCAACGCTGAGCGGCGCGCCGTGCGGCTCGGCGAGAAGACGGTCGCACCCCGACTCGCCGACATCTACGCGGCACTTCCGGCGATCACTGGGAAGATCGAGCTCGAGTACGAGGGGGAACTCGTCGGTGCGGCGCCGATCGCTCGCGACCTGATCCGCCGTGCCGCCGACGCGACGCTACGGGAGCGCACCGACACCCTCGACCTCGACGAGGTCGTGATGTGGTTCGACACCGGGCAGGCGCTGCAGGTGAGCGACGAAGCGAGCACCGCGGTCGCGCGAACAGGGTTCGCGGCGGTCCCCGGGCTGATCGAGCAGGTCACGGCTGCCGGTCTCGCGAATGGCGACGATGCCGACTCGGTCGTGGCCTGTGAGCTCGTGCTGGAAGCGCTCGTCGCACGACGGAAGATCTCGCGCTCGGAGGGCGGGCAGTACGGCCGATCAGCGCGCCGTAAGCAGGGGATGCCGCCGGAACGCCCAGAACGCGAAGAGTAGCATCACCGCAGCGCCGGCCCCGAGCGCGTATTGCACGCCGAACGAGCGCGCGATCCATCCGGCCAGCACGCTCCCGATCGGCGCACCTCCCACGTACACCATCACGTAGATCGAGAGGACGCGCCCACGCAGGTCGTCAGGCACGAGTTCCTGCAACTTCGCGTTGATCAGCGCGTTGTTCACGATCATCGCACCGCCGATGCCGACGAGGAGCAATCCGGCGAGGATCGGTGTGCGGACGAATGAGAAGAGGAGCAACAATCCCGCGAAGGCGAATGAGGCAAGGCGCAGCACCTTGCCGCGGTCCACTCCGCCGCCGGTCGCCGCGATTCCAAGGGCCCCGACCACCGCGCCGAGCCCGAGGGTCGCCATCAGCGCACCATAGCCGTCGGCGCCGAGGCCGAGAAGATCGCGCGCGATCACCGGCAGCAACGTGATCACCGGCACCCCGAGCACCGAGAAGACCGTCGCGATCGCGAGCAGGATCGGAAGTTCCGGCGAGTCACGGACGTGCCTGATCGCCTCGAATGCTCCAGTCACGGAGCCGGCGGTGCTGCGCAGCACGGCGCGCCGTTCGGGGAGCCGGATCATGAGGAGTCCGACGACGACGGCCAGGTAGCTGAGCGCGTTCAAGCCGAAGGTCCAGCTCACGCCGAGCCGTGCGATCACGATCGCTGCGATGCTGGGCCCGAGCACCCGCGCGAGGTTGAACCCCATCGAGTTGAGGCCGATCGCTTGCGGCAGGTCCTCCTTCCCCACGAGCTCGACCATCAGCGATTGCCGTGCCGGGATCTCGAACGCCGCGAGCGTCCCGCCGAACAGCGAGAGCGTCAGCAGCCAGTGGATCGTGAGGTGCCCGGTGAGAGAGAGTCCCCAGAGCGCCGCCGCCTCGGCCAGCATCAGGATCTGCGCGATGAAGACCACGCGCAACTTCTGGTTCCGGTCGGCGACGACCCCGCCGGGAAGCGAGAGCACGAGGATCGGGAAGGTCCCCGCGGCCGAGACGAGCCCGACGATCAGGGCGTCGTTCGAGAGGACGAGCGCGGTCCACCCGACAGCAACCGTCTGCATCCACGAACCGATCAGCGAGAAGGTCTGCCCGAACCAGAAGAGCCGGAAGTTCCGATACCGCGCGAGGGTCCGGAACGGGTTCAGCGAGCGCGGTGGGAGGGCGGTGGTCATTGGGGCGACACGAAAGCTCACCAGCCGTGCATCCCCGTGACAGGTGCGCGTCCACCACGCACCCCGTCGGATCAGTCCTCGCGCACGACCGGCTGCCTGACGCGCACGACGATCCGCTCACCGTGTCCGTCCGTTAGCATGACGGAAAGTGTGTGCACGCCGGGACCGAGCGCGAGTCGCACCCGGTCGCGATCGCCCAGATGGAGGTCGCCGAGACGCACGGTCGAATCAACGACCGACGTGAGCGCGCGCCAATCGGCGGGTTGACCATCGATCGTGATCGCGATGACGAACCGGAGCGTATCCGGCGAGCCTCGCGGGTGGACCAAGCGAATCTGTACGTCGGCTTCCGGCCCGGTGACGATGGCGGTCACGGGCACATCCGTCGGCGCGCTCCACCAGCGCTGCTCACCGTCGGCGCGGGCCAGCCGTACCATCTCGGCGCCCTGGAGATCCACCGTCTCCCAGTCCACGCTCGCGGGACCGACTCGCGTTGCGGCGGACCATCCGAAGAACGCGACGACGGCGATTGCGGCTGCGACGGCGACCCATCGGGTTCGTTTCCAGTAGACCTGCTTGCGCCAGCGCCCGCGCCAGATCACCGGCCACACCTCGCGCCGCGCCACGTCGAGGTCGTACGGGAAATCGATCTCGGTCCACGGAATCCCAGCGATATTGAGGCCGAAGATCGGCACCTGCTTGCAGACGGCCCGAGTCGCTTCGATCACCCAAGCGTTCAACTGTCCGTCGACGACGAGCTGGCTCGCCGTTGCCAGCATCGTCCGCGCGCCGTCGGCGTCGAACTTGAGCAGGCCCAAGCTCTCGCCACGCGCCGAGTTCGCCGGCAGATCCTTGCCGATGTCCACGATGCGACGCTGCTTCACCGCGACCTTCGTCTGCTCCCGCCCGCGTGACGACGTGGAGTCGTAGGCGAGGACATTGCCCGGCTGTTCGAGCAGTTCGTCCAGGATGCGCGGATCGAAGAAGAGGTCACAATTGAGGAGGACGAAGGGTCCCTTGATCCAGTCGCGGGCGAGCCACAGGGAGTAGAGACTGTTCGTCTCGGCGAACCGATCATTCAGGATGACCTCGGCACGATCCCCGATCACTGCCTGCAGCGCCTGCGCCTCGTGCCCGACGATCACCAGCACCGGCCCGATCCCGTGGTCGGCGAGGGCCTCGAGCGTGTGCAGGAGGAGGGGGCGACCGCCGATGTCGACAAGGGCCTTCGAGCCGCCCCCTGTCATCGCATTGAGGCGGCTTCCCATCCCGGCGGCGAGGATCACGGCTTGCATTTTGAGACTCCGTTCAGTGCTGGACCGCCCGGGACGCATCGGGCACCCGGCTGGCGTGGGTGGGAGCAGGGCCGCTGAAGACGACCTTGCCGTCATGAAGTTCAAGGATCCAGTCGATCCGCGACATCAGATCGAGGTCGTGCGTCACCCAGAGGGTGGTCCGTCCACTGGTGGCCTGAAGGAGCCGACCGGTGATCTCTTGGGCCGTGGCGCGGTCGAGGCCCGTGGTCGGCTCATCGAGGAGCCAGATCCGGCCGTCGCGGAGCAGGGCACGCGCCAGCGCGATCCGTTGCAGTTCACCGCCGGAGAACAGGTCACCGCCCCTGCGGACGATCGTGTCGTATCCCATCGGCAGGCGCGCGATGAGTCGCGCCGCGTCAGCGGCCTCCGCGGCGGCGATCACAGCTCGGTCCGTCGCGCCGGGAACTCCGAGCGCGATGTTGTCCCGCACGCTCACGCCGGTGAGGACGCTGTCCTGGAAGACCACGCTCATCTGTGCGCGCAGGGACTCGACGGCGTACTCTCGCAACTCGCGGTCATCGAGCAGGATGCGACCGCGAGTTGGGTCGGCCAACCGCAGCACCAGCGAGAGCAGGGTGGATTTGCCTGCCCCGTTGCCGCCGATGACCCCGATACGCTGGCCGGCGGGAAGGACACAGTCGATCCCGTCGAGCGTCCATTTCCGCCCCGCCCGGAGACGTTTGGGGGACCGCAGGGCCAGACCCTCGAACCGAAGCGCTCCCCGGACCTCGGACGCATCGAGTGCGTTCGGTGAGTCCTGGATCGACGAGCCGCGTAGGGTGATGCGGTCGAGCCGGTCGGCACAGGCGAAGGTCCGACCGAGGCGAGCCGTCGTCAGGGCGAAGTCGGCGAAGGGACCGCGCAATGCCAGCGCGTAGGAGAGGAAGAGCACCAGGTCACCAGCCGTCAATTCCCCACTGATGACGCTGACGGCGCCGAGCCACATCGCGAGCGCGATGCTGGCGGCGATCGCAATGTCCACGCGCAGGCCGAGGCCCAGGGTCAGTCGCTGGAGTTTCAGCTCCTGACGCAAGCTGCGGCTGTTCCGCGCCGCGAACCGCGCCCACACAGCACTGCTGCCGATCCCGAAGGTCTGCAACTCGCGCACCGCGAGCAACTCGCTGCCAACGAGCGAAGCGAGCTGCCCCTCCTTCGTCCGCTGTTTCTTCGCGACCTCTGCGATCCGCTGGCCCCGCTGCCGCATCATCATCAGGGCCACGGTGCCACCGACGAGCAGCACAGCGGCGAGCCGCCAGTCGAGCCAGAGCAGCACCCCGAGGGTCGCGCCGAAGAGCGCCACCGTCTGGACGATCCGCACGAGGATCGAGTTCAGGCCGCGCCGCAGTCGCGCCGTGTCGTACACGATGCGCGTGATGAGTTCGCCGACCTCGCGCGACTCGTGGAAGGCGAGGGGTTGGCGGAGGATGTGCCCGAAGAGACGCTCTCGGAACCGGTAGAGGACCCGGTTGCCGAGTCCATTGAGCACGAGCGACTGGAAATACGCTGCTGACGCGCCGGCGATCGCGAGGCCGACGAAGGCGAGGCTCAGGAGCGCCAAACGGGACTGCGAGGCTGCGTCGAGTCCATCCACGATCCACTTGAGGGGCCAAGGCCGCAGCACGTGAAGCGCGACCGTCGCGACACCGAGCGCCGCCCCGCCAACGATGGCCTGCGCCTCACCAGCCGCATGTGGCCTGAGCATCGCCGCAATGCGGCGCAGCGGTCGGAGCGGCATCGCGCTCACGTCAGGCCCGTTCGTTGGCGCGCAGGCGTTCGAGCACCCAGTCGACGGCGGCGTCGGTCGCGTGCCCCGGATTGTAGAAGAGGTCGCGCGCCATCGCCCGGCGGATCGATCCGGCCTGACGTGGATGCGCCAGTGACCAGGCGATCGCCTCCACCGCCTCGTCGGGCCAGCGCACGGTGGTGCCGCCCTTCCTTCCCCACGTGTCGAGGTCGAGCGCCACCCCCTTCCGCTGCATCGCCGCCAGGAGTTGCGGAACGTCGAGGAACACCATCGGCCGGTCCAGCAGCGCGAACTCGTTGGAGACCGACGAGGCGTCGGTGAGGAGCAGGTCGGCGGCATACATATAAGGCACCACGTCGAGTCCGGTCGCGAGCTTCGTGTGCCGATCGAGCAGGGGCTTGAGCCGTGTCGGCCAGTCGATCGTCCGGTCGCGTGGGTGGTCGTGCAACTTGATCAGGATGTCGTACTTCCCCGTTGCCCGCAGCCGCTCGAGCACCGCCTCGCCACTGTGCTCGAGCGAGTTGTCCTTCTGACCCGTGGGGGCGTAGAGGATCACCGGGCGTCGGCCGGTAAACCCGATCCGCTTGAGGATCGCCCGGCGGTCGAGCTCGCCATTCACGAGCCGGTCGAGCTTGGGGAAGCCGATCTTCACGAGCCGCGGGTCCCGGTCGCGCAGCATCTGCTGCTCGGTGAAGAGGCGTCGCATGTACGGGCCGGTGAGGAAGAGCCGGTCATAGACGAGCACGTCCCGGCGCACCGCCATATTGCGGAACGAAACGCCGTGGAAGAGTTGGATCCGCTCCTGCTCGGCTTTCGGGAAATAGCCGGAGACGTGCGCGCAGAAGACCAGGTCGAAGGTCTGCTTTCGCATCGACGCCAGCTCGACGACGCGGCTGGGGGGAAGGCGGAACGGGGCATAGAGCTGCCGCGCCGTGAGGCGCCCGGTGCCGTCCTCCATCGCCTCGCGGCCGCCGGAGAGGACGATCTCGATCCCGCGGATCCGGCGGAGCCGCTCGTACAGCGGCTGGAAGCAGACGAAGTGGACCGGCGCGTACCCGGCGAAAAGGATGCGATGGGGGGCCTTCACACGCGTCATCCTCCCGGGTCTCCTGTCAGGTGTGGTCACCGCACGATGCGGAAGCCTAGATGCGCCTGGAGCTTCGTGTAGTCGTCCACCGCGCCTTCGCCACCGAGATCGGTGCGACGGTTCAGCTGTTGGCTCGAGTACCGCGCGCCGACATTCATCCGGATCGCCTTCGAGAGGCGGTGGATCACGTCGACCCCATACTGGCCCCGTCGGTCACGACGGCCGTTGTTGGCCACGTCGTAGGGCTCATCAGACGAGAAGGTGCGCCAGCGGTAGTCGATCGAGACCTCGATATCGGTGTCCTTGGTGGCCTCGAATCGCGCCGTCTGACCGAGCACGTGCTCGGTGCGCGAGCGGTCCACCGTGCGGACCGCGCGGGCGTTGAGGTCGGTCGCGTTGGCGTTGCCGTTCAGGTCCTCGCCGAACGCCGGCTCGTCGAGGAGGATCACCTGCGTCGAGACCGGACTCTCCATCATCGCGACGTCATAGGAGGTGACCGACTGGACGCGGCGGGAGAGGTCGAGTTGGAGGCGTGTCGAGCCGAAGGGACCGCTGAAGTCGCGGGCGACGAGGGGCGCGTCGTATGCGCGATCGGCAAATCCGGCGCCGAGGATGAGGAAGGCGCCGAACGGGGCGGCCTTCGATGACTTCGCGAGGCGGATCCGGTAGTCGGCCTGCACCTCCGTCTCCCTGTACTCGCCGCGCGCATACCGGCGCTCGTCGGACGTGATGGTCCCATCCACGTTCCCGTCGATCGCGTCGGACAGGTAGTTGCGCGAGAAATAGCTCGGTTGAAGTCGCGCCCGCAGTCGCACCCTTCCGTCGCGGCGGAGCGCCTGTTCGAGCGTGAGTCCGAGCGTCAGGTTGCTGCGGTCGGCGCTCTGCAAGTAGCGCTCGTAGCCGACAGTGGGGCTGAGGATCAGGTCGCGGCCGCGTAGTCCGTTGCCTTCGATCATTAACGTGGCGGCGACCGCAGCCACGATGTCGGAGGCGCTCTCCATCGAGACATATCGGCCGCTCAGGAGATCGGCGGCCGACGGCGCCCTCGGCTCGTCCTTCTTGCTCGTCGGGAGCAGGAAGATGTTGTTGTCGTACTCGAATCCGACGTCGAACCGCGGCATGAACTTCACTGCCGAACGGCGATTGGACGACACCGGAGTCGAATCCGTCTGTGCGAACGCCGTCGAGGCCAGCGCAACGACACCGAACGCGACTGCGGGGACTGCCCAAAGTACTCGCATGATCCGTGGGGGGCTGGAGGGATCGCCACCGGCGCACCGAAGCGGGGCGCGGCGGCGCCATACGAACCATAATAGCGGGTTCCCTTCAGCGTCATCGAAGGGCGGTGATCGTGGTCACACCGGCCTGCCAGCGCTTTCGCGCCCGCCTATGACCGGGTCTACATTTCCGTCACATCGTGAGAGGGACCGCGTGCGCTTCCACACCTACTCCAAGTTCAGCCCCGAGTCCGCCGACACGGTGGACCTCCAAGCGCTGCTCGATAACCTGGCGGACTTCCTCCTCCAGTCGGGCTTCGCGGGCGGCGGACCGTCGAACCCGTGGGGATTCGACGACCTCGACGAGGGATCTGCCGGAGACCGCTCGTTCGACGCGCTGAAACAAGCGATCCTCGACGCCCTGATCAAGAGCGGACAGTTCACGCCGGAGATGCTCGAGGCCCTCCGCGGTGACGGCGACGATATCTCCGAGCAGAAGCTCTCCAAGCTCCTCGACGAGATCGTCCAGCGGCTGATCGCCGAAGGGTTCCTGAAGGCGAACACGCCACCGCAGGCGGCCGCCGGCCACCAGCCGATGTTCGGCCCCGGCGGACTCGCCAAGGCCGCTGCCCAGGACGTGCAGTTCGACCTCACGTCGAAGGGGATCGACTTCCTCGGCTACAAGGCGCTCCGCGGGATCCTCGGCGGGATCGGCAAGTCGAACTTCGGGTCGCACGACACGCCCTATCTCGCCACCGGCATCGAGGCCGACGCCGGGTCGAAGCCCTACGAGTTCGGCGACACGATGAACCTCGACGTGAATGAGACACTGCGGAACTCGATGCTCCGCACCGGTTCGATCGAAGTGCCGATGGACCTCGACTACGCCGACCTGATGGTGCGGCAGAGCGAATACCGGTCGAGTTGCGCGACGGTGTTGATGCTCGACTGCTCGCACTCGATGATCCTCTACGGCGAGGACCGGTTCACACCGGCGAAGAAGGTCGCGCTCGCTCTGACCCACCTCATCCGCACGCAGTTCCCCGGCGACAGCATCAAGGTCGTGCTCTTCCACGACTCGGCCGAGGAGATCCCGATCGGGGCGCTCGCCAAGGCGCAGGTGGGGCCCTATCACACGAACACCGCCGAGGGGCTCAAGCTCGCGCGGCGGCTCCTGATGGCGCAGAAGAAGGACATGCGCCAGATCGTGATGATCACCGACGGCAAGCCAAGCGCCCTCACGATGCCCGATGGCAGGATCTACAAGAACGCGATGGGACTCGACGCGTTCGTGTTAAAGGAGACACTGGACGAGGTCGCCGCCTGCCGGAAGCACGGGATCCCGGTGAACACCTTCATGCTCGCGCGGGATCGGGCGCTGGTCGAGTTCGTGAAGATGGTCAGCGCGATCACTCGCGGCCGCGCCTACTTCACGAACACGATGACCCTAGGCCAGTTCATCCTGATGGACTTCCTCAAGCGGAAGACCCGCAAGGTCTCCTGACGTGACCGCGATCCTCCTCGGGATCCTGCTCGGTTTGCGTCACGCGACCGACGCCGACCACGTCGTGGCGGTGACGGCGATCGTCGCGCGGGAACGGTCGCTCGCGCGCGCGGCGCGGATCGGCGTGCTCTGGGGGATCGGCCACACGCTTACACTGCTCGGCGTCGGGGGAACGATCGTTGCCTTTCGGCTCGTGATCCCGCCGCGGATCGGCCTCGGACTCGAGTTCGGTGTGGCGATGATGCTGATCCTCATCGGGTTCACGAATCTTCGCGGGACGGCGGATGGCGGTTCGAGCGGCGCGACGCGCCCCTTCCTCGTCGGACTCGTCCACGGCCTCGCCGGCTCGGCGGCGGTGGCGTTGCTCGTCCTGGCGACGATCCGGGAGACCCTGCCCGCTCTCACCTATCTCGTCGTCTTCGGGCTCGGCACCATCATCGGGATGGTCGTCGTGACCACCCTGCTTGCCGCGCCGGCGGTCTACGCAGGGAGGCGAGTCGCGCGGCTGCACGGAAGGATCCGGCTCGCCGCCGGAGTGCTGAGCATCGCGTTCGGCGTTCTGCTCGCGCACGAGCTCGTGGTGCGAGGCGGCCTCTTCTCGGCGACGCCGACCTGGGAGCCGCGCTGAATCCGGAGAGGCTCCGCGAGTTCGGCACCCGGCTCCGCCGCTGGTACCGCCGTCACGCGCGCGACCTGCCGTGGCGCCGCACCCGGGATCCCTACCGGATCCTCGTCTCCGAACTGATGCTGCAACAGACACAGGTCACGCGAGTGCTTGAGTTCTATCCAAGATTCCTCCGACGCTTCCCCTCGCTTGATTCGCTGGCCTCGGCGCGGGTATCGCAGGTGGTGTCCGCGTGGGATGGACTCGGCTACTACGCACGGGCTCGGAATCTGCACAAGCTCTCGCGCTGGGTCACGCGTGATGGCGAGGGCGCGGGGTTGCCGAGCGAGCCGCGGCTGCTGCGTGAACTCCCCGGCGTCGGTGCGTACACCGCAGGCGCCGTCGCGAGCTTCGCCTACGAGCGCCGGGCCGCGCTCGTCGATACGAACGTCGCGCGCGTGCTGTCGCGAGTGTTCAACCCGCGCCTCAAGCCGAAGCGCGCGCGCGACCAGAAGCGGATCTGGGCGATCGCTGAGGCGACTCTGCCCCGCACCGGGCCAGCGAGCTGGACGCACAACCAGGCCCTGATGGAGCTCGGCGCGCTCATCTGCACGGCGCGCGTGAAGCGCTGTGCGATCTGTCCAGTGCGGTCGGTGTGCGCGACCTACCAAGCAGCGTCGTCAGTGCAGAAACGAAGCAGGCGCGCCGAGCAGTTACCGGCGCGCCTCCCACATCTCCCAGCTCCCATCTGCCCTATTTCTTGATCTTGTGCCCAAGATCCACCTTCGCCAGATACGGGCGCTCGGCGTGCCCCGTATAGATCTGCCGCGGCCGCGCGATCTTCTGCTCCTTGTCGAGCAGCATCTCCTCCCACTGCGCGAGCCATCCGGCCGTACGGGCGATCGCGAAGAGCACCGTGAAGTAGTCGGTCGGGAAGTGCATCGCCCGATAGATCAGGCCGGTGTAGAAATCCACATTCGGATAGAGCTTTCGGGAGACGAAATAGTCGTCGCTCAGCGCGATCCGCTCGAGCTCGAGGGCGATCTCCATATCCTTTGTGAGCCCCGCCACGCGCAACACATCGTCGCAGAGACTCTTCACGATCTTCGCCCGCGGATCATAGCTCTTGTACACGCGGTGGCCGAAGCCCATCAGCCGTGAGCCCTTGCCGTCCTTCACCTGCGCGATGAAGGCGGGGATGTTCTTCACGTCACCGATCTCCTCCAGCATCCGCAGCACCGCCTCGTTGGCGCCGCCGTGAAGGGGGCCGTAGAGCGCCGCGATGCCCGCCGCGACCGCCGAGTAGGGGTCCACCTGCGAAGAGCCCACCGCGCGCACCGCGCTTGTCGAGCAGTTCTGCTCGTGGTCGGCGTGGAGGATGAAGAGGATGTCGATCGCCCGCGAGTAGACCGGATGGGCTTCGTACTTCGGCTCCGACATCCGCGCGATCATCGAGAGGAAGTTGTCGGCGTACGAGAGCGAATTGTCGGGATAGACGTACGGCATCCCCTTCACGTGCCGGTACGCGAACGCCGCGAGCGTCGGGAGCTTGGCGATCAGCCGGACGAAGGCGATGTCGCGCTCGTGCTTGTCGAAGATCGACTTCGACGTCGGGTAGAATGAGGAGAGCGCCGCCACCCCGGCCGTGAGCATCGACATCGGATGCGCGTCGTAGCGGAAGCCTTCCATGAAGTGCTTGATGTTCTCGTGCACGTACGTGTGGTACGTGATGTCCTTCTGCCACTGGTTGTACTGCTCCTGGCTGGGGAGCTCGCCGTGGCGGAGCAACCACGCCACCTCAAGGAAGTTCGACTTCTCGGCCAACTGCTCGATCGGGTACCCGCGGTAGCGGAGGATCCCCTTGTCGCCGTCGATGAAGGTGATCGCCGAGCGGCACGACGCGGTGTTCATGAAGGCCGGGTCGTAGCCCATCAGGCCGAAGTCGTCGGCGTTGACCTTGATCTGTTTGAGGTCCGCCGTGCGGATCGTCTCGTCCACGATCGGCACCGTGTAGCTCTTGCCGGTGCGCGAATCCTTGATCTCGAGGTGGTCGCCCGTGGCGGGCGCCTTGGCGTCTGGCTTACCGGACATCGGATGCTTCCCATCTGGAAGGGTGGTCTTTACCAGCCGTGGCAGGGCGCCGGCCGGGGTGCGTCGGGAACGAATTCCGTGGGCATAAGATAGCTTCCGCGCGTGGAAGTCGCCCTCCTACTCCCTCTCGTGGCGTTCGCCGCCGCCGTCGGCGCGGTGATGAACGCGATGGCTGGTGGCGGCACGCTGATAACCTTCCCGGCCCTGATCGCGTTGGGGATCCCGCCGATCACCGCCAACGCGACCTCAACCGTCGCCCTCTGGCCCGGGACGATGACCTCGATGTGGGGGTACCGGGCCGAGCTCCGCGGGGCGCGTCGGTGGGCGATCGCCTTCGCCCTGCCGAGCCTGATCGGCGGCCTGATCGGCGCGCTGCTCCTCCTCAACACCCCGGAGCGCCGCTTCGCCGCGATCGTCCCCTGGCTCATCCTCGGGGCGACCGCGCTCTTCATCGCCCAGCGTCCGCTGCTTGACCGGATGAGCACCGCGGCCGCGGCTCGGAGCATTCACGCCCCGGACGGCACCCTGCATCCTCCCGCCCTCCCGTTCCTCATTTACCAGTTGCTGGTCGGGATCTACGGCGGCTACTTCGGCGCCGGCGCTGGGATCCTGATGCTCGCTGCCCTCGGATTGATGGGACTCACGAACATCCACCAGATGAACGGCCTCAAGAACTGGGGCGGCGGGGTGATGAACCTGGTCGCGGTGGCGATCTTCGCGGCCGGCGGGGTGGTGAACTGGCCGGTCGCGCTCGCGATGGCAATCGGGGCCACGCTCGGAGGAATCGGCGGGTCCCTCCTCGCCCAGCGAGTAGGACAGGTGTGGGTGCGCCGCGTGATCGTTACCATCGGACTCGGTTCGGGACTCGCGATGCTTCTTGGACTCCTATGACCAACTCAACCAACACGATCCCTCCGCTCGATCCCGCGAACTGGGAAGAGTACCGATCCCTCGCGCACCGGATGCTCGACGAATCACTCGACTATCTGCGCGATGTACGCGAGCGCCCGACCTGGAAGCCGATGCCCGCCGAGGTCCGCGCCCGACTAAGCAGCGAGCCGTTGCCTCGTGCCGGCCGCGGTGACGAGGCCACGTACGAAGACTTCCTGCAGCTCGTGCGCCCCTACCCCAACGGCAACATCCATCCCCGCTTCTGGGGCTGGGTAATGGGCACCGGCACGCCGCAGGCGGCGATGTCCGATTTCCTCGCGTCGGTGATGAACCCGAACCTGGGCGGTCTCGAGCAGGCCCCCGTGCTGGTCGAGAAGCAGGTCGTGAAGTGGTACGCCGAGCTGATGGGATTCCCCGCGAGCGCGGGTGGGATCCTCGTGAGTGGCGGGACGATGGCGAACGTGCTCGGGCTCGCGGTCGCGCGGCAGCAGCGCTCTGGGTTCGACGTGCGCGCCGAAGGACTGCAATCGGGAAACCCGAAACTGCTCGTCTACGCGAGCACGGAAGTCCACGGTTGGCTCAAGAAGGCCTGCGAGTTCCTCGGGCTCGGCAACGCCGCGTTCAGGAAAGTGCCGGTGAACGACGCCTTCGAGGTGGAGGTCGCCGAGATGGCGAAGATGATCCGCGACGACCGCGCGGCAGGGCACAGGCCGTTCTGTGTCATCGGGACGGCGGGCACGGTGCAGACCGGCGCGACAGATGACCTGAACGCGCTCGCCGACCTCGCGGCGAAGGAGGGGCTCTGGTTCCACATCGACGGCGCCTTCGGGGCGATGGCCAAGCTCTCTCCCGAGACTGCGCCGATCGTGCGCGGCCTCGAGCGCGCCGACTCCATCGCCTTCGACCTCCACAAGTGGGGCTATCTCCCCTTCGACGTCGCGATGATCCTCACTCGCGAGGACAGGCACCTCGTCGAGACCTTCTCGATGCAGGCGGCCTATCTCGCGAGCGAGTCGCGCGGGTTGATGGCGCAGATGGGAATCCACTTCGCCGATCGCGGCCCAGAACTCACACGCAGCTTCAAGGCGCTGAAGGTCTGGATGGCGCTCCGCTCGGCGGGTACCGATACGCTCGGCGCACACATCGCGAGAAACGTGCAGCAGGCGAAGTACCTCGAGTCGCTGGTGCGCGCTCGGCCCGAACTGGAGCTGCTCGCGCCGGTGCCGCTCAACATCGTGAACTTCCGCTACGTGCCGAAGGGGAAGTCAGCCGAGGAACTCGACGCGCTCAATCGCGGCATTCTGGTGGAGCTGCAGGAGCAGGGGATCGCGGTGCCGAGTGGGACCGTGGTCCGTGGGAAGTTCGCGATCCGAGTCGCGATCTCGAACCATCGGTCGCGCGACGACGACTTCGACGCGCTGGTCGAGGCGGTGGTCAGACTCGGGCGTCGAGGACCCTGAGAGCACCCGTCCGCGCAGCGTAAGCGAGGATCGCACGATCGGCGGTGACCAGGGTCATCCCGAAGTTTCGCGCCGTCGCGATGAGAATGCAGTCCACCGGATCGCTGGGCGGCGTGTCACGAAGCGTCGCGCTCGCGATGAGGATGTCCCGATCCACGGGGAGGTGGCTGTACCTCGGAAGACGCGCTGCGTCGGCAAGCCACGCCACGAGGTCGGTCGAGAGGGAGAGCTTTCCCTTCGCCGACTTGAGCGCGACCTCCCAGAAGGAGATGTCCGACACGTGGAGCTTGCTTCGCTCCTGCTCGTCCTCGAGACGGCGCCGGACTGCGGGTGCGAGGCGCGAGGAGTCAGAGCCGACATACCAGAGCCAGACGTGCGTGTCGAGAAGCGAACTGACCGCTGGGGTCTCTCGGACGCGCCGTCTCACAGATAGTCCTTCCAGACATCGAGTTCGGGCTCGATCAGCGATTCGTCGGCGGCGTAGCTGAGAGTACCGCGCATCGCGCCCCATCCCGACACGAACGGCTCCTCCGGCGCGACGATGCGCGCCGTGGGCTTCCCGTGCTTCGTGACAAGGACCTCATAGCGCCCGTCGCGCACGCCGTCGAGCAGCTCCAGGCATTTGTCCTTGAAGACCCCGGCTGGCACCTCACGAACGGCCATCACGCGGCGCGGGGGTGACGCCGGTCGCACCGTCGTTCCCCCGGCTTTAGCAGTCGCCGTGGCCTTCTTCGTGCGCCTCGAGTCTTCGTGGTGAGCCGGTTTCTTCTTCATGGCCACAACTTATGGCCACTATTCCTCGAGCGCAACCCTACTCCCCGATCACTTCCCCAGCCCGCTCGGCGGGATTCTCCCGGATCTCCGGATGCAGCCCCATCAGTCGCTGGCAGCAGTTCCAACGCAACAGTGCGTCGTCATTCCCAGCGGGGCGCAGCTCCTCCGCCGCTTCGTAGTGCCGCATCGCCTCGTGGATCAACTCGTAGGCCATGAACCCCGCCCCCGGCACTCGCGCCGAGAGCTTCGCGACCGCGCGCCGCTCGCTCACGACGCCGGCGTAGTAGGCGCGCTCGTAGTCGCCGTTCAGCTTCGGAAGCAACTCCTTTGCTCGGCGCACCAAGTCAGCCGACTCCGCCCCGAACTGGTCGGTGATCGCCAGCAGCAACGTGTGCAGCGCGCGCTGATTCCCGGCGTCAGCCGCGATCACATCGAGACAGATGCTCTCCGCCGCCCACGGTTGATTGAGCAACCGATAGCGCTCCGCCTTTTCGATCGAACGTTGCAACGCCGCCGGTGAGATCGACTTGTACTTGGTCACGTTCCCTCCTGCTTCTTCCCCCGCACGAGGCGCACCAGCGCCTTGAGCGGATCATAGTACCGGTCCGCGACCCGCTCTTTGAGCGGGATGATCGCATTGTCAGTGATCTTGATCCCTTCGGGGCAGACCGTGGTACAGCACTTGGTGATGTTGCAGAGCCCGATCCCGTCGGCCTGCTTGAGTTCCTCGGTGCGGTCCACTGTATCGAGCGGGTGCATCTCGAGCGCCGCGACGTAGGTGAGATACCGCGGCCCCACGAATGACTCGTGATCCTGGTGATCACGCAGCACGTGGCAGACGTCCTGACAGAGGAAGCACTCGATGCACTTCCGGAACTCCTGCACCCGGTCGATGTCGGCCTGTGCCATCCGCCAGGTGCCGTCAGGCGCGTCAGGAGCGCGCGGCGTGAACTTCCTGATCTTCTTCTTGACGCGGAAGTTCCAGCTCACATCGGTTACGAGGTCCCGCACCGGCGGGAAGGCGCGCAGCGGCTCGACCGTCACCGGCTTCGTCATATCGAGCTCATTGAGCCGCGTCATGCACATCAACCGCGGCTTCCCATTGATCTCGGCTGAACAGCTGCCGCACTTCCCCGCCTTGCAGTTCCACCGCACCGCGAGGTCGTGCGCCTGATGGGCCTGGATCCCGTGGATCGCATCGAGAACCACCATCCCGTCGGTGACCTCTGTCTCATAGTCGCGGAAGCCGCCGGTGACCCCTTCCCCGCGCCAGACCCTGAAGGTCGCGTTCGTCGTGGTGGTCATCACTTCTGCTCCTCGATGACCCGCGCGAGCTCCGGGGGGAGCGGCGGGATGGGTTCGTGGGTGAGCGACATCTGGGCATCCGCCCCTCGGCGAACGACGAGGTTGTACTTGGCCGCCTGCGGATCCTTCTCCGGATAGTCGTCGCGGAAGTGTCCGCCACGACTCTCCTTCCGCTCGATCGCGCAGCGCGTGATCGCCTCGGAGATGTGGATCAGGTTCTCGAGATCGATCGCGGTGTGCCAGCCGGGGTTGTACTCGCGATTCCCCGTCGCGCCGACCTTCGTCGCCCGGGTGCGGAGGCCGCCAAGACGCAGCAGCGCCTCCTGCATCTCCCCATCGCGGCGCACGATGCCGACCAACTCCTGCATCATCACCTGCAGCTCATGCTGCACGGTGTACGCGCCTTCTGCCGAAGCGGGACGTCCGAACGGAGCCAATGCCTTCTCCTCAGCGCGCTTCACCTCGGCGCCGTCCACCTTGCCGTGCGACTGTTTCTTCGCAAACTCGGCCGCATAGAGTCCCGCGCGACGACCGAAGACCAGAAGATCGGAGAGTGAGTTCCCGCCAAGCCGGTTCGCACCGTGCAGCCCCGCCGCGCACTCGCCCGCCGCGAACAGCCCCGGCACGGCAGTCATCTGCGTGTCACCATCCACACGGATGCCGCCCATGATGTAGTGCGTCGTCGGTCCCACCTCCATCGGCTCTTTCGTGATGTCGATGTCGGCCAGTTGCTTGAACTGATGGTACATGCTCGGGAGCTTCTTCTTGATGTGCTCCTCGGAGTTCTTGATCCGCTGCTTGATCCAGGAGATGTCGAGGTACACGCCGCCGTGCGGGCTGCCGCGCCCCTCGCGCACCTCCCGCTGGATGCAACGCGCCACGTGGTCGCGCGTGAGGAGTTCGGGTGGCCGACGCGCGCTCTTGTCGCCGAGTACGTAGCGCCACCCTTCTTCCTCGTTGTCGGCCGTCTGGGCGCGGTAGTTCTCCGGGATGTCGCCAAACATGAAGCGCTGGCCGTCCTTGTTACGGAGTACGCCCCCTTCGCCGCGCACCCCCTCGGTCACGAGGATGCCTCGCACACTCGGCGGCCACACCATCCCGGTGGGATGGAACTGCACGAACTCCATATCCTGCAATGCGGCACCGGCGTTGTATGCGAGGGACTGCCCGTCGGCGGTGTACTCCCAGCTGTTGCTGGTGACGCTGTACGCCCGACCGACTCCACCAGTCGCGAGCACCACAGCCTTGGCCCTGAAGAGCCGGAATCGCCCGCGCTCGCGGTCATAGCCCAAGGCGCCGATGACACGATCCCCTTCCTTCAAGAGCTGGAAGATCGTGACCTCCATATGCACGTCGACCGCCTGATGGATCGCGTGGTCCTGGAGGGTGCGGATCATCTCGAGCCCCGTACGGTCGCCGACGTGCGCGAGGCGCGGATAGCGGTGGCCACCGAAGTTGCGCTGCAGGATCCGGCCGTCAGGGGTGCGGTCGAACACCGCGCCCCACGCCTCGAGCTCGCGGATCCGGTCGGGGGCTTCCTTCGCGTGCAACTCCGCCATTCGCGCGTTGTTCACGTACTGACCACCGCGCATCGTGTCGGCGAAGTGGACCATCCAGTTGTCTCGGTCGTCCACGTGACCCATCGCCGCAGCGGCACCACCTTCGGCCATCACGGTATGCGCCTTGCCGAGGAGCGATTTGCAGACGAGGCCGACACTTACGCCTTTCGACGCGGCCTCGATCGCGGCGCGGAGTCCCGCGCCGCCGGCACCGATCACCAGGACGTCGTGTTCGTGTGTCTGGACCTCACTCATCAGAGGAGTCTCCAGTCGGTCCAGACGCCCATCGAGCAGAGGCGGATGTACAGGTCCGAGAAGCCGACGCTGATGAGACTCAGCCAGGCGAAGCGCTGATGCCGCTCGTTGAGGCAGGTCGCGCAGTCGTAGGCCTGCTTCCGCAGCGGTCGCTCCGAAATGCGATCGAGCACGCCGCCGACCATATGCCGGAAGGAGTGACAGCCGAGTGTGTACGAGCCGAGGAGGATGGTGTTCGTCGCGAGGACGAGCGTGCCGATGCCGATACCGAACGAGGTCGAGCCATCGGCGTTCGTGAACCAGAGCGCCTTCCAGACGTCGTGCGAGAGGAAGACGAGGAAGACCAGCGCGAGGTAGAGGAAGTAGCGGTGGACGTTCTGCAGGATCAGCGGGAGGGAGTTCTCGCCGAGGTACGACTTCCGCGGCTCACCAACGGTGCAGTTGAGCGGATCGGCCCAGAAGGCCTTGTAGTACGCGCCGCGGTAGTAGTAGCAGGTGAAGCGGAAACCGCCCGGCGCCCAGAGGATGAGGAAGGCCGGCGAGAAGGGTGCGAACGCGGGCCACCACGCGGGCTTGGGCCCGAACCAGGCGTGGGGCGAGTCGCCGACGAGCTCGGGGGAGTAGAAGGGAGAGAGGTATGGCCCGAAGGCGTAGTGCGCGTTCTGGAAGGCGGCCCAAGTGGAGTACACGATGAAGGTCGTCAGGACCGCGAAGACGACGAGGGGTTGGATCCACCAAGCGTCGGTGCGCATCGTCTCGCCGAATGAGCGGCGGGCGATGGGCAGAGGCGCGTGCGACATTGGCACTCTCCCGGGGAGTTGCGGGGCCTGACAACGACGAGCGCCCCGAATGTGTTCGCGGGGGAGGTCGGGGGCAAGGTTTTCGAGCGCCGACCGTCGATGTGCGGGTCGGCATCGCCCCGCGCTAGTCGGTGAGTTGCCGCCGCTTCCGCCGCTCCTGCAACACGACCGTCACTGCAGCGATAGCCCCGCTGATCAGTCCGGCCTTCAGCGCCTTCTTGGCGACTCGCTTGACGGTCGCGACCTTCGCACGCACCGACTTCTTCCCTTCGTGCACCAGGATCCGCGTCTCGATCTTGTCGATACCACGCTTCGTGGCGCGTCGGACCTTTCCCTTGACTCGTGCCATCACTTCCCCCGCGACCGAAGCCGCTCGCCAACGCCGCGCTGAGGACACCGCGCGTATCGAATGCTACCCCGCTGCGAGAGATCCGATGCGAATGGGGAAATCCGTGTCACCTGGGGATCGAAGGCAAGCGCAGTGGATCGCCTTATCTCGCGGACGTCAGCAGTGCGTTGAAGAAGAGCTTGAACGTCCCGTGCGGCTGCGCCCGCTTGAGGATCTCCGGACCGAAGAAGATCGCCCGCCCTTGACCCACCTTCGCCTCGAATGCTGCGATCCCTCCTTCAAGCCGCGCCTCGCCCCACGACCAGCCACTCCGGAGCGGCGTCTTCGAGTCGAACCACGCGATCCGCCTGAGCCCTGCCGCCTCCGCGCCTTCCTTGAACCGGAACACTGGACTGTCATCGAAGAAGACGTTCGTGTGCTCCTGCATCCCGCGAGCCACCAGGTGCGACCTATCGAACCGCGCCGCGAGCACCGAGCCCGGCGTGTAGAACACCGACTCCGGCAGGTCGCGCCCATTCTCGCTGAGATGGTTCTCCACCGGGAGCTGTAGCTGCGCAGCGAGTGCGGGCGCCGAGGACCCGATCGCCACGACGGTGCCACCCGCCTCCATGAAGACCTTGAGCTGCGGCAGCGTCCGCTCCGCCGTCACACGACCCAAGTGCCCGCGATACTCGACCGGCACGTCACCTGCCGCCGGCTGCCCACCGAATCCGCCGCCACCGCCGGCCCCCGCCCCCGGGCGCACTTGCGTGATCCCACCGCCGACGAAGATGAGCACGTCGAATTTCGCCCGCAGATTCCCCGCGTCGAGCTCCTGCGGGAAGACGCGCGTGAAGGGAAATCCGTACTGCTCGAGGATCCACCGCGCCCATCCGGCGTCCATCGAGCCGCCGTACTGATCCCAGAGCCCGATCCGCGGGGCGCGGACGCGTTGCTCGGTGGCGGACATGCGAAAGCCCACGCCCGTGAAGGAGACGCCAAGGGTCGTCGCGAGGGAATCCACGAGGCGACGGGTGGTGCTTCTAGCGCGTACGTAGAAGGCCGTGGCGGGATACTCGAGCACGGCATCTGCGGACCCGAAGTTCGCCGAGTACACCTCCTCCCCGGCTGCAACGAGCCTGTTCACTGCCGTGAACGCATCGTTCACTTCAGCGCTCGTCACGTACCCCGACGGGCGCGCCGCGCCGCTGACCCGCCCCGCGATCGGCTTCGCGTTCCACTCCGTCACCGGCGCGAACGGCCCGCTGAGCGGCTCGAGTATCCGGTCAAACTTGACGCCCATCTGCAGCGCAAGCGTCCAGCCGGCGTGGTCGTAGGGCGGTGTCGGCGGCCCGCCCGGCACCGGAAAGACATCGGGATGCCGCTGGGGCTCGAACATGTCCATCACGTGCGGCCGGAAGGCTTGGGCGGTCTTTACGACATAGGATCCTGCTGGATATCGTTGGCCGCCTACCGTGAACTCCCCCGTTGCTCTATCAACCGCGATGTTCACCTCACGCAGCGCATTCACGAACTTGGTCGCCGTCGCGAAGTCCACTTGGTCCGAGGGGATCACGTAGCCGCGCGGGTCGCGTTGGTCGGCGCGGTGGAACTCGTCCCAGATCGCCTTCTCGTTCGCCGCCGTGGGATTCCCCAATCGCGACGTGACCTCGGCCATCCGCCGCGGATTCGCCGTCCACGTGTCGGTGCTGCCGCGCTCGATCGAGCGACGCCCCGCGGCGTAGATGTTGTAGAGGAGGTTCTCGCGGTTGCGCGCTGCGTAGTCGAGCACCGCCCGATCGAGCGAGACGGAGTACTCCACCGACTGACGGAAATGCCATTCCTGCGGCGCGATCGGGTACGCGTTGTCGGCGCCCGGCACCTGGCGGCTCATCACGAGCGGGATCCGCTGCGGCGTCGGGTTGCCGATCATCTCGGTCAGGAGCGCGATCACATTGTGGAACGACGCGGTGTTCCTGATTCCGCCATTCCACCACCCGTCATAGGGCCCGCCCGAGCGCATCGTCGCACCGGGCTTCCCCTCCGCCGCGAGACGCGCGTGCATCGCCGCGCCAAGGGACTGATAGCCCAGCAGAACGAGCGGATCCAAGTTGTAGTTGTACGGATCGCGCAGCGGCGGCGACCAGAAGACGGTCCCCGCGGGACCGCTCTGGTGATGGTTGTACAGCACCTGCGGCATCCACTGGTGGTACAACACGCGGCTCATGTTCTCCGTCTCGGCCTGGGTGCTCATGAAGAAGTCGCGGTTGTTGTCGTGCCCGATGTACTTCTGGTAGAGCCGGGGGATCCCCTGCGTACTCCGCGCGAGTGGATCGCTCTTCCGCATGTACCAGTCGGCGACGAGGTCGTTGCCGTCCGGGTTCGCGTGGACGAAGAGGATGATCACCTCGTCGAGGATCCGCATCGTCTCAGCGTCGGTGTGGCTCACCATCCGGTAGACCATCTCGCCGAGCTGCTGGGCCCCGAGGACCTCGGTGGCGTGGAGACCGCCGTCGATCCAGACGACCCCCTTGCCGTCGCGGGCAAGGGAGCGGGCCTCCTCCTCAGTCACTCCATCAGCAAGGGCGAGCCGCATCGAGGTCTGGCGATACCTCTCGAGCGCGCGATGGTTCGCCGGCGAGGTCACGATCGCCATCAGGTGCGGGCGGCCCTCGGCGGTCTTGCCGATCTCCTGCACCGTCATGCGATCGGACTCAGCGTCGAGCTTGTGCCAGTACTTCGCGATCTGGGCGTAATTCGCGAGGAAGTAGTCTTCGCCGAAGTCGTGGCCGAACTCCGCTCGCGGCGAGGTGATCGGTTGCTGGGCCGGGGTCGAGCGAACACTCCCCAACAGCAACAGCATCACCACAGAGAGCATAGGGAACGACGGGGAGAACGAACGGAACGACCGCTTCACTATTCCTCCCAGCCGCCGTGGCGGCAGATGATCTCCCATTCCTTCGCGGTCACCGGTTGTACGCTCAAGCGACTGCCGCGTTGGAGGAGGACCATCTTCGCGAGGCCCTTCAGACTCCGCAGTTCATCAAGGGTCTGGATCTCGTGGAAGGCTCCCAGCGCCCGCACGTCGACCTGGAACCAGGTCGGCGCGTCGCGCTTCGACTTGGCATCGTAGTCCATCGCGTCCGACTTGTCGAAGGCGGTGTGGTCGGGGTAGCCTGCCCGCACGATCTCGCAGATGCCGACGATCCCCGTGGGGTCGGTACTCGAGTGGTAGAAGAAGGCGCGGTCACCGACCTTCATCTGATCGCGGAGCATGTTGCGTGCTTGGTAATTGCGCACGCCGGTCCAGCCCGCGGTCTTCTTCGGCGCCCTCTGCAGGTCCTTCCAGGAGAAGTCCTCCGGCTCCGACTTGAGAAGCCAGAAGTTCACGCGATCCCGACCTTGATCGCCTTCTTCACCGCGTCAACGAACGTGTCGATCTCGTCCACCGTCGTGTACACGCTCGGCGTGATCCGGATGCCGCTGAACTCGGGGTGCACGATCGGCGTGTTCACGATCCGGTAGTTCGCGAGAAGCCAGTTCCCGAGCTTGCCGGAGTCGAGGCCATCCACGCTGAAGAGGCAGATCGCTCCCGCCTTGTCGGGTCCGAGTTCGGTGAGGACCTTCACCCGCGGACTCTCGGCCAGTAGCGCCTTCGCCCATCGGTCACGGAGGTAGCGGAGCCGAGCGATCTTGCGGTCGGCGCCGATCCCGCGGTGGAAGGTGATCGCGACCGAGACGGCATTGAAGTTCGCCTGCGGGTGCGTGCCGATCTCCTCGTACTTCCGGATGTTCGCGACGCGAGAGACGTCCGAGCCCATCAGCGGCCAGAGCTTGGCGATCCTCTCACGCCGCACGTAGAGAAACCCGGCGCCGATCGGCGTGTGCATCCACTTATGCAGCGAGGTCGCGTAGTAGTCGCACTCGAGCTCGTCGCGGGTGAAGGGAAAGTGCGCGAAGGCGTGCGCCCCGTCGACGAACACCTCGATCCCACGCGGCCGCGCGAGCCGCACCACATCGCGGATCGGGAGGATCTGCCCAGTGAGGTTGGTGATGTGCGTGAGCTCGATGACCTTCGTTCGCGGCGTGATCGCCGCCTCGATCCGCTTGACAAGCACGGACGGGTCGGTGAGCGGCACCGGGAAGGCGACCTGCTTCAGCACGATCCCCTCGCGGCGCTCCCGCTGCTGCCAGGTGGTGATCATCCGACCGTAGTTTTGGTTGGTGATGATCACCTCGTCGCCGCGCTGGAGGTCGAGCCCGAGGATCATGATCTCAAGTCCTTCGCTCGCATTGCGCGTGATCGCCATCTCCTCGCTTTCGCAGCCGAACTCCTTGGCGAGTTCGCGGCGCGTGCTCTCCATCTTCGGCTCGAGGATCCGCCAGTTATGCTCGACCGGGAGTTCGTTCACGAACCGCAGGTCGCGGATCATCTGCTCGAGCACGTGGGTCGGCGTCGGGGAGATGCCGCCGTTGTTCAGGTTGATCTGCGTTCGATCCGTGTCGAACGCCCGCTGCACGTGCGACCAGTACGACTCGTCATTCGCGAGATCGGCCGGCGTGCGGTCTCCTGCGACCGCGTCGGCGCGGAAGAGGTGGGCGAACGCACGCTCGGAGTACATCGGAAGCGTGGTGGTGGCGCCGGCGAGGCCGGCGACGAAGTTGCGACGGGAGGTGATCGGCACGGCAAGACTCCTTCGATTGGTCGACGCTCTGTCCTAAGGTATCACCACCAGCCCCGAATCGCCCCCATAGTCATCCCTCACGCGGGCCAGATTGCGCGGCGCTCGCCACGATCCCTGCCGCAGCCGCACCCCCACGTGATACTTCCCCCTCGGCAACTCGGCGCGGGCGACCCAGAAACTCCCTTCGCGCTCCAGCGGCAGTGGTTTCCAATCGGAGAAGTCCCCAGCGACCTCTACGTGCACCGTGTCGCTCGCCAAGACCCGCACCTCGAGTCGCCCCCCGCCCCCGGCGAGGCGCGTCACCGTCGCCTGCGAGAGCGCCGAGCGTTGCATCACCGGCAGGGTCTTGGGGCCGAGACTCACGCGCAGTGCGGCGGTGACGAGATCGGCCGATGGTAGGCCGCGCAGTGGGTCGAAGAGTTGTTTCCCAGCGCCAAGCAGCACCGAAACGCGGTCGGTCATCTGAACCGAGACACTCGCCAGTAGCGCGCGTTCGCTGAGGTCGCCACCAGCCACGAGGCGCCGCGTCACCCACGACACACCGATCTGATGCGGCCCGTTCCGCGCTTCCAACACGAGTTGGGCATCCTCGATCTCATACCCGATCGCGAAGGGACTCACCGTCGCCCCTGAGGTGATCAGCAGGGGCCGGTCGGTGGAACTGCTGCGTGAGTAGGAGGCACTCCCGTAGAGGAATCGCCAGCGCGTCCACGCTCCGAGGTCGCCGGCAAAGGCGCGGCTCCGTGTTCCATCGCGCGACGAGATGGCCGACGCGGCCCCGAGCCACGTGCCCCACTGGTCGCGCACATAGTGCTGCCGCGCGAAGACGTTGCCATTGCCGCCACGCCCTGCGCTGCGCAACGAGAACGTCGCGCCGGCCGCTCCGACGTCAGTGCGGAGATGCTCACTTCCGAGCCACGGGAATGCGAACGCCGCGACGCCTTGCGCCGCGGCGAGCGAGTCGCGCGTGTAGGTGAGGTTCGCGCTCGTGAGGAACTCCCAGCGCTCCGCCGGGCGTCGCCAGAAGAGGGCGATCAGCGCTGCATCGGTCGCTTGCTCGGGGTCCGAGGGTCCCAAGGCCTGCTGACGAACCCCAGCGTACCCCACATCAAGGCGCAGTTCCGGCAACGACTGAGCCGCGGCGACCTGCGCCGCGGCACTGACGAGCAGCCCGCCGAGGGCCGCGCGCCGTCTCACGTCACCGCGGGGGCCCTGTGCGAGTGGGAGCAAGACTCGCTGCGGCAGCGGGTGACGGAAGGAGCGACATCACGCCCCGTGCACGCACCTCGAGCGCCGCATCGGGCGGCAGACCGGACGCGATGTCGGCTTGCACCGACGAACCGAGCGCGGCGATCTGCGAGGGGGTCGCCCCTCGCGCCATCAGGTTCGTGATCTGCACAAGGGCGAGCTTCGCCGGGATGCCGCGGGCCACGAGCTCAGTGAGCACGTCGAGAGGCATCGCCACCGACTGCGTGGCGGGCCAAGCCGCACGGATCTGCTTCAGCATCGACGCCGGGACCCCGACATCGAGCGCGTCAGCGCCCGACGTGAGTTCGGCGACCGATGGCGAGGGAGCTAGAAGGGCTCGCGCCTGCTCGAGGCGCTTCGCCTTCGAAGCCACGGCAACCTGGATCTGCTCCCCGGTCGCCTGCTTCGTGACACCTTCCATCGCCTTCGAGACGAGGGGCTGCGTAGGCAGACCCTTCGCCGCCGCCTGCGCGATCTCGCGCTCGACGGCTTGGCGTGCCTTCGCATCGGCGATGGGCAACACCACCGTCCCCTGAGCGAACGCAGGAGCGGCAGACACGCTGGCGAGCACCAGCGCGACGAGAGTGGACACTCTACGATGCATGCTCATCGGGCGAAGACCATCACGACGGAACCCTCGCGACCGTAGTCCGCGTCCACCACCTTCGGCGCCCGCGGGTCGGCCACCACCAATCTATCGTCGAGGACGAAGGCGTACACGTGCCGCCCGGGCAGGAGCGGCACCGTCACCGTCCAGAGTCCACTCGCCAAGCGCGTGAGCGGCGTATTGCCTGCCTCCCAATCGTTGAACTCGCCGACGAGCGAGACGCGGCGCGCCGTCTGATCGTCGAGCACGAACTGCGTCAGCACCGCCGCCGCATCGCCAGCGTCGCGCGTCGTGTTCGACGCGAGCATCACCGGCGTCTCGACTCCGCCGACCACCATGGTCCCTTCGGGCGAATGTTGAGTGAGCGACCCGCGCGAGACGAAGCCGACGAGGAGCGCCACGCCGGCGACAGCCGCCGCGCCCAGCCCCGACAACGCCGGCACACGCCAGGCGTCGAACACCCGACGCCACCGCGAGGGACTGGGCGAGGCCCACACCGCACTCAAGAGGCGCGCGACCGCGCGCTGGTCGGGCGCCACCATCGGCGCCTCGCGCAGCGTCTCGCGCACCCGCTCGATCATCCGATCCGGTCCTTCATTCATCGTGCATCACCTCGGAAAGGCGCGCGCGGAGCACATCGCACGCCCGTTTGACCCGCATTCGGAGCGCACTGAGTCCGACGCCCGTCACCGCAGCGATGTCCTCGTACGCCATATCCTCCACGTGCCGCAGCAGGAACGCCTCCCGTTGTTCGACTGGAAGGGTCGAGAGGATCTTGTAGACCTCCTCGGTCCAGTCCCGCTGCGGTACCTCGGCCGGTGCGGTGTACCGCTCCGGAATCTCTCCGTACTGGATCAGCGCCGTGTGGCGTCGACGCTTCTCCATCAAGCTGCGGCAGCGGTTCGCGAGGATCCGGAAGAGCCAAGGCTCGAACCGGGCATCGTCCCGGAATCGGCCCAGGTTGTGGTACACCCGGATGAACGAGTCCTGCACCGCCTCCTCCGCGTCCTCGCGATTCCCCACCATGTGGAGGGCGAAGCGCAACGATCTCGGATAGAGCACATCGACCAACTGCGCGAAGGCCTGCCGATCCCCCGCCTTGGCCCGCAGCGGGAGGGTCGGATCGATGGCCGAGGTCGGAGGCGTGTCGCTCATCAGTGAAGTGCGCGGAGTATGTCCCGCCGCACTCACCGCGCGCCACGCCGCGTCTCCCGGAAAGGCTCCGTCCATCGCCTTGGCCGTCACACCCCGCAGTACCCCCAAGTAGCCCCCAGTGTCACATTAGAAACCGATGAGCAGTGCGCCCGTGATACCCCAGCGCCGACCAGTCGAATCGCGCGATCCAGCGACCGGCCAGATCTGGCAGAAGTACCCCACCGCGGACGACGAAGGCGTCGCGGCCGCGCTCGCTCGGGCTCGGGCTGCACAGGGCCCGTGGGCCGCTACTACGCCTACGGATCGGGCCAGGATCGTGGCTCGCTTTCACGAGGCCCTCTACCGACGCCGCACTGAGGTCGCCTCCATCGTCACCCGAGAGTCGGGAAAGCCCTACGCCGATGCGGTAGGGGTGGACGTCACAGTAGCCCTCGATTTCGCGAAGTGGACGGCCCGCGAAGCACCGCGATTCCTGCGCGGGAGCTGGCGTGGATCCGCCGGGATAACGATGTGGCGGAAGCGGGTGCGCTTCGAGCGGAAACCACTCGGTGTGATCGGGGTGATCACGCCGTGGAACTATCCTTTCTTCCTTCCTACCGCGTGCGTGCTCCCGGCGATCGCTTGCGGGAACGCGGTGATCCTCAAGCCGAGTGAGTTCACGCCCGGGTGCGGCGCGATCCTGGCGGAGCTCTGGCGCGATGCGGGATTGCCGGATGGCGTGATGCAGGTGATCCAAGGGGACGGGGTCACCGGGGCGGCGCTCTGCCAGAGCGGCGTCGAGAAGATGGTCTTCACCGGCAGCGCGGCAGCGGGACGACACGTCGCGCTCGCCTGCGCCGAACGGATGATCCCCTGCTCACTCGAACTCGGCGGGAGCGACGCCGCGATCGTCCTCGCCGATGCGGATGTGGACCACGCCGCGGATGGGATCGTGTGGACGAGATTCGCGAATGCCGGGCAGACCTGCGTCGCGCCGAAGCGAGTGTTCGTCGTGGGCGAGGCGTACGAACCGTTCGTCGCGGCGGCCGCTGCCGCTGTGCGTGCGCTGAAGGTCGGAGCCGGATCGGACGCCGCAACCGAGGTCGGGCCGATGATCCGCCCCGCAGCCACAGCGACGATCCGCGCGCAACTCGACGACGCGGTCGCGGGCGGGGCGGTGATCGCGGCGCAGGCGACTGCACCGCCGGGTGATGGTTATTTCCCTCCGACTCTGCTCACCGGTGTGCGCAGCAGCAGCCGCGTGATGCACGAGGAGACCTTTGGACCGCTGCTGCCGGTCCTGCGCGTGAGGGACGAGGCGGAAGCGATCGTGCGGGCGAATGAGAGCGAGTTCGGACTCTCGGCGAGTGTCTGGACGCGCGATCGTGCGCGTGGGTTCGCGGTCGCCCGGCAGCTCGAGGCGGGCACCGTGGTGATCAATGATGCGATCACGGTCGTCGGAATGCCCGATGTGCCCTACGGAGGAGTGAAGTCGAGCGGACTCGGCCGGTTGCACGGCGTGGCCGGGCTCGAGGAGTGCGTGCACAGCGTAGCGATCGTGGACGACCGGTTCGCGACGTGGAAGCAGCCTTGGTGGTTCCGCTACAGCGAGGCGCACCTGTCGCATCTCGAGGACTATCAGCGGTTCGCACACGGTCGTTCGATCGCCGAACGACTTCGGGGACTCATCGGTACCATCGCGCTCATGCTCTCCCAGCGCGGCGCGCGCTGACCGACGACCACTGCCCACCACGACACGAAGGACACGAAGGACACGAAGGACACGAAGCACTGCCACGAAGGACGACAACTGCGAGTGCTGGGGGAACTGCAACGGCAACTTCGAAATGCCGGCGTACCGCTGATGCCCAACTGAGACGCGTGTTCCAACCGTTTGGCAGTTGCCGTTGCAGCCTTCGTGGCAATTCTTCGTGATCTTCGTGTCTTCGTGGTGCGCAGTTAGTTCCAGAGAATCCGAACCCCTCCGCACAAAAAATGGAAACGATCGTCTCCCTGCTCGACCAACTCCGCCAGATTCTCCGCAGCGCCTACGGCGTCGTGCTCGCCATCACGGCGATCGCGGCCTTGATCGCGTGGTTGGCCCGCTCTCGGCGGATCAGTCCCTTCTCGGCCCTCGGGCGGTTCTCGCGGAAGGCGATCGAGCCCGCGCTGGCGCCGGTCGACCGGATCATCCTGCGCGCCGGTGGCACCGGGACCGCGACGCCCCTCTGGTCGTTCGTCTTCGTCTTCTTCATCGGCGCCGCGGCGATCTTCGTCGTGACCGTGCTGCGGGATGGCGCGGTCACCTTCAGCCACGCGACCTCGCGTGGCGCCGGTGGGATCCTGCGGCTTGCGGTCGGGTGGACCTTTGCCGCGCTCCAACTCGCGCTCCTGGTGCGGGTGCTCACGAGCTGGCTCGGCGGCACGCATTCGATGGCCGGGCGACTCGCCGCGCGGATGACCGAATGGTTCCTCACGCCCCTGCGGAGCGTGCTCCCACCCTTCGGGAACATCGATCTCTCCCCCCTTGTCGCGTGGTTCCTCCTCAGCATCGTGCAGGGGATCGTGATGCGGGCGCTGTGAGCACGGGGCCCCTTGCCATCCGTTCATCCGGATGATAGAATGAAGGCACAACCGTTCCCGTGGCGATTTCGAGGCAACTTGCGGCCACGTTAAACATCCAGCTAAAGCGCCGGCCCGGCGCGCACAGAACTCCTCGCTTCGGGCCTTCGTGCTTTCAGGAAAGCGCCGGTGAGCACCCTCGCCCTACCCATCCCGTTCCAGGTGTCGTTCGAGTTCTTCCCGCCCAAGACGGCGGAGATGGAGCAGACGCTCTGGAGCTCGATCACGCGACTCGCTCCGCTGAATCCGCGGTTCGTCTCGGTGACGTATGGCGCCGGCGGCTCGACCCGGGAGCGCACTCACAATACCGTTCGCCGCATCCTCACCGAGACCCCGCTGGTCCCGGCGGCGCACCTGACCTGCGTCGCGGCGACCAGTGGACAGATCGATGAGGTGGCCGACGCCTATTGGGATGCTGGTGTGCGTCACGTCGTCGCTTTGCGCGGCGACATCCCCGGCGGCGAGGCACCCTACTTCCCGACACCGGGTGGCTATGCCTACGCTGCCGAACTCGTCGCCGGACTCCGTAAGCGGCACGACTTCGAACTCTCGGTCGCGGCCTACCCCGAGACGCACCCTGAGGCGAAGTCCCCACAAGACGACCTCGACAACCTGAAACGGAAGATCGACGCTGGCGCGACGCGGGCGATCACCCAGTTCTTCTTCGACAACTGGACCTTCCTCCGTTTCGTCGACCGCGCGCGGAAGGCGGGGATCACGGTGCCGATCGTCCCCGGGATCATGCCGGTCACGAACTTCACGCAGATGCGAAAGTTCGCGGGGGTCGCGGGTACCACGGTGCCGGCCACGTTCGCGCGCCTCTTCGAGGGGCTCGACAACGATCCCGAGACGCGCAAGCTCGTTGCGGCAACGGTCGCGGCAGAGCAGTGCCAGCAGCTCGCCCAGGCCGGCGTGACGGAGTTCCACTTCTACACGCTGAATCGCGCCGACTTGACCTACGCACTGTGCCACATCCTCGGGCTGAGGCCGCGGTGAGTTTCTCGCGCGCGGAACGGATCGTTCGGCTGCACGAGGAGGTCACGAAGCGCCTCCTCATCATCGACGGCGCGATGGGGACGATGGTGCAGACCTATCGGCTCACCGAGGCCGATTATCGCGGCGAACGATTCGCCGCCTGGCCGACCGACCTCAAGGGGAACAACGACCTCCTCATCCTCACGCGACCCGACGTCGTCGGCGCGATCCATCGCGCGTATGTCGAGGCGGGCGCTGACATCATCGAAACGGCGACCTTCAACTCGACTCGCGTCTCGATGGCGGACTACGGGATGCAGGCGCAGGTGCGGGAGCTCAACGTCGAGGGCGCACGCCTCGCCCGCCGCATCTGCGACGAGGCCGAGGCGAAGGACGGCCGTCCGCGCTGGGTGGCGGGCGTGCTCGGGCCGCTGAATCGCACTGCCTCGCTCTCCCCCGATGTCAACGATCCCGGGGCGCGCAACATCACCTTCGCGCAGCTCGTCGAGGCCTACGTGGAGGCGACCGAGGGGCTGCTCGACGGCGGCGCCGATCTGATCATGATCGAGACGATCTTCGACACGCTGAACGCGAAGGGGGCGATCTTCGCGGTGGAGCAGGTGTTCGAGGCGCGCGGCGAACGGGTCCCGGTGATGATCTCGGGCACGATCACCGACGCGAGCGGCCGTACCCTCACCGGACAGACCACCGAGGCCTTCTGGAACTCGGTGATGCACGCGAGGCCCTTCAGCATCGGCCTCAACTGCGCCCTCGGCGCCAAGGATCTCCGCGCCTACGTGCAGGAACTCTCGCGCGTCGCCGACTGCTACGTCACCGTGCACCCGAATGCCGGCCTCCCGAATGAGATGGGCGGCTACGACGAGACGCCTGCGTACACGTCGTCGATCCTCCGCGAGTTCGCCGAGGCGGGGCTCGTCAACATGGTCGGGGGCTGTTGCGGCACGACGCCGGACCACATCAGAGCGATCGCCGACGCCGTACGTGCGCTGCCCCCGCGACGCATTCCAGAGATCCCGAAGCGGCTCCGGCTCTCCGGACTCGAGCCGCTGGTGGTCGGCCCCGACTCGAACTTCGTGAATGTCGGCGAGCGCACCAACGTGACCGGCTCGAAGAAGTTCGCCGAGCTGATCCTCGGCGGGCACTATGACCAGGGGCTCGAGGTCGCGCGTCAGCAGGTCGAAGCCGGCGCCCAGGTGATCGACGTGAACTTCGACGAAGGGATGCTCGACTCCGAGGCGGCGATGACGCGCTTCCTCCACCTCGTCGCGAGTGAACCCGGAATCTCGAGGGTCCCGGTGATGATCGACTCGTCGAAGTGGCGGGTGATCGAGGCCGGCCTCCGCTGCGTGCAGGGCAAGGGGATCGTGAACTCGATCTCGATGAAGGAAGGGGAAGCCGAGTTCATCCGGCAGGCGACGCTCGTGCGTCGTTACGGCGCGGCGGTGATCGTGATGGCCTTCGACGAGAAGGGACAGGCCGACACGGTGCAGCGGAAGGTCTCGATCTGCGAGCGAGCGTACGTGATCCTCACGCAGCAGGTCGGCTTCCCGCCCGAAGACATCATCTTCGACCCGAACGTCTTCGCGGTCGCGACGGGAATCGAGGAACACGACCGGTACGCGCTCGACTTCATCGAGGCGACGCGGATCATCAAGGAACGATGTCCCCACGCCCGCATCTCGGGGGGCGTCAGCAACGTCTCCTTCTCCTTCCGGGGCAACAACGCGGTGCGCGAGGCGATCCACTCCGTCTTCCTCTACCACGCGGTCCGCGCGGGGATGGACATGGGGATCGTGAATGCCGGCGCCCTGGTGCTCTACGGGGACATCCCCGAGGCGCTGCGCGAACGGGTCGAGGATGTGATCCTCGCGCGCCGGAGCGACGCGACGGAGCGGCTGCTCGCCGTCGCCGACGACGCCAAGGGACAGGCGCAGAAGAAGAAGGTGGACCTCGCGTGGCGAGACGGGCCGGTCGGCGAGCGGCTGGTCTACGCGCTCGTGCACGGGAACGCGGACTTCGTGGTCGACGATACCGAGGAAGCACGGCGCCTCTTCGATCGTCCGATCGAGGTGATCGAAGGGCCGCTGATGGACGGGATGAATGTCGTCGGTGACCTCTTCGGCTCGGGGAAGATGTTCCTCCCGCAGGTGGTGAAGTCGGCGCGCGTGATGAAGCGCGCGGTCGCCCACCTGATCCCCTACATCGAGGCCGAGAAGGCGAGGAACGCCGATACGCGCGCCAAGGGCCGCGTCGTAATGGCCACGGTCAAGGGAGACGTGCACGACATCGGCAAGAACATCGTCGGCGTCGTGCTCCAGTGTAACAACTACGAGGTGATCGACCTTGGCGTGATGACGCCCTGCGCGCGGATCCTCGAGACGGCGAGGGAGAAGAAGGCGGATATCATCGGGCTCTCGGGCCTGATCACCCCCTCGCTCGAGGAGATGGCGTTCGTCGCGAGTGAGATGGAGCGCGAGGGATGGACGATCCCGCTGCTCATCGGTGGTGCGACGACATCCAAGGTGCACACGGCAGTGAAGATCGCTCCGAACTATTCGGGCCCGGTGATCCACGTGCTCGATGCCTCGCGCGCAGTCGGCGTCGCGAGCAACCTGCTCAGCGATGGCCTCAAGGCGCAGTTCGTCGCCGACACGAAGGTCGAGTACGAGGAAGTGCGCGTCCAGCGTGCAGCGCGGCAGAAGGAGGTCAAGCGGCAGTCCCTCGCGGCCGCGCGCGCGAACAAGCCGCGGATCTCGTGGCAGGGCGTCACGCCACCGAAGCCGAGCTTCGAGGGCGTGCGCGTCTTCGACGACTTCCCCCTCGACGAACTCGTGCCGCGAATCGACTGGACGCCGTTCTTCCAGACTTGGGAACTCGCGGGATCCTACCCGTCGATCCTCGACGACCTGAAAGTCGGCGAGGCGGCACGGAATCTCTGGAAGGACGCCCAGGAGATGTTGCGCCGGATCGTGGATGAGCACTGGCTGCGAGCGCGGGCCGTCGTCGGGTTCTTCAAGGCGAACTCGGATGGGGAGGAGTCGATCATCCTGCCCGAGGTCGGCAAGACGATCCACACCATCCGCCAGCAGATGGTGAAGACCTCCGGACAGGCGAACTTCGCCCTCGCCGATTTCGTCGCACCGGCCGACACCGGCGTCACCGACTGGCTCGGCGCCTTCGTCGTCACCACCGGAATCGGCCTGGATGCGCGAGTCTCGGCGTTCGAGGCGACGCACGACGACTACTCATCGATCATGATCAAGGCCTTGGCCGACCGGTTGGCCGAGGCGTTCGCCGAGCGATTGCACGAGCGTGTGCGCCGCGAGCTCTGGGGCTACGCGCCAGACGAGCACCTCGATAATCAGGCGATCATCCGCGAGCAGTACCAGGGGATCCGGCCGGCGCCGGGCTACCCGGCCTGCCCCGACCACACCGAGAAGCGCACGCTCTTCGAGTTGCTCGACGCCGAGGAGAACGCCGGGGTCCGGCTGACCGAGAGCTTCGCGATGCTCCCCGCCTCGGCGGTCTCGGGGTTCTACTTCTGGCATCCTCGAGCCCAGTACTTCGGCGTCGGGAAGATCGAGAAGGACCAGGTCGAGGCGTACGCGGCGCGAAAGGGAATGGATCTGTCGACCACCGAGCGCTGGCTCGCTCCGATCCTGAATTACGACCGCGTCCGGTAGGACTATCTTTCGACAATGGCCTCGGTCACCGAAACGCAGCACCTGCCGCTGACGCAGCTCTCCGACGAGGAAGATGCCTTCCGTGCGGCGGTAGCCGCGTTCGTCGCGGGGGAAGTTCGTCCGCGGGTGATGGCGATGGAACGCGAGGGACGGATCGATCCCGCGCTCCTCAAGGCCTTCTTCGAGATGGGCCTGATGGGCATCCAGTCACCGGAGAAGTACGGCGGCGCCGGCGGCTCGGTGATGATGGTGACGATCGCGGTGGAAGAGATCAGCAAGGTCGATGCGGCGGCGGCGATCGTCGTGGACGTGCAGAACACGCTCGTCGCGAATCCCCTTCTGGCCGCCGCTACGCCGGAGCAGCTCTCGCGATGGGTACCACGGCTCTGCACCGACACGATCGGGGCCTACGCGCTTTCCGAGGCCTCGAGCGGCTCGGACGCATTCGCGCTGCAGACCCGCGCCACCGCCCTTGACGGTGGATGGAAGCTCACCGGGCGGAAGCTCTGGATCACGAACGGCGCCGAGGCGGGGCTCTACGTGGTCTTCGCGAACGTGGACCCGTCGAAGGGCTACAAGGGGATCACGGCGTTCGTGGTGGAGCGCAGCGCGAAGGGGTTCAGTGTCGGGAAGAAGGAGGACAAGCTCGGGATCCGCGCGTCGAGCACCACCGAGCTGATCCTCGACGACGTGTTCGTTCCGACCGCCGACGTGCTCGGCCCCGTCGGGCAGGGCTACAAGCTCGCGATTGGCGCACTGAACGAGGGGCGGATCGGGATCGGCGCGCAGATGATCGGGATCGCCGAGGGCGCGCTCACCGCGTCGATCGCCTACCTCAAGGAGCGGCACCAGTTCGGGAAGGCGCTCACCGAGTTCCAGGGGATCCAGTTCCAGCTCGCGCAGGCGGCGACCGAACTCGAAGCCGCGAAGCTGATGGTCTACAACGCGGCGCGCCTCAAGGACGCAGGCGAGGACATCGCGCAAGCGGGAGCGATGGCGAAGCTCCTCTCCTCGCAGGTGGCGGAACGCGTCACCTCACTCGCAGTGGAGCTCTTCGGTGGCTACGGCTACACCAAGGACTATCCGGTGGAGAAGTACTATCGGGATGCGAAGATCGGGACGATCTATGAGGGGACGTCGAATATGCAGCTCGCGACCATCGCCAAGAATCTCTTGAAGTAGATGGGAGGTGGGAGGGGAGCGCCGGTAACTGCTCGGCGCGCCGGCGCCTCCAACGGCTACGGCACCTTGTACCGCTCCAGACGCTGGATGCCGTCAGCGTCCTCGGCGATCACATACACGCCCTGCGCGCCCACGTGAGCGATGCGGCGGCCCGCGCCGATCTCCACCTGCATCACGCGGCGACCGGTGAGATCGAAGACGTCGTAGCGGCGCGGCTTGCCGGGCTCGGCCTCGGCGCCGACCCAGACGCGTTCGCGCAGGTCGGCGAGGACCGCACCCGCGTCGAATGGGGGATGTTCGGTGGCCCACTCGGTCAGTTCCACATCACGCGCGAGCTGTCGAGCGGTCGCCTCGGGAGCACGACCCATCCCGCCATTCTCGCCGCGTCCACTCTGCGCCCCGCCGACCGCGAACTCACGGACGAATCGACGCTTGTCGTCGAGCGTCACGGGACGGCGAGTGGTTTCGAGTGCGGGTCCGACCTGCTTCGCGCCGTCGGCCGTGAGCACCTCGACGCGATAGGGCGCGCTGCGCACGATCACGAGAGCACCGGCAGGGGTCAGGGTCCACCCATCCTGCGCCGCGTAGCCGACCATCGGGAGGCGCGGCTCCATCGCGGGACTGCGGTCCTTCCGCCAGCGAGTGCCCTGCACGACGGCGACATTCGTTCGAGCGTCAATACCGGGCCGCCAGCGAATCAGGCGCACTGAATCATCGGGGAGCGCGTTCTCCCGCTCGGCCCAGGAGGGAAAGGCGAAGAAGAACTCGCCGCTCGGCGAGGCGCCACGCACGCCAGATGCGCCCGGCGCCTCGGCGAGGATGGTGTACGCCGCGCGGCCGGCCGGTGTGAGCACGCTGATCCGGCTGTTCCCGAAGTCGAGCAGGAGCGTGGAGTCGCCGCGGTAGCGCACGAGGCCCATCGGCAGGCGCAGTTCATTCGGTCCCGGACCCTCACGCATCACCTGCGTGACCGTGTTGGCCGTGAAGTCGGCGAGGACGACGCGATTCTCGACCCAGTCTGCAATGAGGAGCTTCCCCGAAGAGAGCTCGCGTACGCCGCGGATGAACGAGAAATCCTCACTTAGAACGGCGGATGGCGGGCCGAGACTTACGACTTGGGCAGTGGCACTTGAGGCCAGGACCCCGAGGGCGGAGAGGATCGGGAGAGGGCGCATATGGTTTCGACTCCGCTGTGTCAGGGAGGGTTTACCAACTACAGGTGGGAGGCGGAAGGTGGAAGGGGAAAGGGAACGACACTCACCCTGAATGAAAGAGGCGCGCCGGCAGTACCCGGCGCGCCCCTCACATCTCCCATCGCCCATCCAGTGTCTTACATCGTCGGCTTGTTCAACCCGATCAACCCATTGAACACGAGCTTGAACGTCCCGTGCGGCTGCCCGCGGAACAGCGCCTCGGGCCCGATCAAACGCACCGTGCCGCGCCCGACCTGCGCGTCGGCGGCAGCAACGCCACCCTCGAGATAGTTCTGGCCCCACGCCCAGCCGCTGCGGAGCGGCGTGGTCGAGTCGAACCACATCAGCGGCTTCACGCCACGCATCGCTGCGTCCGGCGCGAGGCGAAACACGGGGCTATTGTCGAACATCACGATCGCCCGCTTCGGCATCCCCACCGCGCCGCCAGCGGAGTTGTCCACCGCGACTTCGAGCAGTGACCCGGGGACATAGAACTTGCTGTTGCCGAGCGCGCGCTCGGTGCCGTCGGGCGTCCGCTCCACCATGTAGTCGCTCACCGGCAGACCGAGGTGTGCAGCGATGTTCGTCGAACTGCCGATCGTGATGATGGTCCCGCCGTTCTCGACGAAAGTCTTGAGCGCGGGGATCGTACGATCGGGCGAGATGTTGCCGACCATCCGGCGCATCTCGGCGGAGAGGGTCGTGGTGTCAGGTGCGCCGCCGCCACCGCCACCGCCACCACCACCACCGCCGCCACCGGCCGCCTGGCCGGCCACGCGAAGCTCGGGGATCGCGCCGTCGGGGAAGATCAGCGCGTCGTACCGCGCGTTGAGATTCCCGGCGTCCAGTTCCTGCGGGTAGACCAGCTTATAATCGAACTCGTATTGCTCGAGCAGCCAACGCGTCCAGCCGCTGGGCATCGACCCGCCGAATCGATCCCAGAGGCCGACGCGCAGCGACTTGACCGGCGTCGTACCGCTCGCCGTGCCGGCCGTGAACGAAAGACCGAGCTCACGGGCCGCCTTCTCGACGATCGGACGGCTCGCCGCGTTGTTTGCGACGATCCACGTGCCGTCGGTCTTGCGCGAGACGCTCGCGCCTGCCTTGAGCAGTCGGTTCACGGCGGTGAACGCATCATTCGTGGCAGCGGAGAGCGCCCACGTCGAGCCGCTCGCAACGCTGCCCGCGGTGGGTGTCAACCGCGTCGTCGACGGGATCCTGTCGAGTGACGCTTCGAGAGGGCCCAGCACCCGCTCGAACTGCACACCCATCTGCATCGCGAGGGTCCAGCCGGCGTTGTCGTAGGGCGGCGTCGGCGCGCCACCGGGAACGCGGAAGTCGTTCGGATGGTCCTGCGGCTCGAACATGTCGAGCACGTGGGCACCGAAGGCCTGACCGGTCTTCACGACGTACGTTCCCGCTGCGTAGTTCTTCCCGCCGAACGAGAATGCGCCGCGAGCGCGGTGCACGTCGATCCCCGCCTTTTGCAGTGCGACCAGGAACTTCACGGCGGTCGGGAAGTCCGGCTGGTCGGAGGGGATGATGTAGGCCCGCGGGTCGCGCATCGCGGGATCGTTCAGCACCGCCATCATCTGCTGAGCGGCCTCTCCGTTGCGGGCCTGCCCGGCACCCGCGAATCCGCCAAGGAACTCGAGGGGGTTCGCTGCGCCCTGCTGGGCGCCCGCGCGCTGGCGATTCTCGGCGGTCATCCGAGCCTGGATCGCCTCGATCCGGCGCGGCCAGATCGTCCAACTGTCGCGGTTCCCCTGCGCGATCCGGTCGATCCCCATCTTCCAGATGTTGAAGAGGAAGTGCTCGCGGTTCCGCGACACGACATCCAGGACAGCGCGATTCGCGGTGACCTCGTATTCGATCGACTGCCGAAACTTCCACGGCCCCGGCTTCACCGGGAGCGGGAGGTCGGCGCTCGCGATCTGTCGCGACGCGATGAACGGGATCTCGATCGGCGTCGGATTCCCGATGGTCTCGGTCAGCAGGCCGATCATGTTGTGGAAGTAGACCGTCGTGCGCAGGCCGCCGTTCCACCAGGTGGAGTAGCCGGCGCCGGAGCGCATCACGACCCCGCCCTTGTCCTCGGCGACGAACCGGTTGTGCATCGCGCCGCCGACCACGTCGAGTCCCGTCTTGATGAGCGGGTGGACGTTGAAGTTCATCGGATCGCGGAACGGCGGTGCGAACATCACGGTGCCCGCCGGGCCCGTCTGGTGGTGGTTGTACATCACCTGCGGATACCACTCGGTGTAGAGCACCCGGTTCATGTTCTCCGACTCGGGCTGGGCGGCGAGGTAGAAGTCGCGATTGTTGTCGTGCCCGATGTACTTCTGGTAGAGCCGCGGGATGTTCGCGTTACGCCGGCGCGGGTCGGGATTCCGCATGTACCAGTCGCTGACGAGTTCCATCCCGTCGGGATTGGCCGCCACCATCACGATGATGAGGTCATTGCGGAAGCGGGTCGTCTCGTCGTCGTCCCCCGAGACGAACTGCCAACTGCTCTCGAAGAGCTGCTGCGCACCGAGAACCTCGGTAGCGTGGAGCCCGCCGTCGATCCAGACGACTCCCTTCCCTTCCTTCGCCAGCTGACGGGCCTGGGTTTCGGTCACTCCCTCCGCGCGCGCGAGGCGCTCGGCGATCTGCCGATACCGCTCCTTGTTCCGCAGGTTCTCTGGACTCGAGATGATCGCCATCAACTGCGGGCGACCCTCGGCCGTCCGGCCGATCGTGTCGAGCTCCATCCGGTCGGACTCATTCGCGAGCTTGACCCAGTACTCACTGAGCTTCGAGTAGTTCGCGAGGACGTAGTCGGCACCGACCTCGTGACCAAGGAAGTCCTTGGGGGAGGTGAGACGCTGTTGCGCCTCGGCGGTAAGAGCCATCGCGACGACGAGGACGGCCGCGTGGCGGAATGAACGCCAGGACATCACGGACTTGCTCCGGTTGGGGGGTGTACGTCCTAATCCTACGCCCACCTCGCGGCGTCCGCTGGCACGTGGCCATCTTTCGCCCGCCACCCCGTACACACTCGATCGGAGTTCCCGTGAGCCGCACAACTCGCCTCGTCCTGCCCCTCCTCGCTTCCCTGTTCGTTGCCGCACCGGTCGCGGCGCAGATCCCCGCGGCCGAGTTCGCGGCGCGACGCAGCGCGCTCCTCGATTCGCTCAGCGACGGCGTGGTGCTCGTCCTCGGTGGGGGAGAGCCGGTCCAAGATTACCTCCCGTTCATCCAGTCACGTCCCTTCTTCTACCTCACTGGATTCCTCGAGCCGGAAGCCGCGCTGGTCATGGTCAAGCAGGGCGGACAGCGTCGCGAACTGATCTTCGTGCGCGAACGTGACGCGGCTCGTGAGGTGTGGAACGGCGTGCGCGTCGGGACGGCCGGCGCGCGCAGCCGACTCGCGATCGACGGACGCGACATCGGACAACTGGGTGGCGTGCTCGACTCGCTGCTGCGGCAGCACGCCACGATCCACGTGCTCGGCGATCTCGGCGGCGGAGTGCACGAACGCTTGCCTCACAGCCAGTTCGTGGATGCCCTTCGCGCCTCGCACAGCGGACTCACCGTGAACGACGCGAAGCGCACGCTCGATCGGATGCGGAGCCGCAAGAGCGCGGCTGAGCTCGACCGGCTGCGAGTCGCCGCCGAGATCAGCGCTCGTGGGCATCTCGCGGCCTGGCGGCTCGTGCAGCCGGGCGTCGCGGAGTTCGAGCTGCAGGCGGCGGCCGAGGGGTCGTGGCGCGCCGAGGGAGGCGACGGGCCGTCCTACGGTTCGATCGTCGGTTCGGGTCCCAACTCCACGACGCTCCATTACAACCGCGACGATCGGGTCGCGCAGGAGGGCGAGGTGATCGTGATGGACCTCGCGAGCTACTTCGATGGCTACGCCGCCGACATCACCCGCACCGTGCCGGTGAGTGGCCGGTTCTCGCCAGCCCAGCGCGAACTCTACGCGATCGTCCTCGCCGCGCAGAAGTCAGCGGAGCGGCAGGTCCGCGTCGGCGCACTCGGGCGCACGATGAGCGATTCGGCCAGCGCCGTGCTCGCCACCGGACTCGCGTCGGTGGGGCTCATCGACTCTCCGTCCGCGACCTACGACTGCGGCAGCGCCACGCAACCGCGCCAGTGCTCTCAGCTCTCGCTCTTCTATATGCACGGCCTCGGCCACGGGATCGGCCTCGACGTGCACGATCCCGAGCAGTACGCGCTCGGCGGCCGGATCGACGTCGGCAGCGCCTTCACTATCGAGCCGGGGATCTACGTGCGGGCGAACCTCCTCGAGGTCATCCCGTGGAGTCCGCGCAACGACGCGCTCAAGTCACGGATCCGCAGCACGGTGGAGAAGTTCGCGAACATCGGCGTGCGGATCGAGGACGACTACCTGGTGACCGAACAGGGAGTCGTCCGGGTCACGGCCGGCGTCCCGCGCGAACTCGACGAGGTCGAGCGCGAACTCGCGAAGCCTCGTACCCCGCATGACGCCGAGGCGGTCGCCCGCTACCTGCGGTACAAGACGGGTCGCTGAGCGATCAGGGCGCGACGCGCCCGCGGAGGATGCCGGCGCGCACGCGTTTCGCGCGCGCAGTGGCCTCCGGCACCGGTTCGACGTGCCGGTCGATCAGCGTCGTGACCTCGACCGTCGCTTCGAACGTCCGCGTCGCGCCCGCCCGCAATACCTCGAGCGACATCGCCGCCCCGGGACGCTTGCCCCAGTAGTCGCGCCACCGATCGCCGAAGTTCGGGTCGAGTGTCGGGCGCCCACCGATCGCGGTGATCACGTCGTCCACCGCGAGACCGGCCCGCGCGCCAGCGCCCTCTTCATCGAGTGCTGCGACGCGCACGCCTCTCGGGTCAGCGCGCAGAAGGGCACCTAGGCGCGGTTCGCTGATCGAGTCGGTGACGATGCGCCACCCCGCGAGGGCGAGCCACTCCTCCCAAGGATAGGACTCACGGCCATCGACGTATCGTTGCGCGAAGCCACCGAGCGCCTTCCCTCCAGCGGCCCGAGTGACGGCGTTCCAGAAGTCGTCGGCAGTGAACCCTCGCCCCGCCTTCTGGGGGCCATTCCAGAGTTCGCGCATCACGTCGTCGAGCGAGCGCACCCCCTGCGAGGCGTCGCGGATCAGGATGTCGAGCGCGAGCCCAGCGAGGGAACCCTTCGCGTAGTACAGATCGTCCGTCCCATCGGTCATCGAGAGCCAGGCCTGTAGCGACGCGTCCTCGAGTGCCGTGGCCGGCAGTTTGCCCACCTGGTCGATCTTCTCGAGCGTCGCGGCGAGGAATCCGGCCTCGTCGGTGATGCCGGCGCGGAGGAGCGCGAGGTCGGCGTAGTAGTCGGTGATCCCTTCGCTCATCCAGAGCCACGTCGTCGGCTGCGCGACGTCGTAGCGGTACGGCACGAGGTCGGTCGGGCGCAGGCGCTTCACGTTCCAGGCGTGGGCGATCTCGTGGGCGTGGATCGATCGCACGAATCCTTCATCGAGGTACTGGGCGCCGACGATCGCCAGTTCACTCTCGGTGTGCTCGAGCGCGCTCATTCCCGGGAACCCCGAGTCCACGACCTGGAGCACGGTGTAGGACTTCCAGGGCACCTCGCCGAAGACCGTCGCAAGCGGGCCGACCGAGCGCGAGATGGTCTCCCAGTGCGCGGCGCGGCGCGCCCCGGTCACGGCCCCGATCGGGTAGGTCGCCAATCGCATCCAACGGTCGGCGACACGCGAAGAGTCGAGGTCGAACCGGCCGACGAAGAAGGGGTGATCCATCAGGTCGTGCACGTCTCGGGCGACGAAGCGCAGCGCTGAGTCTCCCCGCGTCATTCCCGTTGCCACGCGCCACTCTCGCTCGGTGCGGACCCGCACCTCGGCCCCGGTCTCGGGATGTCCTTCGACGAAGAGGAAAACAGTCGTTCCGTTGAAGAACGCGAAGTCCTCGCGCGACCACGCCCGCGAGGTGTCGAGCGAGTCGGCTTTCACGCGATAGGACAGCTCGACGACACCGCTCCCCGAGGGGATGAGGCGCCACGTATCGGGATCGAGCTTGTCCCAGCGGAGTTCCCGCCCCTGTTGCCGGGCCGAGAAGCCGGAGACCTGCCCGGCGAAGTCGGCGATCTCGTAGGCGCCCGGCGTCCAGGCGGGCATCGAGAGGAGCACCGGCGACCGGCCAGCGACGGTGAACCGCACTCCGACTTCGATCGTGCTCGCGATGGCCTCGCGGGCCCCGAAGGTGACCTCGAATCGGAGGGCAGACACCGGCGCAGACCGAGGCGGGCGCTCGCCGGACTGCGCACTGGCGACAGTCACCGCGGCGAGGAGAAGGAGGAGGAGGGCGAGCGGGGTGGGCCGTGGCATCGGGGAAGGCTCGGCAGGGGACGGGGGGGTGCGCAAGCCATTGCGTGGCGTTCCATTCAGGTGAATCGTCATCCTGTTCGGACCCACCTGCCCCTACTATGACTGCTCCGATCGGCCGGACCCGCGCGCAGGAGAACAAGCGACTCCACGTCGTGATGCGAGATGGCTCTCTCGTCGAGGGCGGCATCTTCATCGCCGAGGACATGTCCCTCGTGGCCTTCCTCGGCAGCCGGAAGGGCGGGTGGATGAACATGGTGGATGCGAGGCGACCGAAGCTCCAGGAGGAGCCGGGCCACCTGATCCTCCAGACCGACCTCGTGGTGCTCGTCTCCGCCCCTGACGCCGATATGCAGGTCGTCAGTCAGGCCGGCGCCGGCGCCGGGGAGCGCGAGGTCGAGTTACACCTCGTCGGAGGGAAGGCGGTCAAGGGGACGATGTACCTCGCCCCGATGCAGCGACTCAGCGATTACCTCTCCCACTCCGGGAAGTTCGTCGGCGTGGTGAAGGCGACGCTCCAGCCCGACGGCCGCGACATCGGCGACGTGGCCGTGAACACAGCGGCCATCGGGATGATCCGCGAGCAGCGCGCGCCCGAGGAGTAGTCTCCGTCGGAGGCTGGCGAAGGCAGATCACAGGGGCGAGGTTGAGCGGGTCCGCGACACGACCCTCCGAACCCGCCCGCCCGATGCGAAATCTTCTTCCTATCCTTGCCGCGCTCTCGCTCGTCCCGGCGTTGTTGGCCCAGGGCACGACGTCTGCGGCACCAGCCGACCTCATCGTCACGAACGGTCGGATCTACACCGCCGAAGGCGCCCGGCCGGTGGTCGATGCCCTGGCGATCCGCGGTGGGCGCATCGTCTTCGCCGGCGACCGCCTCGGTGCCCGCGCCCTGACCGGCCCGAACACGCAGACGCTCGATTTGCGCGGCCAGACCGTGATCCCGGGGATGACCGACGCGCACGCGCACGTCGCCGGACTCGGCTCAGCACTTCGCAACGTCGACCTGACCGGGACCAGCTCGTACGACCAGGTGATCGCGCGCGTGGTCGAGCGCGCCCGCGTGACGCCCAAGGGCGAATGGATCATCGGGCGCGGCTGGGACCAGAACGATTGGGGCGACACTCGCTGGCCGACGCACGACGCGCTGAGCCGAGCGGTGCCCGACAATCCGGTCTATCTCACGCGAGTGGACGGACACGCCGGACTCGCCAATGCGACGGCGATGCAGAGGGCCAGCGTCACCAAGGACACCAGGGATCCGACCGGCGGCCAGATCGAGCGCGACGCACAGGGGAATCCGTCAGGCGTGTTCATCGACAACGCGCAGGGCCTGGTCGGCCGCACGATCCCCGCGCCGACCCGTGCGCAGGTGAAGGAGTCGCTCAAGGCGGCGATCGCCGAGATGCACCGCTGGGGGATGACCGGCGTGCACGACGCCGGTTCGTCGGCTCAAGTACTCGAGCTCTACGAAGAACTCGGCAAAGAGAATGCGCTGAACATCCGGCTGTATGCGATGATCAGCGACAATGCGCCGACCGTCGAGGCGTGGATGCGGCGCGGCCCCCAGAGCGCTCTCTATGATGGCATGCTCTGGGTGCGGTCGATCAAGCTCTATCAGGACGGCGCGCTCGGCTCGCGTGGCGCCGCGCTGCTCGAGCCCTATGCCGATGCGCCAGCGACGACCGGACTCCTCGTGTCACCGCCTGAGCACATCAAGGATGTCGCGACGCGCGCACTCCGCGCCGGCTTCCAGGTCAACACGCACGCGATCGGCGACCGCGGGAACCGGCTCGTGCTCGATTCGTACGCGGCGGCGCTCAAGGTCGTGCCGACCGCCGACCATCGCTTCCGGATCGAACACGCGCAGATCCTCAACTTCGACGATATCCCGCGCTTCGCCGAGCTCGGCGTGATCCCCTCGATGCAGGCGTCGCACCAGACGAGCGACATGTACTGGGCCGGGGTTCGGCTCGGCGAGACGCGGCTTCGCGGCGCGTACGCCTGGCGTTCACTCCTCGACGCCGGTGTCATCATCCCCAATGGCTCCGACTTCCCGGTGGAGCAGGTGAATCCACTCATCTCGTTCAAGGCGAGCGTCTCGCGGCAGGATGCGCGCGAGTGGCCAGCCGGCGGGTGGTATCCGGAACAGCGGATGACCCGTGACGAGGCCCTCAAGTCGATGTCGCTCTGGCCGGCCTACGCTGCGTTCCAGGAGGGGGAACTCGGCTCCCTCACTCCAGGAAAGCGAGCCGACTTCGTCGTGCTGGATCAGGACGTGATGCGGGTACCCGACGCGTTGATACTCCTCACGCAGGTGCTCTCGACGTGGGTGGGTGGCAAGCGGGTCTACGACCGGAAGTGACCTGATGCGCGCCAAGCAGCTCTTCATCGTTCGGATCGCGCTGGTCACTGGCGTCGCGGCCTTCGCCGGCCTCGCGTCGTACCAACGGGTGCGTTTGCAGGCCGCTTCACTCGACGTAACGCTTGGCGGCGCCGCCCTCCCGCTCGACCTCATGCGCTACGTGCTCTGGGGACTGGCTGGCGCCGCGATCGCCGCGGCGCTCCTCCTCCGATCGCGGATGGAGACCGCGCCTCCGCAGCAACGTGGCGCGTTCCTCGTCGTGGGCTGGGCGCTCGGTGAAGGCGTCGCCCTCTTCGGCACGGTGCAACACTTCGTCGGAGCTCCCCTCAGCACGATGGTCCTGGGGCTCATCGCCTTCGCGACGGTGCTGATGCTCCTGCCGATCCCGCCCGAGCGGAAGTGATGCGGGTCGTCTCGTTGCTGCCGAGCGCGACGGAGATGGTCGCCGCGCTCGGCGGGTTGGAGCATCTCGTCGGTGTGACGCACGCCTGTGATCATCCGCTCGTGGTCGCGTCGCGCGCGCGGGTCACGAGCGTCACACCGGGTGGCAGGCCTCCCTTCTTCGCGCTCGACGAGGATCGGATCCGGGCCCTGCGCCCCGACCTCCTCCTGACGCAGGCCCTTTGCGAGGTCTGTGCGGTGATGGAGACCGACGTGCGCGCGCTGGCCGAGCGACTCGACCCGAAGCCGCGCATCGAAACGCTCTCGGCCACCACTCTCGACGGCGTGTTGGAGGATCTCAAGCGCGTCGGCGCGGCACTCGGACTCGCCGACGAGGCCGAGGAGTTCATCATCGGCGCGCGTGCGCGGCTGCGCACGGTGCACGAACGGCTGAAGGGCGCGAAGGCGCCGCGCCCGCGAGTCGCGGTGATCGAGTGGGGAGACCCCCTCTACGCCGCTGGGCACTGGGTCCCCGAGATGGTGCACCGGGCAGGCGGCGTGGATGCCTTGGCGCCGACCGGCACGCACTCCGCGATCGTCACGCACCAGGCGGTGCGCGCCGCCGATCCCGAGGTGATCCTCATCGCTCCCTGCGGCTACGACCTGGCGCGTGCGACGAGCGAAGGCCGACGACTGCTCGCTTCACCCGAGTGGGAGTGGGCCCGCACACGACGGGTCTTCGCACTCGACGGCAACGCGCTCGTGAGTCGTCCTGGGCCGCGCCTCATCGACGGCGTGGAGGCGTTCGCCCGCTGCTTCAATCCATCGCTCTTCTCCCCGCTCGATCCCACCTTTGCGCTGGGGCTCACCCCCGCCGTGCGCTAGGCGCTGGGCACCACCGGCATCCCGGTGCTCGTCGTGCGGCGCTGGGCCTGCGCGACGAGACGCACCGCGGCCTCACGCACCTCGCGGTCGCGGTCTTCCCGGAGTCCCTGCACTGCCGCCATCGAGGCGGGCGTGCGGATCACCACGAGTGCGATGCATCCCTGCACGCGCATTCCCGCCGAGCGTCGCTGGGGATTCTCCCCTTCGCCCTGCGCGATGCGCACGAGGATCTGGATCGCCTCGGGCGAGCCGACGCCGCCCACTGCACCGATCGCCGTGTAGAGCACCTCGCGATCCGTCTCCTTGTCGATCAGTGGCGTGAGCAGGGCGAGCACGCGCGGCTCGCGGCGCCCGGCAAGTGCGGCCACCGCGCGCTGGCGTACTAACGGCGATTCGTCCTGAAGCGCGAAACCGATCGCCTCGAGCGCGCCAACGCTCTCTGAGTGGGCGAGCGCGGCGACGGCCGACCGCCGCGAGCGGGCGTCGGGGTGGTGGAGGAGCTCGACGAGGATCTCCTCGCTGCGCGCGTCGCGCAGCTCACCGAGGATCGCGGCCGCTTGGCGCACGACGAGGTCTCGCGTGTCTCGGGCGAGCGCGAGGAGCGCGTCGTTGGTACGTCGCAGCCCACGCAGGGCTTCGATGCAGGTCGCCCGCGCCGCGGTGCTCGTGGCGCTTACGTACTCATCAACGAGGGATTCGGCCCCGCTCGTGCCATAGCGGTACAGGATCGCCTGTAACCGACTGACAGCCACCGGATCGCCGACGCGCTGATGCCGCAGCATGGCGATCTGCCGGAGCAGCATCGGTCGCTTGGTGAGGCGAGCAAGCGCCGAGTTGAATGCCGAGCGCCGGTCGTCCGACGAATCCTGCTCCATTGCCTCGAACTCGATCGCGACCAGTGCGGCGAGCGCCTCGATCAGGTCGTCGTTGCGGCCGGTGCGGAAGGCCAGGTCGGTGGCGAGCGTCAGCGTCACGAGCGCGGCCTGCAAAGCGGGGAGGTCGGCTGCGGTCCGCAACGCCGCGACCGTCGCGGCGATCGTCGGGTTCGAGGGCTCAGGTACCGCGAGCGCCTGGGTCAAGCGCTCGGGTTCCTCCGGCGCGACTTCCGCTACAACCGGAATCGCCGGTGGCGTGACCGCCGCCGGTGGTGGCTCGACCGGCGGTGCGACGACGACCTTTGGCTTCAGGCGCCTCGGGAATCCTTTCGGATCGATCGCTGCCGCGCGCCCGGCGAAACGCGCGGCCGGGTCATCCCCGGCGGGAACCGAAGCGAGGAGGCGCACAAGGTCCATCAGGTCGGCGAGTGCCGCCTGCGATGTGACTGCGAGCTCCTCGATGCCGAACGCCGCGAATCGCTCCGCAAGGAGCGGCGAATCGAGTGGTGCGCCGTCAGCGCGGAGTCCCTCCTCGGCGCCCCACGTGAGGCGCGCGGTCCCCTGCTTCGCCGCGTCGATGATCCCCTTGGCCGCCTCACGCTGCTCAGCGATCGCCGATGGCTGGGCGGCGGCCAATGCGACGAGCGCGACGAAGCGTTCGGCGAGGAGCGGGTTCGAGGGGGTTGTGGATTCGGTCATCGTCTTCTGGTCCACGACGGGTCGCGCCGATAACATACCCCAGCCCGCGGGCAGTCACTACGCTGCGTGATCCGTCCTCCCGTTCCGGAGCCCGTTCGATGCGTCCTTCGATCCGTCTTGCCGCGCTCTCCCTCCTCCTCGTTCCCGCGCTGGCGGCGCAGACGCCGGCCGTGGGTCGTGGCACCGTCGTCCTCCGCGCCGCGCGCCTGATCGACGGCACCGGGAGCGCGGCGATCACGAACGGCGTCGTGGTCGTGGAGAATGACCGCATCGTTGCCGTAGGTGCCGAGTCGAGCGTCCGCATCCCCGCCGGCGCACGTCGCGTGGATCTCGGTGACGTGACGCTGCTGCCCGGCTTCTTCGACGTGCACGTGCACTTGGCGAGTCGGCAGATCGAGGACCCCGGCGCGGGCGAACAGGCGACGCGGGACTTGCCCGGTTTCGCCGCGATCCTTGGTGCGGAGCACGCGCGACGGACCCTGCTGGCCGGGTTCACGAGCGTGCGGTTCGCCGGTTCGGCGAACTTCGACGACATCGCGCTGATGCGGGCGATCGACGGTGGATATGTGCCGGGCCCGCGCATCCAGCCGGTGGGCCACGCGCTCGGGATCACTGGCGGGCACTGCGACGAGAACAACTATCGGCCGGGACTCGCTGACGGCACGCCGGAGACCGGGATCGCCGACGGTGTGTCGGAGGTCGTGAAGGCGGTCCGTTACCAAGTGAAGTACGGTGCCGGCGCCATCAAGACCTGCGCGACCGGCGGCGTGCTCTCGGCCGGCGACGCGGTGGGGGTGCAGCAGTACACGTATGAGGAACTGCACGCGATGGTGGAGGAAGCCGCACTGCTCGAGCGAAAGGTGATGGCCCACGCGCACGGCGCCGAGGGGATCAAGGCGGCGGTGCGTGCCGGCGTCGCGAGCATCGAGCATGGCTCCTTCCTCGACGAGGAGGGCGCGAAGCTGATGGCGTCACGTGGCGCGTATCTCGTGCCAACGATGATGGCCGGTGAGGCCGTGCTGCGCGCGGCTGATGCCGGTGCGATCCCGCCCTTCGTGGCGGAGAAGGCCCGTGCCGCCGGCGCCGCGATGAAGAACGCAACGCGCATCGCCCGCGCCGCGGGCGTCCGGATCGCGCTCGGCACCGACGCCGGCGTCGGGCACCACGGCGAGAACGGACACGAGTTCACGTTGATGGTGGAGTGGGGCGGCCTCTCGCCGATGGAAGCGATCGTCGCCGGCACCTCGAACGCCGCCAAGCTGCTCGGGTGGGATGCACGGGTAGGGACTCTCGCCGCCGGAAAGCTCGCCGACATCGTCGCCGTGCCGGGGGACCCGACGCGCGACATCAAGGCCATGGAGCGCGTCTCCTTCGTGATGAAGAACGGCGTCGTGTACAAGGGCGAGGGCGCCGCGAGGTAGCCGCGATGTCATTGCACGCTCCGAGGGTGCCACCGATCCCCGCCCCTCTCTCGAGCGGATTCACGACGACCACGGCACTGCCGCTCTACTGGTGCCGCTACGCTCCGGCGGCGCCGCGCGGCCGGTTGCTCGTGCTGCACGGCGGACCGGGGGCCCATCACGACTACCTCCTGCCCCAACTCCTCGCGCTCGCTGACTCGCGCGAGTGCCTCTTCTACGACCAGCGTGGCGGCGGCCAGTCGAAGACCGACGATCGCACCCCGATCACTTGGCGCACAGCGGTCGATGATCTCGCGCGGGTGGCGGCGGAACTCGTGCCTGGACCACTCACACTCGTCGGCTTCTCGTGGGGTGGGCTGCTGGCGCTGCTCTACGCGACCGAAGCGGCGGCCGGACGCGTCGGCCCGATCCCTCGACGGTTGGTGCTGCTCGATCCCGGACCAGTGAGGCGGGAATGGCGGACCACGTTCGAAGCCGAGTTCGCGCGCCGACAGTCGGGCCCGGTGGTGGCCGCCCTTCGTGAAGAGCTCGCGACGAGCGGTCTCCGCGAGCGCGACCCGGAGTCCTACCGGCAGCGCTCCTTCGAGCTGAGCGTGGCGGGCTACTTCGCCGACCCCGCGCGCGCAAAGGATCTCACCCCATTTCGTGTCACGGGGCGCGTGCAGCAGTCGATCTGGGATTCCCTCGGCGAGTACGATCTCCTCCCCGCCCTGCGTGGCCTCCGCCTCCCCACACTCGTCGTTCATGGTAGACAGGACCCGATCCCGATCGCCTCCTCGGAAGCGGTCGCCACAGCGCTCGGGGCCGAACGTCTCTGGCTGGATGACTGTGGGCACGTGCCGTATGTTGAGCAGACCGGAGCGCTCTTCCCGGCCGTGCGCGACTTCCTCGACAGGACCGAGTGATCGGTCACGGGGTGTGATGGCGGCTCACGACGAGATCACCCAGCCCTACGTCGGCACGATCGAGCACGAAGGACGTCGCTTCAACGTCTCGGTGCGGATCGTCTTCGACGGCATCGAGTACGTCGGCCGCCTCTGGTTCGCCGACGAATCGTGGGACGACCTCGGTCTCCCCGACCGCGGCGCCTTCCCCGGGCGAACGCGCGATGAGGTGATCGCGATGACGAAGCGCCTCACGCAGTCGGAGATCGTGAAGCGCCACAAGCGGGCCCTGGCCGAGAAGCGCCGATTCGGGGCCCTGCGCAAGCACACCGAGGAGATCCTCGCGAAGATCCGCTACCTGAATCAGGTCGCGATCTCGATGCGTGCCGGGTTGCTCGACGTCGAAGGTGCAGCGCAGGAGATCGATCTGACTGAGCAGCAGATGCATGCGCTCGTCGACCGCGTGGGCGACCATGCCGGCATAGAGGGATAGCAGGGCAGCGTCTATATTCTGCCGTTATGGATTCGAAGATCGCCGCGCACCTCCTGCACGAGATCGTCGCTCTCCTGGAGCTGCAAGGCGAGGATCCGGCGGTGCCCGCTCCGTTCGCCGACGCCGCGCGGTCCCTCGCCGCGCACGAGCCGAGATCGCTCACCGAACTCCTCAAGCGAGACCGCCGTCGCTTCGCCCCCGAGGTCCTCGAGGTGCTCGAGGACCTGCACTGGAGCGGTGAGTCGACCTTCCTCGACCAGTTGCGCGAGTCGACCCCGGAAGGACTCTTCGAGATGCTCCGTGTGCCCGGGCTCGGCCCGTCGCGCATCCGGCGGATCCACGAGGGACTGGGCATCGACACGATGCAAGATCTGGAGGAGGCAGCGCGCAACGGTCGGCTCGCCTCCCTGCCGCGATTCGGGGCGCGCACCGCCGAACAGGTGCTCCGCGGTATCGCCTGGCTCAAGGAGAGCGGCGCGCACGTCCTCCTGCCGCACGGACGTGCCGAAGCGGAGCGGCTGCTCGCCGCGATCCGCCGGCAGCCGGGGGTGGTGCGCGCCGAGGTCGCGGGCGCCATCCGGCGCCACTGCGAGACGGTGCGCGAGGTGGAGATCGTCGCCGCCTGCGCGAAGGAACCGGCCGCGGTGGCAGCCGCCATTGCGCGCGCACCCGGCGTCCGCGATTCGGTCGGGAGCGGTTCGGGCGAGGTCGCGATCCGCTACGACGACGGGATGCGGCTCCTCCTCCACTGCGTGCCGGCCGAGGCGTTCGTCCTCACCTGGTGGCGCGCGACGGGGAGCGAGTCGCACGTCGCCGAGGTGACGGCGCGCGCAGCCCTCCGTGGCCTCACGATCGACGGCCTGAAGCCCGCTGATGAACCCGCGCTCTACGCGGCGATCGGACTTCCCTGGCTCGCCCCCGAACTCCGCGAAGGACTCGGAGAGTCGGCGGCATTCGGGGACCACGGCCAGCCGCGCCTGATCGAACCCGGCGACATCCGCGGTGTGCTCCACTGCCACTCGCAATACTCCGACGGCGGCGCGACGATCGCCGAACTCGCGGCCGACGCCCGCCGGCGCGGCTGGAGCTATCTCGGGATCTCCGACCATTCGCAGTCGGCGTTCTACGCTGGTGGCCTCACCGCCGAGTCGCTGGCGCGACAACACGAGGAGATCGACGCGATCAACACGAGCTTCTCCGACTTCCGCGTGCTCAAAGGGGTCGAGGCCGATATCCTCCCCTGCGGACGGATCGACTATCCGGTCGAAGTGCTCGACCGCTTCGACTACGTGATCGCCTCGGTGCACTCGCGGTTCGGGATGAATGAGACCCAGATGACCGAGCGTGTGCTGAAGGCCATCGACGATCCGCACCTCGCGATCCTCGGGCATCCGACGGGCCGGCTCCTCCTCACGCGGGAACCCTACGCGATCGATATGGAGGCGGTGATGGAGAAAGCCGGCGCACTCGGTGTGGCGATCGAGCTCAACGCCGACCCGCATCGGTTGGACCTCGACTGGCAACGGGCACGCGGCGCGCGGCGGCACGGCGCCCGGATCGAGATCGGCCCCGACGCGCATTCCGTGGACGGCCTCGAGAACATGGCCCTCGGGATCGGGATGGCGCGCAAGGCTTGGCTCGGCGTCGACGACGTGATCAACACGCGGAGTGCCGATGATCTCGTCAGTTTCGCCACCCGGCGACGGACCCCTCTCGCTCGCGTGTGAGCCCGACTGCCCGCACGATCCAGCGACGGCTCACGCGCGCCTACCCCGACGCCCACTGCGAGCTCGACCACCGCAACGCCTTCGAACTCGCCGTCGCCACCGTCCTCTCCGCCCAGTGCACCGACAAGCGCGTGAACCTCGTGACGCCGGAGCTCTTCCGGCGGTGGCCTGACGCGACAGCGCTGGCGAAGGCGAAGCGCCGCGACATCGAGCAGGTGATCCGCAGCACCGGTTTCTTCCGCAACAAGGCGAAGTCGTTGCTGGGACTCGCGAAGGGGTTGCTGGCGGAACATCAGGGTGAGATGCCGCGTACGATGGAAGCGCTCGTGGCCCTCCCGGGCATCGGCCGGAAGACCGCCAATGTGATCTTGGGGAACGCCTTCGGAATCAACGAGGGAATCGTGGTGGACACCCACGTCGCGCGCCTTTCGAAGCGACTGGGCATCACGACGTCCACCGACCCCGTGCGGATCGAACGGACCCTGATAACTTTGTTCTCGCGTCCGTCATGGACGATGCTCTCCCATCTGCTGATCCAGCACGGACGCCGCGTCTGCGACGCCCGTCGACCGAAATGCGACGTCTGCGTGCTCAACGATCTCTGTCCCTCTTCCACAGCATGATCCCCACTTCGCAGCGCCTCAGCTCGTACTCCCGCCTTCTCCTCGTCGTGGTGGCGGGGGTGGCCGGCGCTTGCGCGACTCGCAGCGGCGACCACGGCGTTCAGTTGATCGTCCCACCGAAGGACTCGTGCGTCACGGCCCGCGAGGACGCGAAGCTTGACCCGCGCCTCGAGGTCGAACGGGTGCCGACGCCGCTGGCGATGACCCCACGACCGATCCGCCAGCCAGTGCCCCGCAATGTCCTCCGCCGCGACGGGAGTTCGGTGATCCGCGTGGAGGTGCTGGTCGATACGCTCGGCAAGCCCGATATGACGACCTTCATGGTGCTGGAATCATCGAACGCCTGGTTCGCGAACGGAGCCAAAGCCGCGATCGCGAAGTGGACCTTCAATCCGGCCCTTCGGAATGGGTGCAAGGTGTCGCGCTACTACCAGTTCAGCGCGAGTAGTCCAGCGAGGCGCTAGATTCCGCATCGTAAGTGACCGCCGACCGTCATCCGCCCTCCGCCATCATTTCCGTGCCCAAGACCGCCACGTTCGAGACCAACAAAGGTACGATCACCGCCGAGCTCTTCGAGAAGGACGCTCCGGGAACCGTCGCGAATTTCGAGAAGCTCGCGAACGAGGGGTTCTACGACAGCATCCGCTTCCATCGCGTCATCCCGGACTTCGTGGTGCAGGGCGGGTGCCCCAACGCGAAGATCGGCGGCACGCCGAAGGGATCGCCGGGCACCGGCGGCCCGGGCTGGACCATCAAGTGCGAGACCAAGGGGAATCCGCAGACCCACAAGGTCGGCTCCCTCTCGATGGCCCACGCCGGGAAGGACACCGGCGGCTCGCAGTTCTTCATGGTGCTCTCCGAAACGAACACGAAGCACTTGAATGGGGTCCACACCGTCTTCGGCCAGATCACCGGTGGCCTCGACGTGATGAAGCAGGTCACGCAGACCGATCATATGGTGACCGTCCGGGTGAGCTGATCTCCTCACACTTCCCACCGCACACCTCCCACCTCACACCTCCCACCTGGTTTATGACTGACTCCGCCCCACTCACCGGCCGTGATACCGCCGCCGCCTACAAGGGGCTCATCATCGGATTCATCTGCGTGGCGCTCGTCGTCGTCACGATCGTCACGCTCACTAACCGCAAGTTCGCGAACGAAGAGCCGGCGGCCGCGGAAACGCACTGAAGTGACGCGCGGCGGGGCCTTCGCGCTTCCCTTCCCGCTCGCCGCCGCCCGCACTCCCGCTCTCACGCTCCTCGCCCTGCTCCTCGGGGGCGTCCTCGCGCTGACGCCCGCCACCCGCGACTGGTGGCCTCCGCTCCTTCTCGGCGCCCTGGTCCTCCTCGGGGCACCGGTCGTGTACAAGACCGTGCGCGGGCTCGCCCGCGGCAAGTTCGCCGCCGACGTCGTTGCGATGCTCGCGATCGTCGCCGCCGTGGCCCTGCGTGAGCCGATCGCCGGGCTCGTGATCGTCCTGATGCAGACCGGCGGCGAGCTGCTCGAGCGGTACGCCGAGGGTCGAGCCTCGGATGCCGTGCGTGAACTCGAGGCGGCTGCGCCCCGGATCGCGCATCGGCTCGCCGCCGGCGCCTCCGGTTCGGCCGCTGATCCCGGGGCCGTCGAGGATATCGCGACCGAGCGGATCCTCATCGGTGACGAACTGCTCGTCCGCCCGGGCGAGATGGTGCCCTGCGACGGTACCGTCGCGCGGGGTACGAGTTCGGTCGACACGTCGCGCGTGACCGGCGAGCCACTCCCTGAGCGCGTCGCGGCGGGCGCCGTCGTGCGGTCGGGCGTCGTGAACCTCGAGAGCCCCTTCGTGCTCCGCGCGACGGCCCTGGCGAGCGAATCGCTCTACGCGCGGATCGTCGAGCTCGTGCGCACGGCGCAGGCGGCGAAGTCGCCGATCCAACGCCTCGCCGACAAGTGGGCGGTCTGGTTCACGCCGGTCACCCTCGCAGCCTGTGCGGTGGCCTGGTGGCTCTCTGGGGACGCGGGGCGCGTGCTGGCGGTGCTCGTCGTCGCCACACCGTGCCCTCTCCTCCTCGCGACCCCGGTCGCGGTGATCGGCGGGATCAACCGCGCTGCCCGGCGTCAGATCATCGTGCGCAATGGCACCGCGCTCGAACTCCTGGCGCGCGTCGACACCGCCGTCTTCGACAAGACGGGCACGCTCACGATCGGTCGGCCTGCGGTCGATGCGATCCACGTCAGCGATGGTGCCTCCCCGGACGATCTGTTGCGATTCGCCGCGGCAGTCGAAGTAGGGAGCGGTCACGGTCTCGCCCGTTCAACGGTGACGGCCGCGCACGAGCGCGAGATCGTCATCCCTTCGGCCACCGCGGTGACCGAGTACGCGGGGCGCGGTGCGAGCGGGACCGTGGATGGCCACCGCGTCTCGATCGGCACGCAATCGCTCGTCACCGAACTGCACCCGGCGGCCACCGACGCGATCGTCCGCGCAGGCGCCGAGTCCCGCGGTGCCCTCCGCGCCTTCGTGGTGGTCGACGGTGGGCAGACTCCGATGATCGGCACGATCAGCTATGCCGACCGGCTCCGGCCCGGCCTTGACGGATTCCTCGCGCGACTCAATGCGCTCGGACTCACGCGCACGCTGCTGCTCTCCGGTGACCAGACCGCGAACGTCGAGCCGATCGCGCGCGCCATCGGCATCACCGAAGCCCGTGGCGACCTCCTGCCGGCCGATAAGGTCGAGGCGGTGCGGGCGCTCGAGCGCGAGGGACGACGGGTGCTGATGGTGGGTGATGGCACGAACGACGCACCGGCACTCTCGGTGGCCACCGTCGGGGTCGCGCTCGCCGCGCACGGCGGCGGCATCTCGGCCGAGGCGGCTGGAGTCGTGCTCCTCGCCGACGACGTCACGCGGGTCGAGGACGCCGTGCGGATCGGTCAACGCGCCGTTCGGGTCGCGCGCCAGAGTATCCTCGCCGGACTCGGACTCTCGGGCGCCGCGATGGTCGTGGCAGCCCTCGGCTACATCCCGCCGACCGTGGGCGCGATGCTCCAGGAGGGGATCGACGTGGCCGTGATCCTCAATGCGCTTCGGGCCGCTCGGGATCCTCATGCAACACCCGCATCGCCGGCGTCGTGAGGTCGTCGAACTGCCCGCTGCGCGCCGACCACGCGTACGCCGCGACGAAGATCCCCACCAGTGCGAGCGCCACCGGCACCAACACGAAGAGCACGCTCACGGCGCACTCCTCGGGAAGGTGCGGCCCTGCCACGCGAGCAGCACCACGGTCAGTGAACTCGTCGGCATCAGGATCGCCGCGAACAGCGGGTCGATGATCCCCATCATCGCGAGCGTGACGCCGATCGCGTTGTAGCCGAGCGCGATGAGCATGTTGCGCCGGATGATCGCGGTCGTGCGGCGTGCTCCCTCGATGAGTTCCTCGAGCGCCCCGACGCCGCCGCGCGCGAGATAGACGTCGGCGGCCGCGAGTGACGCCTCGGCGCCGCCCCGCACCGCGATCCCGACCGTCGCGGAGGCGATCGCCGCGGCGTCGTTCACCCCATCACCGACCATCACGACCGGCCGCAGGGCACCCCCACGGTGCAGGGGCTGTGCGGTCGCTCTCGCGACCCGGATCACCTCTCGCTTACGCTCCGGCGTCGCGCCCCCCTCGGCGCGTGAGCGGTCGAGACCCAGCGCGCTCGCGATCCCTTCGACGACGTGCGGCGCATCGCCGCTCAAGAGGCGGACCTCCCAACCTGCCCGTACGAGCGATTCCACCGCTGCTCGCGCACCGGGGCGGAGCGGATCACCGAACCCCGCCTGCGCAACGATGTGACCGTCGACTGCAACGAGCACCGGTGTGAGTTCGCGCCGCGGATGGCGCACCGGTCCGCCTCCCTTCACTCGCTCGCGCACCCACGTCGGGCGTCCGACCAACACGCGGCGCCCCGCGACGAGCCCCTCGATCCCGGCGCCGAGCACTTCGCTCACTTCGGTCGCCACCGGCGCCTCGACCTCGGGCCACGCCGCCGCGAAGGCCGCTGCGATCGGATGGCGCGAGTGCCGTTCGAGCGCCAGCACCTGGGAGCGCACATCGTCCGCGCCCCGCCACGACACGAGCCCAAGGCGACCCTCGGTGACGGTCCCCGTCTTGTCGAGGAAGAGCGTGCCCTGCGACGTGAGTGCCTCGAGCGCGTGACCACTCTTGATCAGGATCCCCAGTCGCGCGGCGCGGCCGATCGCCACCGTGACCGAAAGAGGCGTCGCCATCGCGAGCGCGCAGGGGCAGGTCACCACGAGCAGGGCGATCGCGTGGTCGAGCGCGGCCGCTGGGTCGGTGCTCCACCAGAGGCCTGCCGTCAGTCCCGCGAGGAGGAGCACCGCCGCGACGAAGTAGAACGACATCCGGTCGGCGAAGAGCACCAGCGGTGCACGCTCCCGGCTCCCCAGCTCGACGTCGCGCAGCAGACGACCGAGTCGGCTCGTCATTCCCGACTCGTCGACCCGCACTTCGATCGGGGAGGAGAGGTTGACGGTTCCCGCGAAGACTCGCGCGCCCACGTCGACCGAGACCGGGCGCGACTCGCCCGTGAGCAGCGCGAGATCGAGCGAGGAGGCGCCGCGCTCGACGACGCCATCCGCCGCGAGCGTGTCACCAGCCCGCACGTCGAGCAACATCCCGGGCAGCACCGCTTCGCTCGGCAGTTCACGCACCGTGGCATTCTCGATGACCCGCGCCGTCGCCGGCGAGAGGGCGCCGAGCAGGGCGGCGGCATCGGCCGCGCTGCGCTGGGCCCGATGCTGGAGGTAGCGGCCGACGAGCAGGAGGAAGATCAGCGTGCCGACGGCATCGAGATAGATCGGCCCCGAATCCCGCCAGGTGTTGACCGCGCCCTGTGCGAATCCGGCCGCGAGGGCGATCGCGATCGGCACGTCCATGTTCAACTGGCCGGCGCGCAACGCAGCGATCGCGCCGGTGAAGAATCCGCGTCCCGGCCAGAGAAGCGCCGGCGTGACTAGTACAAGACTCAGCCAGCGAAAGTAGCGGACGAACTCTCCGTCCATCCCACTGAAGAAGCCGCTGTAGAGCGCGAGCGCGATCGTCATCACGTTCGCGGCGATCGCACCGGCGATGCCGATCCGCGTCAGCATTGCGCGCTCCTCGGCCCGCCGCGCCTCGGCGGCCCGGCGGCCGCGATACGCGTGCGGAGGATAGCCGAGTCGGTCGAGGCATCGGGCGATCGCGCTCAACGTCGTCCGCTCGGGGTCCCACGCGAGATGGACGATCGCGCGCGTCACGTCGAGCTCGGCGCGCACGGTCCCGCGAACGGCCAGTGGGAGGCGCTCGACGAGCCAGACGCAGGAAGCGCAGTGCACACCCTCGAGGTAGAGCGCCGCCTCAGCGAGCCCCTCCCGCGTCCGCGTGACGTGCGCAGTGACGAAGGAGGCATGATCGAACTCGGCGTAGGAACGGCCGCTCGTGACGACCCGCTCATTTCGTCGCTCGGGAAGGTCGTAGAAACCATCGAGACCGCTTTGCCGGATGATCGTCGCCGCGGTCTCGCAACCGGCGCAGCAGTACGTCCGGCCGTCGGAGACCCGCCGGTCTCCGGAGAGCACTTCGAGCCCGCAGTGCGCGCAGGGCGACGCCGTCACGCCGCGAGTGGGAGTGCTCGTCATCGTCAATGGGCCATCCCACCGAATCGTCCAGCGGCGGTAAGGGTGCCGATGATCACAAGCAGCAGGGCGGTGAGTATCGGCAGGCGGGTGCGAACCGGCCCGAGCATCCGCTGCGCACCGACCGCAACGACCGTCATCATCGGAACGGTGCCCAACCAGAACGCCGCCATCACGGTGGCGCCACGCGCAGCGCTCCCGGCGGCCGCCGCCGTCGCGACGAAGGCGTACAGCCATCCACAGGGGAGCGCCGCACTGAGGGCGCCGACCGCGAATCCGCGCACTGCCGGTGGACGGCGTTGCGCCGCGCGGAGTGCCGCCCCGACCCGCTCGGCGAGCGCCGGCGGCACCGCGAGCGCCGGCACGCGAACGCCGAGCGAGGCGAGCAGCGTGGCGACGCCCCAGAGCACGAGCAAGCTCCCGGCCACGATCGCCGCGGGTCGCGCGAGTCCGGCGACCGTACCGGCGTGATCGAGTCCCGCGCCCGCCATCCCCGCCATCGCGCCGAGCGTGGAATAGGCCGCGAGTCGCCCGAGGTTGTAAGCCGATCCCCCGACGAGCGCGGCGCCGCCGCGCGCGGCACTGCGCGAGGCAAGACAGGCGAAGCTCCCGCACATCGCGGCGCAGTGCACGCTGCCGAGGAGCCCCGCGACGAAGACTGAGACCACGAGTGCGGTCATTGGACCACCTCGCCGACCGCCGGCAGATCGACCCGCAGTGTGATGGTGAGCCGCTCGCTGCCACGGCGCCCGGCGAGCCGCACCTCCCATAGCCCTGCGTGCCTCAGCAAGAGCGGCGCCGCGTATCGTCCGCCGCCGAGCTCGACGAGCGCCGCGCGCATCGGCCGCGCGGCGGCACGATTGTGGATCAGCTCGACTGAGGATCGGACGCCGAGCACCGGAAGCGAGTCCCGACCGGTGACGTGCACCACGAGTCGCGTCGAATCACCGTGGCCCGGTTCGAACTCCGCTCGAACGCTCCACCCGAGCCGCTCACTCGCCGCGCGCTGGGCCATCGTGCGATCCCACTCCACCCCCTTCCGGTAGTAATCGGGCTCGACGACCGTGCCGTTCGGATCGGCCGTCGCCGCGAAGACCATCACGACGTTGACGCCGACGGTGAAGAGGAGCGACGCCGCGATGAGCCAGGGCCAGTACCATCCGCGTTGACGCGTCATCGGCTCACCGGCCCCAGCAAGCGCCAGTAGAACTCGCGCGCGTACCCAGCGCCGTCGGAGAGGACGAATCGCACGTGCCGCTCCCCTCCCGAGAAGCGTTCCGCCCGCTGCACGACGAAGATCGACGTCGTCACCGTCGCTCCGGCGGGCACGCGCAGCGGGTTCTCCGGTGCGATCAGCCGCGCCCCCGCGTCATCCACGTATCCGATCGTGTAGGCGCGGGCTTCTTGCGTGCGATTGGCGACGCGCACGCGCACCTGATTCACCACCTGTCCGTCGCTGTCGCGCGTGAACGGCGCACCGATCGGGCCGAGCATCGTCACGTCGGCCATCGAACGGGTCAACAGTGCGACGACGAACGCGCCGAGGAAGAGCGTGAACGCGATCGGATAGAGCACCGTCCGCGCCCGCACGAGGTGCGGCGGGCGGCCGTCGAGAGCGTCCTGCGACGAGTAGCGGATCAACCCGGCCGGCTTCCCGACGTTCGCCATGATCTCGTCGCACGCATCCGCGCACTGCGTGCAGTGGATGCACTCCATCTGGAGCCCCTCCCGGATGTCGATCCCGGTCGGGCAGGTGAGGACACAGGCCTTGCAGTCGATGCAATCGCCGAGTCCCGGCCGTTCGCCCGCTCCGTGACCGCGAGGCTCCCCACGAGCCGCATCATACGCGACGATCAGCGACTGGCGATCGAGCAGCGCCGATTGCCACCGGCCATAGGGACACGCGACGAGACAGGTCTGCTCGCGGAACCAGGTGAAGTCGAGGAAGACGGCGAGCGTCGTCGTCGCCATCACCAAGAAGGCCGCCGGATGCGCGTAGGGCGAGCCCGTGATCCAGTGGCGCAGCGCGTCGGTCCCCACGAAGTACGCGAGGAAAGTGTTCCCGAGGATCGCCGCCAACGCCGCGTAGATCGCGTACTTGAGCAGGCGCCGTGGCGCGAAGTGGCTGCGGTCCCGGTCCAGCACACGCGACGCGTTCCACCCTCCCTCCACCAGCCGCTCGACCGGCCGGAAGAGGAACTCCATCCACACCGTCTGCGGGCAACCCCATCCGCACCAGACGCGCCCGAAGAGCGCGGTGAGGAGGAAGATCCCGATCAACACGCTCACGAAGAGCAGCATCAGGAGCAACGTGTCGGTCGGGAGGAATGTCGTGCCGAAGAAGGTGAACTCGCGTCGCAGGAGGTCGAGTTGCATCCAGGGCTTCCCGCCCCAGCGAAGGTGTGGGAATGCGAGGAACGCCGCGATCAGGGCGAAGGCCACAGCCTGCCGCCGGACGAGCCATTTCCCCGAGGCGGGCTTCGGCCGGATCCATCGCCGGGAGCCATCCTCGTTCAGCGTCGCGAGGACGCGACTCGTCGCAGCAGGTGCGGTCACCGCGGTCCCTCGGGCGCCTTCGGCGCGGGCGGATTCGTCCCCTCAAGCGAGAGCACATACGCGGTGAGCGCGTCCACCTCCGCCGGCTTGAGGATCCGGCCCCAGGGCGGCATCCCTTTCTCCAGCACCCCCTCGGTGATCGACCGGTGGATCGCGGTCGGCGTTTCGCCGTGGATCCAGGCGTCGTCGGTCAGGTTGGGGCCGATGAGCCCCCCGCCATCGGCGCGGTGGCAGGCGACGCAGTTGGTGCTGAAGAGCTGCTTCCCGACGGTGAGCACGGCCGCGTCCTTGGCCCGCGCGCGGTACTCGTCGTCAGAGAGCGCGACGATCGCCATCTCCGGTGGCCTCGCGGCGCGCTCGGCCGCCATCGCCGCTTCATAGTCGGCGACGGTGCCGCGCCCCTCGCCGAACGGCGCCGGAGCGAAGTAGTAGAAAGGCACGAAGAGGATCGTCGCGTAGAAGATCCAGAGCCACCAGCGAGGCATCGGATTGTCGTACTCGTGGATCCCGTCGTACTCGTGGTCGAGCAGGCGGTCCTCGTCCTGGGTCGGCATCACTCCTCCTCGAGTGGGAGTCGGGCGGCGTCGGCGTGGCGCGCCGTGCTCCCCGGTCCGAAAGTCACCACCACCACGGCGACGAACGCCGCGACGAAGAGCACGAGCGCCACGATCGCGAAGCCCGCGAGTCCCGAGGCACTCATCACGTCGACGAGCTTCATGGGGCCCCCGGTGCGGTGCGGATGTCCTTCCCGAGGCGCTGCAGGTACGCGATCAGGGCGAGCACCTCGCGATCGCCGAGTCCGGCTGGCCCTCCCGACGCCTCGATCGCCGCAGCCATCGCACCCGCCTGCGCTCTCGCGAGCGCCGGTGCCTGATTCACCGCGTCGCCATACGGCACGCCCAGCATCGCCATCGCATCGACCTTGCGCTGGATGCCCTCGAAGTCGAGGGCCCGTGCGCCGAGGTGCGCATAGGTCGGCATGATCGAGTTCTGCACCACCGCCGTGGGATCCTCGAAGTGCCGTACGTGCCAGAGGTCGGGATACTTCCCACCCTGGCGCGCGAGGTCCGGCCCGATCCGACGCGAGCCCCAGAGGAAGGGATGGTCGTACACGAACTCGCCGGGCTTCGAGTACTCGCCGAATCGCTCGGTCTCGTACCGCAACGGCCGCACCATCTGCGAGTGGCAGTTGAAGCACCCCTCGCGGATGTAGAGGTCGCGACCGGCGAGTTCGAGCGGCGTGTACGGCTTGACGCTCGCGATCGTCGGCACGTTCGAGCGGATCAGGAAGGTGGGGATGATCTCAGCGAGCGACGCCACCACCACGGCTACCACGACCATCACCGTAAAGAGGAGTGGCAGCCGCTCCCAGCGGCGATGCCAGCGCGCGGCCGTGAAACGCGCCCAGAGCCCGCCGCCCACCGGCGCGTCGTGTGACTCGACGGCGGTCGGCAGAAGTGGCGCGGCCGAGTGCACCGGCACCTCGTAGGTCGTCGGTCGCGCCCGCCAGGTCATCAGGATGTTGTAACCGAAGATCAACATCCCGACGATGTAGAGCGAGCCGCCAACGACGCGGACCCAGTACATCGGAATGAGGCGCATCACCGTCTCGACGAAGTCCGGATAGGCCAGCCGTCCCGTCTCGTCGAACGCCCTCCACATCAGCCCCTGCGTGATTCCCGCCGAGTAGATCGCGGCGACGTAGAGGAGGATCCCGAAGGTCGCGACCCAGAAATGCAGCTCAGCGAGCTTCTTCGAGTGGAGCTTCGCTTGGAAGAGGCGTGGCGCCAGCCAGTAGATCATCCCGAACGTGAGGAAACCGTTCCAGCCCAAGGCGCCGGTGTGGACGTGGGCGACGATCCAATCCGTGTAGTGCGCGAGCGCGTTGACGCTCTTCACCGAGAGCATCGGTCCTTCGAACGTGCTCATCCCGTACGCCGTCACCGCGACCACGAGGAACTTGAGCACCGGCTCGTCGGCGACTTTGTGCCACGCGCCGCGCAAGGTGAGGAGGCCATTGATCATCCCCCCCCAACTCGGCATCCAGAGCATCACCGAGAAGAGCATCCCGAGGGTCGAAGCCCAGTCGGGGAGCGCCGTGTAGTGGAGGTGGTGCGGTCCCGCCCAGATATACAGGAAGACGATCGTCCAGAAGTGGAGGATCGAGAGCTTGTAGGAAAAGACCGGACGTTCCGCCGCCTTCGGCAGGAAGTAGTACATCAGGCCGAGGAACGGCGTCGTGAGGAAGAACGCCACCGCGTTGTGCCCATACCACCACTGCATGAACGCGTCCTGCACGCCGGCGTAGATCGAGTAGCTCTTCAGTGCCCCGACCGGGAGACTCAGGTTGTTGAAGATGTGGAGCACTGCCACGGTGATGATCGACGCGATGTAGAACCAGATCGCGACGTAGATGTGCCGCTCGCGGCGTCGGGCGATCGTCCCGAAGAAATTGACCGCGAACACCACCCACACCACGGCGATCGCGATGTCGATCGGCCATTCGAGTTCGGCGTACTCCTTCGCCTGGGTGAAGCCAAGCGGGAGGGTGATCGCCGCCGCGACGATGATCGCCTGCCATCCCCAGAAGTGGATCGCGCTCAGAGCATCGGAGAACATCCGCGTCTTGAGCAGTCGCTGGGTGGAGTAGTACGCGCCGGTGAAGATCGCGTTGCCCGCGAAGGCGAAGATCACGGCGTTGGTGTGCAGGGGCCGGAGTCGCCCGAAGCCCAGCCAAGGCAGTCCCAGATTGAACGCCGGATTCGCGAGCTCCAGCGCGATCCAGAGCCCGACCAGCATCCCGACGAGCCCCCAGATGAAGGTCGCCCAGAGGAACTTCCGAACGATCGCGTCGTCGTAGGAGAAGTTCTCGACGTGTGTCTGCATGCCCCTCTCCGGAGGTGTGCTGGAACCCCCCGGGCGCAGTTCGCCGGGAGGGGGGGGTCGGTACCCGGGGGGAACCTCGGTCTGGCGGCTCATCGAGTCAGTCGGGGCCGTCGTGGAATCCCCGTAGGCGATGTGCTGGCACCCTCGTGGGGGAATCCAGCACGCGACCCTGTTGGCCGCCCGGAAGTCCCTTTCGGCGTTAGCTTTCGCAGTGTCCAAGTGACGGGTCGACCGCGCGGTAAGCGGCCGACCCGTCCGTGCTTCGTCCTTCGCCCCGCTCCCGATGCCCGACGCCCCCCTTCCCGCGCGCGCCGAGGCCCTCGCCCTGATGGAGGCGTGGACCGCCAGCGACTCACTCCGCAAGCACATGCTCGCCGTCGAGTCGGCGATGAGTGCCTACGCCCGCCACTTCGGCGAGGACGAGGCCCGCTGGGGCCTCGCCGGCCTGCTCCACGACTTCGACTACGAGCGGCACCCCAACGCCGCCCACGCCGCCGACTCGGAGCATCCCGCCGAAGGCGTGCGGCACCTCCGCTCCCTCGGCTATCCCGAGGACGTGCTCACCGCGATCCTCGGCCACGCGCACTACAGCGGGGTCCCTCGGGAGTCGCGGATGGCGAAGACGCTCTTCGCGGTCGATGAGCTCTGCGGGCTGATCACTGCCTCCGCCCTGGTGCGGCCCTCGCGGAGCGTGATGGACCTCGAGGCGAGCTCGGTGAAGAAGAAGATGAAGGACAAGGCCTTCGCGCGGGGGGTCTCTCGCGAAGATGTCGTTAACGGAGCGGCGGATCTCGGCGTCGAACTCGACACGCACATCGCGTTCGTGATCGAGGCGATGCGGTCGAACGCGTCCGCCCTCGGGCTCGCCGGGGCCGCCGCCTCCTGATGACCCGCTCCTAGCCCCGTCTCACACCAACGCCCGATGCGTTCCCCGCGTACTGCAGGCAGTGACCGTGACTGAGCGGCCGGCCGACGAGCGGGACCTCGTCCTCGCCGCCCAACGCGGGGAGCGGGAGGCGTTCTCGGAGTTGGTCAGGCGGCATCAGCGGCGGGCATACGTGGTGGCCCGGTCGATCGTCGTCAACCACGAGGATGCGGAGGATGCGGTGCAGGAGGCGTTCCTGCACGCGTTCAAGGCGATCGACCGGTTCCTGCCGGATCAGGCCTTCGGCGCGTGGCTCCACCGGATCGTCGCCAACGCCGCGCTGGACGTGACACGTCGCCGCAAGGTGCGTGACGCGGATGAACTGCCTGAGACGGTCGCGTCGCCCTTCCGGGACCCGGCCGAGTCCAGCGAACTGCGGACGCGGCTCAGGGATGCGCTGGACACACTGCCGGCAAGACAACGCTCGGTGATCGTGCTGCACGATGTCGAAGGCTACAAACATTCGGAGATCGGGAAGATGCTGGACATCCCGGAAGGAACGGCTCGTTCCGACCTCCATTACGCCAGGTCCCATCTGCGCCGGGTGCTCGGTGAGGTGAGGAGTGGACTATGACCGATGAACTGCGGGGCCCGGCCCTCGTCCGGGACGACGAACTGACCGAGCACCTGCGCGCGATCTACGCGCCGCCGGCCGACGAGTCCTATTGGGCCGGCCTCGAACGGCGCATCCACGCGCGGATCGAACGCGGTCAGGAGGAGGGCGGCTGGTGGGCCCTCTCCGAGCGCTCCTACCGGCTCGGCCTGCTCGCCGCTGGGCTCACGCTGATCATCGCCGGCTCGGTGTACCTGCGCTCGCGTGCGGTCGAGGCACGGATGGCCTACGAGACCGTGATTGAGACACCGGGCGCCGACACGCCGGTCTTCGCTCGGCGCGGCCCGCTCGATGAAGGGCGGGCAACCCTGCGCGCCGCCACCGGACACTAAGGAGTTGCGGCGATGACGCGCACCAAGCGGCTCGCGCTGGCGTTCTACCTCGGGGCCGTGGCGGCAGGAGCTGCCATCGGCATCACGGTGGATCGCTGGATCCTCCGGGAGCGGCTCGTGAACCAGTGGGACGATCCCCGCGCGATGCGGGTGCGTCTCGCCAATGAGCTCGGGCTCGACGCGAAGCAACGCGCCGCGCTCGACTCGATCCTTGACACCCGCAACCGGCGCTACGACGAGTTGATGGCGCCGATGCGTCCCCGGCTCGACTCGGTGAGCGTACTCGCCCGCCAACAGATCCGGGACCTGCTCACACCCGAGCAGCGCTCCGCATACGACCAGATGCAGCGCGAGCGGGAAGCAGCTCGGCGGCAGGAGAAGAGGCGATGAAGGCGTTCCTGATGGCGCTCGCGATGGTGCCGGTGCTCGCGCAGGCTCAGGACGCGCTGCGCACGATCTCGCTCGACGAGGCAGTGCGTCTCGCCCGGCGGAACGCGCCGGCGGCGATCCAGTCGCGCAACGCCGTGCGCACCACCTCGATGACGGTACGGCAGCGCTACGCGGCGTTCCTCCCGAGCCTCACTTTCATCTCGGGCGCCAGCCGCTCCGACGGCACGCGTCTGCGGGCCGACGGCGACTCCCTCATCTCGACCGATGCCCCCTGGCGGGGGAGCCACCGATTCAGCTCCAACCTCGAGCTCTTCGACGGTGGACGCCGCTACTTCGACCTCCAGCGCGCCCGCGCCGACGTCGACGCCGCCGAATCGGCCGAGACGGCCCAGCTCTTCACCATCGCGCTGAACGTCAAGCAACAGTACTTCGCCGTGCTCGCTGCGCGGGAATCACAGAGCGCGGCGCGTCAGCAACTCGAACAGGCGGAGCAGTCGCTGCGCGCCGCCTCGGCGCGCCTCGCCGCTGGCGCTTCGACGAGCTCGGATTCGCTCCGGTCGGTGATCCAGGTCGGCAACGCTCAGTTGGCGATCCTCACCGCCGACAACAACCTCGCCAACGCCAACGCGAGTCTCGCACGCCTCATCGGATCGGAGACCATCGTCACCGCCGAGGCAGCCGATACCGCCCAGGTCGCGACGATCGGCGTGACGGACCAGGAGCTCTTCAGCCTCGTCGAGCGCGGCCCGGCGGTGAATCAGGCGAACTCGGCCCTCGGGGCGACGAGACAGGCTTCACGGTCCGCCAAGACGCCCTACCTCCCGACGCTCTCGCTCTCGCTCGGCTGGGCGTTCACCGCGCAGGACAGCGGGCTTCGTTTCCTCGGCGACGGCCGCAACAAGAACATCTCGACCGGCCTCAGTGTGAACTTCCCGATCTTCAACGGCCTCGGCCGCGAGGTACAGGCATTCAACGCCTCGGTCGCCGAGGACAACGCCGAGGCCCAGCTTCGCGACGCCCGACTGAATGCGCGACAACAGATGGTGCAGCAACTCGGCACTCTCCGCACCGCAGAGGCGCGCGTCCAGATCCAACGCGCCTCGGTCGCCTCCGCCGAGGAAGACCTCCGCGTCCAACAACAGCGCTACAATCTCGGCGCCGGTACCCTACTCGACCTCATCACCTCGCAGACCACGCTCAACACCGCGCGGCAGGCGCTCATCCAGGCCCGTCTCGACGCCCGCACCGCCAAGGCCCAGATCGAAGCCCTCATCGGCCGGGATCTCTGAACGTCAGCCTGACGCCGACGTCCAACGCACGCTCGTTCCACTCGTCCCCACTGGAGTTCTCGCCGTGAAGTGCAAGTACCTGTACCTCCTCCCGCTCGTTGGTCTCGCGGCCGCGTGCGGTGGCGACAAGGAGGCGACGGTCACGATCCGCACCGCTCCGGTGGAGCGACGCACGATCGTCGTCTCGGCAGAAGCCACCGGCGTGATCGAGCCGATCAATGTCATCGAGGTGAAGTCGCGCTCGTCAGGCCAGGTGATCGAGATGCCGGTCGAGACCGGCAAGCTCGTGCGCCCCGGTGAACTCATCGTGCAGCTCGACACGCGCGACGTGCAGAACCAGTACAACCAGGCGAAGGCCGACCTCGATGCCGCCGAGAAGAAGCTCCAGGTCTCCGAGATCCAGAAGAAGCGCTCTGACGAACTCTTCGCCGGCAAGATCATCACGGCGGCGGAGAACGAGGCCGCCCAACTCGACTGGGCGAACTCGCAGTCGTCGATCGTCCGCTCGCGCGCAGCGCTCGACCTCGCGCAGCAGCGGCTCGACGATGCCCGCGTGACCGCACCGGTCACCGGCACGATCATCGGCAAGCCGGTCTCCCTCGGGCAGGTCATCCAGAGCGGCACGAGCACCGCCGGCGGCGGCACGACGATCGTCACGATGGCGGATCTCACGAAGGTCCGCGCCCGTGCGCTGGTCAACGAGACCGACATCGGGCAGGTCCGCGCCGGTCTCGAGGCGACCGTGATCGTCGACGCCTTCCCCGACCGGCAGTTCACCGGCACCGTCGAGAAGATCGAACCGCAGGCCGTCGTGCAGCAGAACGTCACCATGTTCCCCGTGCTGATCTCGCTCGAGAACCGCGAGGGACTGCTCCTCCCCGGAATGAACGGCGAGGTGGCGATCGTCTCCGAGCGGCGCGAGAACGTGCTCGCCGTGCCGAACGAAGCGATCCGATCGGTGCGCGAAGCGGCGCAGGCCGCTACGCTGCTCGGCCTGAACCCCGACAGCGTGCAGGCGCAGATCCGCGAAGCGATGGGCGGAATGGGTGGATTCGGCGGCGGTATGGGCGGAGGCACACCCGGTGGACGGCCTCAGCAAGTCCCCGTGCGCTCCTCGCCGGGATACGTGGATCTCGCCCAGGGAGGCCAGCAGGGCGGACGCCAGGGGCCCGGTGGATTCGGCGGCCAACTCCCCGACGTCACCGCAGCGCAGTGCAAGGAGATCGAGACCGCGAGGAAGGCGAAGCCAGAGGCGTCGAAGAAGGTCGACGACCTGCAGGCGAAGATGCGCGACCCGAATGCCGACCGTCAGGCGCTGATGGGCGACCTGCGCGCCGCCTACACCGACCTTGGCATCGACATGAACGTGATGCGCGCCTGTCGGGCCCGTGAGACGCAGGGCGCGAACGGCACCAGCGCGCCGACCGCCGCACCGGCAGCGACGACGTCGACCGCCACGCCGATGCGCCAGAACGCGACCGCCACTCGCGGGGCCACCGCACGGACCGCCACGCGAACCGGACTTGTCTTCATCCAACTCGGGGACTCCACCTGGGCCGCGAAGGTCGTGCGCCTCGGTGTCGCCGACTATGACTTCACCGAGGTCGTCAGCGGCCTCGAAGAGGGTGATCGCGTCGCGCTACTTAGCGCCGCGGCCCTACAGGCGCAGCGCGTCCAGAACAACGACCGGATGCGGCAGATGCAGGGTGGAGCCAGCCCCCTCGGCGGTAGCGCGGCAGGCGCCGGCGGTGCTGGCGGCGCGCGGCCGCCGGGACGATAGGCCGTGCTGTTCGGCGAGACGATCCGCGTCGCCCTCGGGGCGCTGCGCGCGAACAAGCTGAGATCGATGCTCACGATGCTCGGCATCGTGATCGGCGTCTCGGCGGTGATCGCCGTGGTCGCGTTGGGCCGCGGTGCCCAGCAGGCGGTGAATGACCGGATCGCCTCTCTCGGGACGACGCTCCTGACCGTCTCGCCGGGGCAGGCACGTACCGGCGGCGTGATGTCATTCGACGTCCGCACCCGACTGCTCGTCGAGGATGCGCTGGCGCTCGAGGAACGCGGGGAGTTCATCACCGCCGTCCAGCCAGAGATCTCATCCAACCTGCAGGTGCAGTATCTCAACAAGAACACCGGCACGCAGGTCGTCGGTACCTCGTCGAACTATCCCGAGGTACGCCGCTACACTATGGCCTCCGGCCGCTTCTTCACGCACGCCGAGGACCAGGGGCGCCAGCGCCTCGCCGTCGTGGGACCGACCGTGCTGCAGAATCTCGGCCTCGAGAACCCAGAGGCGTTGGTCGGCGAGAACATCCGCATCCGCGGCATCCAGTTCACCGTCGTCGGCGTCTACAAGACCAAGGGACAGGCGAGCCCGTTCAACAATCCCGATGACCAGATCCTGATCCCGATCCAGACGGCCCGGTTCCGCGTGATGGGCAATAACCGACTCCGCTCGATCTCCGTCCTCGCCCCCAGCGAGGCCGAGATCCCGGAGACGATGGCCGACATCCAGAAGATCCTGCGACGCGAACACAAGCTCCGACCCGACCGGCCCGACGATTTCCAGATCCGCAACCAGGCCGACTTCCTGAGCACGCTCGGCGAGACGACGCAGGTCTTCTCGATGCTCCTTGCCGGGATCGCCGCCGTCTCGCTCCTCGTCGGTGGGATCGGGATCATGAACATCATGCTGGTCTCGGTGACCGAGCGGACCCGCGAGATCGGCATCCGAAAGGCACTCGGCGCCACCAAGCTCAATATCCTGTTCCAGTTCCTGATCGAGGCCGTCGTCCTCTGCCTCGTCGGTGGGGCGATCGGCATCGGGGTGGGAGCCGGCGGCGCCTTGGCCTTCACCAAGTTCCTCGGGTGGAGCACCCAAGTCGGGGCCTCGTCGGTGGGCCTCGCATTCGGCTTCTCCGCCATCGTCGGCGTGGTCTTCGGCGTCTATCCGGCCCGCCGGGCGGCGGGGTTGGATCCGATCGTCGCCCTCCGGTACGAATAGCGGCTGGACGCCCCCTCCGCACTCGCTACATTCAGCCGAGCGATGGCGGACCAAGGCACCCCCGACACACCGCAGGACCCAACGCCCCGGCCCTCGCTCGGGCTGACCGCCGAGTATCGCCCTCCCGAGCGGCACCACGTCGAAGCGCACCCCAGGGGGAAGCGGCTTGCAGTCCTGACCCTCACGGCCCTCGGGGTCGTCTACGGCGACATCGGGACGAGCCCGCTCTATGCGCTGAGGGAATGCTTCAATCCGGCCTATGGACTTGAGGCCTCCGCCGAGAACGTCTACGGCGTCCTCTCGCTGATACTCTGGACGCTCCTGCTCGTCGTGAGCGTGAAGTACATCATGTTCATCCTTCGGGCGGACAATCGCGGTGAAGGCGGGATCCTCGCGATGCTGGCCCTCCTCCTCCAGCAGAAGACCACCCAGCGCAAGCGCCGCGCCATCCTGATCGGGCTGGGGCTGTTCGGCGCGGCGTTGCTCTACGGTGACGGGATGATCACCCCCGCGATCTCGGTCGTGTCGGCGATGGAGGGTCTGAGCATCGTCTCGACCAACTTCACGCCTCTCGTCCTTCCCCTCTCGGCCGCGGTCCTGATCGGCCTCTTCCTGGTGCAGCGCGTCGGTACCGCAGGCGTGGGCCGCGTCTTCGGCCCGGTCACTTGCGTCTGGTTCGTCACGATCCTCATCCTCGGCTTGGTCGAGATCACGCGCGAACCGCAGATCCTCCGTGCCGCGAACCCCTGGTACGCGGTCCGATTCCTATACCTGCACGGCACCGCCGCCTTCATCATCCTTGGCGCGGTCGTGATGGCGGTGACTGGCGCCGAGGCGCTCTACGCCGATATGGGGCACTTCGGCAAGCGACCGATTCGTCTCGCCTGGTTCGGCCTCGTCTTCCCGGCGTTGATCGTCAACTACTTCGGGCAGGGCGCCCTCGTCCTGCGTGACCCGACAGCGGCGGCGAACCCGTTCTACCTGCTCGCGCCGCGCCCTCTCCTCTATCCGCTGATCGCCCTCGCAACATTCGCCGCGATCATCGCGTCGCAGGCGATGATCTCCGGCGCATTCTCGCTGACGCAACAGTGCATCCAGTTGGGCTACAGCCCGCGGCTAACGGTCAAGCACACGTCGGCGGCGGAATTCGGGCAGATCTACATCCCCGAGATAAACACCGCGCTGATGGTCGGCTGCCTCGTGATCGTCTTCGGATTCGGCGACTCGGCCTCCCTCGGCGCGGCCTACGGGATCGCCGTCACCGGGACCTTCTGCATCACGACCGCGATCTTCACTGTGATCGCGGTCCGGCGGTGGAAGTGGCCCCTCTGGCAGGGGCTCCTCTTCTTTGCTGTCTTCTTCACGCTCGACGGCGCGCTCTTCGGCGCGAGTATGCTCAAACTCTGGCACGGCGGGTGGGTGCCCCTCGCGATCGCGGTCGTCCTTTTCACCCTGATGACCACGTGGAAGCGCGGCCGGGACATCCTTCGCGAGCGGATGGTGGACATCTCGCTCCCACTTGAGACCTTCCTCGAGGACATCGGTCGCCGCGCGCCCGTGCGCGTGCCCGGGACGGCGGTCTTCATGACGTCCGAGGCGGCCGGGGTTCCGGTCGTGCTCCTGCACCATCTGAAACACAACAAGGTGCTGCACGAGACCGTGATCCTACTCTCGATCGTCACTGACGAGGTGCCCGAAGTGCCTCGCGTCGAGCGCGTGCGCATCGAGGCGCTCGGGCAGGGATTCTTCCGCGCGATCGGCCACTACGGCTTCATGGAGTCAGCCGACGTGAAGGAGATCCTGCAGAAATGCCGGGACTTCGGCATCGCCGCGCGTCCGCTCGACACCAGCTACTACCTCGGTCGGGAGCAGCTCATCCCGCGGCGCGGGGCCTGGAAGAAGAAGGGTCTCACGATGATGATCTTCCGCAAGAAACTCTTCGCCCTGATGTCGCGTAACGCCCTGTCGGCGACGCAGTATTTCCAGCTGCCCCCCAATCGCGTCGTGGAGCTCGGAACCCAGATCGAGTTCTGAGAGGGGTGATGGGAGATGGGAGAGAACCGCGCTCCACTCCCTGCAGTCCCCTGTGGTCGCTGTGCCCTCTGTGGTGAAAGCCGTTGCAGTCCTCTCGAATCCTTCACGAACGAGTCCGATGCGCCGCTCCGCGACCCTTCTCGCCACCCTCCTGCTGCTCACCGCTCCCTTGGCCGCGCAGCAGCGCATCCCTCTCGACTCACTCCGCGACGACCGCAACTTCACCTTCTACGACCGCGGCCCCTACCGCAGCGCGATCCCTCGCCCCGAATCGTTCCTCGGCTACGGCGTGGGGACCTACCACACCCAGTATGCGAATCAGGAGCGCGTCCTCCTCGGCATCGCCCAGACGGGGAGCGACCGCGTGCGAGTCGAGGAGATCGGCGTCTCCAACGAGCGCCGTACGATGCGCATCTACATCGTCTCGACCCCCGAGAACATCGCCCGGCTCGACGCGATCCGCGCCGACCTGGATCGCCTTGCCGACCCGCGCGGCGCCACCCCGGCCCAGCTCGACGCCGTAAGCGCCCGCACACCGGCGGTCGTCTGGTTCTCCGGTTCGGTGCACGGCGATGAAGTGCCCGGCTTCGAGGCCTCGATGCAGCTCCTCTACCACTTCGCGGCCACCGAGGACCCGGCCACACTCGCCCTGATGAAGGACGCGCTCGTGATCATCAACCCCAGCTCGAACCCCGACGGCCACGAGCGTTTCTCGGTCTGGAGCAACTCGATCGCCGTCGGCAGCGCCGAGCGTCAGGCGATCGAACAACAGCGCGGCCAGCCCTGGAGTATCTCGGGGCGGTTCAACCACTACCGGTTCGACATGAACCGCGACCTGATGGCGATGACGCAACGGGAGGTACAGGCGATCGTCGGCGGGATGCTCCGCTGGCACCCGATGGTCACCGCCGACCTGCACGGCTACACGTCCACATACTACATGGCCCCGGCGGCGCGCCCAGTGAACGCGAACATCTCCGGATGGCCGGTCAAGTGGGGTGAGGCGATCGGGCGCGGCAACGCCGCCGCCTTCGATGCGAAAGGATGGCTCTACAACGTGCGCGACGCCTTCGATCTCTACTATCCGGGCTACTACGACAGCTGGCCCGCGCTCAACGGCGCGATGGGTGCCACCTACGAGACCGATGGCGGCCCTGCCCTTCTCAAACGGCGCGAGGACGGAACCCTCCTCTCTCTCCGTGACGGGATCGCCAAGCACTACACCGCCGCGATCGCCACTTTCGAGACCTCGGCCCGTGGCGCACGCGAGTTGGTGCGCGACTACGCGAGCTTCCGGCAACGCGCGGTGACCGACGGACGCAGCGGAACAATGAAGCGCGTCGTCTTCCTCCCGGGGAGCGACCCTGCCAGGGCGGCTGAACTCGCCGCCGCATTGCTTCGCGCCGGCGTCGAGGTCACCCGCACGACCGCCGCGCACTCGAGCGCCAAGGCGCACGGCTACGCGATCGACGGGACCGTCACGCGCAGCTTCCCCGCTGGTTCGTACGTGGTCGAGATGGCCCAGCCGCAGGGCAAGGTCGCCAAGGCCGTTCTCGAGCCAGATCCCGAGCTCGACCCCGTTTTCGCGAAGAACCAGCTCGACCGGTTCGAACGCAACAAGTCCCGCTCGCGCAATGCATCCGACGCCGAGGGCTACGAATTCTACGACATCTCAGCCTGGGCTCTCCCCGTCGCGTTCGGCGTGGAGGCCTATTGGACCGAGGACGCGGTCGCCGTGCAGGGCGGCACGCTCTCACTCACCAATGGCGTGCGGCTGAATGGCGAGGTGCTGCCGCACACGATCACCGGTGGGATCGTCGAGGGCGCCGGCGCGGCGTCGTCCTACCTCTGGCGCAATGACCGGAACGGTGCGCCGAAGCTGGCCGCGCAACTGTTGCAGGAGGGGTACCGCGTCGCGATCGCTTCCGAGCCACTTCAGACGGGCGCGACGAACTGGCCCCGCGGTACGTGGATCGCCCGCGTCTCACGCAACGATGCCTCACTCGCCACGCGCGTTGACGCACTGGCGAAGGAGGCGGGAGTCGAGGTACGCGGGGTGAACACCGCCTTCCCAGATGCCGCGCAGTACGGCACCGGTTCCGGCGTGGTCGTCTCACTGAAAGTTCCGCGGATCGCCGTCGTCGCGGAGGCGGGCGTCTCGCAGACGAGCTATGGCGCCCTCTGGTGGTCATTGGAGCAGCGCTACGGCATCAAGTTCACTCCGATCGCGGGGACCGCCCTAGGCGGCGACCTCTCGGCATTCAACGTCATCATCATCCCGAGCGGCACACCGGCAGGGATCGGCACCGGGGCGGGGCTCAAGCGGTGGGTCGAAGGGGGCGGCGCACTGATCACCTTCGGCGGAGCAACGAGCTGGGTGACCCGTGAGGATGTCGGGATGACCTCCGTTCGTCGCATCGTCTGTGAGGAGAAGAAGGACTACAAGGCGGCCCCGGCCGCGAAGGCGCCCTTGGACAGCGTGCGCGCGTCGGCCAGCCCCAACTCGTGCGCGGATGACATCGCCGACGTGCCGGGGAGCCACTTCGATGTGGTCTTCGACCTCTCCCACTGGCTCACGTTGGGGCTCGAACAGCAGCGCGCCCCGGTGCTTGTCGGTGGGAGCAACTTCTACACGCTCTCGAAGGACGGCGGAAACGTCGCCGTATTCCCGACGACCGGAACGCTGCGTCGCGGCGGCTTCGTCTTCCCCGAGAACACCGAGCGGCTGCTCAAGGGGAGCGCCTTCATCGCACAGGAGCGGGTCGGCGGCGGCAACGTGGTGATGTTCACGAGCGAACCGATGTTCCGCGGCTGGTGGCGGGCGCTGGACCGGCTGGTGCTGAACGCGATGCTGCTCGGGACATCGTTCTAGTATTGACGGCCGATCGAAGTCTCAGGGCTTCCTTGGCTTCGCCTTGGGCGGCCCGCTGCGGGTCCAGATGACGACCACGCCGCAGGCGGCGTTCCGCCCCGCGAACTCACCGGGGACATCGCTCGCGCCTGTGTAGAACTCGACGCCCTCGATATCACGGATCGCGACCATCGGCCCGAAGAAGGGGTCGACCACACCGTCGACGACGTACTCGGGAAGGCATCCCCGCTGCGCACGCGCCATCCGGATGTAGCACTCGCGGCCACCGCCACAATCGACGTTCACACCGCGAAGGGTCCGCGCGACATCGGTCAGGTTCGCGTATCCTGCGGCTTCGATCTGCTCTCGCGTGACATACTGCCCGCGCCCGGACTTCATCCGGCGCTCGAAGTCCTCGTACCGCACGCCCCGCGACGGCGTGGCGGTGACCGTGCTGGGATCCAGCTGCTGGGCCCGTCTCGGCGCACCCACCGTGTCCCCTGGGACAGTGGTCGAGTCGAGCTCGAATCGTTGCACCATGATCTCATCGGCGGCGAAGGCAAGTACCACACTCACCCGAGGGAACCCTTCCGCCGTGAAGTGCAACCGGATCACACCGGAGGGAATGTCGGAGACCTCGAATCGGCCACTGGAGTCCGTCGTGACCGTCCGGCCCGTCGCTGCGACGCTCACCCTGGCGCCGACCACCGGTGCGGTCGTCGACGCATCGACCAGAGTGCCCCTCAGGCGCGCGAACCTACTCTGCGCGCCGACCGACGAGCTGAGGCCGATATGGGTGAGGACGGCCGCCATCCAGATCGCGCGCATGCATGACCCTCGGAAGATGACCGGGAGCAGTGGCAAGGGGGAACGACCCGGTCGCGTTGCACCGTAGCCGTTCCCCCTCGCTCCTACACCATCACACTACTCGGCGGTCCTCTGCTCCAATGCCGAGCGTCGAGCAACCGAAATCAGGGAGGCGTCGGCGAGTTTGGCGTCGCCCCGCCCCACGTGTACAGCGGCATAGCCCTCACACCCAACTCCTTCGCCGGAACTGGCATTTCGCGTGGTGTGCCCGTGATCAGGCCACCAACTGCGCGCCGACGGTGGTAATAGGAAGCGGCACCAAGCCCGAGCAGCTCCATCTCCATCTCGTACGACAGGCTCGCCAGCAGCGCTGCCTGTCCGTCGCCGGCTGCTGCCGCTGTGAGTCCGCCACGCGTGACGCGGGTGTTGTTGATCTTCGTGGCTGCCAGCGCGAGGTTCGGGACGGCCTGACGGAGAAGCCCCTCGGCCCAGAGCAGGTCATTCTGCCCCGACGAGAACAGCGGCGCCGGGCCGAAGCCAAGGTAGATGCCATTCGACGCCTGCTCGCCGGTGAGGTCGTAGCGGATGTGCGCGATGTTGGACTGGTGGAACGTGCCACGCGCCGGATTGAAGATCTCCTGCGTGGAGTAGGCGAAGTCCGTGCCGGCACCAGCGGTGTTCCCCGGCGTCAGGGGGACATTGCCGAACCCTGCCACCATCTCGGGTGTACCGAAAGCGCCGTTGCCCAGTCGACGGTCGAGAGATGCCGGCTGCGGATTGCCACCCGCCGGATATGGATTCACCTGCGAGGCAGCGAGCATGTTCGAGACTCGCGTGTGCAGGCGACCGGTGTCCATCGAGTTGAACCAGGTGATGACTTCCGGGCACCAGGCCGAGCACCCATCACCGATGAAGCCGAAATCGTTCGGCGTGCCGGATGAGAGTCCGGCCGAGGCATAGGTCACGACCTGCGCCCAGTTGACCGCCGCCGCTTCCGTTGCATCCCGTGGGTAGTTGGCGAGCAGGAACGCCGCCATGGTGTTCGCGGTCTTCGCGATCTGAACGTTCGTGTACGTATTGCCATTCAGCCAGCCGTTCGGCGTCGTGAAGGGATTCGCATTCGCGAGGGCGATCGCTTCGCCGAACTTGGCCAGTGCCGCGTCGCGCACGACCTTGCGATTCTCGAACACGAACGGCGCCGTGATGTCCGTCGTCTCGTCGATGACGTACCCCTTATCGTAGTTCATTGCGATGCCGGAGAGCGACGCACCGGCGATCAGCAGTGCGACCGTCTCGGCCCGACGGGTGTCCGCCACCGTGGTCAGTTCGAAGCCATCCACCCGAATTGCGCGGATCACCGCGTTGACCAGGGCGAGCGAGCTGTAGTACCCCGTCCAGTAGTGCTCCATCGGGATGCGGCGACCGGAGGCCGGGTCGTTCACCCAGCCCCGCGTGTTCCGGTTCGCTCCAGCGAACGTTCCCGGGGTGAAGTTATCCAGACCCGAATAGAAGTTCATGTTGAAGTTGTTCCACGAGGCGCTGTACGTCTGCGCCTGCGTCACGAGCGGCCCGCCGCCATTCAGCCCCTCGTAGGTATTGACCCACGTGGCCATACCGCCGCCGACGAGCACGCCTTCCGGATCGGCGAGCAGTCGGCCTACGTCGGGTTCATTCGGATTGGTGATGTCCAACGACTTGCAGGCCGCCGTCGAGACGAGAAGGGCCAAGCCAAGTCCCCGAACGATCGTCTTCATGCGCATTAGTGAGATTCCTCGCATCGGTCTGCGGCTCAGAAGCCGAGTTCGATCATCAGGGTGAACGTCCGGTACTGCGGATAGGTGAAGTAATCCACCCGGTAGGTGAACGGATTGCCCGACGGGCCAGTCACGTCCGGATCATACCCGGAGTAGTTCGTCGACGTCCAGAGATTTCGCCCGACGAGGCCGACTCGTGCCGTCTCGAAATTCAGCGCTGGGATCTTGCCGACCCACTCCTTCGGAAGCTGCCAGTTCACCGCGAGCTCGCGCAACCGGATGTAGGAACCATCCTCGACGAAGTAGTCGCTCGCGTCGAAGTTGTTGTAGAACGCCTGGTAGTAGCCCGTCGGCTTCCGGGCCAACGGGTCGGTCACGCCGCGCTGATCGTAGACCGGATCCCGCTGCTCGTTGAACGGCCACTGGCGCGTGTAGTTGTAGATGTCGCCGCCCTG
>JANPCH010000078.1:0-7487 GCA_031430835.1 Gemmatimonadaceae bacterium
ATCGAGCGAACTCCACGCGATCGGCGTGTTCGCGATCGGGGCGGCCTGCCCATCGAACGCGACCGCCGTGAACGTGAACGGGTCACCCGAGACCACCGTGTTGCCGTCGGGTGAGATGACCACGCTCGCCGCTGTCGATCCCGTTCCCGTGTACACGACCGGGACCTCGATGGGCGGAGGCGGTGGCTCGCCGCTGTTCGTTGGGACCACGACGATCGGCAACGGCCCGCCGCGGAATACCGTGTCCCCAACCACGTTCACGTACGCGAGGGCCAGGGTCATCGGCTCGCCAGTCGCCGGCGCGCCGAAGGAAAGGGGCACCGTGAGCGAGACCGGCACCACGGTCGCCGCTGCGGGGAACTCGATCACGCGGTCCACCACGATCTCGCCTCGGCCGTCGCGGATCGTCACCCGCACGCGATCGAACGGCACCAGATCGCTCGCGACCCCGTCAGCGAGACCCGCCGGACCGAACCGGGCGTTGAACGAGAATCCGCGAGCGACGAGCCGCCCCGCGTCGGGACCGGTGACCTCGCGGCCGCAGCTCAGCGAGGCGATGAGGCCCGCGCCAAGCAACAATCCAACGCGGCGTATGGACGACGGCAACGGTCGCACTCCATAAGGTGCGGAGCGGTTCACCTCCCTCGCAAGGCGATACCCCCTCTGCATATTGTGACGCATGACACTCTCCCGTCGCGCCTTCCTCGCCGACGCCTCGAGTTGCGCCACGCATCTCGCCCTGATGAGCGCTGGACTTCCGTTCCTCGCGCGCCGCGCGTGGGCCGCGCCGACTACCGGACGGACTGTCGCCGAAGAGCCGTGGGGCCGGCTCGAACGCCTCGGGGAGGGCGTCTGGGCGATGGTCTCCACGCCCCTCACCGGTGACCGCACCACGCTCTGCAACGGAGGGATCGTCGCCGGCCGCTCGGGCACCCTTGTCATAGAGGCCTTCGCCAGCGACCGGGGCGCGCAGTGGATGACCGAGCAGGCGCGCGCCCTCACCGGCCGCAGTCCGACGCACGTCCTCGTCACGCACTACCACGCTGACCACGCCGCCGGGCTGCGAGGGCTCGTCACCACCCCCGACATTGCGCTCTTCACCACCGCGGCGACACGCGATCTCGTGATCGCGCGGAACCAGGATCCCCCATCGGCGCTCCTCGCGGCAGCGCGGGTCATCGATCCCGCTCGCCCGACGCGCATCGACTTGGGCGGGCGGCGCGTGGTCGTGACGCCTGCGCGCGGACACACGCCCTCCGACGTGAGCGTCCGGGTAGACGACCCCGACGTCGTCTTCTGCGGCGACCTGGTCTGGAACGGGATGTTCCCCAACTACGTGGACGCCGTTCCGTCGCAGTTGAGCGCGAGCGTACTCGCGCTGCGCTCGATGCGTGCCGAGACGTATGTGCCGGGGCACGGTACGATCGCGTCGCCATCTGACCTTGCGACCTACATCGCCCTGCTCGACGACGTGGAGCAGGCCGCGCGCCGCGCGCACGAACGGGGCGTAACGGCTGAGGCGGCCGGAGCGGAGTACCGCCTGCCGACCGCCTCGACCAACTGGACCCTCTTCAACCCGCGCTACTTCGAGCGGGCGATCGGCGCGTGGATGAAGGAACTCGCCGCGCCGCGCTGAACGCTCGGCGCTGAAGCGGGCGGGCTACTTCTTCCAGAGCACGACCCACCACGGGAACTCGTGGCTCGTCGAGTGCACCGTCGCCGTCACCCAGACACCGCCGTAGATGCTCGTCGCGGGTGGCGTCACCGTGACGACGTAACTCCCGCCCGGAAGCGTCGGGAAGACGAACTTCCCATCGGCCCCGGTCGTGACCGCGGCGATCTCCTCGCCCAGATTCTCCGGCGTCACCATCCCGGAGTTCGGCATCGCGAAGGCTGCAAGGCGCGCTCCCGCGACGCGCGGCGCGGTCGCGAGTGTGTCGGGCCCGCCCCCTGGAGTTGACGGCCCCAGCACGGTCCCCTGGAAGTAGCCAGGCGTTGTGGTCCCGACCGGAGGCGGAGGCGGGTTGCCCACGCTGTCGGTGCCGACGGCGTACTGGAGTCCATCGAGCGGGGAGCGCTGCCCCGGATCGGTGACGCCATCGCACGCGGCGAAACTCGCGGTGAGCGCAATGAGGGTAACGGCGGTGACTCTGCTGGCGCGACTGGTTGCGCGCATCGGGCGACTCTCCAGAGACGGGTTGAAGACGCCGGTCTCAGGCGGGGTGGGGACCCCCTCGACGACGGCCCTGCACCCGGTACTACCCCTACCGTCGATTCACTGTCACTTCGATTGCCGGAGTGATGAGGTCCTGGCTGATCACCCGATGCTCCCCGTCCGCCAGCAAGAGGATGAGTTTGTGGCGCCCAGGGGTGAGGGTGATCCGGGTCTCGATCTGCCCCGCTCCGAAGTGGATGTGCTTCGCGTCAGCGGGGACGATCGACCCCGGCGCAGGCGCATCCACGTCCACCAGCAGATGGAAATGCCCCGTACTCGCGATCTTCGTTCCTGCGGGCGCGACGCCGTAGTTCTTGAGGCCGAACACGACGTCGAAGGACTGCGGAACGTGGGAGCCGTTTGACGGAGCCCGGAAGTAGATCGCTGGCCCCGGGCGAGCCGCCGACGGTTGACGCGTCTTGTTCGCCGTCGAGGACGCTTTCGCCTGCGCCTGGATCGAGGTCGCGCCAACGACGCCGACGAGGCCGATGAGGCCGATGAGCACTGCGGTCCTGAGTCTCATTGTTTCACATAGGTTGAACGGAAGTCCTGCGTGAGCGTCCACACCATCGCGTTCACGACATCGCCATACGCGTCCTGCGGGTCCTTCGATCCGAACACCGCCTCGCCATTCACGAGCGAGACGGCCGCCAGCGTCTCCCGTACGCGCGTTGACTGCGCCCAGAGGGTTCCTCCCGACTCAGTCGAAAGGAGCTTTGTCGCCAGCGACACCGTTGCCTCGGCCGAGGCGCTCAGCCCGCCGAGGATCGAGATCTTCGGCTTCACGTCGGAGACGGTGAGGAGGCCGACGATCACCGTCTTGACCTTGTGCTGTTCGCCGAGTTTCCGCGCCATCGCTGCGTCGATGGGACCCGCGACGGCGCCAAGCTCGAGGATCTCGGTTCCCGGCTGGGCGCGCAGCAGCTGCTCGGAGAACCGCTGCGTGGCGAAGGCACTGAGCGTCCCACTCGCCCCCTGCGCCGTGAAGGTCACGATCCCAATGCGGGTGTGTGGTGCGAGGTCCACCATCGGCGCGACGAGCACACGCGGGCTGCGACACCCGAGTGCCGTCAGTGCCAGCCCAGCGACGATTCGCATTCTCACCACGGTCGCCTCCGGAGGTGCGGGAGATCGTCTGCGTCCTATCATTAACCTATGTCCGCCGCCGACGTTCCGTCCGACCGCTTCGAGCTCCCCCTCGTCATCGCGCCTGACGACATCGACGACTTGGGCCACGTCAACAATGTGGTCTACCTCCGCTGGGCGCAGGAGGTCGCGATCGCCCATTGGCGCGCCGCCGCGACGCCGGCGCAGGTCCAAGCCATCGCGTGGGTCGCCGTGCGTCACGAGATCGACTACAAGCACCCCGCCCTCCCTGGCGACGCGATCGTCGCCTCAACATGGGTGGGGACCGCCGACGCCGTGCGATTCGAACGGTTCGTCGAGATCCTGCGCGTGACGGATCGCAGACTCCTCGCGCAGACGCGAACCCTCTGGGTGCCCCTCTCCCGCGCGACCGGGAAGGTGACGCGCGTGGATGCGTCGGTGCGACAGGTGTTCTCGCGGGAGTAGTGCGTGCCACTTCCGCGATCCGGCGTCACCGCCCTGCCGCAGCCGGCTCCATCCACGCGCGCGCCGCATCGAACGCCCGTGCCATCTCAGCGACTGCCTCCCCCGCGGCCGGGTCGGCGGCGAGGGCGCGCCGCTCTACCTCGTCGCAGGCATCGGCGAGCGCGTTCGCGCCCACCTGGCGGGAACTTGACTTGAGCGAGTGTCCCACCCGCGCGATCTGCGGCAGATCCCCTGCGATGACTGCCGCTTCGGCCAGAGTCACCTGCGAGCGACCGTAGCTGAGGAAGGTGGCGAGCAGTTGGCGCACGAGCGCGTCCCCTCCGAATCCCCGAAGCAGGTCCAGCGCCTTCCGCGCGTCGCCCGGCACCGCGCTCACTCGTGCACGCCCCGCTCTCGGAGCGACGTCCCCAGCGGAACCGCGCGCTCCACCTCGTCGAGGAACTCCTCGTATCGGATCGGCTTCGTGACGAAGCCGTCCATCCCCGAGGCCAGCGCCTCGGTGCGATCCACTTCCATCGCACTGGCGGTCACTGCGATGACGGGGATATGCCCCCCTTCCCTCGCTTCGCGAGCGCGGATCGCGATCGTGGCCTCGCGCCCATCCATCTCCGGCATCTGCACATCCATCAGGATCAGGTCGAAGGGCGTCTTGCCGGAGAGTTCGACCGTCTCGCGCCCTGTCGCTGCGACCGCGACCGAGTGGCCGCCGGCTTCGAGCATCGCGCGCGCGACGAGCTGATTCACCGGATTGTCCTCGGCGATCAGCACCCGGAAGATTCGCCCTGCCGCGCGCACGCTCGGGTGCGCGACCGGCTGCGTGGCCGGTCGTGCGACTCGGGGCCCAGAGGGGTGCTCGCGCACTCCGTGCGCCAGAATCGAATCCAGTAGGAGGCCCTGTCGGACGGGCTTCGTCAGGAAGGCGTGGATGCCGGCCGAGCGCAGGCGGGCAGTGTCGGCCTGCTCGCCGACCGAGGAGAGCATCACGATCGTCGCGCCCTGGATCTCCGGGTGCTTCGCGATCTCCTGCGCGACGTCGAAGCCGTCCATATCGGGCATCTGGACATCGAGCAGCACGAGCCCGAACGGACGTCCAGCCGATTCCGCTTGTCGCAGTGCATCGAGGGCGGCCCTTCCGCCATCGACGAGCGTCGGTCGCAGCCCCCAATGGATCAGGGTGTCCTCGAGGATCTGACGGTTCGTCGCGTTGTCGTCGACCACGAGCACCGACGTGCCGCGCAGGTCGGCCAGCGCCAGCGGTGATGGTGCTGATGTTCCCTCGTCCCCGACCAGCACCGGGAGGTGCACGTGGAAGGTGCTCCCCACTCCCGGCTCGCTCTCGAGCGTGACTCGCCCTCGCATCAACTCGATGAGATGCGAGGTGATCGCGAGACCGAGTCCCGTTCCACCGTAGCGACGAGTCGTGCTCGCGTCGGCCTGCGCGAATGCGGCGAAGACCGCCTGCTGCTTCTCCTTGGGGATGCCGATGCCGGTGTCACGGATGCTGAGGTGGAGGGTGACCGCACCATCGGCGGCGGTCTCGGTCTCGGCCCGAACGGCGACCTCCCCTCGCTCGGTGAACTTCACGGCATTGCCGAGCAGGTTGAGGAGGATCTGGCGGATGCGACCGCCGTCGGCGACGACCCGCCGCGGGAAGCCGAAGGCGAGGTTCACCGTCAACTCGAGGTGCTTCTCGTGGGCCCGAGGGGCGAGCGCGCGAACGGCGTCGTCGATCACGGCGCGGAGGTCGAACTCGACCGGATCGAGGTCGAGCTTCCCGGCCTCGATCTTGGAGAAGTCGAGGATGTCGTTGATGATCTCCATCAGCGACTCGGCCGAGCGCTGGATCACCCCGAGCGCATCACGCTGCGGCCTCGAGAGCTCCGTGCGGAGCACGACGTCGGTCATCCCGAGGATGCCGTTCATCGGCGTCCGGATCTCGTGGCTCATGTTCGCGAGGAACTCGCTCTTGGCGCGATTGGCGGACTCGGCCGCGGCCACGGCGTGCGCGAGTGCCTCGTCAGCGAGCTTTCGTGCGGTGATGTCGATGATCGTGCCCTCGATGATCTCCGCACCGCTCCCCTCATCGCGCCGCAGGCTCGCATGCTCGAGGATCCAGACCCTCGTCCCATCGTGCCGTCGCAGCTCTCGCTCGGCCTGAACGACCGCGCCTTTCACGTCGAGTTGTTGCAGGAACCCGGCGCGCTCGGTCGGTGAGGCGTGCGCCTCTTGCATCACCCGCGCGATGCACTGCTCGACCGAGTCGTAGCCGAAGATCCCCGCGAACGCCTCGTTGCACTCCAGCAGGCGGCCGTCGCGGGTGCTCCGGAAATGACCCGTGAGGCTCCGTTGGAAGAGGAGTCGATACCGGCGCTCGCTCTCGCGGAGGGCCACCGCACGCACCGTGAGGTGGCGATCGACGATCGACAGGGTCACCGCGAAGGCGAAGATGAGGAACGTGACCGCGACGATCCCCGCAACGCCGAGCGTGGTGATGACGATCGCGTTGCTCGGCAGGGGGATGCTGGGGTCCGCTGCCCAGCGCGCCGCCGCCATCCCGGTGTAGTGCATCGAGGCGACGGCGAGTCCCATCACGAGGGCCGCGACGAGCTTGCGTGGCGCGAACTGCCGCCGCTCGGCGCGCAGACGGAAGGTGAGGACGAGCGCGACGAAGGAGACCGCGACGGCGAGGGCGATCGAAGCAACGACGATGCGCCACTCCCACGTCGTCGTCGCGCTCACGTGCATCGCGGCCATCCCGACGTAGTGCATCGTCGCGATGCCGCCCCCCATCACCAGGCTGCCCAGCACCGCGCGCGGCCAGCCCAAGCGCTCCCCCGTGACGAGCAGGAAGGCGACGAGCGAGGACGCGATCGCTGCGAGCAGAGAAAGCAGGACCGTCGGCACGTCGTAGCGCACGGGAACCTCGATCCGCATCGCCAGCATCCCGATGTAGTGCATCGCCCAGATGCCGGTGCCCATGTTGAAGGCGCCTCCGGCGAGCCAGTAGCGGCGCAGGCGGCCGCGCGCGGCGACCGTTCGGCCCGTGAGGTCAAGGGCGATGTACGACGCCCCGATCGCCGTCAGGAGCGAGACGAGGACGAGTGGGAGACTATATGTCGCGTGCATCCGCGGAGCCCTCCCGGCGCGTTGGGTCCGGTCCGAGCACTCAATATGTATGGCAGAGTGACGAACCGTTCGTTCAATGCACCCGCTCGATGGTCTTCACGGCGTCGAACCCCGTGTCGAAGCTCATCACCCGCGGGATCCCGTGCCGCTGCATCACCGCGACGTGCAGCGCGCCGCGCGACGAGAGCCTGGCGATCCCCATCAGGACGTCCTTGGCACGCTGCACGTCCACGGCTTCGATCGGGTGCACCTCATCAACCACCCCGAGAAGCGTGTCGAAGGCTGGTTGGACCGCCTCTCGCCGTTTGATCCGGTGGTAGCGGTGCAGAATCTCCTGTAAGACCTCGGCGCTCGTCACCATCCGTTCCCCGCGCGCGATGACGCGCTCCAACGACTGACGGGGAGCCGTTCCTCGACCGGTTCCCTATCGCGGAATAGGCCGCGCGATCCGCCCTTCCATCATCGCCGCCTGCCACGCGAACGTCGCCATCACGATCGCCTGCTGCCTGAGTTCGTCCTCGAGCATCCGCTCGGGGAAGTCGGCGTTCGTGTGGCGCGTGCGTTCGTCGTAGGC
>JANPCH010000079.1:0-2372 GCA_031430835.1 Gemmatimonadaceae bacterium
GCGGGGCTGATCGGCCTGAGCAAGTCGGTCGCGAAGGAGCTCGCTTCGCGGAACATCCTCTGCAATGTCGTCGCCCCGGGATTCATCCGGACCGATATGACGGACAAGATGACCGAGGAGGCGGTGAATGCCTTGAGCGCGCATATCCCCCTCGGGCGGTTGGGCAGCACGGCCGACGTCGCGGGGATGGTCGCCTTCCTGGCCTCGGAGCACGCCTCCTACATCACCGGACAGGTCTTCGCGGTGGACGGCGGGATGGTGATGTAGCCCCTTCCGCCCCCTATATTTAGGGGTCCGAACGCAGTCCCACCCCTACGGAGTCTTTCCGCATGGCCGACCATTCCGCGAAGGTCAAGGACATCATCGAGAAGGAGCTGGGCGTCGAACGGGAGAAGCTGACCGATGGCGCGAGCTTCATCGAGGACCTTGGCGCCGACTCGCTCGACATCGTTGAGCTGGTGATGGAGTTCGAGAAGGAGTTCAACATCGACATCCCGGACGAGGATGCTGAGAAGCTCCGGACGGTCGGCGACGCGATCGGCTATCTGAACGGCAAGATCGGCGGCTGACGTGGGGAGTGCCAAGCGCCGCGTCGTCATCACTGGGGCGGGGTGCGTCAGCCCCGTCGGTAACGATGTCCCCACCACGTGGCAGGCCCTCCTCGACGGCAAGTCGGGTGGTGGGCCGATCACGCGCTTCGACGCTTCGGCGTTCAAGGTGCGCTTCGCGCACGAGGTGAAGGGGTTCGACCCTTCGCTGTATATGGACAAGAAGGAGATCAAGCGCTCCGACCTCTACACGCAGTACGCGATGGCGGCGTCGGTGCAGGCGATGCGCGATGCGGGGTTCGGGGAGGGGAAAGGTTATGACCCCCTGCGCACCGGGGTGATCATCGGCTCGGGGATCGGCGGCATCGCGACCTTCGAGGACCAGTGCCGGACCTACTTCACCTCCGGCCCCAACCGCATCTCCCCCTTCTTCATCCCGATGTTCATCGGCGACATCGCGGCCGGCGTGGTCTCGATGCGGTTCCAGGCGAAGGGTCCCAACTACGCGACGCAATCGGCCTGCGCCACCAGCGCCCACGCGATCGGTGACGCGTTCCGGCTGATCGCCTACGGCGACGCCGACATCATCATCGCCGGCGGATCGGAGGCGGCGGTCTCTCCGCTGTCGATCGGCGGGTTCGGCAATATGCAGGCGCTCTCGACGCGCAATGAGTCCCCGGAGACCGCTTCGCGCCCCTTCGACCAGACGCGCGATGGGTTCGTGTTGGGCGAAGGCGCCGCGAGTGTCGTGCTCGAGGAGTACGCGCACGCCAAGGCCCGCAACGCGGACATCTACTGCGAGGTGGTGGGTTACGGCGCCACCGGGGATGCCCATCACCTCACGGGCCAGCCCGAGGACCACGAGGGCCTGCAGCGCGCGATGCGTCGCGCCCTCGAGGACGCGGGTCTCTCTCCCTCCGACATCCAGTACGTGAACGCGCACGGCACCTCGACGCCGATGAACGACCCGAATGAGATCCGGGCGATCAAGAAGGTGTTCGGTCCGCACGCGACGGGACTCAACGTGAGTTCGACCAAGTCGTCGACCGGCCATATGCTCGGCGCCGCCGGGGCGGTCGAGGCGATCTTCACCGCGATGGCGATCCGCCACGGGATCATCCCGCCGACGATCAACTTGACGACGCCCGACCCCGAGTGTGACCTCGATTGCACGGCCAACGTGCCGGTCAAGCGCGAAGTGCACGCCGCCCTTTCGAACTCGTCTGGGTTCGGCGGGCATAACGTCTCGATCGCGCTCCGTCGCGTCGTTCCGTAGGCCCGTGACGGCCACCGCGCTCTCCATCCCGATCGAGCGCATCGCCGACCCCGCGGTGCGAAGCGTCGCCGAGAAGGTCGCGAGCCGCACCCGCCTCACCCAGGCCGACGGTGTCGCGCTCTTCGAGAGCAACGACCTCACCGGCATCGGCCTCTTGGCCGACGCGGTGAACCGCGCGAAGCACGGCGACCGCGTGACCTTCGCCGCGAACCAGCACATCAACCCGACCAACATCTGCACGCTGCGCACGACCTGCCACTTCTGTGGCTACGCGCGCTTGCCGAAGGAGGAGGGAGCGTACCGCTACACACTCGACCAGGTGATGGCCGAGGCCGAGCAGGCGAAGAACGGGCTCACCCGCGAGTTCCATATCGTCGGCGGGCTCGATATGCAGGCCGGGCTCGAGTACTACACGACGATGTTCCGCGCCCTGAAGACTGAACTCCCGCACGTCCACATCAAGGCGCTCACCGCCGTCGAGATCGCGCACATCGCGCGGATCGAAAAGAAGTCGTGGGTCGAAGTGCTCAGCGCGCTGAAGGACGCCG
>JANPCH010000080.1:0-1674 GCA_031430835.1 Gemmatimonadaceae bacterium
ACGGTGCGCGGCGACGAAGGGCCCGGACGCACCGGGTTGCTCTTCGCAGATGATGCGGCGGCGACGATCGCTGGGGCGGTGGAGCGATTCGAAGCACTTTCGACGCCTCCGACCGCTGCCGCCTGCCGCACGAACGCCGAACGATTCAGCCCAACGGGGTTCCGTGCGGCGCTGAAGCGCGAAGTGTCTTCGCTCTGGGCTGCGCCGGCCTAGCCCTCGTCGTACGCCGCCAGGATCTCCTCACTCGTGACCGTCGCCGCTCCCGCCTTCCCGACCTCCACACCGGCCGCGTAGTTCGCGATCACCGCTGCCTCGAACGCCGTCGCCCCCGCCGCAAGCATCGCCGCGAGGTACGCCGTCACAGTGTCCCCCGCGCCCACCACGTCGTAGACCTCACGCGCCGCCGTCGGAATGCGATGGATCGTCCCGTCGGGTTCGAGCAGCGCCATCCCACGCTCGCTCAGTGTGAGCAAGAGGTGCTCGGCGCCCAGCCGCTGCAACACCGCCGGCAGCGCCTCGGGGTGCTCCAAGTCCACCGCCGCACCGAGCGCCGCCTCGAGCTCCCGGCGGTTCGGCTTGAACACCGTCGCACCGCGGTAAGCGAAGAAGTTCCGGTACTTGGGGTCCACGACCACCGGGATCCCCTTCTTCCTCGCGGCGGCGATCGCGCGCAGGATCACCGGCTCGGTGAGCACGCCCTTGTTGTAGTCCTCGAGCACGAGCGCGTTGGCGTCACCGACGGCGCGATCCACCGCCGCGTAGAGTGCCTCCATCTCGCGCCCGGCCAAGTCGGCGTCCACCTCCTCATCCACCCGCACCACCTGCTGGCCGCGCGCCACCACGCGCGTCTTCGTGGTGGTCGGTCGCAAGGTCGTGACGAGACCGCGGGTCTCGGCGCCGATCGCGGTGAGCATCGCCCGCAGTTGCGCGCCGGGCAGGTCGTCACCGACCGCCGCGACGAGTTCGCTCCGCGCGCCGAGCGCCGCGACGTTCTGCGCGACATTCGCCGCCCCGCCAAGTGCGTGCCGCCGCTCGCGCACGCGCACCACGGGCACCGGCGCCTCGGGGGAGATCCGGTCCACGTCGCCGCGAAGGTACACATCCAGCATCGCGTCGCCGAGGATCGCGACTCGCATTCCAGTGCGGGCGGGGGCGTCGAGCAACGAGGCGAGTCGGTCGCGCGGGATCAGCTGCCGTGACATGGGTGGCTTCGGTCAGGGGACACGATGATACTCGCGATACCAGGCGACGAACCGTCGCAGTCCCTCATCGAGCGGGACCGAAGGTCGAGTGCCGGTAAGGGCCTCGAGATCCGCCACATCGGCAAATGTGGAGGGGACGTCGCCCGGCTGCATCGGTTGGAGGTCGAGTTGCGCCGACTTGCCGATCGCTGCCTCGAGGGATCGAATGAAGTCGAGCAGTCCGATCGGCGTGCTGGCGCCGATGTTGTAGAGCGCCGCGACGCGCGCTTCGCCGGGCGGCCGATCGAGCACGCCAACGACGCCGTCGACGATGTCATCGATGTAGGTGAAGTCCCGCGACAACTGACCGCGATTGAATACGCGGATCGGCTCGCCCGCGAGGATGGCGCGCGTGAATCCGTAGTACGCCATGTCGGGGCGCCCCCACGGGCCGTACGCAGTGAAGAACCGGAGCCCGGTGGTCGGGATGCCG
>JANPCH010000081.1:0-1845 GCA_031430835.1 Gemmatimonadaceae bacterium
CTGGTCGGTAAAATGCTCGGCGCTGTCTGCCAGCAGACGATTGCCCTGCCCTTCGCAGGTGGCGTCCACGGCCCCGCCGATGAATGTGTTGCGCGCGCCCGTCCCCGTCACCACCGAGGTCATGCGTGTTATGCGAGGACCGCTTTCGAGGCCGCTGATGACAATCAGGCACGGGCGCGAATCCTGAGCCTCCGCCTCCGCCGCCGCTGCGGCGACGGTGAGGGCGAGCACGAGGGTGCGCCCGATGCGCATCACTGGTTTAGACGCACCGCGCCACCACGGCCGCGGTCCAAGCGGAGCACGGTGACGACATCGAGGTTGGGATCGGCACGGAAGCCCACGCCACGCAATTCCTTGCCGTCGGGTTCGGTCATCACGAAGGCGGAATCCGACATGATCTGGTTCTGGCTTGACTCAAACCTCAGCATGGGCGACTTGAGCACGCGACCATCCACCGAAGTGACGATCACATTGCCATAGGCCTCGAGCACGGAAGCCCGGGTATCGTATTGCGCGCGATTTGCCGTGACGGTCGCATCGCGTGAGCCGGTAGCGGAGAAGAACACGCCCTGCACGACCCGCATGGAGATGCGCGTGTTCTGATTCAGGAAGAGCGTCGTGTCCGCAAAGATCTCGGCGCGCAGGAGTCCCGCGTCGGTGAGCAGGGTGCGGAACCCGAACGCCACTTGGTCGGCCGAGTCCATCTCGGCGTCGCCGGTCGCGGCGAGCGTGGTCGTTTCCCCCGCGCTGGAGCAGGAGAGCGTGAACACCGCGAGCAGCAGCACGCGACGCATCAGACCGCCCCCGCCCGCATCAGGTCGTGCAGGTGGACGATCCCCGTGATCCGGCGGTCGGCATCGAGCACGGGGAGGGCGATGATCCCGTGCGTCTCCATCAGGTGCACGGCGGCGGTGGCCAGTTCGTCGTCGCGGATCGATTTCGGAGTCCGGGTCATCACGCGCTCGACGGGGATCGGGAAGATGTCCTGCTCCTGCTCCATCAGACGGGAGAGATCTCCCGTGGTCACCACGCCGAGCAGGTGCCGGTCGCCGTTCGTCACGACACAGATGCCGCGACGTTCCGCCAACTGCACGACCGCCTCGCGCATCGTGGCCGACGGTGGCAGCAGGGGCAGCGAGTCCGAGACCATCACATCCCGCACGCGGAGCAAGAGTCTCCGTCCGAGCGATCCACCGGGGTGGAATCTCGCGAAGTCCTCCCGCTTGAACCCCTTCTCCTCCAGCAGGGCGACCGCGAGCGCATCACCCAACGCGAGGGCGAGCGTCGTGCTGGTGGTCGGGGCAAGGTCGTGCGGGCAGGCTTCCTCACGCACCCAGCCGTCGAGCGCAACGGTGCTGTTCTTCGCGAGCGACGAGGTGAGGTCCCCGGTGATCGCGATGCGTGGTACTCCCAGTCGGGTGAGCTGTTCCAGCAGGGGAAAGAGCTCGACCGTCTCGCCGCTCTTCGAGAGGAGGATCGCGACGTCGTGAGCCCCGACGATACCGAGGTCGCCGTGCACGCTCTCGGTGGGATGAAGGAACGCGGCGGGAGTCCCGGTGCTCGTCATCGTCGCCGCGATCTTCCGGCCGATGAGCCCCGACTTGCCGATCCCCGAGACGATCACCCGACCGGTCGAAGCCTTGATCAGCTCGACAGCGCGCGCGAAGGAACTGTCGAGCCGCTTCACGGCCTCACCGAGCGCCTCCTGTTCGAGCCGGAGGACGCGGCGCCCGCGTTCGACGATCCGGTCGTCGCTCACGCTCCCTCCGCGCGGCTCGAGACGTAGCGCTCGACCTGCGAATCCCACTCGCCGCGCGCTTTGAGCAGGATCTCGCAGAACTCGCG
>JANPCH010000082.1:0-1840 GCA_031430835.1 Gemmatimonadaceae bacterium
AACAACAGCCCGACGGCAAGATCTTGGTCGGGGGGCGTACACAGGTGACGGCCGGCCTCAGCTACGACTTCTTCCTGATGCGACTCGACTCCACCGGGGCGCGCGATCCGACCTTCGGCACCAACGGCGTCGTCACGACCCGCTTCCCCGCGTCGACGGGGAGCAATTTAGGCCGCAGACTCGGGCTCCAAACGGACGGCAAGATTGTACTGGCTGGCGCCGTGCAGGTTGGCACGTCGCTCCAGTGCGGCATCGCGCGATTCGACGCCAACGGCGCGCTCGATCCCGGTTTCGGCACCGGCGGTCAGGTTCTCGTGCCTGTGTCCGATGGATGCTTCGATCTCGGCCTGGCGCGGGATGGCAAGATCGTGATCACGGCCACGGACACGGTGGGCGACGTGAATTACGGCACGTTCGTACGCCTGCTCTATACCGGGGCGCTGGATTCCGGCTTCGGCAACGGCGGCCTGCTCCAAATCAGCAGTTTCGGCACGCCGACACGTCCTCAGATCACGTCCAGCGGCGATATCCTCACGGGCCTGGCGATCCAGGATTCGGCGGACGGCCTGCTGAAGACGTTTGTGGTCAAGCTTTCCGGCACCCTTGCCGGTCCCTCGGTCGCCCAGACCGTCACCTTCGGTCCCCTTGCCAATCGCACTTTCGGCGAGTCTTTCCAGCTTTCCGCCACGGCGAGTTCGGGACTGGCGGTGTCATACGGGGCGAGCGGTACGTGCCTGGTCGCCGACAATTTCGTGCAGCCCACGGGTCCGGGCAGTTGTACGATCACCGCGTCCCAGGCCGGCAACGCCACCTATCTTGCGGCGACGCCGCAGCCGCGGACGTTCACCGTCACGAGCGCGGGCCAGGCGATCACCTTCGGGACGGCCCCCGCGGGCGTCACGGTCGGCCAGCCGCTGGTCATGGTCGGCGCGACGAGCGGGAGCGCGACAGCGCCACCGTCGACGTTGCCGATCGTGTTCTCGTCCCAGACCCCCGGTATCTGCACCACGGGCGGCATCAACGGCGCGAGCCTGACGCTTCTCGCCGAGGGTCTCTGCACGATCGCGGCGAACCAGGTCGGCGATGGAAACTATGTCGCTGCATCGCAGACGCAGAGCTTCACGGTGGGCGCGGCGGGAACGCCCCCGTCCACATTCACGGTGACCAACCTCAACGACAGCGGAGCGGGCAGCTTGCGCGACGCGATCGCGCAGGCCAATGTGAACCCCGGTCCGGACACCGTCGATCTCTCCGGATTGTCGGGCACCATAGTGCTGACCTCCGGACTCATCCAGATTACCGGACCGCTTGCGATCGTCGGACCGGGCGCCGGCATCCTCGCGATCGACGGCAATGCCAACAACCGGATCTTCGGAATAAGCCCTACGTTTCCTGCCTGCCCGGTGATCGACGGCCCCGATTATCTGGTGTCGATCTCCGGACTTCGCCTCACGAACGGGCGGCGCAACGTTGCGAACAGTTCTGGCGGAGCCATCTACACGGAGCGTAGCCTTGCGCTCGATTCGGTGATCATCGACAACAGCGTCGCCAGGAGCGGTGGCGCCATATTTTTCGGCGTGCAGTATCCCGGTCAATCGCTGACCGTTTCGAACTCCCAGTTCCTCGACAATACGGCCAGGGAGGTGTTGCCCGCCACCGTGACCGCCACGAACAGCACCGCCGGTGGCGCGTTATACATCGTCGAACGATGCGCGAACGCGCAGGACGTTCCGTACACGAAGCCGGTGTCCGTCACCATCGCCGACAGCGAGTTCCGCGGCAACGCCTCGCAACCCACGGCGATCGACGGCCGCGGTGGGGCGATCCGGTCGTATTCGCT
>JANPCH010000083.1:0-4528 GCA_031430835.1 Gemmatimonadaceae bacterium
GCTCGACATCCTCGCGGGGTTCGAGCGAGCGGACCGCGGCACGCTGACGGTGGACGGCCGGCCGGTGCGCGAACCGAGTCCGAAGGGGATCATGATCACGCAGAAGGGCTCGGTCTTCCCGTGGATCTCGGTCCGTCGCAATCTCGCCTTCGTCCTCGACCACCTCCCGCAAAAGGAAGCGATCGAGCGGGCGCGGCACTATCTCGAGCTTGTCGGCCTCACTCCCTTCGGTCTCGCCTTCCCCCACCAGCTCTCCGGGGGGATGCTGCAGCGGCTGGAACTCGCGCGCGCCCTCGTCGTGCGACCCGATGTGCTCTACATGGATGAGCCCTTTGGCGCGCTCGATGCGCTCACGAGACTCCGACTCCGCCAAGAACTGCTGCGAATCCGGCGCGAGGAGCCACAGACAACGGTGCTGGTGACGCACGACGTGGACGAGGCGATCGCGCTCGCTGATCGCATCTTCGTGCTTTCCGAGCGGCCGATGCGGATCGTCGAGATCGTCCGGGTGGACATTCCACACCCGCGATCGATGGCCGATCCCCGTGCAGTGGCCTTCAAGGACCGGATCCTCCGTCAGCTCGGCGCGATCTCGGACTGAGCGGTGCCTTCGCTTCGTCGCCCCACGTGAAGCCAGCCGGTCGGATCGCCTTCCCGCGGCGCGCCGCAGCGGTGCTGGGCCTGACGCTGTCGGCCTTCGGCACGGCGTTGGCCGGGTCGGAGTTCCTGTTGCGGCTGTTCTGGCCGCGAGAGGTCGCGTACCGCATCTGGCGCCCGGGCATCAGCGCCGAGTTCAGCCCGAACCCGGAGTATGTCCCTGGGATCGATGGGCGCGCACGATTCACCGTGAACAGTCACGGCTTCCGCGGCACCGAACTGCCCTCCGATACGTTGACGATCCGGGTGCTCGTCGGCGGCGGAAGCACCTCGGAGGAGGTGTATCTCGACGACGCGGAGACGTGGCCGAGACTCGCTCAGACCCGTCTCGATCCGCGCGCCGATGGTCGCCGGGTCTGGGTCGTCAGCGCAGGACGCTCGGGAATGAATGCGCGCGACAACGCCGTTCAGGTGACGAAGTTGTTGGCCCAAGCGCCACGCTTCGATCTGGTGATCGTGCTCGCTGGGATCAATGACCTGACGGTCGCACTCGCGCAGTCGGACGACTACCGATCGCCAGAACGGTTGAGCGAATCCGACGCCGAGCGACGGCAACTCGCCCGCGCTTTCACGATCGTGCCCGGCGGCCTCCATGAAGCGAGCGTGTTCCCGGAGGATCCGGTATGGAAACGGACCGCGGTCTGGCAGTTGCTTCGCCAGACGCGAGCCCGCCTCGCCGGGAGCCGGAAACTCGCGCTGGACGACGACGGTGCTGGCCTCGAGCGGTGGCGGGAGCATCGACGGAACGCACCCGCCCTACGCGACCACTTGCCTCGGATGGATGTTCCGCTCGCCGACTATCGGCGACATCTAGAGCTGATCGTGCGCGCGGCGGCGGACCAGCACGTGCGCATCGTGCTGCTGACACAACCCTCCATCTGGAGGTCCGACCTCTCGCCAGAGGACCAACGCCGCCTCTGGTTCGGCGGCATCGGCGAGTTCCAAGAGCGGGCCGGGTCAACGTACTACACGGTGTCCGCCCTCGCAGACGCGATGGCACAGTTCAATGCGTCGCTGTTGGATGTGTGCAGGGTGACAGGGACCGAGTGCTTCGATCTCGCCGCGCAGATCCCGAAGGACACCCAACACTTCCTTGACGACGTGCATTTCACTGAACGTGGCGCCGCGGCCGTAGCGGTCGCGGTCGCGGAGTGGATCTCGCCGCTCGTCGAAGGTCGCGGCAGACCCTGACGCTTCGGCGCCCCGGATCGGGCGCGCCGGCCGTCAGAGCCCGAGCGTACGGGCGATGATCTCGCGCTGGATCTCGGACGTCCCCGAGTAGATCCGACCGCCCAGCGCATCGCGCAGGTCGCGCTCGATCCCGCTCTCGGTCGAGTACCCGGTGCCGCCGTGGATCTGGATCGCTTGAAGCGACGACTGCACGAACGACTCGCTCAAGTGGAGCTTGGCGAGTGCGACCTCCTGCTCCGCCTCCTCGCCGCCGTCGCGGAGCCATCCGGCGCGGTAGAGGAGCAACCGCGACGTCTCGAGCCGCAGCTTCATCTCCACCAGCATCGAGGCGACCGACTGGTTCTTCCCGATCGGCTTGCCGAACTGTTCCCGTGTCCGAGCGTACTCGACGCAACTGTCGAGCTGCCGCTGCATCGCCCCGACGTGGCTCGCGAGGATACCGCTCCGCTCCCACCCCATCGAATGGCGGAAGATCGTACCGCCATTCCCCTCGTTGCCGAGTCTCGCCGAGGCGGGAAGGACGCACTCGTCGAGGATGACCTCGGCGTATGGCGCGGTGCGGAGTCCCATCTTCTCGATCGCCGGCCCCACCCGGAGTCCGGCGTGCCCCTTCTCGATGAGGAACGCCGAGATGCCGAGGAACCCACGCGTCTTGTCGGAGCGCGCGAAGACGAGGAAGAGGTCGGCGACCGGCGCGTTCGACACGAAGGTCTTGGTGCCGGTGAGGACGTATTCGGCGCCGCGACGCGCGGCGGTCGTCGTCATCGCGAAGGCGTCGGAACCCGCGCCTGGCTCGGTGATCGCGTGGGCGCCGATGATCTCGCCGCCGATGAGCCGAGGGAGGAACGACGTCCGCTGTTCTGGTGAACCGAAGCGGAGGATGGGTGTCTGCACGGCCCACATCTGCGCGTTCAGCGCGAAGAGCAACCCGTTGTCACGGCAGACCGAACCGAGGGTCTCCATCGCCAACATCGTCGTGAGCAGGCCCTCGCCACTGCCGCCGTACTCCTCTGGCATCGGCAGGCCGAGGATGCCGAAGTCGGCGCATCGCTGCCAACGCTCGCGAGGAAAGGTGCCGCTGCGGTCGTCTGCCACGACATCGGTGCTAAGGGCCGACGTCGCGAACTCGAGCGTGGATCGCTTGAGGGCGAGTTGTTCCTCGCTCCAGGTCAGATTCATCTAATCAGGTCCTGTGACGGGACGCCGCCCAGTCGTCGGCAGAAACTGCTCCCAATCGGGTTCCAGCGGAACCCCGAGTCCGAGCGCCACGCGGTTGACGAACCCGAAGAATCCGGTGATCGCCACGATGTCGTAGATCGCCCGGTCGTCGAAGCCGTGAGTGCGCAGCGCCGCGATATGCGCTTCAGTCGACTCGGCCGGTGCCTGCGTGAGGCGCCGGGCGAACTCGGACATCGCGCGGTCGGTCTCGGAGAGCCCGTCGGCGACCCGACGAGCCAGCACCGCATCGAGGACTGCGTGCGCCTGCGGCGCCGCCATCCCCTCGGTCTCGAGCTCGGCACGGAGACACGCTCCGTGATGGGTCATTCAGTAGTGACATCCATTTTCAGACGAGACGACGGTGGCGATCAACTCCCTCTGCGACCGTCGCAGCGGCCCCGCGCGGTACATCAGTTCCTGGAAGAGATCGTAGAATCGACGCGGAAGGCCCGGGTGCGCATCGTGGATCCGAACGATTCCGGCACGCGGTGCTCCACTCGCCTCGGGGAGCACGATATACGGGCGCGAGGCGTCGGCAGGGACCTCAGGAGGCATGGCGCGTGGCGAGGATGAGCGACTCTGAGCGCAAAAGTGACATTCGCTGCACCCGGCCATCGTCGAACCCCGCGAGGGGCAGCATCGCCAGCACCTCGTCGAACGAATAGGCGCGCCCCTGCGGATAGAGCACCGCGAGCTGCAATGACTGCAGCACGCCCCAGACGGGCGCGTCTTTCTCGGCGTTCAGGAAGGCGAGTTGGATCACGAGGAGTCCGCCTTCCGCGAGCGCGGCGTGCGCCTTTCGCAGCAACGCGACGCAGGTCTCCGGCGACTCCTGATGCAGCATGTTCGAGAGCAGCACCACGTCGTACCCGGTACCGAACTCGTCGGTGACGTAGTTGCCGGCGCGGGTCGTCACCCGCTCACCCATCCCGTACTGCGTGATCATCTCGCGAGTGATCTCGAGGACCGGCGGGAGGTCGAGCACTTCGGCCGCCAGCTCCGGATACCGCTCGGCGAGGAGGATCGAGTAGGTCCCGGGTCCGCCCCCGACGTCGAGCAGGCGACGCCGCCCGGCGAGGTCGAGACTCCCGACGATCGCCCGACCGGGGCCAAGGGCATACTCGTGCATCGCGAGGATGATGTGGCGCGTGTAGTCGGTGCCGCGGGCGATCTGCTAGAATCCGTCGACCACCGGCTCCCCGTCGCGGATCGCGCCCGCCAAGCCGCTCCAGGGGCGATAGCAGTCGCCCATGAACCGCACCCAGTGCGCCAGGCTCTGCGGTGCTTCGCGCGTTAGGTAGTCGGTCGCCATCCGGCCATGGGCGTAGCGTCCCGCATCCTTCTCGAGCAGGCCACAGGCCACACAGCCGTTCAGCAGGCGCTCCGTATGGTCCGGCGCGCTGGCACAGCGCGTCGCGACCTCGGCGCTCGTGAGTGGCCCAGCGGCGAGTGCCTCGAAGAC
>JANPCH010000084.1:0-55962 GCA_031430835.1 Gemmatimonadaceae bacterium
CAGCGCGCTCGTCGGGATGTCGCTCACGTCCGACGGCGTGAAGCGGCTGGAGCGGATCTGGCGCAAAGAGGAAACGCCTAAGGGCCTGCCGATCTCCGAGCAACAGTATACCGGGCTCGCTGAGGCGCTCGTGATCCGAGGTCTGCCGAACGCGCCGGCGATCATCGAAGCAGAGGCGGCGCGAATCACGAACCCGGATCGCAAGGCGCGGTTCGCGTTCATACGTCCCGCGCTCAGCGCCGACCCCGCGATCCGCGATGCGTTCTTCCGGACCTTCGCGAGGCCCGAGAACCGCCGGCGCGAGAGTTGGGTGCTCGATGCGATGTCGCTGATGCACCACCCACTGCGCGAGTCGGAATCGCTGGCGCAACTTCCCGCCGTGCTCGAAGTGACCGAGGAGATACAGCGCACCGGGGACATCTTCTTCCCGCTGCGCTGGCTCAACGCGGCGTTGGACGGCCACCAGTCGACGGCCGCTGCCACGACGGTGCGGGACTTCCTCGCGGCGCACCCGGACTATCCGCCACGCCTGCGCGGGAAACTGCTGCAGGCGGCCGACGATCTCTACCGCGCGGCGCGGATCGTGGAGGGATGGGAGACGACGTGACGCTCACGATCGAACTCAAGAAGGCGAAGGACGGTCGTCCGAGTCTCGACTGCGTTCGGGCTGATGGCACGCGCACCTGGGCGAAGGTCCATCCCTTCTTCCCGACGCACGACCTCACGCACTGCGCGGTCGAGAGCGTGCTCGGCTACGACCAGGCGTTCTTCGGACTCATCGCGTCTGGGTGGCAGATCGACGAGTTCGCCAAGGCCGGCGCCGCGAAGCGGCTCCCACCGCAATCGCTCTGCGCCGAGAACATCGTCGGGCACTTGGAGCGTGGGGTCGCGGTGGGCGCGGCGGAACTCAACGCCGCGCTCGCGATGAACACCGAGTTGGCGGGCTTCGCATCGTGTACGACAGTCACCGATGCGGAGCTCGACGCGATTCGCGCGCTCCGGAGCCGGCTGACGAGGGAGTGGTGGGAGCTTCCGGAGGGGGAGACGCTTCGGGTGCCGTTCCCCGCACGCTGACTCAGCGGTCCTGCGCCGTTAGCCGCTTGAGCCGTGCTTTGGCGTCCTCGACCTGCTGCCGCATCGACGGCGGGGGCTGGTCCACGAAGTCAACGAAGCGCTGGAGGTGCAGGATCGCGCCGTGCCGGTCGCCCGCGGCCTCCCGCGCGAGGCCGCGGGCATAGCTGTTGTAGCCAACCATCGTGGTCAGGACGCTCGCCGGCCGCGCTCCCGTGTTGAGCGCATCGGTCCACTGGAGGTAGTGCTCCGCCCCTGCCGGGTCTCCGGACCGCACGAGTGATCGGCCGATCGCCGCTCGTGAGAGGGGAAGTGTCGAGGAGAACGTGGTCGACGCGAGCATCGCATCGTCCTCGGCCGCGATGAGACTGTCGGCCGAACCGGTCCGCCGTTCACGCCAGAGCGCGTTGGTCACGCGTGCGATGCTCTGCGCCAGGCGCGTGGTGTCACGGCGGATGCGCGCGACGGCATTCGCGTGTCGCGCGGAATCCCCCGCTGCGATCGCGATCACCGCGTCGGCCCACTCGAGCTCGACCGCGTCCACGCCACGGAGTCCGGTGAGTCGGCTCCGGGCTCGCGCAAGCGCCGCATCGGCCTCGACGACGGGTAGCGAGCCGAGCCACGCGGCCTGCGCCGCGACGCGTGCGGCCGTGAGTCGAACGACGGTCGGTGCGGAGGGGGCCGACTCGAGCTCTCCGAGTCGCAACACGCCCCGCCCCACACTCCCGCGTGCGACATCGAGTGACGCCTCCGAGAAGAGGAGTTGCGGGCCGAGATTCGACATCAGGTTCGACCGCCGCGTGAGTGCCAGGAGCGCTTCCGATTCGGTGGGAGTCCCGTTGGGCATCCAGAACTGACCCGCCCACCACGCGAATCCGGGATTCACCTCGAAGAGCACCGCCGCATCGCGGATGTTCTCCAGGAGTGTGTCGGTCGGGATCGAACGGCCGGACGTCCGCGCGTCGAGGGTGCGGAGCATCGAACGAGCCCAACTCGCGATCTCCCCCGACGTCCGGGCAACGACGTCGTTCGCTGCCCGGCGCACTTCGACGGTGTCGCCGAGCGTCGTGTACACCATCATCCGGTGCAGGGCGTTGTCGGCGTGCGTCGGGGCGAGGACCTCGAGGCGCTGCACGTACGGGAGTGCCTCGGTCATCGGGACGCCGACCATCGGGCCACCGTGGATGATGTTGTCGCCGACCTGGTACTGCGCCGTGTGGTAGTCGGGATAGCGGGCGGCGAGCACGCGCCCCGAATCGATTCGCACGCGCGTCGAGAGGCCGGTCGCGATTCGCAACTCGAGGAGCTCGCGATCGCGAGCCGGCAGGCGGCCGCGGACCTCGGTGAGCCGGCGTCGGACGAAGGTATCGACCGGCAGTACGGCGAGGGAGCGGGTGTAGTCGAGGCGCAACCACGCCTGCGCGAAAAGGCTGTCAGCAGCGACCGCGCGTTGGTAGGCCTCGAGCGCCGCGAACGTCTCGGACTTCCCGAACGCACGCTCCCCCTCGAGGAAGGCCCTGAGTGCGTCGCCATTCGTCGTCGTCACCTCGGAGAGGAGGGGCGACGGTGGCTGGCCGCGGCGCCAGACCGCTCGAAGCAACTGCGCCGAGAGGGAGTCGGTCAGGACTCGAAGGCTGTCGGGCGATCCGAGCACGCGGAAACGAGCGAGCGCGTCGCTGCCGTCGACCGGATAGAGTCCCACGTCCGCGCGCACCTGCGTCCCCTCGCGCACCAGAGAGCCGTGCAGAACGCTCCGCGCGCCGAGTTCGCCGCCAAGCTGTCGCGCCGCATCGAGGGACACCGGCTGCGGCACCAGTTGTGCGCGCTGCACCACGCTCATCGCGTCCACAGCACGGAGCGAGCCGACCCCGTCGAGGTTCGCGCTCAACGTGACGACCAGATCGCGTCCGAGCCGACCGATTGCCGAGTCACCGGTGCTCCCGAACGGGATCACTGCGATGACATCGGCCCCCTCGATGACGGGCGCGGCATCGGCCCGCGATCGCCAGTAGAGGCCCGATGCGATGGCGACCATGATCACCGCCGCGCCGATGAGCGCTCGCTGGCGCGCGGCGGGTATCGAACCGCCACGCACCGGAGCGGGCGTTGGCACTGGCGTCGTTGCCAGCGTGACGCCACTCCCCCCCGGCGTCGTCACCGCCTCGAGCGCGACCGCCACCTCGTGTGCGCTCTGCGGCCGCTCGGCCGGGTTCTTCGCCATCAGCCGCGTGATCATCGACGCGACCCCCGGCGGTACGTCGTTCCGGCGCTCTTCGATCCGCGGCGCTGGCGTGGTGAGGTGCGCCGCGACGACGGCCTGTGCGTTCCCGGAGAAGGGTGGAAAACCGGCGAGCATCTCGTAGATCACCGCGCCCGCGGCGTAGAGGTCGGCCCGGTGATTCGTCGTCGGGTCTGCCATCGCCTGCTCCGGCGCCATATACGCCGGCGTGCCGAGCGCGAGTCCGACCGAGGTGAGTCCGCCACCGGAGATGCCTGCCTCAGCGAGGGCCTTCGCCACGCCGAAATCGGCGACGACCGCGTGCCGCCCCTCGAGCAGGATGTTCTCCGGCTTGACGTCGCGGTGCACGACGCCGTGCTCGTGCGCGAATGCGAGCGCATCGAGCAACTCGCGCGCGATGCGGAGGGCGTCGGGGAGGGGGAGTGCGCCTTCACGCACGAGCCGGGCGCGGAGTGACTCCCCCGCGACATACGGCATCGCGTACCAGAGCAGCGTGTCGTCGCCGCCGGCGGTGAGCACCGGCACGATGTGCGGGTGCTGCAACTGCGCGATGAGCTTGATCTCGCGGCGGAAGCGCTCGGTGCTCGCCGCGACCGCGCCCTCAAGATCGAGGACCTTGACGACCACTTTCCGGTCGAGGGCGCGATCGTTCGCGAGCCACACGCGGGCCATCCCGCCCCCGCCCAGTTCGCGCTCGAGCGTGAAGGCGTCCCCCAGCGAGCGCTGCAGCCGTGGCGCGAGGTCGTCGGACATTTCGGTGAAGCTACGACCCGCGACCAGACGCGGCTAGCGAGCGATGACTCTCGTCGTGTACGCCACACCGTCGGGCGTCTCGCCGACGAGCACACTGCCGACCACCGTGCGGCGTGCGACGTCGATCACGACCACTCTGCCGTCGCGGCTCATCGAGAGGAGCACGTGGCGACCGTCGGCCGTGCCGATGATCCCTTGCGGCCCGCCTCCGGCGAACTTGAGCCGGCCCAGCTCGGCGCGGCTCGCGCGGTCGAGGAATCGCAGCTCCTCGTTCCGGTAGTCCGGGATGATCGCGAGACGCGAATCGGGACTGAAGAACACGCGATAAGGCCAGCCGAGCCCCTCCGCGGCGGTCGTGACACTGCCGGTCCGCGCATCGACCACGCTCACCTTCCCGGTCGCATTGCTCCCGACCCACGCCTCGCTCCCGTCCGCTGTGACGTTGATCGCCTCGGGCTGCGTCGGCACGTCGATGCTCCGCACAGCGCGACCACTCCTCAGGTCGAGTTCGGTGACCGTATTGCTCCCGATGTCACCAGTCCACGCGCGCACGCCGTCGGCGGCGACGCCGACCATATGCGAGCCGGTCTTCCCGGTCGAGACGGCCTTCACGATCTCGCCCGACCGCACGTTGACGACAAGCACGTTCTGCGTCGCCTCCGACGTGACGGCGACGAGCGAGTCGCCGGGAAGGAACTGGATGCCGTGCGGGCGGTTGTACGGCGCGAGATTCACCGTGCGCGCCACCCTGAGTCCCGGCAGGTCGATCACCGTGAGCGTGCTCCCCGGCGCCGGTCCGGTGCCGTAGTCCGTCACTACGGCGAGACTCCCGTCGCGCGACGCGACGATCTCGTGCGGCCCATTGCCTGTCGGCAGCGTCGCGAGGGTGCGGCCGGACGCCACGTCCACCACAGTCGCCGTTGCGGGGCTCTTGTTGGTGACGATCAGGGTGCCGGTGAGCCCGGGTACCTGTGCCTCGGCCGCGCACGCCAGTGCGAGCGCGGCGCCGATGAGTCGACGGATCATGAGTCTCTCAGTCCCGATCGTTGTCCGGCGTGAACGTCGCCTTCTCCTTCCCAGTGCCCTTCACGTGCACGTCGAACCACGCCAGCCAACGCGCCCACTGGTCCAAGTCGCTCTCGTACGTTGCGACGCTGTGGTCCTCATAGGGATAGAGGTAGAGCGCCGCTTCCTTCCCAAGCCCCTGGAGCGCCATCATCATGCGGATCGAGCTCATCGGCGCCGTGCCGGTGTTCTGGTCCTCGAGATTGTGGTACATCAGGAGCGCCCCCGAGATCTTGTCTGCCCGGTAGAAGGGCGACATATCGAGATACGTCTCCTGCGCCTCGAAGAAGTTGCGGCGTTCGGACTGGAAGCCGAAGGGCGTCAGCGACCGGTTGTACATCCCGTCGCCGGCGATCCCCGCCTTGAAGTAGGGCACGAGCGTCATCGCGTTCACCGTGCTGAAGGCGCCATAGCTGTGCCCACCGATCCCGACCTTGTCACGCTGCACGAATCCAGAGTCCACCACCGCGTCGAGCACCGCGTCGAGATTCTCCTTCAGGTCGCGCGTGTAGTTGTCGTTCATCTTGCCCGAGTCGCCGAAGATCGGCACGTCCGGTTCGATGAAGACGTACCCACCGGCGACCCACACTTCGGTCGCCGTTGCCGGGCGGGCCGCCGGTACGATCGGGTACTGGTTGATGTTGGTCTGGAACTTCGAACGCTGGTATGCCGGCTCGGTCGCGTACTCGTAGGGATAGAACCAGATCACGCCCGGCGTGCCGCTCCCGCGGCGCCATTCACGTGGCAGCACGACTTCGACCCAGATCTTCGTTCCGTCGCGGGGCCGCGTGACCTGGATCCGCTTTCGCTGCGCCTGCGTGACCTCGGGGGCCACGTCGACGGCACTGGTGAGCTTGCGGCTCGTGTTCGCGCGCGTGTCGCGAAGGTACGCATCCTCGATCACCGTCGGGGACTGGCTCGTGTAGATGAACTGCGTGTGGTCATCGTCAAGCGCGGCGACGAACCGGTCGTACCTCTCGTCCGGACTATCGAAGACACGGGTGCGCGTCCCCGACTCGAAGTCGAGACGATCCATCCACGGCCGCGGTGCTCGGCGGTACCAGTCGGCGCCGTAGCTCCGCGAACCGGTCGTGAACAGGCTCTTGCCGTCGCTCGCGACCACGATGAACTGCTGGCCATTCGGACCGCGCTTCGTCGCGAGCCCGCCGCCGGTGCCCACGGTGTCGACTGGTGCATTGGCCGCGCCACCGCCACCCCCGCCACCGCCGCCGAATCCACCACCGGTCGCCGGGATCGTTACCCCGCGTCCGAGCGCGTACTTCCTCGTCGGCTCGGCCGGGCGGATCGCCGACACAGCGCCGCTGTCGGTCACGAACATCACCTTCCCGTCAGCGCTCCACGCCACGTTGGTGAGTTGCGGTCCGCCCTCGTAGATCATCTTCGTGTCATTCGGTCCGAAGGGCGGGAGCCAGTTGACGTAGCGCACGGCGGTCGGTTGCGGCCGCGCCGGCGCGCGGTTCGCGCCCTGGGTCCCGCCGGCTGCGGGACGGCTCGGCCGCGCCGGCGCATCGCCGGTCGGAGCAGCCGCGAACACGGACTCCAGGTAGACGAGTCCCGTTCCGACCGGATTCCATTGGATGTTGCGCTTGCCGGTGTCGGCCGCCGCGTTCGCTGCCGGGGCGCCGCCGAATCCGCCGCCTCCTGCCGCGCGCTCTTCGCGCAAGTCAGTCTTCGCCAGCGTCGCGACCGACTTCCCTGAGGCGTCCCAGAGTTCCTGCACTGAGCCGAAGCTGCTCACCGGTACGATGTACGAGAACGGCTCGACCATCCGCGTGACGCGGAAGTACTGGGCGTCCGCCGCCGCATCGACATCTCGGATCATCGCCGGCGCGCCGATGCGCCGGACGGTCTTCCGCGCCACGTCGAGCAGGGCGAACTGCCCGGTCGTGTGGTACTTCACCAGCGCCTTGTCGTGCGGATCCTCGAGCAAACTCCAATGCACTGGCTGCGGCAACGCCTTGCCACCGGTGAGCCGCACGCGCGGTCCATCCTCGATCCCACCGGGTCCGTGAGTCGGTGCCGCGCCACGTCCTTCGGGGATCAGCACGACGAGGAGCTGCTTCCCATCGGCCGTCCACTCGATCGTGGTCACGAGCGTCGCGAGCAGCGGTGCACGCGAGACCTGCGCCGAACGTCCTGTCGCGGCCTCGGCCACGTAAGCGTACGATGCGTCAGCGAAGTTCGCGATGAACGCCACCTGGGTGCCCGAGGGCGACCAGACCGGCGAAGACACCGATGCGCCGGCCGGGACCTGCAGGTCGCGCGACTCCCCGGTCCGCGGGTTCACCAGCGTGATCCCCGTCTGCGTGCTCGTGGTGAGCGAGCGGGCGCGGTTCGCCGCGACGTCGATCGCGAGCCCACCGAGATAGATGTGCGGCTTTCCGTACGTCGCGACCGTGGCGCGGTGCTTCCCCGTGGTGCGGAGGAACCAGCTGCGATCAGCGTTCGGCGTGTTGAACGAGATGTCAGTGCGCGGCGCGAGGACGATCCGCTCCACCGCTTCGGGGGGGCGGACGTAGTGCTCCGTCTTGAGGATCTCCTGCGGATCCCACGTCGCGTTCCGGACTCCTTGTTGCGCGCCGGCGAGCGCCGGAGCGAGGATCGGAAAGAGTGCCACGAGCGTGATGACGCGGCGTGTGAGGGATATCGTGCGACGGGACATCGAGTGGCTCCGGCTGGAGATCAGTGGTTGATGCGGGCGGTCAGCGGTGGCGACGGCGCGTGCCGCTCGGCCTCTGCTTCTTCGAGTCGATGCGCTTCCGTTCCCGCGATTTGGGGCGGGAGGGCGAAGCGGATGGCTTCTTCTTCACGGCGGGCTTCGCCTTCTTCGTCGCGGTGACCTTCGGTCCCGCCACCTTTGCTTGCTCGACCTTCGGCGCGGGCGGCGGGTCGGGACGCAATGGCACGAGCCGCGGGGGCGGGGCGGGCGGCGTCCGCCACTTGTCGGCACCGACCGACGCCACGTAGGTCGCGATGTGCTGCTGCGCCGGCACGCGACGGATCGCCGCGGCGACGATCGCCAGGTCGAGGTCCTCGAGCGACCTGAACCGCAGGCAGGCCTTCCCCATATCGAGTCGCTTCCCCTTCGCTGCGTACTGCTTCCTGATCCAGTCCTCCTCGAAGCCGCCGGCGTAGGCGAACATCAGGTAGAGCGCCATATGGTTCGTCCGCGAGGCCACACCGATGTACGGCACTGGCATCTTCTGGTCGCAGTGATAGCCACCGGGGAAGACGCGGTGCGGCACCACGTAGCCGAGGGTGCCGTACGACATCGACTCCTCGATGTCCTTGTCGATGTTGGCAAGGATCATCCGTCGCACGGCCTCGATGACCGGACGGCGCTCGGGGGGGAGCTCGAGCAAGTACTTCGTCACACTCGGGGCGGCGCTCTTCATCGAATGCCTCGTCAGCGCCCGCAGCTCGGGTACGCCGGGTCAGGGCCCGCGATCGCCGGGCGGTCCTTCCGTGCGGAGATCGCGAACATCACGTCGTGGATGAAGCGGGCGAGCCGCGCCGAGTGGTCGTAGTCGATGTAGCGCGGTTCGTCGGTCAGTTGGTGGTAGTCCTGCGAATAGCCGAGCGAGAAATAGGTGACCGGAACGTTCTTGTTCACGTAGTTCACCTGATCACTGCGACAGAACCGGTTCATCGGATTCTGCGTGACGTCCCAACTCTTGTCGACCACCATCGGCTCGTCGCGGACGGCATTCACCGAGTCGATGATGTCCCCGAACTCGCGCGAGAGGCGGCGTGATCCGAGGGTCTGCACCGAGTTGGGGCCGCCGTACTTCACCTGCTCCACGCGACCCTTGCCGAGCATGTCCATGTTGTGCGCCGCGACGATGTTCTCGAGCGGGACGGGCGGATGGTCCACGAACCACCGGGAACCGAGGAGGCCGCTCTCCTCGCCCTGATGCGAGACGAAGATGATCGACCGTGCGGGGCGCTCCCCGGCGAATCGCTCAGCGATCTCGAGCAGGACTGCGGTGCCCGAACCGTCGTCGTCGGCGCCGTTGAAGATCGAGTCGCGCTGCGGCGGCCGGATACTACGCGCCCGTGCGATGAGGGAGTCGATGCGACGCTGCTGGTCGGCCGAGGGGACGCAGATCGGGTCATTGTTCCCCTGGCGGCGAGTCACGGTATTCACGGCGCGCAGCGAGTCGTGGTCGACCGGCGAAGCGGAGGTGCCGATGTGGTCGTTGTGCGCGCCGACGAGCACGTACTGATGCGCCAGCGATGGGTCGCTCCCCGGGAGGATCGCGACGACGTTGCGAGCCGGCGCGACCGACGGTTTCCAGCCGTAGCTCCACGCGGCCGTCACCTTCGCGCCAGTAGCGCCGAGCGAGAGGCGATCGACCGCGCGGCCGAAGATCCGCTGTGCGGCGGCGCGGGAGATCGTCGCGCCGGCGACGGTCGCGTTCGCGCCCAGGAGCGTCGCCGGCCGCATCGCGTTCCGTGGATTCGTCGCGGTGGTGCGGGCCGCAGCACTCAGCTCGTCGAGCCCGACGACCAGGACACCGATCGCGCCCGCCTCGTGCGCCCGGCGGTCAGAACGGGGCACGTTCGCGCCCCCGCCCGCGGCGGGCGCCTGCGGGTTGGCGCGCGCCGCTGCATCGGCGACGATCGCCGCCGCGGCACCGAACCGGTCGGGCAGGTCGGCGCAATTCCTCGGCACCGTCGGTGTCCGGGTCGCCGAAGCCTCATTCACGAACACCGCGATCTTCCCGCGAAACCGTGCTGCGTCGAGGGCCACCGTATCGCCCCAGCGACCGGCGAACACCGCAGCGGCGTTCGTGATCCGAGTAGTGCCTGCGAATCCGTTCGCCACCGTCGGAGCGGTCGGGATCCAATCGGTCGGTGCGCCAAGAGCGCGCCCAGCAACGACCAAGCGCGCACTCCCCATCTCGAACCCGAGCGGTCCGAATGGCATCTCTTGGAAGTACGTCCCGCTGTCACCGGCCGGACGGAGTCCCAGTCGCCTGAACTCGCCGGCGATGTAGTCCGTCGCCTTCGCGTTCCCCGGTTCGCCGATCCGCCGGCCACCCATCGAATCGTCAGCGATCTGGTAGAGCCGCGTGCGGAGGTCGCGTGCGGTGATCGCTGGTTCGGTCGGGCGGGGAGCCCACGAGAACGGCCCCTCGTCAGGCCACACTGGCCGCGGGGACGAGCCCTGCGCCTGAAGCGAAGCGAGGGGGAAGAGGGCGGCCATCGCGCAGATGGCGGACCGGGGTACGAACTCGAGGATTCGGGGCATCGTCGCGAGCAATGAGGGCGCCGGGCGGCGCGTTGGCCGCCAGGGCCGGACCGCGCGACTAACCTACGTGCGGGACCCCACTTCCGCTTGGCCGAAGGAGCGCCCGGACGGGCGCCGCGTCGATCGCCCCGACCGGCATCGGCAGCGCCAGCAGGTCCCAGTCGCCCGGTGCGATGCCGCGCAGATCGAGGTTCTCCAGGATGTAGGCGCCGCCGTCGAAAAGGGCGTGGTGTACCGCGAGGGTCTTGCTCTCCCGTTCGTCCACGCTTGGCGCATCGACGCCGAGCAGGACGAGGCCGGCTCGCGTCAGGATCCGCGCTGCCTGGGGGTCGAGCGTCGGCCACGCCGTGGGGAAGGCGCCCGCGGCGACGCTGCGGCCCGTGTGCAGCAGCAGCCGCTTCGTCTCCGAGTTGTACCCCGCCCGCTGGAGGTGCACGAGCGTGATCACGCCCTGCACGCTCGACACGTCGACCACTCGCGCCGGACCGAGGAATGGAGCGAGCGGGAGATGGCTCGCTCCGGCGCCCGTCGCGCGCACGTGGAGGGGTGCGTCGGCGTGCGTCCCAACGTGCGGGCTCGTGACGATCCGACCGACGTTCACCGCGGCTCCGCCAGCGATCTCCCAACTCCAACCGCACGAGAACGGAGTGTCCCCGGGCCACTCGGGCGTGCCGGCGTCGAACGGGACCGAGATGTCGTGCACCCCGTCAGCCTCCGTAGAGCCGGGCCCTGACCGCCCAGAGCTCGGGGAAGAACCGCTGGGCGATCGTCTTCTGGAGGTATCGCGCTCCGAGCGTGCCGCCGGTGCCGCCGGTGTCCGGACCGATGATCCGCTCGACCAGCTGGACGTGCAGGAAGCGCCACCGGGCGAACCCCTGCTCGTACGCCAGGAACGATTCGGCGAGCATCAGGAGGAGACCGTGCTTGGAGTCGGTGTAGAGCGACTCGAGCGTGACGCCCTGCTTCGCGAGGAGCGCGAGGAAGAGCGACTGCAAGGTCGGCCGCGCGAGCGACCGAGCGATCGTCGGATGGGGCTCGCCGTGCTCCCTGATCGCGGCCAGGAAATGCGCGTCACGGAGGCCGCTCGTCGCCTCGATCGCCCGGAACTGCACGCTCTGCGACCCACTCGAGTTGCCGAGGTTGCCCCGGAACTGGATGAAGCGCTGCGGCGGCAGGGTATCGAGGGCCGAGAGTTCGTGGGCGACGAGTTCGACGAGCGTGTTGATCCGCTGCATCGCGGTCAGCGCTCCCTGCGCGTCGAAGCCCTCGAGTCGAGCGATGAGGTTGTCGAACTCGTGCAGGATGACCTTGAACCAGAGTTCGCTGGCCTGGTGCACGACGATGAAGAGGAGTTCGTCGGGGTGCGTCGGCGTGCTCTGCGGACGCTGGAGGCCGAGGAGGGACTCGAGCTCGAGGTACGTCGGATACGAGATCGGACGGGGAGCGTTCAAAAGGTGGCGACCTCGAGCGCGAGGAGATCATCCGCGCGCATCGTCTCGAAGGTGAAGAACGGCTCGCCGTAGCGGCAGCGGATCAGGGACCCGTAGTGTGCGGCCTGATGCCTCACGACGTCGTAGAGCGACTCGCCGGTCGGGTACACCTCTCCCGCCTGCGTCGCGCCGTCGAACTGCGAGCCATAACAGCGGATCGCCTCGAGTTTCGCTTCGAACTCGGCGCTGATGTCGGTCACGAAGGTCGGCTTCACGTGGTCTTCCCGATATGCCAGGGCGTGCAGGACCTTGTGCGGTCGGTGTGGCGGAGTGTCCGGGTCGAGCTTCGAGAGCCCGGCAAGGAACGCCGCGTCGCGCACGAGCTGCGAGGCGACTCGATGGTCGGGATGACGGCCCCGAGGGGCCGGCGCGATCACGACCCGCGGTCGCAGTTCGCGCAACACGATCGCGAGCTTCCGGCGGGTCTCGGGCGTGTTCGTGATCCCCGCGTCGGGGAGCTCGAGGTTCAGCCGCACGGCGACGCCGAGGACGTCGGCGGCGGCCTCCGCCTCCTTGGCGCGACGTGCGGCGGACCCGCGGGTGCCCATCTCCCCCTGCGTGAGGTCGACGATCCCGGTGCGGTGACCCTTCCACGCCTGCTTGATGAGGGCGCCGCCACAGGTCAGCTCGACATCGTCCCGATGCGCCGCGATCGCGAGTACGTCAACGGGGGGAGTCATCCCTTGAATCTATGGATGTCGCCCGGAGGGCGCGATTCGCGCATCTTCCGGTGATGAGCGATCGCGATCGACTCTTCGCCGCACCCCTGCCGATGCTGGCGACCGCGCGGTTCCACCTGCGGCCATTCGTGGCCGGTGACGCGCCGGCACTGCAGGCGCATCTGAGCGATGGTAGGATCGCCGAGACGACGTTGACGATCCCGCATCCCTATCCGACGGGTGCCGCCGAGGAGTTCATCAGCCGGCATCCGGAAGCGTGGCGGGAGGGGAAGCGGGCGACCTGGGCGATCGCGCCCCGCGAGGGCGAGAGCCTGCTCGGCGCGATCGGTCTTTCACTCACGCTCGCGCATCACCGAGGCGAGGTCGGCTACTGGGTCGCGGTGAACGAGTGGGGGAAGGGCGTCGCGACCGAAGTGACCAAGCGGGTGATCGCGTTCGCGTTCGACGAGCTGGGCCTCCATCGGGTGGAAGCCCACCACTTCATCGGCAACCCGGCGTCCGGCCGGGTGATGGAACGCGCTGGGATGCGCGTCGAAGGCGTGTTGCGCGGCGTCGTCTTCCGCGACGGCACGCCGCGCGACCTCGCCCTCTACGCGATCCTCAGGACCGACGAGCGAGCCTAGCGCTCGATCGGCGGACGGCGACCGCCGCCCTGCGGCATCGCCGCGAGGTTCTTGTCGAAGATCGGCTGCTGCTCGGCAGTGAGCACCGTACGGATCGCGGCGTTGGTCCTGGTGCGCATGTCAGTCATCTTCGCGCGCATCGTCGAGTCCATCCCGCCGCCGCCCTGCATGCCCTGCATCATCGCCGTGCGCTCGTCCGCCGCCTTCATCTGGATCGTGTCGATCTTGGCCTTCTGCACGTCGCTGAGCGTGATGCCAGCGAAGAGCATCTGGTTCTGCCGCGCTTGCATCGCGGCCCGGTCCATCCCCTGCCCACCACCCTGCGCCGACGCCGTCGAGGCCACGAACACCAGGGCCGCCGCCGACAGGATCCTCATCGCCCGCATCGTTCCTCCGATTGATTGACGTTCCAGGCGGCAGAGGCCGCCTAACTGGGTAATACGCGACGGACGGTCCAGCGTTCGGGCTGATGGGAGAAGGGAGATGGGAGAGAGGAGGGCGGCAGTGAAAGAGGCGCGCCGGCAGTTCCCGGCGCGCCCCTCCCATCTCCCATCTCCCCTCTTCCATCTGCAGTTCAACGCCTTCGCCCGGTCTCCCGCTTCACGTGGGCATCCCGTCTCGCCGCCTTCTCCTTTGCGCGGGTGCGATCCTCCGCCTTCCGCGCGCGGATCGCCGCGATCCGTTCGGCGATCGGGATCTCGAGGCGCTCGGCGGGGCGGTGCGCGTAGTCGAATCCTTCCACCTTCCGTCGCGGGAGAGTCCGGCCGATCGCCTTCTCGATCGCCTTCAGATCCGCCTCCTCATCCGGCGCGACGAGCGTGAAGGCCTCCCCGATCGCATCGGCGCGGGCGGTGCGACCGACCCGGTGGATGTAGTCCTCAGGGACGTGCGGCACGTCGAAGTTCACGACGTGTTCGAGCGCCTCGACGTCGATCCCGCGGGCCACGATGTCGGTGGCCACCAACACCCGCACCTTGCCGCCCTTGAAGTCGGCGAGCGCCTCGGTACGCTGGTTCTGGCTCCGGTTCCCGTGGATCTTCGCGTTGGGGATACCGGCCTTGGTGAGCACGTCGGCGAGGCGATTGCTTCGATGCTTGGTGCGGGTGAAGCAGATCACATTCCCGATCACGCCCGACTTGAGGAGGGCGATGAAGAGAGCGGCCTTCGCCGCCTCGGGCACCGGGAAGACCGCCTGCTCGACGCCGGTGGCCGGCTTCGCGACCCGTTCGACGTTGATCTTCGCGGGGTCGTGCAGCATCTCGCGAGCGAGTTCGACGATCGGTCGCGGCAGCGTTGCGCTGAAGAAGAGCGTCTGCCGCTTGGCGGGGAGCTTCGCGAGCACGCGGCGGATGTCGGGGAGGAAGCCCATATCGAGCATCCGGTCGGCTTCATCGAGGACGAGCACCTCGAGCGCGCTGAAGTTCACATACCGCCCCGGCTGGCCGAGGTGGTCGAGGAGGCGCCCCGGGGTCGCGACGATCACATCCACTGGCTTGCGGAACGCCGCTTCCTGCGGACCGGCGCCGACGCCACCGAACACGGCAGCGCCAGTCAGCTTCGTGTGGCGCGCGAGCGCCACGAAATCAGCGTGCACCTGCGCGGCGAGTTCACGCGTCGGCGTGAGGATCAGCGCGCGCGTCGCGTGCTTCGGCGACTTGTGGAGGCGGTTGAGCAAAGGCAACAAGAACGCCGCGGTCTTGCCGCTCCCCGTCATCGCGCAGGCGAGGATGTCGCGCCCATCGCGCGCCGGAGGGATGGCGTCGTTCTGGATGGGAGTTGGCTTGGGCCAACCGAGGTCACGGATCGCACGCCCGAGCGCGGGATCCAAACCGAGGGTTTCGAAGGTCATTCTTCAGCCATGAGAGACCCCGGGCGAGGGACCGCAGGGCCCGGGTTCACGCGCAGACTGCGCGTTGCGCGAAAGATAGTCGACGTAGCATTGTCATTGCACCCATCGACGATGACCACGTGACACGCTTTCCCACTGAGCCCCTTCGGACATACCACGAGTTTTCGCCGGCCGAGATGCTGGAGCGCGCTCGGGAGTTCAGCGCCGCCCTCCGGCGGCGACGGACGGTGCGAGACTTCAGCGATCGGCCGGTCCCACGCGCGCTCATCGAGGATTGCCTGACGGCGGCCGGCGGAGCGCCAAGTGGAGCGAACTTGCAGCCCTGGCACTTCGTCGCGGTGCAGGACGCCGCACTCAGGCGTCGCATCCGGGAGGAGGCGGAGGTCGAGGAGCGTGCCTTCTATGAGGGGCGCGCGGGCGAAGAGTGGCTCGAGGACCTCCAGGCGCTCGGTACGGATTCCGACAAGCCCTTTCTCGAGCGAGCACCGTGGCTCATCGCGATCTTCGCTGAGCGATACCGTCGGCTTCCGGGGGGAGGGAAGCGATCGAACTACTACGTGCAGGAATCGGTTGGGATCGCGACCGGGTTCCTCATCGCCGGCTTGCACCACGCGGGCCTCGCGACGCTCACGCACACGCCGAGTCCGATGGGATTCCTCAATCGGATCCTCGACCGGCCAAAGAACGAGAAGCCCTTCCTGCTCCTGGTCGTCGGCTATCCTTCGGCCGACGCTCAGGTCCCTATGATCACGAAGAAATCGCTCGCCGAATTCACCTCCTTTCGTTGAGGCGCCAATGTCCACTGCCCGCCGTTCCTTCCTTGGTCGACTCGCCGCGCTGCTCGCTGTCGGAGCGACGCCGCGCTCACTCGCGGCGGCCATCCCAGTCGCGCCTGAGGCAGGCGCTCCCGACGAGCGCTGGCTCAACGCGATCGCGCAACGCGAGCAGCGCATCCTCATCGAGACCGGGATCATCCAGGACGCGCTCGCCTTCCGTCGCGCGCTGAACTTCATGGACGTCTACAACCAGGACTTCGCGACCCCCGACGAGCGGCTCGGTGTCGCCGTCGGCGTCCACAGTCCGGCGCTCGCGATGATCCTCAACGACGCGATGTGGTCGAAGTACGCCTTCGGCACGCGATTCAGCGTGAACAACGCGCAGGGGCAGCCAGCGACCGCGAGTCCCTTCGCCGCCGGGGGCCCGGCCACGGTGGAAGGGCTCAGGCGGCGGGGGGTCGAGGTGCTGGCGTGCAACCGCTCGCTGATGCGGCTCGGGCGCGACCTCGCCGGTCCCGGGGGCAATGCGCAGGGGACGCACGCCGAGCTGGTGGCGAATGTCGTCCCCGGTGTGATCGTGGTGCCGGCGATGATCGTCGCGGTCAGTCGGTCAACGGTTCGCGGCGTCCCGTACGTCGCGGTGGCGTAGGAGAGGACCACACGCGAAGAATGGCGGACGGCAGGCCGCGAATGTCGCAGTCTGCCGTCCGCCCCCCGTCCACTGCGTTCAGCCCTTCCGCAGCTTGGCGGGCCAGACCAACAGGAGCACTGCCACAAGGGCGCCGCAGACCGCGAAAGCGAAGGCGGTATCACGCACGGCGTAGGTCCCAAGGATGTTGAGCCCACCGTGCATGATCAGGAATGTTTCGACGAGTCCGAGCAGCGCTCGCAGGGTTATCTGGACCTTGTTCTGTTCCATTGTCGTCGTCACTCCTCGTCGAAGATGAGCTCGTACGCGGTGATGATGCTGAACGCCGCCGCCGTGAGGCCACAGACGCCGAGGAGGAGGCGCGGGTCCTGGATTATCGGAAGCTGCCGCAGATATCGGATCGCGCCGAGGCACCCCAGGAGGTCCGCACCGATCGCGAGCTTAAACGTCGCCCAGTTGCTCAGTGGCGCGAAAGCGGCCAGCCGGAAGAGCGACTCGGCCGGCGGGGCCGTGCTGAACTCCTTCCAGCCTGGTCCGCCCGACTCCCACAGGACGATCGACGCTTGAGTCTGCGCGACTGCGGCGTAGACCGCCGCCGCGTCGAGTTCGGTCATCGATGCCGCGGCGCTCGCGGCGGTTGCCAGCGCCGCGTCGACCTGGCCGGCGTCCGTGGCGGCGCCGACCTGTTCATCGAGTCGCGCCAGGGCATCGAATGCAGTCTGGGAGGGAGCGACCGAATCGCCCATCGCTGCGGCGCCACTCGGTAGGGCGACGAGCGAAGCCGACGCGACCGAACTGAACGGGCATCCCTCGAACCTCGAGAGGGTGCGGTCGAGCGCGTTCCGCAGGAGCACTTCGCGGCCCGCGGCCCCCAACGACTGCGCGGTGCGCGCGGCCTCGCCGTGCAGCACCCGTCGGACGGCGGCGCAGCGCCGCACCGGGTCGCCGAATCCGCGCGACTCGCCGCGCAGCTTCTTCGCGGTCAACAAGGTGAGTCGGTTGTGCTCGATCCCGGTCTGACGGAATCGGTCAGGAACACCTCGCCCGATCCGCGAGTCGCTCATCGCGGCGCTGATGTGGGCCGGCAACCGCGGCGCCGATGGTGCCGACGCGTCGTCGCCGCAGGCGGCGACGGTGAACAGTAGGGCGCCGAGCGCCCAGACACGAACTCCCCGGAAGTGCGTGCCACGATCCTTTCCAGTCACTCGATCCATGATTCCCTCGCGGCAAGTAGTGGGTGTTTGCATCAGGAGGCGCCGAAGATGGGGCCGCTGGCGTTCCGAGTGTCATCACTTCATCGCCGCGATGACCGCCGCGTTGTGTGCGAGGTGCGCGAGGATCGGGGCGACGAGCGACCCCGTTCGCCCACGCAGGAGGTGGAAGAGCGCTCCGGCGACGCTATGCGGGATCATCGTGTCGGCGTGCGCAGCGCCGAAGGCCAGCGAGGAAACGAGCAGCGCGGCGCGACGCGGCAAGACCGCCGGTAGCAGGCCGCGGAAGACCACTTCCTCGACACACACTCCGAAGAGTAGGGAGCCGAATACGCGGAGCGACCCGATCGGCTCTTCGATCGGACCGCGAACCCACCGGAGACCGGCGAGCAGGAGCGTGACTCCCGCTGCTCGCGTGGTGTCGGCGAGCCATCGCCGCCACGGCAGGTCGCCGAGCGCGGGATCGCTGTGCCGGGCGAGTCCCGCCGTCACCGCGACGGCGATCGAATAGCCGAACGCGAGGAGGCTCGGCGAGTCGGCCGCGACGCCACGCCCCAGTGGAGGGAACGCCACGGCGACGATGACGACGGCGATCACGGAAGCCGCGCGAGGGGGTGGAGCCTCGGACGAAAGGTGCATCGCCCCAACCTCGCAGCGTCCGCTACCGCACTCCCATCACTCTCGCGCCTGACGGCGCGAGGTCACTCGTGCCGCAAGGCCTCGACCGGATCGAGCTTGGAGGCCTTCGTGGCGGGGAGCATTCCGAAGAAGACCCCGGTGAGCGCCGCGGCGAGGAGCGAGATCACGATCGCGCTGGGAGGCACCGTCGCCGGGATCGACGTGTAACTGCGCACGACTGCCGCCAGCGCTCCCCCGATGATGAGGCCGATGAGGGCTCCGACGCTCGTGAGCGTCGCCGCCTCCACGAGGAACTGCCAGAGGATGGTCCCTCGGGTCGCACCGAGGGCTTTGCGGACACCGATCTCCCGGGTGCGCTCGGTGACCGAGATCATCATGATCGCGACGACTCCGACGCCTCCGACCAGCAGTCCGACGGCCGAGAGACCGAGTCCGACCAGGAAGATCGCGCCGAAGAGCTGGTCGAAGACCTCCATCATCCGATCCTGGCCGACGAGGAAGAAGGTGTTCGGCTGGGCGGGCCGGAGTCCGCGCATCCCGCGCATCACCGACGTGACTGCGTCCATCGCGTCGTCGCGCGAGACGTCGGGTCGGGGGCGCACCATCACCATCATCCCCCGGCGCCAGATGTTCAGCCGGCGATAGGCCGTCATCATCGGCAAAACGATTCGAGGGGTCGTCGGTCCGCGTCCGTCGAGCGTCTTGAGGAAACCCGCTTTGGTGTGGAAGACGCCGATCACCTGGAACCGCGTCCCGTCGAGCTCGATCTCCTTGCCGATCGGGTCCGAGTCGCCGAAGAGTTCGGTCGCGAGCTTCGCGTTCACCAGGCACACGAGCGCCGCGGCATCGTGCTCGGTCTCGGTGAAGGTGCGGCCCGGGTTCACATCCGCCTGATCGGTCTGGATCCACTCGGTGCTCTGAGCATCGAATCCGACGCCTTTCACGAGACGATCCCGGTAGCTCACGTCGGCGCCGCCGAAGAGCCACGCCATCGCGTTCTCGACCTCGGGCAGTTGTTGGATCGCGCGCCACTCGGGGATCGAGACGCCCGGGTAGCGGCGCTCCGGGCAGTCCTGGACTGACGAATCGCAGGAGTTGAAGCCCGGATTCCGCCGCCGCACTTGGAAGGTCGCGGTGCCGAACTCGTCCATGTCCTTCTGGAACGACATCCGGATCCCGTGCACGGTGGCGCCCATCGCGACGACGACGAAGACGCCGACAGCCACGCCGGAGATCGTGAGTGCCGCGCGGACCTTGTTCTGGCGCAGCGAGTCGAGCGCGATCAACACGCCCTCGAGGCTCATCACGATCCGGTCCCAGAGGCGCATCGGCTACTCCTGCCGGAGGGCGGCGATCGGATCGAGCCGCGAGGCCCGGCTGGCCGGGTAGACGCCCGCGACGATCCCGACCCCGGCGCCGACGATGAGCGCCGCGACGAGGGACCAGGGCGCGACCGAGGCCGGAAGGGGCGTCAGCGCCGCGATCAACTGGCTCAGCCCGATCCCGAGACCAGCGCCGATCGCCGCCCCGACCACCGAGAGCGTCGCTGCCTCGACGAGGAACTGCGACATGATGTCGCGCCGCTTGGCCCCAAGGGCCTTCCGCACGCCGATCTCGCGCGTCCGTTCGGCGACTGCCACGAGCATGATGTTCATGATCACCAGCGCGCCGACCACCAGACCGATCGCGGGGAGGGCGGTACCGAAGAGCACCATCTTCCCCTTCAGTTCGTCGAAGAAGGCAAGTGCGGCGTCGGAGGTCTCGAGGGCGAAGTTGTCGGGTCGGCCCGGTCCGAGCCGGCGAAAGCCGCGCAACGCCTCACGCACCATCTCCATCCCGTCCATCAGGGCCTCGCGCGACGGCCCCTGGACGGTGATCCGCTGGAAGTCGCCACGCGGACGGAGCGCGCGGGAGAGCGGCGAGGTGTAGGGGGCGATCGCCATCCGGTCCATCGAGAAGCCGAAGACCGAGCCCTGCGCCTCGATCACGCCGATGACCGAATAGGGGAGCCCGGCGATCCGCAGTTCACGGCCGATCGGGTCGAGCCCCGGCCAGTAGTAGTCGGCGACCTCCACCCCGATCACGATGACGCTCGCCCCGATCTCGACTTCCTGCGGAGCGAAGGCGCGCCCGGTCTTCAGTCCGAACTTCTTGATCTCGAAGTAGCTCGCCTCGGTCGCGATCGCCTGCACCGCGCGCGGTCGCATCCCGGGGGCGAAGCCGTACACGAAGCTCTCATTCACGACCGCGCTGCGGAACGACGCCGGTAGCGTGGCCTTCACGAGCGCGACCTCGGGCCCGAAGATCCGCGGCCGGCGGATCATCTCGCGCCAGTCCTCGTCGGACTCGTTCGGATTGAAGTCGGGCCACCGTCGCACGTCGAAGGTGTTCACGCCGATGATCTTCGCGGCGAAGTCGTTCTCGACGTAGTCGCTCATCCCCTCGACGATCGAGACGACCGCGATCAGGAACATCACGCCGATCATCACACCGACGAGCGTGAAGAAGCTCTTGAGCTTCTGCACGCGGATGGTCTGGAGGGCGAGGCGGACCGCTTCGAGGAACGGCACGCGGGCGTCCGCTACTCGTGCCGGAGGGCTTCGACCGGGTCCAGCTTGGCGGCGCGCGCCGCGGGGATCATCCCGAAGAGGATGCCGGTGAAACAGCTGGCCACCAGCGCCGCCACGACCGCCATCGGCGGGATCGACGATTCGATCGGTGTCGCCGACCGGATCAGCGTCGAGACGAGCCACCCGACGATCAGGCCGATCACCGCACCAACCCCGGTGAGCGTCACCGCTTCGATCAGGAACTGCCAGAGGATCGTCGCCCGCGTCGCGCCGAGCGCCTTCCGCACGCCGATCTCGCGGGTCCGCTCGGTCACCGAGATCATCATGATCGCGACGACACCGACGCCGCCGACGATAAGCCCGACCGCCGAGAGCGCGATCATCACGAGGAAGAACATCCCGAAGATCTTGTCGTACGTCTCCATCAGCTTGTCCTGCGTGATGATCGCGAAGTTCGACTCATCGCCGGGCCGGAGCCCGCGAAGCCCGCGCATCGCGGCCATCACATCGTCCACCATCACGTCACGCGGGACGTTGTCGCGCGGCTTCACGATCACGCCCATGTCGCTTCGGCGGACGTTGAGCGCGCGCTGGAGCGTGGTCACCGGCATCACGCCCTTCGGACGGTCGGCGCCCGAGAGGAAGCTCCCGGTCTCCTTGTAGACGCCGATCACCCGGAAGGGGATCGCGCTGATCGTGATCGTCTTGTCGAGGGGATCGCTGTCCCCGAAGAGACGGGTGGCCATCGTGGTATTGAGCACGACGACCCGCGCCGCGCTCCGCACCTCCTGCTCGGTGAAGGCGCGGCTCCCCGGCTGCATCTCCGGTGCGCCGAACATCGCCCAGTTCGCCGTGTAGGCCTCGATCGGCGCCGAGCCGAGGGACTTGTCGCGGTACTTGTAGGCGCCGCTCCAGTCCATCCGCACGCCGACCGCTGCCGCACCCTCGAGGCGGGCGAGGGTCTCCACCTCGTTCCAGTTGATCGGCGGATTCCGGAGCCAGGCACAGGTGTCCTCGGAGCCGTCGCAGGCCTCGAACGTGATCGGGTAGCGGGTCACGAAGAACGTCGTGGGCCCGGTGGACTCGAAGTCCCGTGCGACGCTCACGTTGATCCCGTGCACGGCGGCCGAGATCACCACGACGACGAAGACGCCGACCGCGACCCCGAGGATCGTGAGACCGGCCCGCACCTTGTTGCCGACGATCGACTCGGCGGCGATCCGGACGCCTTCGGTGACGTTGTAGAGTTTGGACTCGAGACTCATCGCGGCTACTCCTGGCGGAGCGCGGCGATGGGGTCGAGCAGCGACGCGCGGCTCGCCGGATACACCCCGGAGATGATGCCGACGCCGGCGCCGACCAGCACGCCGACGACGATCGACCAGGGGGCCACACTCGCCGGCAGCGGCGTTGCCGCCGCGATCGCCTGTGCCAGCCCGATGCCGAGCGCGATGCCCAGCATCGCCCCGACCGTGCTCAGCGTCGCGCTCTCGACGAGGAACTGCGCGAGGATGTCGCGCCGGCGGGCGCCAAGGGCCTTCCGGATCCCGATCTCGCGGGTCCGCTCGGCCACTGCCACCAGCATGATGTTCATGATCACGATCGCGCCGACGACGAGGCCGATCGCCGGAAGGGCGACGCCGGCGATGAGGAGGTACCCCTCGAGCTTGTTCCAGAACTCAAGCGCGCTGTCCGACGTCTCCATCGAGAAGTCGTCCTTCATCCCCGGGCGCAGCTTATGCCGCGTGCGCATCACCCCGCGCACCCGCTCCTGCGCCTCCATCAGGACCGTTTGGTTCTCAGCCTGGATGACCACCGCGTCGATCATCTGCGGCTCGGGGTTGAGCAGCTTCCGGATCGGCGAGCGCCAGGGGGCGATGACGAAGTTGTCGAACGAGATGCCGAAGACGCTGCCACGGGACTCGGTGATCCCGATGACGCGGTAGGGGGTCGTCCCGATCCGGAGGTCGCGGCCGATCGGGTCGACGCCGGGGAAGGCGCGCTCGACCATGTCGGGCCCGATGATCACGACGTTCTCCCCCTGCGTCATCTCCTGGTCGGTGAAGGGGCGTCCGTCGGTGAGGGCGACGTTCTTGATCGCGAACCAGTCGCCGTCGATCCCGATCGCTCTCGTGCTCCGCGGCCGCGCGTAGCGGCTCACCGCCATCACCGAGTTTTCCGACTCCTGGGCCCAGCGGGTCCCCTCGGGGAGCGCCTCGACCACCGGGAGGAGGTCGCTGATGAAGAGCCGCCGACGCCGGCGGTACTCCTCCCAGATCGCCGGATCCATCTCGCCCATGTTGAGGTTCGGGCGCCGCCGCAGCTCGAAGGAGTTCACTGCCAGCAGCTTGCCGACAAGGTCCTCCTTCATGTAGCGGCCCATCCCGTCGATGATCGAGACGACGGTGATGAGGAACATCACGCCGATGCAGACACCGGCGAGGGTGAAGAAGCTCTTCAGCTTCTGCACCCGGATGGTCTGGAGGGCGAGGCGGACCGCTTCGAGAAGGGGCACGAACGCCTAGTGCGCGACGCCGAGCTTTTCGGTGAACTTCTCGCGACGCTCGTCGCTCGCGACCTGCCCGTCACGCAGCACGACGACGCGGCGCGCATGTGCGGCGATGTCGGGTTCGTGCGTGACCATGATGACGGTCTGTCCGCTGTCGGCGAGCTGCTCGAAGACCCGCATGATCTCCTCGGACGTGCCCGAGTCGAGGTTGCCGGTCGGCTCATCGGCGAGGAGGATCGAGGGACGGTTGACGAGCGCGCGGGCGATCGCGACGCGCTGGCGCTGGCCGCCGGAGAGTTCGTTCGGACGGTGATGGACCCGCTCACCGAGCTGTACTGACTCGAGGGCCTCCATCGCCCGGTGCCGCCGCTCCGACGACGAGATCCCGGCGTAGACGAGGGGGAGTTCGACGTTCGCGAGCGCGGTCGCGCGGGGAAGGAGGTTGAACGTCTGGAAGACGAAGCCGATCTCCTTGTTCCGGACCCGGGCGAGGTCGTCGTCCTTCATCGTCGAGACGAGTTGGCCGTTGAGCCAGTACTCCCCCTCATTCGGCGTGTCGAGGCAGCCGATGATGTTCATCAGAGTCGACTTCCCCGATCCCGACGGGCCCATGATCGCGAGATACTCGTTGCGGCGGACCGCGATGTCGACCCCGCGCAAGGCCCGCACGATCTCGCCGCCCATGTCGTACTCGCGCTTGAGACCGCGGGTGACGATCACCCACTCCTTCGACGGGGTCGCCCCCGCGGACGTGACGATGGCCTGCCGCTCAGCCGTCGTGCTGAGCGGTGCCTCCTCCTCGGTGTGCTGACTCACGGCGTCCCTCCGGCCTTGGTCGCGGCCGGTGCGGCTTGTGGTTGTTCGCGAACGAGCTGGCCATCCTTCAGCTCGCGGATCGCCTGGTACGTGCCGGCCACGATGCGCTCGCCCACCTTCAGCCCATCGAGGACCTCGAAGTACTTCTCTCCGGCGATCCCGACCTTTACGGGACGGAAGGTCACTTTGTTGTCCTCTCCGACGACGAACACGCCCTCGACGTCCTTCTTCCCGACCTGCACGGTCGGCGTCGCCTTTTCGGTGTTGGGGGCCGGCGAGTCGGTGTTCTTGAGCGCCTCGTTCTCCCGCACGGTGAGGGCGATGATCGGGATCGCGAGCGACTGCGTGCGGGTGTCGGTCACGATCTTCGCCGTCGACGAGAAGTCGGGGCGGGTCTCGGGTGGCGGATTCAGGATCCGCACCGTGACCTCATAGTCGATCGCCTGGTCGGTCGTGGAGGCGGTGGTGCGGTTCACCGAGCTGTTCGAGATCTCGACCACGCGCCCGATGAAGGTCGTGTCGGGGAAGGCGTCGATCTGGATGACGGCCGAGTCGCCGACGTTGATCCGGCTCACATCGGTCTCGTCCACCTTCACCTTCGTCTCGAGCACGCTCATATCGGAGATCGTCAGCAGCGTCGCGGCATCCTTGTTCAGCGTGCCCTGGATCGCCGTCTCCCCCGCTTCGACGTTAAGCCGGGTGACGCGACCCGACATCGGCGCATAGATGGTCGTGCGCGAGAGCTGGTAGCGTGCGTCCTTGAGCGACGCTTCGCCCTGCTTGACGTTCTGCTGGGCGGCCTCGACCAGCGCCTTGTTCACGTCCACTTGGGTCGTCAGCTGCTCGAGTTCCTGCGCCGAGACGAGCGCAGCGTTGGCCTTCCGGATCTCCAGTGAGCGCTCGAGGTTCCGCTGCGCCTGTTGCAGGTTCGACCCCGACTGGGCGAGCGAGGCGCGGGCGTTGGCCAGTGCGGCCTCGGCCCGCAGGACCGCCGCCTCGTACTGCTGCGGATCGATCTGCAACAGGAACTGGCCGACCTTCACCATATCGCCGTCCTTCACCTCGAGGCGCGTGATCTTCCCCGAGATGTCGGAGGAGAGATCGACCTTCTTGGTGGGCAGCACCTGGCCGCTGGCCGTCACCGAGGCAACGAGGTCCTGATTCGCTACGGCCTCGATGCGGACCTCGGTCGCCTTGTTGCGGCCCTTCGCAGCCGAGGCCGCCACTAGAGCACCGATCGCGACAATGACGACCGCGGCGATCGTGATCTTCTTACGCTTGCTCATCTGCTCCTCGTCCTAGCGAAGGGTGCGTCCGACGGCCGCTTCCAGCGCCGCGAACGCCCGGTGGAATTCATAGATCGCATCGATGCGGTCGGTCTCGGCGCGCTCATACTCGGCGCGCGCGGTGGTCAGGTCCACGAACGTGTTCGCCCCGACGCGGTAACGCTCCTCGGCGAGCTGGAGGGCCTCGCGCGCGGTCACCGCGTTCTGCGTCTGCAACTGCACCGTCTCAAATGCTGCTTGGAGTGTCACCCGCGCCGACGTGACGTCGGCGGTAAGGGCGAGTTCCTGACGACGGACGGCGTACTGGGCGTCCGTCCGGCTCGCGTTCGCTTCCTGCACGCGCTGCTCACGGGCGAAGCCGTCGAAGAGCGGGAGGGAGATCCCCATCGAGAGGTTGTAGGGATTCCGCGTGAAGTCCGTCGGGAAGGAACTGTCGACTGGCGCCTGGGCATTGCCGCCGATGTTCGCCGACAGTGAGAGGCTCGGGGTGTAGGCACTCCGCGCCGCCTTGACGCCCTGATCGGCCACCCGCTGACGCGCCTGAATGGAGCGAAGCACCGGGTTCACACGACGAGCCATCTCGAGCAGGTCAGCGACGGTGCTGGTCGGGGCGTCGACCGGAAGGTCCGCCGTGAGAATCACACCCTCGGGCATCGGGACGCCGAGCTGCTGAAAGAGTTGCAGTCGCACCACCGCCGCGAGATTCCTCGCACGCAGGGCCGCTACCCGCTGAGTACCCAGCCCCACCTCGGCGCGCTTCACGTCCAGCGAAGTGCCGGAGCCGACGCCAGCCCGCGCCTGCGCCAGTTCCAACTGCAATCGCTGCTGGATGACGAGCGTGTCCTGTAGTGCCGCGCGGGCCTGCGTCTGGAGGGCGAGCAGGTACTGGGCCGTGACGTTATTGCGCAGGAGGAAGAGCGCCGCGTCGACGTCGGCGTCGGCGGCGTCCAGTGACGCATTGGCCGAGCGGATCGAGGTCAAGGTCCGGTAGCTATACTGCGCACCCGCCGAGAGACCCCAGCTCGAGGACACGAGGTCCGTTGTTGAACCGAACGGCACGCCTCCGAAGAACTGGACACGCCCCTCGCGAAGGCCTGCGCCGACACTCGCGTCAGCGCTCGGGATCAGCTGGCCCCACGCGGTACGGAGCGCGGCCGAGGCGCGGGCGCGCCCAGTGACCGACTGGAGATAGGTCGGGTTATTCTGCTTCGCGATCTCGAGCGCCTCGCCCAGGGAGAGCGTGGTCCGGGTCGCGGTCTGGGCGGCGGCGGAGCCGGCAAGGCCGGCGAGCAGCAGCGCATTCAACAGCACTCGCATTCTCTTCTCGATCCTATATAGAGGGGAAGGTCCGGATGCTCGTACGCCGGTCAGGCGCCGGGGGTTTCAGGGGGAGGCTCGTCTCGGGTGGCGTCGAGTTCCTCGGCGGGGATCCGTACCCGGAGGAGCCGCCCCTGGGCATCGATCCAGACCTCGCGGAATGGCACATCCCCGTCGGGGAATCTGACGTTCCACTTCTGCGCGTCGAGCTCGTCGAGCCCGATAGTGACTCGGTCGGTGCCTGCATCCTCGATGACGATCGAATGGATCGCCATCGTTCGCGGCTGGAGGAGTGTCGTCGCGCCGGAACCCCTGAATCGAAGCACGAACCAGAGATGGTGGAGTACCCCATCGTCGGCGCCGCGCACCCCGTCTGGGAGCCGGAACTCGCGGCCCGACTGACCGCCAGGTCGCGTGACGAGTCCAGACCAGACGGTCACCCGCCGCTCGCCCGACACCTGCTCCTCATCGCGACCGCTGCGGTTCGAGTTGTATCGGAAGCGTTCCGGGGCCCCCACCGAGTCGGTGTTGAGCACGACTGTCGCGCGGATGTCGCCGCGGAGGACGTTTCCCTGGGCGACGAGGGTACCGAGCGCTGTGCGCCGGATGCTGAAGTCCTCGCGTCCGATGCGGACCCCGGCGACCGTGATCGAGAAGGTGCCCTCATCCACGATCGTCACCTGTGCGCCCACCGAACTCGCTCCGGCGACGAGCGCGAGCGCGAGGGTGGCGAGAGTAAGGGCGCGGGGGCAACGGGGGGCAGTCTGCACGAGAGGAATCTAGCGGCGTCGGCCGGACGGGTCGCCTTCGGCGACGCGAGACGGGTATTATCCCCTCGTGACGCCCCCCTCTGAGCGGGTGCCGGAGCGCGCAGCCCCCGGGGATCGCCGCTCGTGGGATCCCTGGGGGGTCGCCGCAGCGGTGTTCACGCTGCTCGCCGCGCGATGGCTGCAGGATCCCTCGCTGCTGGTCCTCGGCGCGTTGGTCGCGACGTTCGCGCTCCTTGTCTGGCGTACCGTGCGCGACGGCCGCGTCGCCGGCTGGCGCCGGCGCACGTCGCTCGTGATAGCCACCGCACTGTTCATCGGGGTCGCTTCCGAGTACCAGTGGCACGCGGCCCAACTCGACCGCGACGCCGACACGGTCGCTGGTGAGCGCGAGACCGCCGCCGGCACGGCGCTCGCCGGCGCCTTCACAGCGGTCGGTGACGAGTTGGTGCGGACCGCGCGTAGGGCACTCGACGCCCCTCCTGAGCGCAGCGCCGCATTCGATGCGCTCGCCCCGTTGGTCAGAGGCGCCGAGGACCGGGCGGTCATCCTCGCGAAGTCCGGGAGTCCGTTCGCGTGGGCTGGGCGACTCGTCGCGCCAATGGACTCGCTCCCCGGACCGCTCGGTGTGATCGCGACTCCTTTCTACATCGTGGCGTACGCGGTGGCATCCGCGGGGGATCGCTTCGCGGTCGCCTCGGTGCTCATCCACGCCGAACGGCCCGGTGACCAGCTGAGCCGGGCGCTCGATGAGCGGCTCGCAGCGCGTCACGGGGTGGAGGGTTTCGTCTACGGTGGCGCGGCGTCGGCTCAGGATGTGCCGGGGGCCGTGGTGCTCTCGCTCGGGGGAGAGCCACTCCTCGCGGCGCGTGCGGTCGTCCCGGCGGTCGATGTGCTGCGCCTCGAAGCGCGGGAACAGGCGCTGCCGCGAGCGATGCTACTGCTCGGGATCGTCGCGCTCCTGCTCCTCGCCAATGCGTGGCGGCGGGGAAGCGGGCTCGGCCGGCGGCTGATCGCCTTCGGCGCCGCGTTCGCGGCGGTCGCGATGATCCCGCTCAACGCACTCTCGAATCTCTCTCCCTGGTTCGATCCGAGCTTCTACGTCGTGCGCTCCGGTGGTCGGTTCACGGCGAACGCCGGTGCGCTCACGATCACCAGCACGCTGTTGCTCCTCGGACTGCTCTCGGCGCTGCGCGCGCGCGCCGGCCCCCGCTCGCGGACGCAGTCTCTGGTCGGCGTGCTCCTCGCCGCTGGCGTCGGACCGTTCCTGTTGCGGGAGCTCGCGCGTGGTATCCAAGTGCCGGCGATCGGCGTGCCGACCGGACTCTGGGTGGCGTGGCAAGTGACGCTCTTCCTCGCGGCCGTGACGGTCCTGCTGGTCGGGGTCGCGTCGGGGCAGGCCGCGCTCGGTGCGCGGCGTGGAGTCGGCGCGTGGGTGGCGCCGGCGATCGCTGCGGTGGCGGCGCTGTCGTCGCCGCTCGTCCTCGAAGCGCCCGGCCGGCTTCCAGCGCTGCATCCCCTCCTCTGGATCGCCGCGATCGGCGCGCTCGCGTTCACGCGTCGGGCTCGGGCCGCGGTGCTGCCGGTTGCGTTCGTCGCGGCCTGCGGTGCCGTGACGCTCGTCTGGTTCTCGACGGTCCGCGACCGTGTCGAACTGGCGACGAACGACGTCGCGGGACTCGATACGCCCGATCCGGCGGCCCGGACGCTGCTCGAGCGTTATGCGAGCGGACTCGACCCCGCGACGGCGGCGCGCAGTCGCGTTGACCTCTTGGTCACCTTTGCCGGGTCAGAGCTCGCCGGGAGCGACTTCCCGATCGAGATCGCCACGTGGGCGCCCGACGGCTCGCCGATGGCGGAACTCCGCGTGGGTCGGGGCCCTGGAGTGACGGCAGGCGTGAACCTCCTCGCGCTCGAGGCGCAGCGTCAGCGCGCGATGCTGCTCCGCGAGGTACCGGGAGAGCCCGGGATGTACGTCGTACTCGGACTCCCGCACATCGACGGTACGGTCACGACGGCGGTCCTTGCCCCTCGCACGGCGCTCGTCGCCAGTGATGCGTTCGGCGCCTTCCTCGGCTTTCGCGCGCCGCCGGAGCCAGAACCGCCGTATACGCTGCACCTCAGTGATGCGCCGTCCCCGGGTCCGGTCGGAGGACGCGCCGGGAGGTGGGTCCGGACAGGGGCGGAACTCCACGGTGACTGGACGATCGCGGCGGCGGGCGGGATGACGCGCAGTGTGCACGCAAAGGTCGACCTTCGGAGCTTCGACGCACTCTTGATGCGCGGGGCCCTCCTCGTTCTCCTCGATCTTGCGATGCTCGGCGCCGTTTGGCTCCTGATCGTCAGCGCCGACGGGGCGCTCCGGCGGTGGTGGCGGCTCCGTCGGCTCGACGTGCTCCAGAGCTACCGCGCGCGACTGTCGGTCGCTCTATTCGCGGCATTCGTCGTGCCCTCGGCGCTATTCGGGCTCTGGTCGCTCCAGCGTGTTCAGGCCGACGACCGGGCGGCGCGTGACCTTGTCGTGCAAGAGACCCTGCGCGCAGTGGCCGTCTCCACCGACACGGTGCAACTCGCAGCGACGGGCCACCGCTTCGACACCCCGCTCTTCCTTTACGCCAATGGACTGCTGGTGGGGACGAGTGACCCCTTGTTCGACGCGCTGGCCCCCGTCGGGCGACTGCTACCTCCGGGAGTCGTCCGCACGCTTGACGAGGGGGACGAACCGACCGCCGGACGGGCCGAGGGCGTTGGGCCGGCGGCGGTGAGGCTCGGCTACCGCGCGGTGACCGACTCCAGCGGCGTTCAGTACGTCCTCGCCGCACCGGCGCGGCTCGACGAGCGCCTCCTCGACCGGCGGCGCAACGACCTGGCTGTCTTCGTCCTCTTCGCCCTCGCGCTCGGTGGGATCGTCGCGCTGCTCGTGAGCGAGGCCGGGTCGCGCCAGCTCTCGCGACCGATCCGCGAACTGCAGGAGAGCGCCCTCGCGCTCGCCCGCGGCGAACGGCCGACCGAGCTCACCGAGGATCCTCCCGTCGAGTTCACTCCGGTCTTCACCGCGTTCCGCCGGATGACGTCGGATCTGGCGGAGAGCCGCTCGGCGCTCGAGGCGGCGGAGCAGCGTCTCGTCGCGACGCTCCGCAACGTGGCGAGCGGCGTTGTTGCGGTGGACGATGGGGGCCGCGTGATGTTCGCGAACCCGCGCGCCGAGGAGATCCTCGGCGAGCCGCTCGCGGCGGGCGCGGCGTTCGATCAAGCGCTCGACGCCGAGCTCGCCGCGCGTCTCGCGACGTTCCGCGAGGGCGAGGAGGATGATGCGACCTTCGAACTCGATCGCGCCGGCCTGCGCCTCCAGGTGCGCGTGGCGCGGTTGGCCCGCGGCGTGCAGCGTGTCGTCGTCACGCTCGACGACGTCACCGAAGTGACGCGTGCCGAACGCGTCCTCGCGTGGGGGGAGATGGCGCGCCAGGTCGCGCACGAGATCAAGAATCCCCTCACCCCGATCCGACTGGGGATGCAGCACCTGCGCCGCGCACGCCGCGATGCTCGCGTCGATTTCGACCAAGTGCTCGAAGAGAACACGGCGCGTGTCCTCGCCGAGATCGACCGACTCGATGAGATCGCGCGGGCGTTCAGCCGCTACGGATCGCCGCCGGTCACCGCGGCGCCGAGTGAGGCGGTGGACGTGGCGAAGGTCGCGCGCGACCTGCTCGAACTCGAACGAATGGGCGCGGAGGGGATCATCTGGGACGCCGAGATCCCCGAAGGGGCCCTCGTGGCGGCGGCGCGCGAACGGGAGTTGCGCGAGGTGATCCTCAACCTGCTCGAGAACGCGCGCCTCGCCCGAGCGCGGCGGATCTCACTGTCGGTCGAGAGCACCGCAGGGGGCGGCGCGGTGATCCGCGTCCAAGACGATGGCGATGGCATCCCGACGCATCTCCTCGACCGGATCTTCGAGCCGCACTTCTCCACCCGCACCAGCGGAAGCGGGCTCGGTCTCGCGATCAGCCGACGATTGATCGAGGGTTGGGGCGGGGCGATCACGGCCGAGAGCGGACCAGATCGTGGCACGACGCTGACGGTGTGGCTGGCTCCAACGCCGTTGGCTTCGATAACTTCCGTTGGAGATGCACTCCCCTGAACACGCGGGCCCCAATCGGCAGTCGCTGGGGATCCCGCCGCACCTCGATGGATGGCTCCTCCCGCCTGACTGGCGGTGGGGGAGCGGCGGCGTCTACACGCCATTCCGACACGCGCAGGAAGTCGTCGACTCACTCGGAAGATCACTGGCACTCGTCACGGCGCCCGATCCGGCACATCACGCCTGGCTCTTTCGTGAAGCCCGGCAGTTGGCGCACCGGAGTCACCCCAGCATCCCGACGACGTACCACTTCTGGCAGCAGCATCCGGGCAGCCGCCGTGGCCCCGGATACCTGCGGCGATGGATCACCGGCGAGACCGCCGGCGAACGTCTGCGGCGCTCGGGCACTGAGACGGTCCCATTCACGCTCCGATTCATCCGTGCGGTCGGATCCTCCCTCGCCTATCTCCACGACTCGGGGAGCTTTCACGGCGCCATCGCGCCCGACACCACCTACCTGACGCCGGCTGGCCGGATCTGGATGCTTGGCTGGCAATGGGCGGTGCCGAGCGACGAGCTCCCGGCCGGCATCGCACCGGGACGGTGGGCACCCGCAGCGCCAGAGTGGGGCGCCGGGTGGACGCCGACGCCAGCGTCGGACCAGTGGCAGCTCGGCGCGATCGCCTTCGCGCTGCTGACCGGCGAGGTGCCGACCGGCAGCGTGCCGCCGATCCGCATCGTGCGTCCCGATTGTCCGGCGACGGTCGCCGAGCTCGTGGACCAGATGCTCGCGGCCGATCCCGCCGACCGATTCTCGAGCATCGCAGGGATGCTGCGACGGATCGAGCGCATCTCGGGGACCTCCTCGTTGGCCTTCCCCGGCACCGAACAGGCGAGTGGCGAACACATCGCGCTCAGCGAGGAGGACCGGCTGCGCTGGGCGACCGGGGACGACTATGAGGTGCTCGCGCCGCTTGGGACGGGCACGTACGGCTCCGTCTGGCGGGTGCGGGACCTCTCCCTCGAGCGCGAAGTCGCGCTCAAGATGCTGCACCCCGATGTCGCACGGAACGCGACTGCGGTGGGTCGCTTCCGGCGCGAGGCACAGCTCGCCGCGCAGTTGCAGCATCCGGCGATCGTCCCGATCTTCGCGTGGGATTCGAAGGGAGACGTGAACTGGTACATTATGGAGCTCGAGGAGGAAGGCTCGGTCGCCGACCTCGTGAAGCGGCAGGGGCCGCTCGAGTTCCCTGACATCGCTTCGCAGGTCGATGCGGTGCTCGACGGGCTCGCGGTCGCGCACGCGAATGGGATCATCCATCGCGACCTGAAGCCCGAGAACATCCTGATCGACCGGTACCGCCGCTGGAGGATCGCCGACTTCGGCATCGCCAATGCGATGGGCGTGACGCCGGCTGGTGCCTCGGGGACGCCCGCTTTTGCGGCGCCAGAACAACTGCTTGGCGAAACGCAGGGTGTGACGACCGATCTGTTCGCCGTCGCCGGGATCGTGCACTTCGCGCTCACGGGGCGCTCCCCCTTCGAGGGCGCCGACGGGCGCGCGATCCTCGCGGCGCAGCTCGCCGGTCGGCTCTCGCTCGATCAGTTCGACTCGGCGCTCGCTGCTTGGCTGCGGCGAGGCCTCGCGGCCGATCCGTTGCGACGCTTCCCCGACGCGGAGGCGATGCGGAGTGAGTGGCGCTCGGTCGTTCGCAGCGCGGCGCGCGAGGAACGGAGGGCCAAGTCGAGCGTCTGGCGCTTCCTGCGCAGCGTTGGCGCGGCGTTCCGTGAGCGTTGAGGATGTGGCGCACCGCAGGGTCGCGCTGGCCGCTCGCGAACAGGTAATCTTCGGCGTGACCAATTTCCCGATCGCGACGCCGGAGCGTCGCTTGCGCATGATTGCGGCGTCACTGGTCGTGATGCTCGCGGCCCCCGCCGATGCGCAGCGCCCCGGTCAAGCCCCCGACTCCGCGCGTGCCGACAGCGCCCAGCGCCTCGGCGCGCTCCGGGTGGAGGTGACTCGGCAACCGATGGCGACCGATCGGGTCCCCTGGGCCGTCGGCACCCAGGATGCCGCACAACTGCGCCGCGGACAGGCGACCCTCGGAATCGATGAGGCGCTCGCGAACATCCCCGGGGTCGTGATCTCGAATCGCTACAACTACGCGCTCGACCAGCGCCTTTCGATCCGCGGTGCTGGGAGCCGCGCGAACTTCGGTCTCCGCGGCGTGAAGGTCCTCCTCGACGGCGTGCCCCAATCGCTTCCCGATGGGCAGAGCCAGCTCACGAACGTGGACCTTGCGGCGATCGGGCGGGTCGAGGTGCTGCGCGGCTCGGCCTCCTCGCTCTACGGCAACGGGTCGGGGGGCGTGATCTCGTTCACGAGCGACTTGAGTGCGCCCGATCGAGTGGGGGCGAGTCTCCGCGTCACGGGGGGCTCCTTCGGTCTGGCGAAGACCCAGGCTCGGGTGAGCGCGCGGACCGACCGCGATCTCTTCTCCCTCTCGGCGTCGCGCACGACGGTCGACGGGTTCCGCCAGCACAGCTCCGCCGACACGCGTCAGTTGATGAGCGCCTGGGACCGGAGTCTTGGCGATCGCCTGCGGCTCTCGTTGCGAGCCGGGACCGCCGAGACGCCACACGCGCTCAATCCGGGAGCGCTCACCCAAGCGGAGTACGATGCGAATCCCGACTCCTCGACGGCACTGAACGTCGCGCGCGACGCACGGCGCTCGATCTCGCAGCGGTACGCCTCGGCGCGACTCGCCCGCGCCGACGAGCACGGGGGCTGGAGTGCTGCCGTCTATGGTCAACGCCGGTTCGTGGACAACCCCCTCGCGACGACGCCCGTGGGGGCGTTCGTGGCGAACGTCGGCACGTACAACTTCATCGACCGCCGCGTTACGGGCCTGCGGCTCGACGCCAACCGCGTTCTCTCGCGCAGGGGTGACCCGCGTGTCTCGGCTGGGTTCGACCTCCAGCGGATGCACGACGTGCGGCGGAACTATCGCGCGACTGGCGGCCGGATCAGCGCCCCGAGCGATACCCTCCTCCAGTTCCAGGGCGAGACCGTCGTGAGCCTCGGGCCCTTCGCACAGGTGCAGTTCGATGTCGCCCCCGACCTGACCCTGAGTGCGGGCGCGCGGTACGATCGCCTCACCTTCGACGTCGACGATCGCTTCACCGGCGACGGCGACGACGACAGCGGGACGCGGACGATGCACTCGCCGAGCGGACATCTCGGCGCGACGTGGCGTTGGCGCGAGTCACTCACGCCGTACCTGAACGTGTCGACGGCGTTCGAGACGCCGACGACGACGGAACTCAACGCACGTTCCGACGGGGCGGGGGGCTTCAACCCCAACCTCGATCCGCAGCACCTGCTCACGGTGGAAATCGGTGCCCGTGGGAGTGTCAGCGGCCGGCTGCGCTACGAGGTGTCGCTCTTCGAAGTCGCCATCACGGACGCGATCGTTCAGTACTACGAGACGGCCGGCCGCGGGTACTTCCGCAACGCGGGCCGCGTCCGGAACCGTGGACTCGAGTTCGGCCTCACCGCGCGCGCGACCCGCTGGCTCGCTCTGCGCTCCGCCGTGACGCTCTCCGACTACCGGTTCCTTGAGTACGTGGTGCCGATCAACAACACGCCCGCCCTCGACACCCTCGACGGAAACCGCGTCGCGGGTGTGCCCGGTCGCGCCTGGCGCATCGGGGCCCTCGCGACCCTGGGCGAGTTCACCGCCGACGTCGAGCATGCCGTACAGAGTCCCCTCTGGGCCGACGATCGGCACCGGACTCGAGTGCCTGGTTGGGACAACGGAGTCACCAACCTGCGGGCGACGTGGCACCGCACGATCGGCGCCCTGCGCGTGGAGCCGTTCGCCGCCCTGCAGAATGCCTTCGACAGCAAGTACATCGGGGCAGTGACGCTGAATGGCGCCGTCGATCGCGTGTTCGAGCCGGCACCGGGCCGCAACTGGTACCTCGGCATCGAGATCGCCGCACCGATCCGCCGATGACGCTCGCATTCGAGGTGCGCGACTCCGCGATCGCCGGTCGTGGCGCGTTCGCTCTCCGCGACATCAAGCCGGGCGAACGCCTCGTCGAGTACGCCGGCGAACGGATCACGCACGAGGAGTCGGACCGCCGGTACGACGACGATTCGATGCACGAGCACCACACCTTCCTCTTCGACGTCTCGGACAAGGTGGTGATCGACGCGACGGTCGACGGGAACGAGGCGCGGTACATCAATCATTCGTGCGACCCGAATTGCGAATCGGAGATCCGGCGCGGCCGAGTCTACATCGTCGCGCTGCGGGCGATCAGGGCCGGGGAGGAACTGCACTACGACTACGCGTATCAGCGCGATGGGAGCGAGACCGAGCGGCAGGAGGAACAGTACCGTTGCCGCTGCGGGACCCCACTCTGCCGCGGGTCGATCATGGAGCCGCGGGAGGACTATCTCCGTCGAGCCAAACGCGCACGACGCTTGCGCTGACGATCTGGTCGAGCAGTGGGAACTCCTTCGCGAGATAGGACTCGCCCTCGCTCCTCAGCCGCGTTTGGGTGGGGCCGTTCCCCGCTGGAGCGCCTTCGCCGTAGTCGGTGTGGAGGGCGTCCACGACGTCCATCCCGGCGATGACCTCACCGATTGGCGCGAAGCCGAGCCAGTCGAGCCGTGCGTTGTCGCGGAGGTTGAAGAAGAGTTGTACGGTGCGGGTGTTCGGGCCACCGGCAGCGAAGCTCACGGTGCCGCGCCGGTTCGACTGACGCACCGTGTCGTCGGGGATCGAGCGCGAGCTCCACGTGGCGGTCGCGGCCGAGTCGGCGGCGATCCCCCACTGCACCACGAACCCGCGCAGGGCACGGAAGAAGCGCGCCCCGTCGTAGTAGCCGGCGTACACCGCCTGCCCGACGCGCGGCGCGCCCTGCGGCGCCCAATCGCGTCGCACCATCAGGTCGATGACCCCCTTTGTCGTTTCGAGTCGAACAAGGAAGGAATCGGCGCGGAAGAAGACCGAATCACTGAGATTCGCGAGCGCCGCCGGGGAGGAGATCGTTGCCCTGGTTGCGGTGGCGCACGCGCCGCACGCGCTGAGCGCGACCGGGAGTGCGACACGGAGGATCGAACGTCGCATCGTCGTCAGAGGATGTCGTCGCGGCGGTGGAGTTCGAGCACACGGCGTCGCTGCACAGCGCCGTTCCGGTAATCGAATGGGACACTGATCCGCCGTGTACCCACGACCTTGCCGGTGAGCATCTTAAGGCCGCGCGTGTCACGGGACGAGTCGGGGCGGAAGCGGATCTCGGTGCCGACCACCTCATAGGAGCCGGAGACGGCCATCGTCTGGATCGGCGTCGCGCGCGCCTGCGTACGCGGATCGTTGGAGCCCATCGTGCGCCGGAATCGCACCGAGGCGCGGAACTTGTTCCCGGAGCGGAGCGTGAGCACCAGCCGCTCGAACTCGACAAGGTAGGTGGTGCCATCGTCGTCGGTGACGCGGTCGGAGAGAGGGAGCGCGGCTGAATCGATCCTCATCGCGAGGTACGAGCCGGCGTTGGCGCCGGCTACCGTGCTCTGCGCGGGAGCTGACGGGGCGAGGACTGCGATGGCGATCGATGCGGCGATGAGGAGGCGCACACGCTCAAACTACGGTGGCGCGATGCCGATGTCACCGGCGTAGCGGCGGCGACGCGATCGCCCTTGAAACGTGCACTGTGCCCCCGTGCTCGCCGCGATCCGCTCCGCCGCCATCCTCGGCATCGAAGGGCTCGCCGTCACCGTCGAGGTGGATGCGGCGCCGGGGTTGCCGGCGTGGACGATCGTCGGACTCCCCTCGGGGAGTGTGAAGGAATCGCGGGAGCGGGTGGGTGCGGCACTCGTGAACGCGGGATTCACCCTCCCACCGCGGCGCTGGACGGTGAACCTCTCCCCGGCCGACGTGCGGAAGGATGGCACCGCATTCGACCTCCCGGTCGCGATCGGCGTACTGGTCGCGAGTGGCCAACTCAAGGCCGCCCTCGTGAAGGACTATCTCTTCGCCGGCGAGCTCGGGCTCGACGGGAGTGTGCGCCCGCTGCGCGGCGCACTGCCACTCGCTCGCGTGGCGATCGGCACCGGCGCGTCCGCCCTCGTGCTCCCCGAGGCGAACCTCGCTGAAGCGGCGCTGATCCGCGGTCTGCGGTTGGTGCCCTGCCGCACGCTCGAGCAACTGGTGGTCGCGCTTCGTCGAGGCGACCTGCCGGAGCCGCCGTCCACCGGCGCGCCGCTGGCCGTCGTCCACGAATCCGACTTCGGCGAAGTGGTCGGGCAGTTGATTGCCAAGCGCGCGATGGCGATCGCCGCCGGTGGTGGCCACAACGCATTTCTCACCGGACCTCCCGGGGCGGGGAAGACGATGCTCGCGCGGCGTCTCCCTTCGATCCTCCCACCCCTCGACGACGACGAGCTGCTCGACGTCGTGGCGCTGCACTCGGTGGGAGGGATCCTCCCTCCGGGGAGCACCCCATCGCGTGTCGCGCCGTTCCGCGCGCCGCATCACACCATCACGCTCGCGGGCCTGATCGGCGGCGGGCCTGGTCCCCGCCCCGGCGAGGTGAGTCTCGCGCACCGCGGCGTGCTCTTCCTCGATGAACTGCTCGAGCTGCCGCGCTACGTGCTCGACGCGATGCGGCAGCCACTCGAGGACGGCCGTGTGGTGCTCTCCCGCGCCGCGCACTCGGTCGTCTACCCGGCACGGTTCCTCCTCGTGGGGGCGGCGAACCCCTGTCCCTGCGGACTCGATGGCGACGGCACATCCCGCTGTCGCTGTTCAGCGGCAGACATCCTCCGCTACCGCGCGCGGATGTCGGGGCCACTCGCCGACCGGATCGACCTCCACGTGCAGGTCGGTGCCGTCGCGCTCGCCGACCTTGGCCAGATGGCGCGCGGGGAGTCGAGCGCGACGATCCGTGAGCGGGTCGCTGCAGCACGCGCCAGGCAACGCGATCGGTACCAACAGCTCCCCGGTGTGCGGGTGAACGCCGAGGCGCCGGGGCGATGGCTGCAGGCGCACGGGGGACTCACCACCGACGCGCGTGAACTCCTCGGGACCGCTGCCGAGCGGCTCCGGCTCTCGGCGCGCGCCTATCACCGTGCTCTGCGCGTGGCACGTACCGTCGCCGACTTGGAGGACGAGTCGCGGATCACGCCGGGCTCCCTCGCCGAGGCGCTCCTCTTCCGGCCGGTCGAGGTCGCACCGACGATCTGAGGCGGCGCTGACTCCGGCGAGTGCGGCCAGTACCTTTCTGGCGTGCTCGCCCCATCGGACTCGGTCGATCTCCCGTCAGCGCTCACGAAGGAGGAGGCGTTGCTCGCGTGGTGCCGCGCGCGCGGGTCGCTCCTCCTTGGCTTCTCCGGTGGCGTGGACTCGGCGTACCTCGCCTGCGTCGCGCTCGACGCGCTCGGACCCGCGAAGCTGCTCGCCGTGATCGGCCGCAGCGCGTCGTACCCCGCGGAGCAGTGGACGCGGGCCCGCGAGGTCGCGGATCGGTTCTCGGTGCCGGTGCTCGAGGTGGATACCGACGAGATGAACGACCCGCGCTATCGCGCCAACCCGACCGACCGCTGCTACTTCTGCAAGACCGAGCTCTGGTCGCGCCTCGCACCGATCGCGGCGGAGCGTGGACTCGCGGTCGTGGTCGACGGCACGAACGCCGATGACCGGAATGACCACCGACCCGGCGCCCGCGCGGCGCTGGAACGTGGTGTGGCGTCTCCCCTCGCCGAACTCGGCTTCAGGAAGGCCGAGATCCGCGCCCTCTCCGAGCGACGCGGGATCCCGACGTGGGACCAGCCGTCGTCACCCTGTCTCTCGTCGCGACTTCCATACGGCACTGAAGTGACGCCGCTGCGACTCCGCGTCGTCGAGCGCGCCGAAGCCGCGCTTCGAAACCTTGGCATTCGGGGGAACCTGCGCGTGCGGCACTTCGGCGAACGTGCCAAGGTCGAGCTCGACCGGGAGGAACTCGCGCGGTGGAGTGACGATTCGGCGAGGAGGCAGATCACCGACGCCGTGCGCGAGGCCGGCTTCCAGACCGTCGAGATCGATCCACGCGGTTTTCGCTCCGGTGCACTCAACGTGCTCGCCGGCGTCAGCGCCGGGGAGTCCTGATGTTCGGCCTCTTCCGCCGCATCGGATGTGCGATCCTCCTCCTCGTCATCGGCGCGGTGGCGTGGCAGTTCCGGGACCTCTGGTTGCCGAAAGTGAAGGCGATGCTCGCGGCGAAGGCCTCGGCGGCGGTGGAGCGCGTCGCTCCGTGAGTCGCCGCGTCCTGATCGTCGACGACGAGGCCGGCATCCGCGCCGCGCTCTCGCAGCTCCTCGAGTATGAGGGGTACGCCGTCCGCGCCGTCGCCAGTGGGAAGGAGGCGCTCACGTCGTACGAGGCGTGGCACCCCCAACTCGTGTTCCTCGACGTGAAGATGGCAGGCATCGACGGGCTCGAGACGCTGAAGCGCCTCCGCGCCGGCGACCCGGCCGCTGTCGTCGTGATGATCTCCGGACACGCGAGCATCCAGGACGCGGTCGAGGCCACCCACCTCGGTGCCTACGACATCCTCGAGAAGCCGCTCGATACTGACCGGATACTGGTCACGCTGCGGAACGCGATCGGCCACCTCGACCTGAGCGAGGAGAATGCGCGGCTCCGCGATGAGGTGCAGCGCCACGGGGAGATCGTCGGGCGCTCGGTCGCGGTGCGGGCGCTCGTCGACCAGATCGGGCGCGTGGCGGGTACGCCGGCGCGGGTGCTGATCACCGGGGAGAACGGCACCGGCAAGGAACTCGTCGCGCGCGCGATCCACCTGCAGTCGCCACGCGCCAAGGGTCCCTTCATCGAAGTGAACTGCGCGGCGATCCCCTCGGAGCTGATCGAGAGTGAGCTCTTCGGCCATATGCGCGGCTCCTTCACCGGGGCGGTCCAGGACCGGGCGGGGAAGTTCGAGCAGGCCGACGGCGGTACGCTCTTCCTCGACGAGATCGGCGACATGTCACACGCGGCGCAGGCGAAAGTGCTTCGCGTGCTGCAGGAGGGGGAGGTGACGCGGATCGGCGGGCAGAAGTCGCGGAAGGTCGAGGTGCGCATCGTCGCGGCGACGAACAAGAAGCTGGAGGAAGAGATCGCCGCCGGACGCTTCCGCGAGGATCTCTACTACCGGCTGAACGTGGTGCCGATCGTGGTGCCGCCGCTGCGAGAACGACGCGAGGACATCCCGATGCTCGTGCAGCACTTCATCACGCGCCTCGCCGCTGACGGGATGCCGGCGAAGGGGGTCGAGCCCCCGGTGCTCGAACGGCTCTCGACACTCGAGTGGGCGGGAAACGTCCGGGAACTCCGCAATACCGTCGAACGGCTCCTCATCCTCGCGGCGGGACCGCGGATCACCGTTGCCGACGTCGACCGCTTGGTTGGGACCCGCGCCGGAGAGGCCGCCGGCACCATCGGCGGCCTCGAACAGTATGGCACGTACGAGGAATTCAAGCTCGCGGCCGAACGGGCGTTCCTCCTCGTGAAACTGCGGCAGTTCGACTGGAATGTGGCGGAGACGGCACGGGCGCTCGACATGCCGCGATCGAACCTCTACAAGAAGATCGAGCGCCACGGCTTGGCGCGGGAGCCGGGATGAGTGATCGGGATTGGGAAGCAGAGCTGAAGAAGATCGACAAGCAGATGGAAAAGGTCTCGGACGAGGCGCTCTTCCCGACGAAGGGTGCCGCCGTGCCAGCGCAGAAGGCGGTGGCCGCCGAGCAGCAGCGGACCACCACGACCTTTGGCGTCTTCGCGCGCCTGACGCTCGCCGTCGCCCTCGGCGTCGGGATCGTGTTCTGGCCCTACGCGGCCCGATGCGGCGTTGGACTCTTCGCCTATCTCGGCGCCGTGACGGCGCTCATCGTGAGTGGCATCTGGTCGTCGGTCTGGACCTTCCGGCATCGCGCCGGTCGCGCGCACACGCTCGCGCAGCTGCTCATCCTGTGGGGGTTGGTCCTCGGCGCGATCGAGGTGCTTCCGCGCACCGGGTACGCGAAGCCGACGGTGGATCACCCGGCGACTTGGGGGTGCGTCGGGTAGCCCCCTTATCTTTCTCCGATGAGAACCTTCCAGAACTTCATCGGTGGTGAGTGGGTCGCTCCCGCCACCGGCTCGTACTTCGACAACGTCAATCCGGCTGACACGACCGACATCGTCGGGAGATTCCCGAAGTCGGGAGCTGCCGACGTCGCGAAGGCCGCTGATTCGGCGAAGCGTGGCTTCGAGCGGTGGAAGCGGACGCCGGCCCCGGCGCGCGGCGACATCCTGCGGCGCGTCGGCGAGATCATGGTCACGCGGAAGGAGGAACTCGCCGACCTGATGACGCGTGAGATGGGCAAGCCCCTCGCCGAGACGCGCGGTGATGTGCAGGAGGGGATCGACACCGCGTTCTACGCCGCGACGGAGGGTCGTCGCCTCTTCGGCCACACGGTGCCGAGCGAACTCTCGAATAAGTGGGCGATGAGCTTCCGCCGGCCGATCGGCATCGCCGGGCTGATCACGCCGTTCAACTTCCCGCTCGCGATCCCCACGTGGAAGATGTTCCCGGCCTTGGTTTGCGGGAACGCGGTCATCTTCAAGCCAGCCGAGGATGTGCCACACACGGGACACGTGCTGGTGGAGATCCTCCTCGAGGCGGGACTCCCCCCCGACGTGATCCAACTCGTCCACGGCGACGGGGACGTTGGCGCGGCGATGGTCGCACACCCCGACATCCCGCTCATTTCCTTCACCGGATCGACCGAGACAGGGAGCAAGGTGGGCGAGACCTGCGGCCGGATGCACAAGCGACTCTCCCTGGAGATGGGGGGGAAGAACGCGCAGATCGTGCTCAAGGACGCGAAGCTCGACCTCGCGCTCGACGGTGTGCTCTGGGGTGCCTTCGGTACTACCGGGCAGCGGTGCACCGCGACGAGCCGACTCATCGTCGAGGACGCCGTGCACGACGCCTTCGTCGCCCAACTCATCGCCCGGGCGAAGTCGCTCAAGCTGGGCGATGGTCGCAAGGCGGGGACGGACGTCGGGCCGGTGATCCACGCTGACAGCATCGCGAAGATCGAGCGTTACATCGAGGTGGGACTGAGCGAGGGGGCCGAACTCGCGCTGGGTGGACAGCGCGCCACGGGGGCCGGACTCGGGAATGGCTTCTTCTTCCAGCCGACGATCTTCACCGGGGTGAAGCCCCTCTCACGACTCGAGCAGGAGGAGATCTTCGGACCGGTGCTCTCGGTGATCCGCGTGAAGGACGCGAACGAGGCGTTCAGGGTGAACAACGACGTGAAGTACGGGCTCTCCTCGTCGGTCTACACGCAGGATGTGAACCTTGCCTTCCGGGCGCAGCAGGAACTCGACAACGGGATCACCTACATCAATGCGCCGACGATCGGTGCCGAGGCGCACCTTCCCTTCGGCGGCGTGAAACAGACCGGCAACGGCCACCGCGAGGGAGGGTGGGAGGTCTACGAGTTCTACTCGGAGACGAAGGTCGGGTATGTCGATTTCAGCGGATCCCTGCAGCGGGCGCAGATCGACAACTACCAGAACGACAGGTGAAAGGGGGAAGGTGGAAGGGGGAAGGTGGGAATCGCGATGTTCCACCTTTCGCCTTCCACCTTCCCCCTTTCTCCCGTTGGGGTGTATATCGAGGGAGCCAGATGGACACCGAAACGCGAGCACCCGTCAGCAAGACCCCCGCGACCCTCCGCGCGTTCCGCGCCGGCTGGGAGTGGGCGAAGTCGATCAGTCTCGCGATCATCCTCTTCGTGGTCTGCCGGACCTTCCTCGTCGAGGCGTTCAAGATCCCGAGCGGCTCGATGGAGAGCACGCTGCTCGTCGGCGACTTCCTCCTGGTCAACAAGGCACTGTACGGTGCCGAGGTCCCGTTCATCGGGGGGCACCTGCCGGCGGTGCGAGAGCCGCTGGTGGGGGACGTCGTCGTCTTCCAGTATCCCGAGGACCCGACCAAGAACTTCGTGAAGCGCCTCGTCGGTCTCCCCCTCGACACGATCGAGATGCGGGAGGGGACATTCGTCCGGAACAGCGTGCCAGCGCAGGAGCGCTACGCCGTGCGCGGGCCGCCGGGTCACGACCCGCTGGCCGATGACTTCCGCTGGCAGCGCGCCTTCGTCGCACCCGGCGTTGACCTGCGGCGTTATCACCCGTCGCGCAACAATTGGGGACCACTCGTCGTCCCCGCGCGGCACTACTTCATGCTGGGCGACAATCGGGACAACTCACTCGACAGTCGGTACTGGGGTTTCGTCCCCGATTCGCTCGTACGCGGCTCCCCGATCTTCGTCTACTACAGCTACGCGCCGGACAGCGGCAACGCATTCGACTGGCTCACTCGCGTGCGCTGGCGACGTCTCTTCGAACGGGTGCGCTGACGTCATCGGCGGGGGTGCTTCCGGTCCACTGGGACGCACTGCACATTCCGCCACGGTCGTGAAGGAGGGCCCACGAGGTGAGAGCGAGAGGACGCATGGCAGGCACGCCGGGAAAGCGGCACCTCTACGACGAAGGCTCGCTCGACCAGTATCTCCGGGATATCAGCGTCTATCCGCTGATCTCGCGAGAGGAAGAGGTCCGCTTGGCGCAGCGGATCCGCACCAACGACCAGGAGGCGCTCGACACCCTCGTCCGGTCCAACCTCCGCTTCGTCGTCTCGGTCGCGAAGAAGTACCAGAACCAGGGCGTCTCCCTCTCCGACCTGATCAACGAGGGGAACCTCGGGCTCATCCGCGCAGCCCACAAGTTCGACGAGACCAAGGGGATCAAGTTCATCTCCTACGCTGTCTGGTGGATCCGGCAGGCGATCCTCCAGGCCCTCGCCGAACAGAGCCGGATCGTGCGCGTGCCGCTCAACCGGGCCGGTGCGCTGCACCGGATCGGCAAGCGAGCCAACTCGCTCCTCCAGGAGCTCGGCCGGGAGGCGACGCACGCCGAGATCGCCGAGGGGATGGAGATCACGGAGGAAGAGGTCGCGAAGACGATGTCGATCTCGCAGACCCACCTCTCCCTCGACGCCCCGATGGCGCCCGGCGAGGACAACCGGCTCCTCGACTACCTCCCCGACACCCAGAGCGCCACGCCAGACGAGGAGACGATCGAGAAGGCCCTCGTTGAGTCGGTGCACGAGGCCCTCGCCGGCCTCAAGGAGCGGGAGGCCAAGATCCTCCGCCTCTACTTCGGCCTCGACGGCTCGGAACCGATGACGCTCGAGCAGATCGGGGCCGTGCTCAACATCACGCGCGAGCGGGTGCGGCAGATCAAGGAGAAGGCGCTCTCACGCCTCAGGCACGTCTCGCGCGCACGCGCGCTGGAATCGTACCTCGGGTAGGAAGGTGGAAGGGGGAAGGTGAAAGGTGAACGACGCTCAGGAGCGTGGTTACCTTTCACCTTCCCCCTTCCTCCTTTCACCTGCGGTTCGCGGGTCATGCCCAAAGACGCCTCTTTCGACATCACCACCAGTGTTGACCTCCAAGAGGTCGATAACGCCGTCAATCAGGCGTCCAAGGAGGTCGCCCAGCGCTATGACTTCAAGGATGCGACCGTCGCGACGGTCGAGCTGAAGCGCGCCGAGGGGCTCGTGAAGATCACCGCCGACACCGATATGCGCCTCCGCGCGATGTGGGATATCCTCCAGGCGAAGTTCATCAAGCGCGGCGTGCCGGTGAAGAACCTCGACCCCGGCGAGCCCGTCGCTGGCGGCGGCGATATCTGGCACCGTGAGATCAAGCTCAAGCAGGCCCTCGACGGCGAGACCTGCAAGAAGGTCGTCGCGGCGATCAAGACCGAGAAGTTCAAGAAGGTGCAGGCGAGCATCCAGGGGGACACGGTGCGCGTCACCTCGCCGAGCAAGGACGAGCTCCAGACGGTGATGAACTTCATTCGCACGCAGGACTTCGGCGTCTCGCTCAATTTCGGCAACTACCGGTGAGGGTGAAGGTCGTCACCCTGGGGTGCGACAAGAACACCGTCGACAGCGAGCGTTATCTCGCGCAGCTCCTCGATCACGGCGCCGAGCAAGTGGCCGACGCGGCCGACGCCGAACTGATCATCGTGAACACCTGCGGCTTCATCGACGCCGCGAAGCAGGAGTCGATCGACGCGATCGTTGCCGCCGGACGGATGAAAGAGCAGGGAAGCGCGATCGCGGTCGTCGCGGTGGGCTGCATGGTCGAGCGGCACAAGGACGAGCTCGCCGCCGCCCTCCCCGAGGTCGACTTCTTCCTCGGCGCCTCCGAAGCAGAGCAGCTCGTGCCGCGACTCCACGAGCGGGGGCTGATCGGCGATCCGGTCACGCAGCATCCGGGCGTACGGGTGTACGACGGTGGCACGCCCTTCGTCCGGTATCTCAAGGTCAGCGAGGGGTGCGACCACGGCTGCGCCTTCTGTGCGATCCCCCTGATGCGCGGCAAGCACCGATCATTCGGCGTGGACGAGATCGTGCGCGAAGCGCAGTTGCTGGAACTGCAGGGGGCGCGAGAAGTGAGTCTCGTCGCGCAGGACCTCGCGCACTACGGCCGTGATCGCCCGGGCGGCGTGCGCCTGCCGGAGCTCCTCGAGGCACTCGTGCGCGAGACCGCGATCCCCTGGATCCGCAATATGTACCTCTACTCGGCGGGGATCACGCCGCGACTCCTCGAGGTCATCGCGAACGAGCCGCGGATCCTTCGTTATCTCGACATGCCAATCCAGCATGCCTCCGATGCGATGCTGGAGCGGATGCGGCGTCCCGAGCGCCAGCGCACGATCCGCGAGAAGGTCGCTCGCTTCCGCGACGCGATCCCCGGTGTCGCGATCCGAACGACCTGCATCGTTGGCTTCCCTGGGGAGCAGGAGGAGGATTTTCGGCAACTGATAGACTTCCTCCGTGAGATCGAGTTCGAGCGGGTCGGGGTATTCACCTATTCGCCGCAGGAAGGGACGCGTGGCGCCGAACTCGCTGATGACGTTTCTGACGAGGTGAAGCGCCGTCGGCTCGAAGAGGTGCAGGAGCTCCAACGTCACATCACCGCCGAGCGGTACGAGTCGCGGATCGGGACGCAGAGCGCGGCTCTGGTGATCGAGCGTGCCGCGAGCGGAGGCGCAGCGACCGCGCGGCTCCCCTGGCAGGCCGACGACATCGACGGCATCACGCTCGTCGCGACCGACGCGGTACCGGGGAGTCTCGTCGAAGTGACAGTCGATGCGGTCGTCGATGACTACGATTTCAGCGCCCACGTGACGGGGTTGGTGTCGCCGCCGCCGGCGAAGGTGCAGCCTCGCCGCGGACGGACCCTTCCGATGGTGGGGATCACCGGCGGGAGCTTCGGTCGGTGAAGGGACGCCGGGCCCTCCGTCAACTGCTCCTCGCGTCGCTCGCGTTCCCGATCGTCACCTCCTGCTTCTCTCGGCACGTCGAACCGGTGGAGAGCGCCCCGGTGGTCCGGCCGCCTGACCTGCCGACCCCACCGGTCGAACCGGTCCCCACCGCTCCGGTCCCGCCCGATCCCACACCCGGGACCGGCCCGCTGGTCCGGGTCGCGTTGCGCGTCGGGCCGGGGATGCCGATCATCGCCGCCGGCGCTTGGCGGCTCGTGGACGCGGGAGGTGGCGTGCTCGTGCGCTCGCGGGCGCGGGAGAACTGGGCGATCGAGCGCCAGGGTCGGCGGCTCCGCGCCATTCGCGCCGATGGAGTCGCTTCGGCTTGGCAGTCGCGTCCGCTGATGCAGTATCCCGATGATGCCGGGCTCCTGATGATCGGCAACAAGTTCTATCGGGGCGCGATCACTTTCGTGGCGACGGACAGTGGCGTGCTCGCGGTGAACCACCTGCCGATCGAGCAGTACCTGCGCGGGGTCGTGCCGATCGAGATCGGGGAACGCGGCCCGGCCGAGCGCGCTGCAGTCGAGGCGCAGGCGATCGCGGCGCGCTCGTACACGGTGACCCGCCTCGTCTTGGCGCGCGCCGGCAATGGGAGATCCCCGGACTTCGACCTCGTCGCCTCGGTCGGCGATCAAGTCTATGGCGGCCGCGAGGCAGAACGCCCAGTCTCGGACGCTGCGGTGCGCACCACGGCGGGACTCGTCCTGCGGATCGGGACGCGCGTCGTCACCGCACCCTTCTACTCGACCTGTGGTGGTGAGAGCGCTGCCGCCGAGGAGGTCTGGCGTACCGACGGCGAACCGCACCTCCGGCGCGTGAGCGACCGGATCCCCGGGACGAGCCGCTACTACTGCGACATCGCGCCGCGGTTCGCCTGGACTCGGGTGCTCACGGCGCGGGAGATGGACGAGTCGGTGCGACGCTACCTCGCCACTTATGTGACGGTGCCGAGCGGCGGCCCCGGCCGTTTGGTCGCGCTCTCGGTCGACGGCCGCACGCCGAGCGGCCGGGTGGCGCAGCTGATCGTCGGCACCGAGAAGGGGAGCTACACGGTTCGTGGCAACGAGGCGCGACAGGTGTTGCGGACCGCGAGTGGCGAGCCGCTCAACAGCTCCTATTTTTCGGTCACGACCGAGTCGTCCGCCGGGCGACTGGTGCGGGCCATCTTCCGCGGCAACGGGTACGGCCACGGCGTGGGGATGTGCCAGTGGGGGGCGATCGGCCGCGCGCGTGCCGGCTTCGACGTGCGCACCATCCTCCGCACCTACTATCCTGGCACGATCATCGGCTCGATCCCCCCTGGGATTCTCACCCCGTAGGAGCGTCCACTCGTGACCCCGATCCCTCCTTCCGGTACGCCGCGACCACCGGTGCGACTCGCCGTCGTCGGGTTAGGGGCGATCGCTCAGACGGCGCACCTCCCCGTGCTGAGCCGGATGCGCGGGGTGACGGTGAGTGCCCTCTGTGACAACGACGGACCCAAGGCCCGCGCGCTCGCACAGCGCTTCGGCGTACGCGATGTCACGACCGACATCGAGGAACTGCTCGAACACGAGGAGCTCGACGGTCTGGTCATCGCGACGCCGAACCACCTGCACGAGGTGCACACCCTCTCGGCCCTGCGCGCCAGGAAGCACGTGCTCTGCGAGCGCCCGCTCGGGCTGAACGCACGCGCTGTCGAGCGGATCCTCGCCGCCGCTGAGAAGTCGAAGCGGATCGTGATGGTCGCGAACAACCACCGGTTCCGCCACGACGCGCAGACCCTCGACGCCTTCGTGCGCGGCGGCGAACTCGGGAAGGTGCGGGCGGTCCGCGCCGGCGCCTATCGTCATCGCGTGCAGGCCGCACCCTGGCGACTGCGACGCGCCGAGGCGGGCGGCGGGGCCTTCCTCGAACTCGGCTTGCCGTTGCTTGACCTCGCGGGGTGGCTCACCGACTTCCCGCGGATCGTGCGCGTGAGCGCCTCCGTCGAGCGCGCGCGAGGCGCCAACGCCGTCGAGGAGGCGGCCGTCGTCACGATCGAGTGCCACGGAGGATTCACCGTCGTCATCGACGTCAACGCGCACTATGTCGGCGAGGACGACCGCTGGTGGTTCGAGATCATCGGCTCGCAGGGCTCGGCGCGGCTCGCACCGCTCCGCCTCACGAAGGAGATCCACGGTCGCCCCACCGACGTCTCGCCCACCGGCGCCGCAACGAAGGACACGCTGTTCATCCAGTCGTACCGCGCGGAGCTCGCCCACTTCGTCGCGGTGATCCGCGAGGACGCGCCCTACGAGCCCCCGCGCGACCAGGTGCGACTCTACAAACTCCTCGAGGCCATCTACAAGGCCGCCGACGACGCCCGCGAGTTCCGGCCGTGAGGGGGGTGCTCCTCACGGCGCTGCTCGCGATCACCGGAACGACCGCAGGAGCGCAGCGGGCCGCGACCGCGGGTCCCCCGCCGGCGCCCGGCGCGACGCTCGTCATCTCGTTGCTGACCTTCGGTCCCGGTGATGCGGTGTGGGAGCGGTTCGGCCACAACGCGATCCGTGTCCGCGACACTGCCACCGGCTCGGACCTCTCCTACAACTGGGGGATGTTCTCCTTCGACCAGCCGAACTTCATCGGCCGTTTCCTCTCCGGCGACACGCGCTATTGGGTCGACGCCTTTCCGACGCAGACGCTGCTCGAGTACTACGTGCGCAACGACCGCGAGAGCATCGAGCAGGTGTTGGCGCTCACGCCGGCCCAGCGCCTTGAGATCGCGACCTTCGTGGTCGAGAACGTGAAGGAGGAGAACAAGTACTACCGGTACGACTACTTCCGCGACAACTGCTCGACCCGCGTGCGCGACGTGCTCGACCGCGTCCTTGGCGGCTCGCTCCAGCGACGCTTCAGCGTGGCCACGACGTCCTTCACCTACCGCGACGAGACGATCCGCCTGCTGACGCCCGACCCGCTCCCGCAGGCCGGAGTCGACTTCGCGCTCGGTCCCCGCGCCGATCGACCGCTGAGCGCGTGGGAAGCGATGTTCGTGCCGATGCGGGTCCGAGACTACCTGCGCGAGGTGACGATCGGCGCCGACACGGGGACGATCCCGCTGGTGAGTGAGGAACGTGTCCTCCATCAGTCGCAGCGAGCCGTGGAGCCAGTAGCGCGTCGGCGGTTGGCGCTGATCGGATGGGCGTGGATCCTCGCGGTCTGGATCGGGCTCCTCACCCCGACGTCTCCGAAGGCGCGTCGGTGGACACGAAGCGCCCACGCGGTGATCGGCGCCGGCTGGCTCCTCTTCACGGGGCTGCTCGGGACGATCCTCCTGCTGATGTGGATCGGATCCGCCCACGTGTTCTGGTACAACAACCTCAATCTCCTCGTCGTCTCGCCGCTCGGACTCGTCGCGGCGGGTCCGTACGCACTGGCGATCCACCGAGGGCAGCTGACGTTGCGGATGCGATGGTTGCTCGTGGTGGTGCTCGCCCAGCCCGCGCTCGCGCTCCTGCTCGCCCCGGTCGCCTCCCAGCATCTCGGCGGGCCGCTGCAGATGATCCTCCCGGTGCAGGCGATGCTGGCACTGGCGCTCACGCTGCATCTCCGCGTCGCACGCGAGGCGCGACCGGGCGCGGGGGTCGCCTGACGCCGACCGGCATTACCGCCGGCGTGGATGTCGGCGGCACGTTCACCGACTGCGCCGCCGTCGCCGCGGATGGATCGGTCACCGCGCGAAAGGTCCTCACGACGGCCGACGATCAGGGGATCGGCGTACTTGCGGCGCTTGAGTCGCTCGAGGCGCCGCGTGGCAGCGTCGACCGGATCGTCCACGGGACGACGGTGGTCACGAACCTCCTCCTCGAGCGCCGCGGCGCGCGGGTGGTGCTCTGCGCGACCGAAGGGGCGAGCGACCTCCTCGAACTCCGGCGGCAGGACCGAGTCTCTCTTTACGACCTTTCGGCCCAGCATCCCGCGCCGCTCGTCTCGGCCGAGGCGGTTCTCGCGGTGCGCGAGCGCCGCACGCCGGCGGGGATCCAGCTGCAACTCACTGCTGACGAGGCGCGCCGTGTCGCCGCAGCGGCACTCGCCCTCGAACCCGACATCGTCGTGATCGCGCTCCTGCACGCCTATGAGGAGGATGGCGCGGAGCGGGCGCTGGCGAACGCGATCCGCGCGCTCCGTCCGGATCTCCCGGTGGTGGTGGCAAGCGACGTGCTGCCCGAGATCCGTGAATACGAGCGCACTGCCACGGCGGTCGCCGAGGGCTATGCGCGCCCCGGGGCCGCGCGCTATCTGGAGCGCCTCGCCGCGCGCTTGACCGATGCGGGGTTCCCCGCGCCGGCGGTGATGACATCGGGGGGCGGGATGCGAGCGGCGCCCGAGGCGGCGGTGCACGCGGCATCGCTCGCGCTCTCGGGGCCAGCCGGTGGAGTGGTCGGCGCGGCCGCCATCGTCCGCGCGCTCGGTGTGCGCGACGCGCTCACGATCGACATCGGTGGCACCAGTGCCGACGCCGGTCTCATCCTCGATGGCGAACCCTTGGTCGAGCCCGGTGGTTCGGTTGCAGGCGTACCGATCGCGTTGCCGCGCGTCCTGGTCGAGACGGTGTCGGCAGGGGGCGGCAGTCTCGCCTGGCGTGATGACGGCGGTGCCTTGCGCGTCGGTCCGCGCAGCGCCGGCGCCAAGCCCGGCCCCGTCGCGTTCGGACGCGGCGGCACCGAGCCGACGGTGACCGACGCGCAGGTCACGCTGGGGAGGATCGCCTCGCGCGGGATCGCCGGCGGCGTGAAGATTGACGCGGCCGCCGCGCGGGCGTCGATCGAACGGCTCGCGGTCACCCTCGGAGCGAGTCCCGAGGAGACCTCTCTCGCGATCGTTCGCACCGCCGACGCCGAGATGGCGCGCGCGTTGCGGCGGGTGAGCGTCGATCGCGGCGTGGATCCTCGCCGGTGCGCGCTCGTCGCTTTCGGCGGTGGCGGTCCGCTCCACGCCTGCGCGCTGGCCGACGCCCTCTCGATCCCGACCGTCGTCGTCCCGCCGTTCGCCGGTGTGTTGAGCGCGGTGGGACTCGCGGTGGCACCGGAGCGGAGGGAAGGCGCGATGAGCCTCCTCGTCCTCGCCGCCCGGTTGGATCGCGCGACGTTTGGCGCCGCCTGCGACGGGTTGGCCAGCAAGGTCAAAGGGAGCCAACGCCAGTGGATCGTCCGCGCACGATACGTGGGGCAAGGCCACGAACTCGAGCTTCTGGCGACTCCCGCCGACGATGGCGCTGCGATCGCCGAGCGATTCACGGCCGTGCATCGTTCGCGCTACGGATTCACACTGCCGCGAGCGGTGGAATGCGTCGCGCTTCGTCACGTCGCGAGCGAGCCCGGGGCACGGGCGACGTTTGAACGCGCAGTCCCCGGCACCGCGTTCGACGGTCCGCGCAGTGAGGTGTTGAGCGACGCCACGATGTGGGTCGCTGCCGGTTGGCGCGCCACGCCGCTCGAGATCGGCGGCTGGCGGCTCGAACGCACGGGAAGCAGGTGAGCACCGCGCTCGAACTCGCCGTCTGGTCCTCGACCGTCTCGATGATCGCCGAGGAGATGGGGAGCGTCCTCATCCGCGGTGCGCTCTCGCCGAACATCCGCGAACGGCGCGATGCCTCGTGCGCACTCTTCGACGCCGATGGGCGGATGATCGCGCAGGCGGCGCACATCCCGGTGCATCTGGGCGCCCTTCCCGAGGCGGTGCGCGCGGTGCGCGAGTGTGGTCCCAGGGCCGACGACGTCTTCCTGTTGAACAGCCCGTGGCAGGGCGGCTCGCACCTCCCCGACCTGACGATGGTCGAGGCGATCAACGACGGCGCAGGGCGGATCGCGGGCTACGCGGTCGTTCGCGCGCATCACGCCGATGTCGGCGGGATGAGCCCAGGTTCGATGCCGCAGGGCGCCACCGAACTGGTGCAGGAAGGGTTGGTCCTCCCTCCCGTGCGCCTTGAACGCGCCGGCGTCCCCGACGCCGAACTCCTCGGGTTGATCCTCGCGAACGTCCGCACGCCGGAGGAACGGCGCGGCGACCTCGCGGCTCAGCGCGCCGCGTGCGAGGCCGGCGCCAACGGCTGGCGCGCGCTTCTCGCTCGTGAGGGCACCACTCGCCTAGCCGCCGTGACCGGCTCCCTACTCGACTACGCCGAGCGTCGCGCGGTCGCGCGGCTCACCGCCTTCGAAGGCCGAAGTGGCCGAGCCGAGGACGCGCTCGAGGGAGATGGTGTGAGCGAGGCCGAGGTGCCGCTGCGAGTGGCACTCGCGATCCGCAGCGGTGCGCTCCACCTCGACTTCACTGGCTCGTCGCCAATGGTGCGCGGGAACGTGAACTGCCCGATCCAGGTCACACGGGCTGCCGCGCTCTTCGTCCTCCGTTCCCTCCTCGACGACGATGTCCCCACCAACGAGGGGATCGCCCGCCCCATTCGAATCGTTACGCCGGATGACTGTTGCCTCGCTGCGCGCGCACCCGCCGCGGTCGCCGCCGGCAACGTCGAGATGAGCCAGCGGATCACCGACCTCCTCTTCTCGGCGCTCGCCGACGCCGGGGTGGACGTGCCAGCGCAGGGGCAGGGGACGATGAACAACGTCACCTTTGGCGGTGACGGGTGGACCTTCTACGAGACGCTTGGGGGCGGACAGGGCGCGTCGTCGAAGGGACCCGGCCCCGATGCGGTGCACGTCGGGATGAGCAACACCCGCAACACGCCGATCGAGTCGCTCGAGCGCGCGTACCCGATCGTCATCGAGCGCTATGCGATCCGCCGCAGGAGTGGCGGGGTCGGTCGGCATCGGGGCGGCGACGGCGTCGTGCGTGCCTACCGCGTGCTCGAGCGCTGCACGGTCACGCTGCTCACCGAACGTCGCGTGCGCGCGCCGCGCGGGGCGGCTGGGGGAGGTGACGGCCTGCCCGGTGAGAACCGGTTGAATGGCGAGCGATTGCCGGCGAAGTGCCGCCGCGAACTGAAGGCCGGGGACCTGCTCGAGATCCACACGCCGGGTGGTGGCGCCTGGGGGCGCCCCTAGCGGAAGACCGAGACCCGCGCTCCGGTCGACCGCCGCCGCGTCCCTTCCGTCGGCGTCACGTGCTTGAAGACCTCGGCACCGACGAACGTCGCCAGGAGGTGCGAGTCGATCAGGCCCCCCTTCGCCTCCGCGCTCAGGATGTCGAGCGCGCGTTCCGCGGTGACGGCACGCTTGTACGGACGGTCGGTCGCCGTGAGCGCATCGTAGATGTCGGCGATCGTCATCATCCGGGTCTGCACCGGGATCTCGAGGTCCTTCGCGCCGCGCGGGTACCCCGTCCCATCGAGCTTCTCGTGGTGGCCGAAGGCGATCTTCGGGATCCCGCTCAACTCGCGCGTCCAGGGGATGCGCTCGAGGAAGCGGAACGTGTGGGTGACGTGGGACTCGATCTCGCGCCGTTCGCGCGGGTCAAGGTTCCCCTTATTGATCATCAGGAAACGCAGTTCCTCCTCCGAGAGGAGCGGCCGCTCGATCCCGTCGAAATCCATATAGGTCTGCTGCCCGATCTCCGTCAGCTCCTCGAATGAGCCTTCGGGGAGGATCGTCGGTTCGTTCGCTCGGACGATCGAGTCGAGCCAGCGGCCCAACTCCTCGCGCCGGACGCGCCGCAGCAGCTCGAGGTGCTGCACCGTCTCGCGGTAATCCTTCTCCCCGTTCGCCAGCAAGTGCTCGGCCCGCTCCCGCTCGAACTCGAGGTCGGCCTGCTGTTGCAGCGAGTGGAAGCGGTGGCGCAGGATGGTGAGGTCGTGCCCGTAGAGCTTCTTCTGCTTCACCAGCACCTGCTCCCGCACGCCGACCTTGCCGAAGTCGTGGAGGAGTCCGGCGTAACGGATCTCGCGCAACTGTTCGCGGTTGAACTTGAGTCCCTTGTACGGCCCCTCGCCGGCCATATCCACGGCCTCGGCGAGGTTGGTCGTGAAGGTCGCGACGCGAAAGGAATGACCCGAGGTGGTCGGGTCGCGGGCTTCGATCGCGGTGACCGCCGCAGTGACGAAGCCCTCGAAGAGTCGTTCGATGTCTTCGTAGAGCCGACTGTTCTCGATTGCGACCGCCGCCTGCGCTGCCAGCGCCGCCACCAGCTCGGCGGCCCGCTGGTCGAACGGGATCACCTGCTGGTCGACGAGCTGCTGCGACGTGAGCGGGACGGTGCCGTCGCGCTTGCGGTTGATCAGTTGTAGCACCCCGATCGTCTCGTCGCGATGCGTCCGCATCGGGAGCACGAGCATCGATCGCGTGCGGTAGCCGAACTTCTCATCGAAGGAGCGGTTCTGCCGGTAGGTGACGTGCTCCGGCAGGAGGTACACATCACTGATCATCAGCGGATTCCCGGTCGCCGCCACGTAACCAGCCAGACTCGTGTGGTCGATCGGGATGGTGGACTCGCTGAAGGGGAGCTCGGGGAGCGTGATGTTGAGCGAGAGCTTGAACCGCAGGGTGCTCGGATTCCCGGCGGCGTCGCGCTCCATCAGGTAGAGGGACCCTGCGTCGGCGGCGGCGAGCCGGAGCGCCTGCGAGAGGATCATCTCGAGCAGGGTGTCGAGGTCGCGCTCGGTCGAGAGTGCGGCGCCGACGCGCGAGAGTTCGCGCAGGTCGAAGGCGCTGGACTGCTCGAGACGCGCGGCGCGAAACGCCTCGATCAGCGAGGCGGCGTGCCGCAGCGCTCCCTGCAGCGTGGCGCTGCCCTGCCCAGGCGACGCGTCGGCAGGAAGCCAACTCGTGAGGGCGACCGCGTTCAGGAGGTCACCCGGCTCCGTCTCCCCGGCCTCACCGAGCCCGACGAAAGCGACGAACGGAGTGAGCGCGCCGAGCATCCCAGGCCCGCCGGATGCGGTAG
>JANPCH010000085.1:0-3216 GCA_031430835.1 Gemmatimonadaceae bacterium
CGCGCCTTCTCGCCACGGGGCCAAAGCTTCACGGTGGTCTCCAGTCCCGCCTGGGAGCCGGGGGATACCACGGTGCTCTTCGTGAGCGATCACGAGGGGAGAGCGATGATCTACCGCGGTGACGTGCGCACCGGCGCCTACCTGCTCGTCTGGACCACCGCGACGGCGCTGCACACACCAGATGTGTCGCCCGACGGCCGGCGGCTCGTCGCCGTCGAACTGCACGAGGATGGCTTCCGAGTGGCGACGCGGCTGTCGCCGGCGACGATCCCCGTCGAGCTGCCCCCCGCCGACACGGCGAGCGATCGGAGCGACGGACCACTCCCTCCCGAGCCGACAGCGAGCGAGCCCTCGGACACTCTGGGAGCGGAGTACTCACCGGGCAAATCCCTTCGGCCGAGTTGGTGGCTCCCGGTGGTCGTTGCGACCGGCACCGGCAGTCTGAGCGTGGGAGCGCGAAGCAGCGGACGAGACGTGATCGGCCAGCACGCCTATGCGGTGGCGGTCTCGAACGAGTTCGAGAACTCAGAACAGTCCCTCGACGGGATCTACTCCTTCTCCGGGTTCGGGAATCCCCTGTTCACCACGCAGGCGTCGATGGACTGGGACCACGCAACGATCTACAACAACACCGGGAACCGCGTTGGCTATCTCGCGCGGCGCACGCTGCGCGCGGCGGGAACGGCGGTACTGCAGCGGCAGCGGGTGCGATGGGGCGCCTATCTACTGGGCGGCGGCGAGTACGAACAGGTCGAGCATCGCACCTATCCGCCGTCGCTCCTCTCCCTGCTCAACACGCCGAGTCTTGAGCAACGACAGATCAACACAGCGCTGATCGTCGCGGCAGGAGTGGGCACGATGCAGCACGCTCAGGTGAGCGTCTCGCCGTCCGACGGCTTCGACTTGGATGTGCAGCACCGCGCGCTCGGCGACGCGGGGATCAATGATGAGAAGATCGGTGAGACGATCGTCAGCACCACGGTCGCGAAGAGTCTGCCGCTGCCGGGGTTCGCGCGGCACGTGGTCGCAGTGCGGGCGGCCTACGCGACCACGGGTCACGCGGCGAAGGGCGGTTTCTCGGCCGGCGGCGTGAGCGGGACTTCGTTGGAAGTCATCCCCGGCGTGGTGATCGGCAGCTCACGGCGCACTTTCGGTGTGCGGGGCTTCGATCCGGGTGCGCAGGTCGGCGTGCGGGCAGCGGCGATGAGCTTCGAGTATCGCGCCCCGCTCACATTGCTCGGGCGAGGGGTGAAGCTCTTGCCCGTGTATTTCCAGAAGGCGTCGGTGATCGGGTTCGCCGACGTCGGGGCGGCGTGGTGCACGCGCTTGGTCACAGACTCCTTTCTCTGCGACACGCCGAACCCCGAGCGAGTCTGGATGCAATCGGTGGGAGCGGAGATCGTGCTCGATGCCTCGATCCACTACGACCAGATCTACCGATTCAGGTTCGGTGTGGCGCACCCGACGCGCGGGCTGGGATTCAGGTCGCAGGAGAACACGGTGTACTTCTCGCTCGGGGCACAGTTCTAGTGGACTCTCCTTTTGGGAACCCGACCATCGCACCCACCGCGTGGGTGCATCCCTCGGCGGTGATCATCGGCAACGTCACGCTTGGCGCTGACGTGAGTGTGTGGCCGGGGGCGGTGCTGCGCGCTGACCGGGACGCGATCAGGATCGGCGACGAGACGAATGTCCAGGACGGGGTGGTGATCCACTGCGACCCGGGGACTCCCTGCGTGATCGGGAAGCGTGTGACGATCGGGCACCGGGCGGTGGTTCACGGCTGCACCGTCGAGGATGGTTCACTGATCGGGATCGGTGCCGTGGTGCTGAATGGCGCGGTGATCGGGGCAGGGAGCTTGGTTGCGGCGGGGGCGGTGGTCGGGGAGGGGAGGGTGATTCCGCCGGGGTCGCTCGTGGTGGGGGTGCCGGGGAAAGTGTTGAGGGAGCTCAGTGCGGCGCAGGTCGCGAGGATCGATTCGGGGTGGCGCACGTACGTCGAGCTGGCGCGCCAGTATCGGCTCGTGGGGTAGATCGCGAACTGCTATCAACACAGAGGCACAGAGGGCCACAGAGTACTGCCGAGCAGTGACGGAAGGGCAACTGCGACACGAAGGCACGGAGACGCAAAGGAAGGGCAACTACCCAACTGGGGGAACCACGCGTCGCCGGCCGCGCGCAGTTCCCCCAAGTTTTGCAGTTGCCCTTCTCTGTGTCCTCTGTGCCCTCTGTGGTGAATGCAGTTGTAGTTGCCGTTGCCTTCTCGGCGGTCGCCCCGTCAATGAGTTACCCCGTACGTACAACCAAGCAAGGAATGCAACCCCCTAGCGTCACGGAGCAGTCTCGGGTAGCTTCACCCCCCCGCACGAAGCCCGCCCGAACGTGCCTGAGTTAGTGGACGCGCTAAGTATCGGTGGATCAAGTACTTGCACCATTTGTCACAAGATGTCACGGTGTGTCGCAACGCTGTCGCTTGACTCGCCCTACTAGCGCCACAAGAGAGTGCGTGGAAAAGGCACGGCTCGTGACCGATTCGTGATTGACTCACCATAACTCGCTCCACCGCAGTCGTTTACGGAAAGCTTGCGCGGCCTCACGTGGGTCGTAGCTTGAGCGCCCTCGACTACTACGCCGCACGATGCACCCGCGGGGATGCTCGAGCGGTACCGATAATCGCTGTTCCGGCAATAACCTCTGTTGGAGAAGTACCGATGCCCCTCCCGGTGAATCCCCCCGCGACCCCCGCCACGCTCTCGCAGAACGCTCGTACCGTGCTCGAGAAGCGGTACCTGATCAAGGACAAGTCGGGGAAGCCCGTGGAGACGCCGGAGGAGATGTTCTGGCGCGTCGCGACGACGGTGGCCGAGGCCGATCGCCGGTATGGCGCGACCGACGCCCAGGTCGAGAAGGTCGCCAACCAGTTCTATGAACTGATGACGCAGCGGCGGTTCGAGCCGAACTCGCCGACCCTGATGAACGCCGGCCGGCCCTTGGGCCAGCTCTCGGCGTGCTTCGTGCTGCCGGTGAGCGACGCGCTCTCCAATGGGAAGGACGGCATCTACGACACGCTGCGTGCGATGGCGCTCATCCATCAGAGTGGCGGCGGCACCGGCTTCTCCTTCTCGCGTCTTCGCGGCAAGGGGTCGATGGTGAAATCGACCACCGGAGTGGCGAGCGGCCCCATCTCCTTCATGCAGCTCTACGACGCCTCCACCG
>JANPCH010000086.1:0-11031 GCA_031430835.1 Gemmatimonadaceae bacterium
CCCGCCATCGTGAAGTCGCTCTTGCCGAGCGCTTCGCCGAACGCCTTCGCACTCGCGAACCGGTCCGCCGGCAGCTTCGCCATCGCCGTCAGAACCGCCGCCTCGACATTCGGCGGAATCGTCCGCCGCTGCGCGGTGAGCGACCGCGGCTCCTCGGTCAGCACCCGCCCGATGATCGCCTGAGCATTCGCCCCCGTGAACGGCGGCTCGGCGGTGAGCATCTCGTAGAGCACGCAGCCGAGCGCGTAGATGTCGGTCTTGGGCGTGATCTCCCGCTCCCCCATCGCCTGCTCGGGGCTCATATAGTGCGGCGTGCCGAGTGACATCCCAGTCTCGGTCATCCGCGAGCCGCCCTCGCTACGCGAGGCCGCGAGCGCGATGCCGAAGTCCGCGACGACGGCGTGCCCGCCGTGGATCAGGATGTTCTCGGGCTTGATGTCGCGGTGTACGATCCCGTGCTGGTGCGCGTACTCGAGCGCGTCAGCGACCTCGCGCGCGATCCGCACCGCCTCTTCCACCGGCAACTGATGGTCGCGCTTCAATCGGTCGCGGAGCGATTCCCCCTCGACGAACGGCATCACATAGAAGACGTTGCCGTCAGCCTCGCCCGAGTCGAAGAGCCCGAGGATGTGCGGGTGCTGGAGGTTCGCGGTGGTCTTGATCTCGGCAAGGAATCGATCGGCGCCGAGGATCGCGGAGAGTTCCGGTCGCAGCACCTTGAGTGCGACCTTGCGGTCGTGGCGCACGTCGTGCGCGAGGTAGACCGTGGCCATGCCGCCGGCACCGAGCTCGCGCTCGATGCGGTAGCGGTCGGCGAGGGCGGCGGCGAGACGTTCGATGTTCGCGTTCATTGTCTGGCCCCGGCCTTGAGCGCGGCCCGCAGCTCGGTGATGAAGTTCTGCACGATGACGAGGTCGCCGGAGGTGTCGCCCGTGCCCTGGCGCACCATCAGGAACCGCTTGCCGTCGCGCGACGGCGAGAACATCTGGTCGGTGATGTTGATCTCGAATCGCCCTTCGGGAGTCGAACGGAACAACGCGCGGCGCGTGAGCGACGCGGGACCGCGCGACATGTCCGCCGAGTTGACGGCCTGGCCAGCCTCGGTCCGGTAGAAGAGCTCGCGCCCATCGGCGCTCCAGACGGGGTTGAGCGCGCCCTCGGTGGAGACCTGCCAGCGTCCGTCCTGCACCGCCGGGAATGGCCTGACGAAGACCTGCGGTTGACCGGACTCGTTGGAGACATAGGCGAGCCACTTTCCGTCGGGCGAGAGCGCGGGCGACCACTCGGCCCACGACTCGGTGAGGAGCGGCCGCAGCGCGCTGTCGGTCCCCACCTTCATTGCGAAGATGTCCCGCGACGGCGGACCCTCGACGCTCGCGACGAGCCACGCGCCGTCACGCGATGACCGCGCTTCGACGAAATCCCGACCGACGTCGGCGACCAACTCCTCGGCCCCGACCCCATCGGCGCGCCGTCGCCAGAGCGTCCGCTTGCCATCCCGGACCGAGAGGTACGTCACGGTTCTGCCGTCAGCGCTCCACGACGGCGCGTCGTTGTTGGTCCCGCCAAAGGTGAGCCGATTCAGCGGCCCGCGCTCGAGTTGCTTGATCCAGACGTCGGTCCGGTTCCTCCCAGCGATGGAGATCGCGAGCCGCCCGCCGTCGGGCGAGAGTGCGAAGCTCTCCAGTTCCGGATCGGCCCAGGTCGGGTCCACCAGCTCCTGCGTGCCGCCGTCGCGGCGGACCCAGATGGTCTGCTCGATCGCGTTCGTTCCTTCCTGTGCGTACGCGAGGATTCCGCCCCCGACGGTGAGTTCGGTCTCCTGGCCTCGGATCTCGGCGCCAGCGAACAGGGCCTGTGGCCGGCCTCGCGTCTCGAGACTCGTCTCGTCGAACGACACCGCCATCAGCGTTCCGTCGAAGGTGGCATAGACGAGTGCTCGCGCCTCAGCGACGTACTCTCCTCCCACGCCCTGCAACTCAGCGCCGATCCGTCCGCTCCGGAGGTCGATCGCGCGCATCAGGGCGGTCGATCCGTCGCCATTCTCCCCTGCGGTCGCCGTCGCAAGGGCGCCTCGTCCATCTGGCAGGATGCGAAGCCAGTGATAGGATCGCCCATCGCCGGGATCGGTGAGCTTGAGCACGTCCTCGACCGGTCCGCCACCACCCGAGACCCGTCGGATCACGCCACCGGCGCCGATGAAGTAGACGAATCCGTCCGGTCCCCAGGTCGGCAGGCTCTCCACTCCCTTGTCCGCGACGGTCAATGTCGGTCCGCCGCGCAGCGATACCACGCGGATCGTGGGACTAGTGGTGAATATCACGAATGCCGCCTGCGTGCCGTCCCAGGAGATCGCTGGGCCAATCGCGTCCTCCGTGCCGGGGAGAAGCCGCGTCTCGAACTGGTCGAGCGAACGGAGCACGAGGACACGTCTCGTGCCTTGGGCAACGAGGGTGTCGGCAACGTAGATCAGCGACCGTCCGTCAGGTGTCAGCGCCAGCCGTGGCGGTTCGTTCGTTCCCGCGAAGGCGAGTTCCCGCCCCGGTTCGAGATTCACGAGGAAGCGACTCACGGGTCCGTCTGGCGTCGCCCTCAGGAGCGACCAGGCGGCGAGGCCGGTCGAGAGCACCGCAACCGCGGCGAGTGCGATGAGCGTGCGGCGTGAAGTCGCACGCCCGGCGGCGCTTACCCCGCCAACTGCGACAGTGGTCCCGTGGAAGCTCGCGTCACCCAGCGCCTGGGCGAACGCCGCCGCGCTCTCGAACCGGTCGGCCGGCAACTTTTCGAGCGCGTGCGCAACGGCCGCCGCCACATTCGGCGGTACCGACTTCCGGAACTGTGTCACCGCCGGCGCCTGCTCGGTGATGATCTTCATGATGATCTGCTGCGCCGTGGCGCCGACGTGCGGCGGGTTCCCGGTCAGCATTTCATAGAGGACGCTTGCGAGGGAATACACATCGGAGCGACCGGTGATCTCTTTCTCGGCCGTCGCCTGCTCCGGGCTCATGTAGTGCGGCGTGCCGAGACTCAGACCCGTTTCCGTCATCCGACCACCGGCCGCAGCCGACACCGCCAAGGCGATACCGAAGTCGGCCACCATTGGCCGGCCGTCGTGCAGGAGGATGTTCTCGGGCTTGATGTCGCGGTGGATGACGCCGTGGCGATGCGCGTAGTCGAGGGCGTCGGCCACCTGCGACGTGAGGCGCACGGCCTCATCCACGCTGAACTGCGTCTCGCGGTTGAGCTTGTCGCGGAGGGTCTCCCCTTCGACGTATGGCATCACGTAAAAGAGGAACCCGTCCGCCGTTCCCGAGTCGAAGAGAGGCAGGATGTGCGGATGCTGCAGCGCCGCAGTGGTCTTGATCTCGACGACGAATCGTTCGGCGCCCAGCACGGCGGCGAGTTCGGGTTTCAGGACCTTGATCGCGACCTTTCGGTCGTGCTTCAGGTCCGCGGCGAGGTAGACCGTGGCCATCCCACCGGCACCGAGTTCGCGCTCGATGCGGTAGCGGTCGGCGAGGGCGGCGGCGAGGCGCTCGGAGATCGCGCTCATCGCGGTACCTTCCGTTTGAGTTCATCGAGCCAGTTGAGCACCACGATCGTCGGCAACGCCTCGCGGCGCTCATTCGCCATCACCATCAGGAACTGCGATCCGTCGGGAGTCACATCGTATCCCACCGTGCGACCCGAACCGAGTCGGCCGCGGTCGGACTTCGAAAAGAGCAGCACCGGCGCGCCGGGTTCACCGGTCGACGGCGCGAACGGAGCCGCCATCATCGCGCCGATGTTCCGGAAGACGATCTCGCGTCCCCCCTTCGTCCACCGCGGCTCACTGCCGCCGCGCGCCGAAACCTGGCGGCGCCCTCCCGTTCCGCGCAGCGCACTCACGTAGACCTCCGGTTCGCCGTTCGGGCCGATCTCCTCGAAGGCGACCCACCGACCATCAGGCGAATAGGACGCATTCCGCTCTTGGGCCTCGCCCGATCCGAACGGTGATGCCACGCCACCCGAGAGCGGCATGCTGTGGAGCTGGTCGCCGCTGATCGAGCGATAGAAGAGCAGCGTGCGTCCGTCAGGCGACACGGACGACGCATACTTGTCGAAACCGTTCGACACCAGCGTGTCGGGCCGACTGCCGTCGATCGGCACCCGCAGGAGATCGTAGGCCGGTGTCTCGAAACTCACGATCAGCGAGCGGCTATCGGGAGTCCAGACTGGATTGAATGCGACGCCTTCGGTCCGCGTCGCCTGCGAGAGGACCTGGCGCGACCGGTCGAAGAGCCACACGTGGCGTGTGGGCTCCATCCGCGTGATCGCGATCCAGCGACCATCGGGCGAGAGCCGCGGCTCGGCCCAGATCCCCGACTCGGCCATCGCGGGCTTCTCGTTCCCGTCGCGGTCGACCCAGACCACGCGGCGACTGACGCTCCACTCGGAGGCTTTGAGGTAGACCAGCGTGCCGTTCTCCGAGATCGCGTACCCCGCAGCGGCATCGGTCGCCGCCCACGCAAGGTCCTCGACCACGGGGACCTCAGGGCCCAGCACCTTCAGATTGCGTGCATCGAACGGCACCGCGAAGAGTGCCGCGTCGCGTGCGAAGAGCAGGTGGCCACTCGTCGCGTACCGCGCGTAGACGGCGCGCTCCACCAGCACCGTGCGACGACCGCTCGCGAGATCGACCGCCTCGATCCGGGAGCGGGCGATGGGCGTGGAGAAACTGTTGAAGATGGCCGTTCGCTCACCGGGCAGGACCTGGGGATTCCAGTGCGCGAACTCCTTGCGCGCGGTATCGAGCGTGGTGAGCTGTTCCGGTGTTCCCCCGGCGGCGGCGATGCGATGCAGGCCGCCGTACTCCCTCGTGAAGATGATCCCTCCGTCGCGCATCCACGCTACGCCCCCGTTCACCGTGTCGGCCACGAGGATCGACGGACCGCCATCGGCGGGGATCTTCCAGAGCGAGCTCTGGGAAACGAACGCGATCGTCTTGCCATCGAGCGAGTACGCCGCATCCTGGGCGCCGGCGGTTCCCGCCAAGAGGGTCACCTTCGTCGATCCAAGCTCACGGAACCCGAGCTGCCCTCCCCCGGTCGAGTCGGTGACGATCTGCACGACGCGGCGCCCGTCGGGAGAGATCGCGACGTGCGGACGATCGGAGAGTCCGGTCCCCATCCGAATGGCGAACTCGACCCGCTCGCCTTCGGTCTTGTCACTCCCTCGGGTCGCGATCGCCCACGCGGCCAGGGCAAGACTCGCGATAGTCACGGCCGCGAAGACGGCCTCGCGGGTACGCGTCGGGGCGTGCACTCCCGCGGCAGCGCCGGTCCTCGTCGAGCGCGTCGCCCCTCGACCATTGATCGCCGCGGCGAACTCGGCCGCAGTCGCGAAGCGGTCGGCGGGCACCTTCTCGAGCGCCTGCGCGAGCGCCGCCGCGACGTGTGGCGGCACCGACTTCCGGAACTGCGTCACCGGCGCCGCCGATTCGGCGATGATCTTCATGATGATCTGCTGCGCCGTGGACCCGGTGTGCGGCGGATTCCCCGCGAGCATCTCGTAGAGGACCGAGGCGAGACTGTAGATGTCCGAACGGCCGGTGATGTCCTTGTCAGCTGTCGCCTGCTCGGGGCTCATGTAGTGCGGCGTGCCCAGGCTCAACCCCGTTTCCGTCATCCGACCACCAGCCGCGGCCGAAACAGCCAGGGCAATGCCAAAGTCGGCCACCATCGGACGCCCATCGTGCAGCAGGATGTTCTCGGGCTTGATGTCGCGGTGGATGACGCCGTGGCGATGCGCGTAGTCGAGCGCGTCGGCCACCTCGGTAGCGATCCGCACCGCCTCGTCCACGCTGAACTGCGTCTCGCGATTCAGCTTGTCGCGCAGTGTCTCCCCCTCGACATACGGCATCACGTAGAAAAGGAAGCCGTTGACCGTGCCCGAATCGAAGAGGGGCAGGATGTGCGGATGGCTCAGCGACGCGGTGGTCTTGATCTCGACCACGAACCGTTCGGCACCAAGGACGGCGGCAAGTTCGGGCTTCAGGACCTTGAGGGCGACCTTGCGATCGTGCTTCAGGTCCTGCGCGAGATAGACGGTCGCCATCCCGCCTTGCCCAAGCTCACGTTCGATCGAATACCGGTCCGCGAGACCAGCGCGCAGCGAGGCGACGACGTCGGTCATCGGGAGGGCTTGGGGTAGGGCGACTCTAGAGGGAAAAGCCCGATAAAAGTACGGCGCGGCACACCTTGCGGCGAGCCACCGGAGCCTCCTCGCACCCGATCACTTGGGCACGTAGCGCTTTACGAATCCGAGCTTCTCCATTCGCGTGAAGTCCGCATCGAGGGACCAGAGGAGCGCCCCTCGGTCGGTGGCCGTTGCGGCGATGAGAAGGTCGGCCACCCCGAATCGCTGACCGGCTTCGACGGCGACCGCGACCCACCCCTCGATCCGATCCCACGTCGCGCGGTCGGGCAGGGCCTGCGGGACGGCCGAGAGTCGGTTGCCCAGCGCGCGCAGGTTTCGGCGGGGCGCTCCGGCTAGGATCTCGATTCGAACCGGCGCAGGCAGCAGGACCTCGTCTGCTTCGAGCAGCTCGCCGAGTACCGTCGCCTCGCGCGAGTCCGCATCGGCGAGCGCGGTGATCCAGACGGATGTGTCGACGCAGATCACGGACGCGAGCGGCGGACCGGACGACGCCGCGAGCTCGGGATGTCCACCTCGACCTTCACGCTGCCGAACATCGCTTTCAACTGCCCAAGCTTGCGGCGCCGGATCAACTCCTCAAGCGCGTACACGATCGTGTCGGTCTTCGACTTGTATCCCAGCAGCGATTTGGCCTCTTCAACGAGGCCTTCGGGGAGATCGAGGGTCGTGCGCATACGCTCAAGCATGTTCGATATGCTTCCAGATGTCAACAATTACCGCCTTCATATGCATGCGCGGCGAGTCACCGGATGATGCGGCTCGCGGCTCTGGGACCGACATCAGAAGCGTGCCGGGCGGTGCGATGTGTGGCGGCTCGGGTTCAGCTCCTGATCCGTTCCATCCCCGGGTCATACAGCGGCTTGAACGACACCGTCACTGGGTAGCGCTTCCCGGCGATCTCGACATCCCACGTGCCGCTCTTGAGGAACGCGTCGTCGATCGGCTCCTCGGCCCGCTCGATCATCGCGAGCCCCACCGCGCCGCCAAGCGTGTGCCCGTACGACGCGGCGCGCACGTACCCCATCATCTTGTCGTTCCGCCGAACCACCTCGGCGTGGTACATCAGCGGTTCGGGGTCCTGCACGAGGATCTGCACGAGCTTCTTCTTCACGCCCGCGGCCTTCTTCGCCAACACCGCGTCCTTGCCGATGAAGCCGCCCGGCTTCTTCAGGTCCACCGCGAAGCCGAGCCCGACTTCGAGTGGACTGTCGGTGTTGTCGATGTCGTGGCCGTAGTCGCGATACGCCTTCTCCATCCGGAGGCTCGCAAGGGCCTTGAGTCCCGCGTGCCGGAGGCCAAGCGTGCGTCCCGCATCGACGACAAGGTCGTAGACGTGCACCGCCTGTTCGGTCGGGATGTAGAGCTCGTAGCCGAGTTCGCCGAGGTACGTGATGCGCACCAGGAGCACGCGCGCGAAACCGATGTCCACTTCCATCGCCGAACGGAACGGGAAGGCGGCGTTGGAGAGATCGGCGGTGGTGACGCGCTGGACGAGTTCGCGAGAGAGCGGACCCTGGATGTTGATCTGCGCGTAGCCGCTCGTGACGTCGGTCGTGATGCAGTGCGCGTCATCGGGCGTGTGGCGGCGGAGCCAGGTGAGCGCGTGCCGGTGGCCGGTGTCGGAGACCACGACGAGGTACTGATCGCTCGCGAGCTTGGTGACGGTGAGGTCGGCTTCGAGCGTGCCGCCCTCGTTGAGCCACTGCGTGTAGGTGGTGCGGCCGGCGGAACCGTCCACGTCATTGGCCGAGATGTGATTCAACACTCGCCCCGCGTCGCGCCCCTGCACGAGGAACTTCGACATGAAGGACATGTCCATCAGGATGACACCGTTCCGACAGGCGTCGTGCTCGGCTTTCCAGTTCGGCCAGGAGTTCGGACGGCCGAAGGTGAGCGGCTCGCTCTCCGGCATTGAACCGTCAAAGGTGTACCAGTCGGCGCCTTCCCACCCACTCACGTCCTTGAAGAAGGCGCCGCGTGCCACGAGCCGGTCGTGGAACGCAGCCACCTTCGCGCCGCGCGCCGTCCTCATCGAACGATTCGGATAGTGCGTCTGGTACACGAGTCCAAGCGATTCCACGGTGCGCGTGCGACGATACTCGGGGTTCGCCTGGTACTTGTGCAGTCGATCGAGATGGAAGCCCGTCATGTCCACATCAGGGCGGCCGTTCAGCATCCAGTGCGCCATCGCCCTGCCAACACCGCCGCCGGTCAGTATCCCAATGGAATTCAGGCCGGCGGCCACGAAGTAGTTCTTGAGCTCGGGCGCTTCACCGAGACAGGGCCGCAAGTCGGGCGTGAACGACTCGGGGCCGCAGAAGAGCTTCTTCACGCCAGTCTGCATCGTGATCGGCACGCGTTGCATCGCCGTCTCGATGTAGCCCTGCATCCGCTCCCAGTCGGGTGGGATCTCACCGAAGGCGAAATCGGTCGGCATCCCCTCGATGTGCCAGGGTGCGCAGACGGGTTCGAAGAGACCGATCATCAGTCCCCCACCCTCTTCCCTGAAGTAGCCGTATGACGCCGGATCCTCGAGCACCGGCCAGCTCTTCGAGATCCCGGCGATCTCCTCGGTAAGCAGGTAATAGTGCTCGGCCGCCTGCAGCGGGATGTTCACCCCCGCCTGCTCGCCGATCTCGCGGCCCCACGCGCCACCGCAGTTGATCACCATCTCGCAGGTGATGTCGCCCTGCGCGGTGCGAACGCCGGTGACTGCGCCGCGCGCCGAGCGCAGACCGGTCGCTGCGACGCCCTCCAAGATCGTCGCGCCCTGCATCCGCGCGCCCTTGGCAAGCGCCATCGTGACATTCACCGGATCGACGCGGCCATCCTCCTTCACGTAGAAACCGGCGAGGATGTCGTCGGTGCGGGCGATCGGGAAGAGCTCCTGAACCTCGCGCGCCGAGATCTCCTGCACGTCGATCCCGCAGTAGCGATTGAACGCTGAGACTCGGCGATACTCCTCGAGCCGCCCTTCGTCGATCGCGCACTCGATGAATCCGCACTGACGGAGGCCGGTCGACTGTCCGGTCTCGGCTTCGAGCCGCGCATAGAGGTCGCGCGTGTACTTCCGGAACTCGGTCGAGGTCTCCGAGGTCGAGCCGAAGGTCACCATGAGGCCCGCCGAGTGCCACGTGGTGCCGGCGGTGAGCTGATGTCGCTCAAGCAGCACAACGTCGCGGCATCCCGCGTGCGCGAGATGGTAGGCGACCGAACAGCCGATCACACCGCCGCCGACGACGACGACGCGGGCGTGCGAGGGGAGCGTTGGGGAGGAGGACACGGTGGCGCCGTATGCTAGCGCCGGCGCAGGACGCGGGCCAGCTTCCCCGCTCTATGGATGCCGCGAATCCCACTCGTCAGCGCATCCGCGCGATCTTCGGCGGCTCGGTCGGCAATCTCGTCGAGTGGTACGACTGGTACACCTACTCGGCGTTCGCCCTCTACTTCGCTGGCTCGTTCTTCCCGTCAGGCAGCGCAACCGCGCAACTAATCAACACCGCGGCGATCTTCGCGGTGGGGTTCTTCATGCGGCCGATCGGCGGGTGGCTGCTGGGGCGGTACGCCGATCGTCACGGGCGCAAAGCCGCGCTCACGCTCTCGGTGACGCTGATGTGCGGCGGGTCGCTGATGATCGCGGTCACGCCGGGGTACGCGACGATCGGCGTCGGTGCGCCGGCGCTGCTGCTCCTCGCACGGCTCATCCAAGGGATCAGCATCGGCGGCGAGTACGGCGCGAGCGCGACCTACCTGAGCGAACGGGCCGGTCGAGACCGGCGCGGATTCTACACGAGCTTCCAGTACGTGACGCTGATCATGGGCCAGCTGATCGCGCTCACGGTGCTGCTCGTGCTGCAGGCGACGCTCACCGAGGCGCAACTGCACGCGTGGGGCTGGCGGATCCCTTTCGTGATCGGTGCGGCGTGTGCTGTTGTCGCCGTCTGGCTGCGCCGCTCGCTCGACGAGACCGAGAGTTTCAAGAAGGTCGAGGCCGCCGGAGCGACCGCGAAGGCGAGCATCCGCGCGTTGTTGCAGCACCACCGGGCGGTGGCGACGGTCTTCGGCCTCACCGCCGGCGGCGCGCTGGCCTTCTACGTGTTCACGACGTACGCGCAGAAGTTCCTGGTCAACACGACGGGATTCAGCAAGCAACTGGCCTCGCAGGTGAATGCCGCGACGCTGGTGCTCTTCATGTGCGTGCAGCCCCTCTTCGGCGCGCTCTCGGACCGCGTGGGACGGCGCCCGCTCCTGATCACCTTCGGCGTGCTCGGCACACTCGGCACCGTGCCGGTGTTGACCGCGCTCGAGACCGCGTCGTCACCACTCGCGGCGTTCCTGCTACTCGCCGGGGCGCTGATGGTCGTCTCCTGCTACACGTCGATCAACGCCGTCGTGAAAGCCGAGCTCTTTCCGACCGAAGTGCGGGCTCTTGGAGTGGCGTTGCCCTATGCGATCGCGGTGTCGCTCTTCGGCGGCACGGCAGAGTACGTCGCGCTGACGCTCAAGGAACAGGGGCACGAGCGATGGTTCTACTGGTACGCTACCGCGCTGATCGCGCTCTCGCTGGTCGTGTACGTGAGGATGCCGGACACCAAGCACCACTCGAAGATCGTCGAGGATTGATCGACGTCGCGGCGGCTACGCGTAGACCTCGTCGAAGAACGCCTGCAGTGGGAGCACGAAGGGCGGGATCCCCTCCTTCGGTCGCCAGACCAACTCGTCATTCAGGATCTCGGGCCGCTGGTCGTCGGGTCGCCACCGCTCCACGAGTCGCTCCGCTGAGTCCACGATCCAGTATTCGGGGACGCGTTCACTCTGGTAGATGATGCGTTT
>JANPCH010000087.1:0-18108 GCA_031430835.1 Gemmatimonadaceae bacterium
TTCAATGCCCGGGCGGCCTTGATCACCCGCGGACTCGCCGAGATGACGCGGCTCGGGGTGAAGCTCGGCGCCGATCCCTCGACCTTTGCCGGGCTTGCCGGGATCGGCGACCTCGTGCTCACGTGCACCGGCTCGCTCTCGCGCAATCGGTCGGTCGGCCTCGAGATCGGGCGAGGCGCGACGCTGCAGGAGGTGCTGCAAGGCCGGGAAACGGTGGCCGAAGGGGTGACGACGACCGAGAGCGCGCGGGCCCTCGCCGCGCGAGAGGGAATCGAGATGCCGATCGTGGATGCCGTGCATCGCGTGCTCTACGACCGGCGACCAGCGCGATGGGCGTTGGTGGAGCTGATGACGCGCGATCTGAAGGGGGAACACGAATGAGCGCTCCGAAGGGGGAGCCGATCCGGGAGTTCTTCTCGATCGGCGACGTGTGCGAGCTCACCGAGCTCAAGCCGCACGTGCTGCGCTATTGGGAGAGTCAGTTCCGGTTCCTCTCGCCGGCGAAGAACCGTTCGGGGAACCGGGTCTATACGCGACGCGAGGTCGAGTTCGTGCAACTGCTCAAGCACCTACTCTACACCGAGAAGTACACGATCGAGGGGGCGCGCCAGAAGCTCGACGAACATCGGAAGAGCGGCGGCGTGCGACCGGCAGCTCGCAAAGGCCTCGACGCCGAGACGGTGCGGCAGTTGGAGCAGGAACTCGCCGCGATCCTCACCATCATCGAAACCCCGGACGAGTGATGCGGCTGCTGATCAGCAACGACGATGGGATCCTGGCTCGCGGACTCGAGTGCCTCGAGCGCGCAGCGCGGCCACTGGGTGAAGTGTGGGTCGTCGCTCCCGATCGCGAGCAGAGCGCGACGAGCCACTCGCTCACCCTCCATCATCCGCTACGCCCGATCCAACTCGCCGACCGACGGTGGCAGGTGGATGGAACGCCCACCGATTGCGTGATGCTCGCGATCGAGGCCCTGTTGCCCGACCGCCCTGACTTCGTCCTGAGCGGGATCAATCACGGGCCGAATATGGGCGAGGACGTGCTCTATTCGGGCACGGTCGCGGCGGCGATGGAAGGACTGGCCCTCGGAGTGCCGAGTATCGCCGTCTCCTTCGCCGGTCGTGTGCTGCGGGCTGACGATCATCTGCTCGAGGATCACGTCGCGACTCTCACGACGCTCCTGACGCACCTCACGGCGCTGCCCGCCTTCCCGGCCGAGACGCTGCTGAATGTGAACATTCCCGCGATCCCGGCGAGCGCCGTGAAGGGAGTGAGACTCACGCGACTTGGGCGCCGTGTCTTCTCCGACTCGCTGCAGCCGATGAAGGATCCCTGGGGCCGCGAGCTCTTCTGGATTGGCGGTGGTTCGGTCGCGTGGAGCGGGACTGAGGATTCCGATTTCCGTGCGGTGAATGAGGGCTATGTGTCGGTCACTCCGCTGCACCTCGATCTGACGGCCCGTGATCGGCTCGATGATGCGGAGCGCTGGTGGCGTCCCCTGTAGTCCGCCAGTTCGGCGGTGCGCGCCGCCGACTGATCGAGGAGCTGCAAGGGAAGGGGATCCACGACCTTTCAGTGCTCAACGCGTTCGACGTGGTGCCGCGGCACCTCTTCGTGCCGACCGGGGTGCAACACCGAGCCTACGAGGATACTCCGCTGCCGATCGGTCACGGACAGACGATCAGCCAGCCGTGGGTCCACGCGAAGTATCTCGAGCTGCTCGCGCTGACTGGCCGCGAGAAGGTGCTCGAGGTCGGCACCGGGTCGGGGTTCCAGACGGCGCTGCTCGCGAAACTTGCCGAGCGCGTCTTCAGCATCGAGCGCGTGAGCGCGCTGGCGGTCCAGGCGCGGGATGCCTTGCGCGAGTGCGGGATCGAGCGCGTGGTGCAGAAGGTCGGGGATGGCACCCTCGGGTGGCCGGAGGAAGCCCCGTTCGACGCGATCCTCGTCGGTGCCGCGTCGCCGTCGGTGCCACAGCCGCTGATCGACCAGCTCGCCGAAGGGGGCCAGCTCCTCATTCCCATCGGTGGGCGCGAGGAGCAGGCGTTGGTGCGCGTGCGTCGCACCGCGAAGGGGATCGAGCGGACCTCGTTCGACGTGATGCGTTTCGTCCCGCTGATCGGGATCCACGGATTCGAGGAGTGATCGGATGAGTGCGCCCGACGACCCCACTCTCAGCGCGGATCTGGCGACGGCAATCCTGCACGTGCCGGATTTCCCTCGACCGGGGGTCGGCTTCAAGGACGTTTCACCGGTGTTGCACGATGTGGCCCTCTTCCGAAGGACCACCGCCGCGCTCGCAGCGCCCTGGCGACAGAGCGGCATCACCCACGTTCTCGCGATCGAGAGTCGCGGCTTCCTTTTCGGCGCGCCCGTCGCTCAGGCGCTCGGCGCGAGCCTCGTTCCGGTGCGCAAGCCGGGGAAACTTCCGCGGCCGACTGTCAGGGAATCATACGCCCTCGAGTATGGCGAAGATGTGCTCGAAGTCCACCGCGACGCCTTCGGGCCGGGAGCGATTGCCCTGATCGTGGACGACGTGCTCGCGACCGGCGGGACCTCTGCGGCGGCGTGTCGGCTGGCTGAACAACTGCGGGCGACCGTCGCCGGAATCTCGGTGGTGATCGACCTGAGCTTCCTGCCCTGGAGGACGACGCTCGACGGCCGCCGGGTTGAGACGCTCGTCAGTTACTGAACGGGAGGGGGAACGGATTGGCGCTGGATTCGGTACAATTCCCTATCGATCCACGGGAGAGCGTGATGACACGACGCGGTCTGATGGTCCTGATAAGCCTCGCGGCGGCGAGTGGCGCGCCGAGCGCAGCGGCGCAACGCAGCAACGGGCCTGACTATCTCTTCCGCGCCCCTGCCGCGACGATCACGCTCCACGGCGGGTTCGCGAATCCGACTGCGGGCAGCGACATCTTCTCGTTCACGATGGACGAACTCACGGTAGGGAAGTCGGATTTCCTCTCTGGGAGCATCGGCGTTGACCTCGCGCTGATGCTCCAAGGCCCACTCGACCTCGTTGTCGGCTTCTCACGTGCCGAAAGTCGAACCCGCTCCGAGTTCCGCGACTGGGTGGACAACAACAACCTGCCGATCGAACAGACCACGCGCTTCCTGCGGCAGCCGTTCACCGCGTCGCTGCGCTACAACTTCGCCCCTCGTGGGCGGCAGGTCGGTTCGATCGCGTGGATTCCCGCCCGGTTCGTCCCATTCATCGGAATCGGCGGCGGGGTGATGCGGTACCGGTTCGAGCAGGTTGGGGATTTCATCGACACCGGGACGTTGGAGGTCTTCCCCGACCAGTTCGTCCAACAGGCCTGGAGCCCGGTCGCGCAGGCGAGCGCCGGGGCCACCTGGAGTATCCGTCCGCTATGGCAGATCGTCGGCGAAGTACGCTATCTTCGAGGCAAGGGTGAACGCTCCCGCAGCGGTGACGACTTCGTGGGATTCGAGCGGCTCGACCTCTCGGGCCTGAACACCACCATCGGCATCAGCCTGCGCTTCTAGGGGAGGTCGACACAATGCGAGTCCCAGTCCGTTCGTCCCTCACCTCAGCCCTTGTTGTCGCCGCGCTCGTGACGCCACTCGGCGCGCAAGGGAACCGCTCCGTTGTGCCGAGCCGGATCGCGATCGCCCTCGCCGGATGTTGGGAACCAGCGACCGGGGACCTGACTGGGCCGATGACCTGCATCGTACCGGAGAGCGACGCGAGCGTTCTCCGCGTGGTCTCGCTTGGATTGGGGAGGGAGTCGGTCGAGTCTCGCCTCCGTTTGGACGGCGAGCAGTGGCCCATCGCGGCCGGGGGCTGCAGTGGATGGCAGCAGGCGCAGGTGTCGTCCGACGGCGAACGGATCCTCATTGCCGGGGAGATGCGGTGTGGGACGCTTCCGGCCCAGCGGCGGTCGGCGATGTTCCTCATCACGCCCCGCGCCGAGTGGCTGCGCGCCGAGGGCCGGGGGATCGCCAGCGTCGGCACCGCGCAGATCCAACTGATGCGCCCGGCCGCCTCCTTCAGCGGAATGACGCCTGAGCTCCGTGACGCCGTCGGTCCGCTGGTGGCGGAGGCAGAGCAGGAGCGCGCCCGCCTTCAGCGTGCCCGGATCACGTCGGGTGATCTGCTCGAGCTCGAGACGCGCGGGGCGGCGACGAGCATCATCGACGTCGTGGTCGCGGCGGGGAATCCTCAGGCGTTCGCAGTCAGCACCGCCACGGAACCGATCGTGGCCGTCGCGCCGACCGAGGACGCCGAACAGAACTCGCCGATGCGTTCTTCGTACGGCTTCCCGTACTCCGGCTACAACGACCTCTCCTACCTGTCGAGCTGCTCGCTCTTTTCCTACGGCGTGTTCTTCGAACCTCGGATGTGCTCGCCCTACTCGTACTCGTCGTATCGGTATTGGGGTGGTTACGGCGGCTGGTGGCCCGACTACTATCCGTCAGGCGGAGTGGTGGTTCTTGGTCCGGTCGAGCGCCCGCAGTCGGGGGGACAGGTGGTCCGTGGCCAGGGTTACCGCAATACCCGGTCGGCGAGCACCACCCGCAACGCGACCCCGCGCTCCGTCAGTCCGTCGTCGCGCACCGGCGCTTCTCGCGGGACGTCGGTTTCCAGTGGATCCAGTGGATCGACATCATCGAGCTCCGGTTCGTCTTCTTCGGGTGGCGCGAGGACCGCGAAGCCGCGTTCTCCCTGATCGCGTAGGTCATCCGCGAAGGGGAGGGGCCTGGGCCAGTCAGCTCGGGCCCCTCTGCTTTCGGGGTGATTAGGTTTTCGGAGCGCCCCCGTAGCTCAGGTGGATAGAGCGACGGTTTCCTAAACCGCAGGCCGGCGGTTCGAGTCCGCCCGGGGGCATTTTGCGCTACACCCGTCGCCGAAGGGTGTTTAGCTTTGGCGGATGACAAAGAGCACAGATTCCTCCCGCCTTTCCGGTCTCGATAGTGAGTCGCTTGCCGACACTCTCCTCACGTACCAGCGCCCGATCCTGATCGGCGCGATCGTCGTGGCGGCAGGTGTGTTGGGGGGTTGGCTCTGGATGCGATCGGCCCAGATCCGCGAGGAGCGGGCGAGCGAGGCCTACCAGAGCGCCGAGGCGGCCTTCACGAGCGGCAACCGGCCGTTGGCCCAGTCCGAGTTGGAGAGGCTCGTGACCCGGTTCAGCGGTACGGCGTCGGGGTCTCAGTCGGCGATGCTGCTGGCTCAGCTCCTGTACGAGCAGTCCAAGTTCGCGGAGGGCATCGCCCAGTTGGAGACGGCGCTTCGCGGGGCTCCGAAGGCAATGCGGCCCGGGATCCACGCGCTCATCGCTGGCGGACAGGAGGGGGCCGGCAAGCCGCTCGATGCCGCTGCGGCGTATGGCCGGGCGTCAGCCGCGACACCCTTCGAGGTCGAGAAGGACCAGTACCGGATGGAACAGGCTCGCACCCTCGCGAATGGCGGAGATCGGGCGGGAGCCGAGGCGATCTACCGGTCGATCTCAGGCCGCGAGGACTCGTCCTATGGCGCCGAGGCCAGACTTCGCCTCGGGGAGCTGACCTCGCGCCAGTAGTCTTTAGAAGTCAGATGATGTACATATGGCCAACCTAATGTGGGTTGGCCATTTGACTGTAGGGAAGCTTCACGCGGCAGGCGGCGGAAGTGGCGTGAAGGTGATCTGGTGCCGTCGTGTTGTGACTGCTAATAATATGTATTATGTCAACTAGAAATGAGGATAGGTGTGGGAATCCCTAGGCCTCGCGCAGTTCGCCGTCAAAAACGATGCGCCCTTCCCCGGCCAGCGATGGCACCAGGCCTCCGGGGGTCTCACGGAGGGTGACTGTCAGGGTGCGGTTGGAGGTCGTGAGGATTCGAACTGGCGAGGTGGTCTCACCCCAAGTCGAGAGGAGTAGCGCCGCAGCCACGGCGCCCGTCCCGCAGGCCAACGTCTCCCCCTCCACGCCCCGTTCGTAAGTCCTCATCCGCCACGCCCCGGAACCGTCGGGGGCCACCCAGTTCACGTTCGCGCCGGCGGGCAAGCTCGGGTGGTGGCGAAGGAGAGGGCCGCGAGTCCCCAGGGGCACCGAGTCCACGGAGGTCGTGCGGATGACCAGATGCGGAACGCCCGTGTTCGCGAAGCCGATGCGCAGTTCACCTGGGGCGGCCTCGATTCCGGCGTCGGGACGGACACCGGTGGGGGGGTGCAGGTCGATCTCGGGTTGGCCGTCCCTGAACCGGCCCCGGATGACACCCGCATCGGTGTCGAAGGCCAACCCCTCGGGCGACGCTACCCCGAGCTCTACGGCCAGTCGAGTCGCGCAGAGCGAGGCGTTCCCACAGAGCTCGCCGACGGTTCCGTCGCGGTTCACGTAGAGGAGCGAGAAGTCTGTCGAATCGGATCGGAGTAACGCCGCGAGGCCATCCGCGCCGACGCCGGTATGCGGGGCGCAGAGCTCGCGGACGAAGTCGGGATCCCGGACCTTGGCGCGCAGCGCGGCGTCATCGCGGGCATCGACGAAGACGAAGTCGTTCCCCGAGCCCGACATCTTCCAGAATCTCATACGCGGCCGGTCAGCGCCCACCAACGGAGGCGCCAGACCATCAGCACCGCCTCACGGACGATGTGGCCGCTCATCTTGCTCTCCCCTTCCGTCCGGTCGGCGAATACGATTGGGATTTCCACTGGCTTGAATCCCTTCCGCATCGCGCGGAAGGACATCTCGATCTGGAAGGCGTAGCCGTTGGATCTCACGTCGTCCAACGCGATCGCGGCGAGCACGCGCCGGTGGAAGCACTTGAACCCCCCAGTCGCATCCCAGAGGTGCATCCCGGTGACCCACCGCGCGTAGATGTTCGCGCCGTAGCTGAGCATCAGCCGGCTGATCGGCCAGTTCATCACCGTGACCTTGCCGTGCAGGTACCGTGAGCCGAGCACGAAGTCCGCCGTCTCGGCGGCCTTGAGGAACTCCGGGAGGTGCGCCGGGTCGTGGCTGAAATCGGCGTCCATCTCGAAGATCAGCTCGTAGTCGCGCTCGAGGGCCCAGTGGAAGCCGTCGCGGTAGGCCGTGCCGAGACCGAGCTTGGCCGGACGCCGCAGGAGATGGACGCGCGGTTCCCTCGTTGCGATCTCGGCAATGAGATCGCCGGTCCCGTCGGGGGAGGCGTCGTCGACGAAGAGCATCTCGAGCCGCGGGTCCTGCGCCAACGCCCGTTCGACGAGCGTGGGCACGTTCGCGCGCTCGTTGTAGGTCGGGGTGATGATCAGAGCGCGATCAGCCACTGACGCGCCTCCGCGCCATCACCAAGCCGGACAGCGCGAGCAGCAGCGCGATGGCGATTGCGACCAAGCTGATCCGCTTTCCCTTCACATAGGCCGGTGACTCGAACTGCAGTTCGATGCGCCGTGCCCCCGTCGGCAGCGGGACGCCGATGAGGGCGAGGTTGGCCCGTTCGGTCGAGGCCGGCCGGCCGTCGATCGTCGCGGTCCAGCCCGGATAGAAGCTCTCCGAGACGACGAGCGCCGAACCAGCCGGTGCCGGTCCATCGAGCGCGATGATCGTGTACCCGATCTGCTGGTGGGTCACTGCGGCCTTGATCGAGAGCGGCGCCGGGATGGCGGTGAGCGGCATCGTTGGAGTGGACGAGGCGGTATCGAGCAGGGCGACGCTGCGGTACGGGAAGTTCGGCGCGCGCACGGCCTCCGCCACCTGCGCATCCGGATACTTCGCCATCACCGGAACGACCCAGGCGTAGGGATGCTCACCGGGGAGTTCGAAGAGGGACACCATGCTCCCCACGGAGTTGCGGACCGGCCCAACGACTCGGCGCGCTCCAGCGATCGGCAACGTGTCGATGTTCGAGTAGAGGTATTTGACGTTGGCCAGTCCCCAGATCGCGGGGCTGAACTGCCACTCGGGAGGCGACGTTCGGCCGCCGGCCAATCCCTGCCAGTAACGGATCTCGTTCCCGTGGTAGCCCCGAACAATGCGCACGCCGTGCGACATCAGCCCGTCGCCGTCGAGGTTCGGGTCGTGGTATGCCGCGCCCTCCGCGAATGCGCCCGCGATCACGCGCACCGGCTGATCCTCCCCTTTGATGTACTCGATCGCTTCGTCCGTGGCGTACACGACCGAGGCGCGCGGTGAGAAGTTGAAGTAGAGCCGTTCGATGCTCCAGAGGTCGGCGACCGTCACGACCACGAGAAGCCAGCCGGCGACGACCGGTGCGAGGCGCTTGGTGCCGATCGCGAAGGGGATGGCCACCGTCGCCGCGAGGAAGACGAAAGAACGCCACCCGCCCGCGACGACCGCCGCGGTATTCGCTTCGAGGTTTCCGGCGAACTGTTCGCTGACGAGCACATTCTCCGCGAGCACGCGGAAGAAGCCGACGGTCGCAAGCAGGGCGATCGAAGCGCCGGTCGCGAGCGCGTAGGTGCAGAAGCGCCGCGTGATCTTACCCGCGAGCACGCGCTCGGTGCCCAGCGCCGCCATCACGGCGACCGCGAAGGTCGTCACGAAGAAGATCGTGCTCGGCGCACGGAAGTACTTCGATCCCGGCACGATCGCGTACACCAGCCGATAGAAGGGCGTGTTCCCGCCGAGCGCCCAGAGCAGCGAGATGACGAACGTGCCGGCCCAGAACCAAAAGAAACGGCGCCGCGAATCCTCGGTCCGTGAGGCCACTCCGGCGACCGCGAGCAGGAGCACCCCTGCCCCGAGGTACTCCGAGTGCAAGTGTATGCGGTTGCGTCCCCAATACTGCTGAAGGATCCCGCTGAACTGCGGGAGGTAGGTATTGATCAACTCCTCGATCGGCATCGAGAAACTGGTCGCGTACTCGTAGTCGCGGCCTCCTGCGCGCGGCGACCAGTCGACGTACTCGCGCACCGGCAGGTACTGCACCGCGCCGATCGCGAAGCCGATCACGATCGCCCCGAGGGCGAAGCCGAGTCGGGTGAAGGCCTGCTGACGCGTCAGCTTGTTCGCTCCGGTACCTCCGAATGCGAGCATCAGCGCCCAGGCGCCGGCTGCAAGCAGCAAGTACTGCAGCAACTGCGGGTGTGGCGAGAGGACGCCCAGTCCGACGATCAACGCGATCACGCCCCACGCCCATTGCTTCCCGTCGCGGATGCCGCAGGTGAGGACGAGCAGCGTCAGCGGAAAGAGCGCCGAGACGAAGAGCTTGCCGTCGTGGCCCGGCGAGACGAGGGAGGCCACCTGCCCGCTCATCATGTAAGCGATGCCGCCGACGAGCGCGGCGTGGAAGCCGATCCGTTGGGCGCGCAGGAAGGTGTAGGCCGCGACTCCCGCGAGCATCAGGTGGAGGATCATCCCCCACGTCATCGCGATGTCCGTCGGAAGGATCAGGCGAAGGAGAAAGGTCGGGTAGAAGATGTCGCCGTGCATCGCCGCGACATATGGCATCCCGCCGAACAGGTAGGGATTCCAGAGCGGGAGGCCCTCCCCCGCGCGCAGGGAGGCGGCCGCGAAGTCTCGGAAGGCGTAGCCGGCGATGTACTGGTCGCTGACCGGTGAGACGAGGAATCCGCCGGTGAGTGCCGGGTGCGCGAGGGTGAGCGCGGCCAGAACACACACGAGGGTCGCCCAACCGATCGCGAATCGGGGAGCGTCGGGCTGAGCGGAGTCGATCGAGATCATAGGATCGCGGAGGGCGTTTCGGGGCGTCGAGCGGGGAGGAGGAGCAGGATGCCCCCAGGGAGGATCTCGAGCAGGGTGAGCCAGAGACGTGAACCGACGACGAGCCACGCCGCCTCGGCATCGGATGCCAGACCGGCGCTCGCGAGGAGCGCCGCCATCGACAACTCTCGTACCCCGATCCCACCGGGGGCGAACAGGGCAACGAATCCGAGCAGGTAGGAGAGAGTGAAAACTGCGATGTATGCATTGACATCTCCAGCCGCCGCGCCGAGCAGTGCGGTCGCGAGCACGCGGAAGGCGAACCCGAAGAGGAGCCACGCGACGGCCGAGCCACCTGCCGCCAGCCAGATCGCGGTCGGCGGGAGGTGCGGCTCGGCGATGTCGCGTCCCGTGATCCGCCCCACGAGTCGGGCGCCGAACGGCACGAGCCACGGAGCGCCGATGAGCGCCACGCCCATCAGTCCGAGCACGATCGGCACCACGGGCCCACGCGGAAGGGCCGCACCAAGGAGCGAGCGCCCCGTCACCGCAACGATCACGAACCCCACCAGGACGTGGACGAGCGATACGACGAGCGCCGACCCCACGGCCGCGACCGGCGATACGCCGACCCGCTGGGCCATCACCCCCATCGCGCCGATCTGCCAGACCTTCCCCGGCACGTAGCGACCGAGATTCGAGATGAACCAGATGCGCGCGGCGTCGCCGATGCTGATCCGCTCACCCCACGCCTGCACGGTGGCGCGCCACGTGGCGATGAGCACGGCGTAGCTGACCAGGACAATCAGTGACGCCGTGGTCACGCCACGCCAGTCGGTACCTACGCTGGCGCGAAGTGCACGCACCTCGCCCCACTGTCCGGAGAGCAGCTGAGCGCCGTACCACAGCACGGCGACGACGAAGGCCCCTTGGAGGAGGCGCCACGCGAGTTCCTTACCGCGCACGCGCGAGTGCCTCGACGTAGCGATCGCGGTATCCGGCAGCGACCGCCGGCGGCGAGAAACGCGCAAGCATCTGCGCGCGCGCGGTGGCGCCAAGGGCGGCGGCGCGGTCCGGGCCGCCGAGCGCGCGCGTGATCGCGTCGGCGAGCGCGCGCGCGTCGCCCGCTGGCACCAGAGTGCCGCCCCACGAAGGGTCCACCACATCGGGGAGTCCACCGGACCGGTAGGCGATCACGGGCGTGCGGCAGAGTTGGGCTTCGACGGCAACGAGTCCGAGCCCTTCGTCCCGAGACGGGATGACCACGACCTGCGCTCCGCGATAGGCCGCGGGCAACGCGGTGCGCGGCACCGCGCCAAGGAACCGGACACGGGTCGCGAGACCGAGAGATTCGGTGCGCGCCCGGAGAGGTGCGGCATCGTCCCCATCGCCGACCACGTCGAGCGTCGCGCCCGGGCCGACCCAGGACATCGCCTCGAGGAGCTCGGCGAGTCCCTTCTGAGCGTTGAGGCGGCCGACGAAGAGCACGCGGCCCGGCGTTCGCGTCGCTGGCGCATCTTCGAAGAGTGCGGTGTCAGCGGGCATCGGGGCGACTTCGATGTGGGCATCAGGCGCCATCGCCCGTGCCTCCCCTGCGAGCCACGAGGAGACGGCGGTCGTGACGCGCGACTGTGCGAGCACGCGCCGGAAGAGCGGGTGGACGAGCTTCACGCTTCGGGCGAGCCGCACGTCGCTCCCGTGCAGCGTGGTGACGAGCGGGACATCCCCCGCCCCGCCGAGGGCGAGCAAGCCCGACGGGAACCACCAATGCGCGTGGATGAGACTCGGCTTGAGGCGTGCGATCTCCCGGTGCAGCGCGAACCCACCGGCGCCGAGCAATCCGGCGATCGCCACCTTCCCGCTCCAGGTGCCGAGCACCCGTTCGGCCATCGAGCCGGTGTACGCGAGTGACTCCATCCCGCGCGGTGCGTAGCGGAACCGTCGGATCGGCACGTCGTCGAGCATCCCGTCGTCAGGGAGTCCTTCCCCAGCCGGCGCGAGCACGCTCACCTCCACGTCGGCCGCGCGCAGCGCGAGCGCGAGTCGGTGCAGGAACGATCCCGCCGCGTCGGCGGCGAATCGCGGATAGTTGTGTGTGAGGAAGAGGACCCGCAAGCGCCTCAGCGCTCCTGCCGGTCCCGCAGGGCCCGCAGCGTCTCGTCGAGGAGCCGGCGCAGCTCGCGCTGCTCGGCGCGCGTGACCGCGACCTGTTCGCCGAGGAGCCCGGTGGCGAAGAAGATCGACCCGAGGAGGAGGCAGGTCTGGATCAGCGTCCAGACCCAGCGCAGTCCGATTCCCTGAGTGTAGAGGATCAGGAGCGCACTCACCCCGGCGATGACGCCGACCGCGAAGAGCGCCGCTCCGATCATCCCGAAGGCGAGCAACGGCTTCTGGCCGAAGCGGAGTTCGAACCAGACGGCGAGCATGTCCAGCACGCCGATCGGGATCCGGCTGAGACCGAACTTCGACTTGCCGGCGTGCCGCGGATAGACCGGCACCGGGATCTCCGTGACCGTGTACCCCTTCGCGTGCGCGAGGACGATCATGTACCGATGCCAATCGGGGCGCGCCGGTTGGTCATCCATGATCGCGCGGCGGTACGCCTTCACGTTGTTGAGATCCCGGACCGGCACATCGAAGAGCGAACGCGAGAGGCCGTTGTAGATGCGCGAGACGAACGCCTTGTCGTAGTGCCCCTGCTTGAATCCGGTGACCATATCGGATTCATCGGCGAGGATCGGCGCGACGAGCCGCGGGATGTCCTCCGGCTTGAACTGCAGGTCGGCGGGATAGAAGACGAGGATGTCGCCGCGTGCGGCGAGGTACCCGGAGCGCAGTGCTTCGGCGATCCCGCGCCGCGCGCGATGCCGCACCGTCCGCAGGAAGCCGTACTTCTCCTTCAGCGCTTCCAGCACCGTCGGCGTCGCGTCGTCGGAGCCGTCATCGACGACGATGACCTCGTACAACACCGCCTGCGCGCGGATCATCGCGGCGCAGAGTTCGAGGAAGAGCGGGAGGTTCTCAGCCTCGTCCTTGGCCGGGACGAGGACCGAGATGCGCACGGGAGGGAACTCGTATGGGACGGGCGTCTCGGTCATCGACTCAGAGTCTCTTGCGCATCCGCGCGGGGAGCACGCCCAGCTGGTCGCGGTACTTCGCGACGGTGCGGCGGGCGATCTGCACGCCATCGCGCTCCAAGAGTTCCACGAGGGCTTGGTCCGTGAGTGGGTTCTTCGGGTCCTCGTCGGCGACGAGCTTCTCGATCGTCGCGCGGATGCCACGGGCCGAGACGTCCTCGCCGTCGCTGCTCTTGAGCGCGCTCGAGAAGAAGAACTTGAGCGGCAGCACGCCGCGCGGGGTCTGGGCGAACTTCTCGTTGGTCACGCGCGACACAGTGGACTCGTGCATCCCGATCGCCTCCGCCACTTCACGCAGAGTGAGCGGCCGCAGCGCCTGGACCCCCTTCTCGAAGAACTCGCGCTGCCGGTCGACGATGAAGTGCATCACCTTGAGCATCGTCTGGCGCCGCTGCTCGATCGCCTGGATGAGCCACTGCGCGGCGCTGAGTCGACTGGTGATGAACTCCTTGCTCTCGCCGTCGAACTTCTTCTTGTCGCGCGCGATGTCCTGATAGGAACGGCTCAGCTTGAGCCGCGGCAGGTTCGCGTCGTTGATGAAGACGAGGTACTCGTGGTCGATCTTCTCGACGATGAGGTCGGGGATGACATAGTTCGCGCCGCCCTCGGAATGTGCCCGGCCCGGCTTCGGATTGAGCTTGGCGACCTCGTCGGCGGCCGTCTGCACATCCTCGGGAGGAACGCCGAGCTTCTTGCCGATCTCGACCCACCGATGGCTGATGAGCTCCTGGAAGTGGTCGCGTACGAGTCGTTCGCTCAGTGTCCCGAGGAGCCCGGCGTCCTTCAGTTGGAGGCTCAGGCACTCGTGCAGGTCGCGCGCGCAGATCCCCGGCGGGTCGAGCGCCTGCATCACGCGGAGGATCCGCTCGGCGTCGTCCGGCGTGTAGAGGGGGACTGCGCGCTCCTCCTCCGCCTCCGCGGCGGCCTTGACGATCACTTCATTGATGCCCTTCAGGAGATCCTCGAGGGGCGTCGCGAGGTATCCATCCTCGTTGATGTTCCCGATGAACTCCTCGGCGAGGAGTTCATCCCGCTGCGAGAGGTCGAGAAGGCGGACCTGGTCGCGCAGGTAGTCGTCGAGCCCACGGGTCGCGACTGTCGTCGGTTCGTAGTGTTCGCGGTCGTCGCGTTCCTCGCGCATCCCGCCGACCTCGAAGCCGTTCAGGAGGATCTCCTCCCACTGCGACTCGTCGTCGCTGTCGGCCGGCGTCGCCGTCTCCGCGACCTGCGCCTCCTCCTCGGCCTGCGCCTCGTCGGCGGTCTCCTCCCCCGCCTCGGCCTCGTCCTCCTCCTCCTCGATGAGTTCGAGGAAGGGGTTCACCAAAAGTTCCTGCTTCAGGTGCTGCTGCAGGTCGAGGAGCGGCATGTAGAGCATGTCCATCGCCTGGTATAGGCGTGGATTGACCTTCAGCTCCTGGCCGAGGCGCGCGGTCTGGTGCAGACCCGCCTTCACGAGGCTGCCTCGCGCGGCCACTCGTCGCCCGAGGCGGCGACCGGGGCGTGTTCGTTGCGGAAGCGCTCGCGGAGCCTCGCGGTGAGTGTCGGTCCGAAGTAGCGGTGAGAGACCGTGTCGTTGAAGATCAGTTCCTCGACCGTGCCCGACACCTGGACCGACCCGTCGAACATGATGTACGCACGGTCCACGATGTCGAGCGTTTGTTCCACGTTATGGTCGGAGATGAGCACCCCGATGCCGCGGTCCTTGAGCGACGCCACGATCCCCTGGATGTCGTGCACCGCGATCGGATCGACGCCGGCGAAGGGCTCGTCGAGCATCATGAACTTCGGCTGCGTGACGAGGGCCCGGGTGATCTCGAGCCGCCGCCGCTCTCCCCCCGAGAGCGAGAACGCCTTGTTCTTCCGCAGGTGCTTGATCCTGAGCTCGTCGAGAAGGGTCTCGAGTCGTGCGGAGCGTTCGGCGCGGTCCAACGGCAGCGTCTCGAGGATGGCAAGGATGTTCTCCTCGACCGTAAGCTTCCGGAAGATCGATGGCTCCTGCGAGAGATAGCCGATCCCGCGACGGGCCCGCTGGAACATCGGCATCCTGGTGATGTCCTTCCCATCGAGCCGGATCACGCCGGCGGCCGGCGGGATCAGTCCGGCGATCATATAGAAGGTGGTCGTCTTCCCCGCTCCATTCGGTCCGAGGAGGCCGACGATCTCGCCCTGCCTGAGTTCGAGCGCGACGTTGTTCACGACGTTGCGGCTCTTGTACGTCTTGACGAGGCCTTCGGCCGAGAGGCGGCTGGCGCCGCCCGGCGGGACGACGGCGGCAGGCGGTCGGCGGACGGGGCTCGCCTGCTCCCCGGTCTCCTGGAGGATCCGTTCGAGCTCGCCGGGGGCGCCGGAGCGGACGGAGCGCAGTGGCGCCGCGAGCCGCAGGCGCGTCTCCGGCGTGAGCGGGTCGCCGAGTGGCTCGATCGCGCCCGTCGCGACGAGTCGCGGGAGCACGACCGTCGCGAGATGCGAGCGCACCTCGTCGAGCGAGAGCTTGCCGGACTCGGTCTCGAAGTCGCGGCCTTCGGCGACCATCGCCTGGAGATGGTCGGTACGATACGCGACCACGACGTCATCGAACGAGGCGCTATCGGAGACGTCGGAACGTTGTGCGATGGCGAGGAGGCAAAGCGCGGTGGATCGGTCCCCGCCGGTGAATCGGCGGAGTTCGATCGCGCTCGTGAGTGAACGGATATCGTCGCTCACGGGCGCCTCGCTAGCGGCGTCGCGGCCGGCTTCACCGTGTCGGCGGGTGCCGCCTCGAGGTAGATGCCTGACGCCTTCTCTCGTACGGCGACGTTCTTCACGGCCCCGTCGGCGAAGGTCACGGTGATCGCGCGCCCGCGGTTGTAGGTGAGGTTCGGCAGGCCGCGTGCTCCAGCCGGAGGTGGGAGCTGATAGAAGGCACGCGCATTGCCGGTCGCCACCACCTCGCGCATCCGAGAGCCCTGCGTCGTGTCGCTGGTCGCGAGCGTATCGAAGAGCGCAATGAGGGTATCGCCGGTGATCCAGTCCTTCTCCTCGCTTACGATCCGCGCGGTGTCGACGCTCGAGCGCGCGACGGCGGTTCCGATCGCGTGCACCTCCTGGAGCCGCTGGCCGGGGAGCAGCACGTCGAGAGAGTCCGCTTCCATCTCCTGTGCCGTGGCGGTGGCGCGGGGGCGCTTGCCCCAGGCGTACACGCGTTCCATCCGCTGGTCCTTGAGACGCAGGTCGATCGTGTCCCCCGTCAGCGTGATCGAGTCTCCGTCGATCCGCGCGTCGCCGACGGAGAGCACGCGTTCGAGCCGTTGGTCCGTCGACCAGAGATCGATCCGGACGCCGGTGAGGGTGTAGGCGCGCTCTCCCCGGCCTTCGATCCGCGGTTCGCGCATCAGTCGCGCGAAGCCAGTGCCCTGGTCGAGCGTGGCGGAGTCGGCGGTCGCCTTGAGGTCGTGCCGTTCGATCACGACCTGACCGACCGCGGAGACGAGTGAATCGTTGACCGAGACGATGTAGTTGGCGGTCAGGTCGGTCGAGTCGCCGCGGGTGTCGTTCGCCACTCGCGCCGACGCGCGCGGGGCGGTCGTGTCCTGCGGGGCCATTCGCACACTCGGGCGGCCGGGGGCGCGCCAACTCGGCGACGAACGAACCCCGGGCTTCGCGCGGAAGTACTCGATCTGGGGTCCTGAGAAGCGCGTGCCGCTCGAGCTGCGGCCGCGAACGGAGCCCGTTGCGATGAGCCGATCGTCGTTCGTGTAGTAGATCATCCGCTCGGACTGCAGCGACATCCGGGGTTCGTTGTAGCGGACGCGGTTCACGAGGATGAGTTCGCCGCGCGACTCGAAGTGCTCGGCACTGTCGGCCTGGAGCCGATTCCCCTGGCCGCGGCAGGTTGCGTCAACGCCACCGCCGAAGTACGTCGTGCGTGCCCCATTCGCGTCGGTGAAGACGTTGGTGTAGGTCGTAAGAACCCCGGCACGTCTCACGCCTGTCAACTGCAGCTCACAGGGACGACCTTCCTGCGCCGCCGCGTAGGCCGGAAGCCAGCAGAGCAAGAGCGGAAGGCCGAGGGCGAACCTCATCGTCACGGCACCCGTACGGTTCCGCCACGTCCACTTTCCATCTTCAGGACGTTGATGGCGTTGAGATTCGGGTCGGACCGAAAGCCGATGCCACGGATCTCACGCTCTCCCGGATCGGTGAGCACGAAGGCGGAGTCCGAGGTCACCTGATTTCGTGCTTGGTCGTACTTGATCATCGGCGTCTTGAGCACGCGCCCATCCACCGACGTGATGACCACGTTCCCCCACGCCTCGAGGGAACTGCCGCGGGTGTCGAGCTTGCCGAGCCTGGCGGTGATCGTCGCCTCCTTCGCGCCGGTCGCACCGAAGAAGTCGCCGTGGACCTGGCGGAGCGAGGCCCGTGTGCTCTGGTCGAGGAAGAGGGCCGTGTCGGCGAAGATCTCGGCGCGCAGCAAGCCCGCATCGGTTACCAAGGTGCGCGAGTTGAACGCCACTTGATCGGCCGTATCGAGAATCGAGGCCGCGGCCATGCTGATGGTCGTCTTCTTCGCGTCTCCGCAGGCGGCACCGACCATTGCCACGAGCACGAACGTCAGGAACATTCTCATGCGGCCCCCGCGCGCAGCAGGTCGTGCAAGTGCACCACGCCCGCAATGCGTCCGTCGTCCTCGAGCACCGGGAGCGCAATGACGCCCTTGGTCTCCATGAGGTGCACGGCGGCACTGCCCAGCTCGTCGGCGCGCGCGGTTTTAGGGGCACGCGTCATCACCTCGGCAATGCGCACTTCCATGACGTCGGATTGCGATTGCATCAAGCGTGTGAGGTCGCCTGTCGTGACCACGCCGACCAACTGGCTCGCGGCATTGCTCACGATGACCAATCCGCGTTGCTTGGCGAGCACGACGATGGCCTCGCGCATCGTGGCAGTCTCGGGAAGAAACGAGAGATCGTCGGCCACCATGACGTCGCGAACGCGAAGGAGCAGCTTGCGGCCGAGCGATCCGCCGGGGTGAAACTTCGCAAAGTCCTCGCGGCGAAATCCCTTCTCCTCAAGCAACGCCACGGCGAGCGCATCCCCGAGGGCAAGCGCCAGCGTGGTGCTGGTCGTTGGGGCGAGATCGTGTGGACAGGCCTCTTCACTCACCCAGCCGTCGAGCGAGACGGAGCTGTTCTTCGCGAGCGTGGAGTCCTGGTTGCCCGTGATGGCGATGCACGGTACCCCAAGGCGCGTGAGCTGCTCGAGTAGCGGCAGCAACTCCGATGTCTCGCCGCTCTTGGAGAGCAGCACGCCGACATCCTGCTCCGTCACGATCCCGAGATCGCCGTGCACCGATTCCGTCGGATGCAAAAACATCGCC
>JANPCH010000088.1:0-127503 GCA_031430835.1 Gemmatimonadaceae bacterium
CTGCTCCGGAGCCGGCTCCCGAAGCGTGCGGCAGTACGCCGCCGCATCGATGTCGCCGCGGCTCGGCATCTCACCTAATGCCGCGAGGTGCGCGACCGCGCGCCGCACCACGAGTTCCCCCATCTGCTGCATCGCAGCAGGCGAGAGTTCGAGGTCCGCGAGGTCGGGGGGAGGGGCGGGCGGGTTCACAGCTCCCAACGATAACCGCCCGCCGGGTCTATCCGCACTTCCCTACGAATGGCATACTCGGCCCACTGAATTCCCGCCGGACACTCAACACACCCTACGCGATGCGCCTCCGACTCCCTCATCCACTGGTCCTCCTCCTCGGCGGCGTCGGTGTTGCCGCGGTCCTCACCTGGATTCTTCCCGCCGGCGAGTACGAACGACGCGCCGACGTGGCGAGTGGGCGCGAACTCGTGGTGCCGGGAACCTTCGCCCGGGTCGAAGCGTCGCCGGTCGGTGTTATGGGTGCGCTGATGGCGGTCGCGCGTGGCATCGTCGCCGGCGCCGATGTCATCCTCACCATTTTGATGGTCGGCGGCACCTTCGCATTGCTCGATGCGACCGGCGCGCTTTCGCGGCTGGTTGGTTCTCTCGTCGGCCGAACGCGACGACCGCGACTCGTGATCATCGCGATCTGCCTCGCCTTCGCGACCCTCGGTGCGCTCGAGAACATGCAGGAGGAGATCGTCGCGCTGATCCCGGTGCTGCTCGTCCTGAGCCGCGGGCTCGGCTTCGGTGCGGTGACCGCGGTCGGGATGAGTGCGGGCTCGGCCGCGGTCGGCGCGGCCTTCGGCCCGACGAACCCCTTCCAGACGGGGATCGCGCTCCGTTTCGCCGAACTCCCGCCATTGAGCCAGCCCGCCCTGCGCTTCGCCCTCCTTGGTGTGGCCGTGACGCTCTGGATCGCCTACGTCGTGATGATGACGTCGCGCGACGATGTGCGGCCTGAGGTCACGGCGCCGAACCCGGCGCCGGCCACATCGCGCGATGCGATCCTCCTCGCCGTCGCGGTCTTCCCATTCGTGCCCTATGTGTACGGCGTGCTCGCGCTCGACTGGGGCTTCAATGAACTCTCGGCCCTCTTCCTCGTCGCCGGATTCGCAGTCGGCGTCGTGTCGGGCCGTGACCTCTCGGAGACCGCGACCGCATTCCTCAAGGGGATGGAGACCGTTCTCGCCGCCTCGCTCTTCGTCGGCGTCGCGCGCGGGATCAGCGTCGTGCTCACCGACGGGCACGTCATCGATACGATCGTCTACGGACTCGCCACGCCCCTCGCGCACATCCCTGGTGTCGCGGCAGCCATCCTGATGATCCCTGCCCAGGCGATCCTTCACATCCCAGTTCCCTCGGTCAGTGGGCAGGCGGTGCTCACGATGCCGATCTTCGCGCCACTCTCCGACCTGCTTGGCGTCTCCCGCGACGCCGCAGTGATCGCGTTCCAAACCGGCGCCGGCCTGATGGACCTCATCACGCCGACGAACGGCGCGTTGCTGGCGATCCTGCTCACAGCCAAACTGAACTTCGGACGATGGCTGCGGTTCGCGATCCCCGGAGCCCTTCTGATGGTGCTCGTCGGGGTCACGGGGATCGTCCTCGCCCGGTAGCCGCGCCCTGCGTCATCCAACAGCGCACACGCTGTCAGGTACTCCCTCCTATCGCCGGGGGGCGGCGGTGCCGGTATTCCGGTACCCCTTTCAATCCGGCCCCGTGAACCCGATCTCCCCAGCCGACCGGCTCCGCGGACTGCGCGTCCTCGTTGGCAACACGCCGCTCCTCGCGATCGAGTGCACCGTCGCTGACGGCCCGATCCGTCGGGTTTACGCGAAGGCTGAGCACTCGAACCTGACCGGATCGATCAAGGATCGGATGGCGTTGCATATCCTCCGGGACGCGATCGAGTCGGGAACGCTCTTGCCTGGTGGCCGGATCATCGAGGCCACGAGCGGCAACACGGGGATCTCCTTCTGCGCGATCGGCCGGGCACTCGGTCATCCAGTCACGATCTTTATGCCCGATTGGATGAGCGCCGAACGGATCGCGATCATCCGCTCCTTCGGCGCCGACATCCGGCTCGTCTCCAAGGAGGAAGGGGGCTTCCTCGGATCGATCCGGCTCGCGGAGGAACTCGCCGCCGCGACTCCGGGGAGCTTCCTTCCGCGCCAGTTCGCGAATGAGCTGAACTCCGACGCCCACTACCGCACAACGGGCCACGAAATCTACTCGCAGATGCTCGCCGAGCACGTCGGGATCGACGCCTTCGTCGCCGGCGTCGGCACCGGCGGGACGATCATGGGCGTCGGTCGCTATCTGCGCCGCGTCTCTCCGGGGGTGAAGGTGCATGCGGTCGAACCGGCGAACTCGCCCACCCTCACCACCGGGCTCAAGATCGGCAAGCATCGTATCCAGGGGATCAGCGACGAGTTCGTCCCGCCGATCGTGCACTTCGAGGAGCTCGACCGCGTCATCGCGGTGGACGACGGCGACGCGATCCTGATGGCGCAGAAGCTCGCCGCCGACTTGGGCCTCGGCGTCGGCATCTCGAGCGGGGCGAACTTCCTCGCCGCCCTCGAAGCGGCCGATGACCTCGGCCCCGGCGCCGCCGTGGTGACCGTCTTCCCCGATTCGAACAAGAAGTACCTGAGCACCGATCTCCTCCGCGAGGAGCCGGTGAAGCCAGCGCACCGAACTCCACACGTCGCGTTGCGCGGCTTCCGCGCCCTGAACCGGGTCTGCGACGTCTGCTACGATCCGGGCGATCCGGGCAGTCTTCCGGCCGGCGTGTTCCAGCTCGCGCAACGGATCGAGCGGAGGCATCCTTCAGATCGATGACTGTACGCGTGCGGCCCCGCGACGACGCCGCCTGGTGGATCCTCGGTTCTAACGCCTTCGCGATCCTCGTCGCACTCCGCGACGACGGCGGACTGCTCGCGCTCCTCTGGATCTTCTGGTGCCAGAGCGTTGTCATCGGGTGGTTCGCGCGCCAGCGGATGCTCGCGCTGCGTCGCTTCAGCACTGAGGGCCTGCTCGTCAACGACCAGCCCGTTCTGCCGACGCCTGAGACGCAACGCAAGACGGCGAACTTCTTCGCGATGCACTATGGCGTCTTCCACCTCGCGTACCTGCTCTTCCTCGGCGAGATGGCGACAGGCAACGGCGATGCGGACCTTGGACGGCTTGACGTTCTCGACTGGTTCTTCATCGCGACCGCGGCCACCGGCTTCTGGCACTCGCACCGCGAATCACATCGCGAGAATGTCGAGGCGGACCTGGCCCGGCTCCCAAACATCGGATCGCTGATGTTCCTGCCGTATGTTCGGATCCTCCCGATGCATCTCGCGATCATCCTCGGAGCGACGCTCGGTCAGGGGGGTGGCGCGCTCCTCTTCGGCGCACTCAAGACCGGCGCCGACCTGTTGATGCACAAGGTCGAGCACCGGTGGCTGCAGGGGGCGCGCAAGGGATGAAACGACGCGGCCCCCGCGCGTCAGCGCAGGGGCCGCGTCCCTGCATCGGCCGACTACTTCACGGCGTTCAGGGCACCGAGCTCGGCTTGGATCGCCGCGAGCGGGCTCATCACGTAGTACCCCGTTCCGCCACCCCAGAGGATCCCGACGAGTTGGACATTGTCGCCGCTCGTGATCCTGAAGACCGGCGAGCCGCTGTCGCCACCGTCCACGCCGGCATCGACGAAGGTCTGGCAGAGCTGGTGGATCCGTGACCCCGAGACGTTGGTGTTCACACAGGTCCGGCTCACCGGGCCCTGTGTCCACCCCGTGGTGCGACCGACCTTGTTCAGGATGGTGCCGATCGCGAAGCTGGTCGTCGCGTTGTCCTGGCTTGTCACGGTGAAGACGCCGGCGACGTCGAGACTCCCGTTGTTGGCGCCGGTGGTCTTAAGGATGTCGCCGCGGATCGAGGCCACGCTCGCGCTGTAGAGCGCGCGCGAGGAATCACTGCGCCGGCACATCTTTCCCTTCGGACAACCCGCCCCCTTCACGTAGACTGGGTCCGCGACCTCGGTCGCGATGACTTCCGGGTCCGTCGAGGAGAGGGGTTGCGTGTAGGTGGTGTTGTCGACGCCCCCCTGCTTCGCCGTGCAATGCGAGTTCGTGATGAACGACCGACCGCCACCGTGGTCCACGTTGAACCCCATCGTGCAGACGTACTGGGTGAAGTGGATCTGGATCCCCGCCTGCGTCGGGCGGAAGCGATCGCGAAGGGTCACCAGCGCGTCGATCGGTTCCGTCAGCTCGATCACAAAGTCGGCCGCGTCGATCCCGCGCGCCTCGAGCGAGCGGCGCACGCCGTTGGCCGCGTTCGCGTTCTCGACACCGAACACCATCTTGCCGATCCGTTCATCGTGGTCGGCGAACACCGTGCCGGCGAGCGCCATCACCTCGGGAGAGGTGCGCTCGAAGAGCTGTGCGACGCGGGTTTGGCCCTGCCCTCCCTGGGCGGCGGCCTGCTCGTCAGTCATCCCCGCCGTAGGGCCGACCGGCGTGAGATCGGAACAGGCGGCGATGAACAATGCCGCCGCAGCAACGAGCGAACCCCTCGAAAGTCCGAACCGCATCCCTCCCTCCGCGCGTGGTGAGTGCACGAGGATGCGACGCAAGCCGCGCGCCGTCAATGCGTCGCCCGCTGCGAGCTGCGAAGATCGGTGATCCAGGACACAATGAAGACGACGAGCCACGCCGCGCCGAGGCCGGTCATCGCGGACCGAATCCCGGCCGCCCCGAGCGACATCACCGGCACGAGGAAGAGAAACGAGAGGGCCACGCCGAACGTCGTTCCCGCCCGATCACGGCCACGCCATTCTCGCGCGAACGACGCGAGCCACTCGCACACCGTCGTCCGGGCGATGAGGAGGATCGCGAGTTGGACCGCGAGCAGCGTCGCCATCACGGCCAGCGTCCGCGGCCAAGGCATGTTCCCCAGTGCGTGCGCGACCATCCCGGGGATGATCGACCCCGTCCGGAATGCCGCGTATGCCCAACAGATGACAGCGAAGATGTTCACCACCAGTGTCAGCGGCTTGAGCGGGTCGGTCGAGTAGAAGTGCCCGTGCATCAGCATGAAGAGGAACGACGAGACGATCACGGCACCCATCGGCCCGTACGACTCCGCGAGTCGCGTCCGTGCGTAGCCCCGGAAGAGCGTCTCCTCGAAGAGCGGCGGGAGGATCAGCGCGCTCGCCGCCCAGAGCGCCCAGAAGTCAGGGCGCGACCAGAGCGGTCCGACCGTGTCGAAGAAGGTGAATCCTTCGCCGACCTGCACCACACCGTTGAACAGATAGAGCAGGTCGAACGGGATAGTCGCGAAGGCCCACACGACGACGCCGGTCAGGATGAGCGAGCCCAGTGGCTTCCCCGCCCGCGTCACGCCGGCCTCGGCGGGGCGAACACGTCGTCGCCACCAGAGCAGTGCGAAGCCGAGGGCGATGCCGATTCCGAACCGGATCGTGAGCCGCAACGCGCTCGCCGCCGCACCCGGATAGAGGTCCGCCTGTTCGTAGTCCTCCCCGAGCGCGAGGAACTCCCGCGACACGAGCGCGCGGAGTAGGAACGCGGCGATCAGGTTGAAGGCGACGGTGACGAGGATGACCTCGCCGATGGCGGCGATGCGGCGGCGCATGTTCGCACTACCGCCGGTCGTCGCGCCCGGGTTTCGCGGCTAGCGCCGCGGTCGCTCGACCGGCGTGAGCGCGGAGAGGCGTTTACGTGCCGCGACCACCCGCGGCTGGAACTCCGGATCGGCCTCCTTCCACCGCTCGATCAGATCGCGATATGCCTCGATCGCGCGGGCGGTGTCCCCGATTTGCTCGAACATCCTTCCAAGCGACTCGAGCAGCGGCGTGCGAATGGCGAGGTCAGTACCTGTGCGGCGACGCGAACCCATCGACGTCGCGCGATACACCTCGTAGGCCGCGACTGCGGAGTCGGCCAATCCGGCGACGGCGAAGAGTTCGACCAACCGCAGCGGCAAGCAGTGCCCGCACATATTCGCGGGACCGTCCGGGAGGCTGTCGCCGGCGCGCAGTTCCCGCGCCGCATCCGCCCAGCGTCGCTCGGCCTGCGCAATCGAACCGCGAGCCGACCGAAGGTACGGCGTCGCTCCGCGCTTGTACGCGGTGTCACGCACGTCCGCCGCAAAACGCGCGAGTTGCTCCTTGGCGAGATCGAGGCGCCCCGCGATGACGAGCATGTCGGCCGCGAATAAGTACGGCCGGTCGACCTCAGGCACCTCCTCCATCGCGCCACGAGCGAGCAACGCCTCCAGCGCGCGTACCTCTGCCGTCGAGTCCCCGCCGTGCTCGAGAACGAGCGCGAGGCGCTGGAGTGCCGCCGTGACGCCGAAGGGGGAGCGGTCGGAAGCGGAATCCACGCGGATCGCCTCATTGACCGACGCCCGCGCCTCCCGCACGCGCCCCTGTCGCCCACGCAGCGAGGCATCGAGGTACATCGCGTTGGTGGGATCACTGGGGTTACGCACGCTTCGGTAGCGTGCGATGGCCGAAGTGGCCTCCGGAACGCTCCCGAGGAACACCTCCCGCTGCGCCGCGTGAAGTGCCAGTGTCGCCTCGGTGCCGTCGAGGGGCTTCAGCATCGCCGCGATCGAGTCCATCCCGGCCACATCACCGGCCGCAAAGCGATTCCAATAGAGGTTCACCGCCGACAGCGTGTAGCGCGGCGTGCGGCGCAGAACCGCGCTGAACATCGAGTCCGCGCGCGCGAACTCCCGCCGGCTGCGGAGTATCACGCCGAGGTTGTGAAGCGCCGTGCTGTCCCCGCGGGCCAACAGGCGCTCGTATGCGGCGATGCCTCTCGACCGGTCGTTTCCCGGGCCGCTCGTGAAGTAGTAGCCGATCAGGTACTCTCGTTCGTCATCCGGCAGTCGGTCGCGCAGCGCGTTGGCGCGGCGGAGCGCCGAATCGCGCTGCACCGCCGGTGCCCCGTAGTTGCTGAGCGCAACGCCGAGCTTCCGCCACGCCTCGGTGAACATCGAATCGATTCCGGTGGACTCGCGCAGCAGTCGAATCGCCTTGGCATAGTCTCCCTCGACATCATTCGCCCACACCGCCTCGCTGTACTTCCGCAGCGCCTCGAGCGAGGCGGTGGTGGCGCGCACGAGCGGCCGCGAAGCGTTCACGTCCCGCAGCGACTCCCCGGCGCGGGAGCGCAGCTTGCGCGCCAGTTCGTCAGCGACCGCGATCACCTCGCCCGGTCCAGCGGCCGTCGCCCGGAAGGACGCGAGCTCGCGTGCCGAGTCGGCCGAGACGAGCCGCACCTCCACGATGTAGCTGCCCCCGACGAGCGTCACGGTCCCACCTACGACGGCCTTTGCGCCGTCGCGCAACGCGAGCGCCCGCGCGGTCTCCACATCCACCAGCCCCGTGATCGGCCGCTGCATGCGGCGAAGACCGCTTGCCACGTCTGACGGGGAGAGAAGATTGAGTATACGCGACTGCGAGAGCCCGGCCCGCACCGCGGCGCTCACCACGCGCCCGAGCGATGAGTCGGCCCCGCTCACTTCGAAGTCCGCCATCACGAGCCGGTCGCGCTCGCTGAGCGTCCCCGCCGCGAAAAGCGACCCGGCCGGTCCGATCCCCAACGCGCGAAGGGTCATGAAACCCGCGATCAGCGCGACGAACGCGCCCATCGCGATCATCCCGCCCCGCGCCGTGCGGTGCCAACTCATGTGCGGGCTCGCCTTCAACGCGATCGTCGCCATCGTGCCCTGCGCCAGAGCCGGCGTGCCCCCCGGCGTGTATTGCGGTGTCGCGGCATACACCCGTCGGACCACGCGATGCACGTACGCGGTCCAGAGGATCACCGGCAGTCCGAACGCCATCACGAGGAGCGCGCCGGGGAGCACCCACGTCGGCAGGCCGATTCCCACGATCGCCCCCTGCGCCACGATCGCCACGATGCCCACCCCCAGGGCCCAGTAGACGAGTGCGCGTTTGAGCATCCCCGCGCCGCCGAGGAGCATCGCCGGCATCGCCGGCTGGGCGGTGCCTCCGGTCGTCACCGTCTCGAGCACGCGCACCAGGTCGCGCGCCTGCTGCGGCCGTGCGTCGGCTTCCTTCTCCAGGCACCGCATCACGAGTTCGGCGAGCGCACCGGGCGTATCAAGACGCAACTCCTGAACCGGCACGGGCCGCTCACCCATGTGCGCCGCGAGCAACTTCCGCGGCGACTTCTCGATGAACGGCGGCCGGCCCGTCAGCATCTCGTACGCGAGGCACCCGAACGAGTAGAGGTCGGCGCGATGGTCCGTCTCCGGATCCCCCGCAGCCTGCTCCGGTGACATGTACGCCGGCGTCCCGATCGACGTCCCGATCTGCGTGAGCGTCTCCTGTCCGCCTTCGGTCCGCGAGGCACTAATCGCCTTCGCAATGCCGAAATCGGCGACGGTCGCCGATCCGCCAGTTAGGAGCACGTTGTCGGGCTTGATGTCGCGGTGCACGATCCCGTGCTCGTGCGCGTACGCGAGCGCCTTCGCCACATCGCGCAGCAAGCCGACCGTCTCGGTGATCGAGAGCGCAGTGCCCCGTTCGAGCCGCGATCTCAGCGATTCCCCTTCGACGAACGGCATCGTGAACCAGGGAAGACCGTCCATCGATCCCGCCGCGAGTACCGGCACGATGTGCGGATGCTGCAACTTCGCGGCGAGGAGGATCTCGCGATTGAACCGCTCGACGTTCACTCCCGCCGTGAGCTCCGGCGGCAGCACCTTCACGACGACCTGCCGCCCAAGTGCACGATCCTGGGCGAGGAATACCCGCGACATCCCGCCGCCACCCAGTTCGCGCTCGACCGTGAGGGTCGCGCCGAGCGCTTGCTGCAGTTGATCGCGAAGGGTCACGTCGTGCCGGATGGTCGGGTATTCAGAAGGCCAGCGTGTGACGAACATAGCCGTTCGTCAGCGCGTTCGCCGCGCCGATCACGGAACTCCGACCTCTCGCGCGCCGTATCACTCCGCCATGCGACCCTCTCGTCTGATCCTCGCTCTCGCGCTCGCGCTGGCTCCGATCGAGTCCCCGGCGCAGACGGCGGCGACACCACTGCACCAAGCGCAACGCCTGATCGCCGAGCGCAAGTTCGGCGAGGCGATCCCACTCCTACGCGACCTCACGACGAAGTCGCCGCGACTCGGGCCCGCGTGGGTCGCGCTCGGTCGCGCTCGGTCGCGCGCATCGCGGCGCCGGTTCTGTGGACAGCGCGGCCGCCGCCTTCGAGCGCGCACGCACCATTCCCGCGACTGCGCGCCCAGCCGCGATGCAACTCTTCCTCCTCTACGCCGGCGCTCGTCGTCTTGACGACGCCGCACGCACGCTGCCGGACGTGCGACGCAAGGGCTTCGACCTCTCGCAGGTCGCGCAGAACGCCGAAGTCGCGCTCCTCCACGACGACCCGCGCTTCGCGATGCTCTTCACCGATCGCATCGACTTCGCCGACCCCTTCGTCGAGCACACGCGGATCATCCACGAATGGCGCGGCGAGGCGGCAGGCGACGAGTTCGGCTGGATCGCACGCGCGATCGGCGACGTGGACGGTGACCGCATCACCGATGTCGTGCTCTCCGCGACCGCGAATCCGCCCGGCGGGAGCACGCGTGGCAAGCTGTACGCCTACTCCGGAAAGAGTGGGCGACTCCTTTGGCGCGTCGTCGGTGACTCGGGAAGCCTCCTCGGCACCGGGCTCGAGTCGGCGGGGGATGTGAACCGCGACGGCGCGCAGGATGTCGTCGCTGGCGCGCCGGGTGAGAATGCGGTGGTCGTGTTCTCCGGTCGCGACGGCCGCCAACTCCTCAAACTCCGCGGCGACTCGATTACGCAAGGACTCGGCTCGGCGGCCGCAGGCATCGGGGACTTCGACAAGGATGGCCACGCCGACTTCATCGCCGGCGCGCCGAACACGAACGCGCGCGGCGCCGGCGCGGGCCGAGCGATCGTCTACAGCGGAAAGGATGGCCACGCCCTACTCACCATCGACGGCGATTCCGCCAGCCACGGATTCGGCGCGACCGTCGGCGGCGGTGACGGCCGCTTCTTCATCGTCGGCGCATCCGGCGCGGGCCCCCGCGGCACCGGGCGCGTCTACGTCTACGATCGACTCAGCGTGAAGCCGGCCTTCATCGCCGATGCCGACGCTACCGGTGGGGCCTTGGGCGCGATGTTCGTCTCCGTCGCGGGCGACGTGAACGCCGACGGCACGCCCGACATCTTCGCGACCGATTTCGCCAATGCGGCGAACGGACCCTCCACCGGACGCAGCTACGTGTACTCCGGCACCGACGGCCGCACGCTGCTCACCCTCACGGGCGACGCCGCAGGCGAGGGCTTCGGCATCGGCGCTGCACGCACCGGCGACGTGGATGGCGACGGCCATTTCGATCTCGTCATCGGCTCGTGGCAGTTCTACGGAAGCGCCTGGTCGGGAGGGCGCGTGCGCGTCTTCTCGGGCAAGGACGGGCGCGTACTCCAGAGCATCACCGGTCGCGTGCCGGCCGAGACGCTTGGCTTCGACGCCGTCGGCGTCGGCGACGTCGACGGCGACGGCCGCACCGACTTCCTCGTCACGTCGGCCTGGAGCCTCGTGAATGGCAATCGCTCCGGCCGTGTCTTCATCGTGGCCGGAACGACTGATCGTCTGAAGCGCTAACGCGGTGGAGTCGCCGCCCGCTCGATATCAGCCCACGGTACGGCGATGCCGTGTCCGCCCGCGTACGTCCGCACGGTGAGTCCGCGCGCCTTCGCGAACGCGATGAGTTCGGCCGATCCGATCGCTGGAAGGATCGCCGCCGGATTCGGCGCGACCGGCGGATTCACCACGTCGCTCGCGAAGAGCACTCCCACCGACGGCACGAACACCGCGAGCATCCCCTCGGCGTGTATCGTGTTGATTGGATAGATCACCACGGTCGACGCGCCGCTGCCCAGCACGAGCGTATCACTGATCCCACGGACCGCCGGCCGCCGTCCGCCGCGGCTCAGCGCGTCGGGCGCCATCGACTTCGGCGCCGCCGCGATCCGTTCGAGGAAGGCCACGTTCCGTTGGTGCGTGAGCATCGGGATCCCGCGCGACATCGTCTCCCGCAGCCCGCTCGAATGATCCCAGTGGTGGTGCGTATTCACGGCCTGGTTGATCGCCTTGCCGGGGAACCGGCTGGCGAGCGTGTCGAGCACCGCGCGCATCCGGTCGGCGCTCTGCGGCGTCTCGATCAGCAGCAGTCCATTCCCCTGCTCGATCACGAGGGTGTGATGCGTCGAACCCTCGGCGCGCCAGACGCCCGGACCAAGGGGGACTAGCACCACCGAAAGCGGTACCGGCGCGAGTTGTGCCGCGTTCCCCGCGCGCACCGCGAGCGCACCATCTACGCCGAACATCCCTTCATCCACGGTCCCGTTCACTTCTCCCTGCCACACCTGCGTGGTCGAGACCATTCGCCCATTCGCGTATACATCCACCTGCCTCGGCAGCATCACGGCGCCCGTCGGCGTCCATCGCGTGTAGGCCGTCTCCGTCGTGCGATCGCCGAGGATGGCATCGTCGGTGACCGCGACGGCGAGCGTCGGGCGGCCGTTCACGCGGTCGAAGTAGAGTGCGATCGAATCGTTTCCCTGTACGATCCGCACGCCATCGAGCGTCTCCTCGCGCCACTGCCGCGTCGGGATCGCGCGCACCGCCGACGGATTGTCGAGCGCGAAGAGCACGAGACGCTCCGGCTGTTGCCGCATCGTGCGCTGCGCCGCGCGCAGCGCGGTCGCGGCCATCGGCGCCCACGTCCCATTCACCTCGGTCACGCCATAGTCGGCGGTGAGCACCTGCCGGCTCGCCGCAGCGCCCGTCGGCGTCGCCGCCGGACGCGTCTCCAGCGACTGCGACCGCCGGACTCCTGCATAGTCCGCGATCGCCCGTCCGTTCACCGTGGTCGGTCGCGCCGGCGACGCCCAGCTCTCCTCTTGCCCGATGCCGAACGTCGTGCCGATGAATCGTGTCTCGACCGTGTTCACACCGCGAAGCGCAGTCTCGCCACCGAGCGCTTGGGCCGCGCGCACGACGAGATCGCGCGCCGCCGGGGCCACCGCGCGCCCCTGCGCGGTGAGCGACGGGGTGAAGGCCGCGACGGCGAGAAGGGTCGCGGCAACGATGGATGAGCGGATCGGCTGGCGCATAGGATCGGGGGTGGAGTGGGGGCAGCGGCTCCACCGAACATATCGCCTCCCCAGCGAATGCGTTGCCCCGTACGTTCTACCCCTGCTGGAGATGCTCCGCAGTCCACCCCCGTGCGTGGAGACCCACCGTGAAGCGCCTGCACCATCGGACCCTCGCCGGGCTGCTCGTCGCCGGTGCGCTGGCCCCCACCGCGTCGGCCCAGTCGACGATCCCCGTCGCCACTGAGTTCGACGCCCTCCATTTCCGCTCCATCGGCCCCGCCACGATGTCGGGGCGCGTCGCCGACCTCGCGGTCTTCGAAGCCAACCCGGCCGTCTACTACGTCGGCACCGCGCACGGTGGCGTCTGGAAGACAACGTCGAATGGTGCCCTCTTCACGCCGCTTCTCCAGCACGAGGGGTTGATGGCGATCGGCGATGTCACCATCTCGCAGACGAACCCCGACCTTCTCTGGGTGGGCACCGGCGAGTCGAACAACCGCCAGTCCGGGAGCTGGGGCGAAGGCGTCTACAAGACCACCGACGGCGGCAAGACCTTCGCACATATGGGGCTCCGCGCCTCGAAGCATATCAACCGGATCGTGATCGATCCCTCGAACAACGACGTCGTCTTCGTTGCCGCGACCGGACCGCTCTACGGGCCGGGCGGCGAACGGGGCGTCTACAAGACCACCGACGGCGGTCGCTCCTGGCGCCTCGTCCTCCGCGGCGACGACGACACCGGTGCCAACGACCTCGTGATGTCGGCGGCCGATCCGAAGGTCCTCTACGCCTCGATGTACCAGCGGCGTCGCACGACCTGCTGTATGAACGGCGGTGGCCCTGGCAGCGGGATCTTCAAGTCGATTGATGGCGGCGAGACCTGGACGCGCCTCAGCGGCGGGCTCCCGACCGGTCCACTCGGCCGCATCGCCGTTGATTCCTACCGCGGCAATGCGTCGATCCTCTACGCCCTCATCGAAGCCCCGGTCGTCGCACCTGCCGATTCCGGCAAGACCGGTCTCTGGCGCTCCGACGACGCCGGCGCCAACTGGCGCAAGGTGAACAGTGCGAACCCCCGGCCGATGTATTTCAGCCAGGTGCGCATCGATCCCACCAACGCTGACCGGATCTACCTCGGCGGCGTCGGGATGCATATGTCGATCGACGGCGGCAAGAGCATCGAGACCGACGCCGCACGCGTCACGCACGACGACATCCACGCGATCTGGATCGATCCGGCGAACCCCAACCACATCCTCACCGGGAACGACGGCGGCCTCGCCGTCTCCTACGACATGTCGAAGACGTGGGTCTTCATCCCGAACCTCCCCGTCGGACTCTTCTACCACGTCGGGTTCGATATGGAACGCCCCTACAACATCTGCGGCGGGATGCAGGACAACTACAACTGGTGCGGCCCGAGTGTCTCGCGCCACAGTGCCGGCATCTACAACTACGACTGGTTCCAGATCCTCGGCGGCGACGGCTTCGTCGCGATCCCAGACCTCCGCGACTCGCGAATCGTCTACACCGAGTCGCAGGACGGCAACGTCGTCCGGCGCAACATCGTGACTGGCGAGTCGCGTTCGATCCGGCCCACACCGGCCAACGTCACCACGCCTCTCGCCGAGGGCGAGACGTTCCGGTTCCACTGGGACACCCCGCTGCTCATCTCCCCGGTGGACCCCGGCGTGCTCCTCGTCGCCGCCAACCGCGTCTTCCGCTCCTCCGACCGCGGCGACTCCTGGACCGCGATCAGCCCTGACCTCACGAAGAACGTCAATCGCAATGACGTCCTGACGATGGGCGTGAAGAACACTGACATCTCGATCGCTCGCAATGATGGGATCTCCTCGTGGCCAGCCATCGTCACGCTTGCCGAGTCGCCGAAGCAGGCCGGCGTGATCTGGGCCGGCACCGATGATGGTGTGGTGCAGATGACCCGCGACGGCGGTCGCACGTGGGCGAACGTGACCAGCCGGCTCAGTGGATTCCCCGCCGGAGCCTTTGTCTCCGAGGTCGTGCCTTCGCGATACGACGCCGGCACCGCGTACGTCACCGTCGACAACCACCGTGAGAACGACTTCGCCCCCTACATCTGGGTGACGAAGGACTTCGGCGCGACTTTCTTGCGGCTCGACGGCGGACTCACCGGTGAGATCGTCCGCACGCTCACCGAAGATCAGAAGAATCCCGACGTGCTGTACATCGGCACCGAGACCGGGATCTTCCTCTCGCTCGACCGGGGCCGTTCGTGGCGTCGCCTCAAGGCGAACTTCCCGACCGTTCGCGTTGATGAGATCACGCTCCACCCGCGCGACAACGCGATGCTCGTCGCGACGCACGGCCGCTCGCTCTGGGTGCTCGATCACCTCGAGCCGATCCAGGAATACACTGCGGCGATCGCGGCCGACCAGCGACTCTTCTCAGTCCCCGAAGCCCTTCAGTGGAAGGCCAAGGACGACCGGAACGATGAGTTCTGGGGACACCAGACCTTCATCGGTGAGAATCCTCCGACCGAGGCCGTGATCAGCTTCCACATCAAGACTCCGCCGAAGGAGCTGATGCTGCGCATCTCGAGCGGAGCGCGCGTCATTCGCGAACTCGCGGTGCCGCCGTCGAGGAATCGCGCCGGGATTCAGACGGTCTGCTGGGACCAGCGCGTCGCACCGATAGTGGGCGGACCCGCCGCGGCGCCGGGAGGTTTCGGTGGCGGTGGCGGTGGCGGTGGCGGTGGTGGTGGTGGCGGACAGTTCGGTGGCGGACAGGGCAATCGTCCGCCGGCCGTGCCCGACGTCCCCCAGGCGCTCCCGACCGCTGGATATCTGCCGATGAACCCGTGCGCGACCGGTGGACCGAGTGCTGGTGGACCCGGCGGTGGCGGCTTCGGTGGATTCGGCGGTGGCGGGAACGCTGGGCCGTTCGCGGCCCCGGGCACCTACGCCGTCTCACTCGTCGCCGATGGCAGGGTGGTGGACACCAGGTCGATGCGCATCGTGATGGATCCCGAGGTGGAGAAGCACTTCACCGCCGCCCAGCGCGTCGCATACGACAAGCTCGTGAACGATCTCCACGCGCTGCAGCAGCGTGGTGCGACGATGGCGACCCGTCTTACTGCCCTCGCGACCCAAGTCGCAACCGTTGATTCGAAGATCGATACGGCAGCGAACGTCACACCCGATGCCAAGGCTCAGTTCGACGCGTTCGAGCAGGAGTTCCATGCCCTGCGCGTGAAATTCGGCGTCGCAGCAGGACGTGCCCCCGGTACTCCGGCACCGCCGCCGCCCGCTGGCGGTGGCGGTGGCGGCGGCGGCGGTCAGTTCGGGGGAGGGGGCGGCGCGGGCAATCAGGCGAATGCCCTTGGTCGCGTCGGTGCCGTGAAGGGCCTGCTCGCCGGCGTCTGGGAAAGTCCGAGCGGCGGCAGTCTCGCGCAGGCGAGCGCGGCCACAAAGGCCCTTGATGATGCGATCAAGGCTGCCGATGCACTCGTCGGCAAGATCGACGGCCTGAACACCGCGCTCCGTCCAGCCGGGCTCGCGATCACGAAGCCGTAGTTACTTTTCTCGCAACGGCCGGGGGCGCGTTCCACCCGGAGCGCGCCCCTCGCCATTCCTCCTGGAGTGTTCGATGCGCCCAGCCCTCTTTCGCCACGCCACCACCGCCCTCGTCGGGGTGCTGCTCACGACAACACTCGCCATTGCTGCGACGGTCGCCCACGACCTCACCGGGAAGTGGGACTTCGAGGTCGTCACTGAGAATGGCACCGGGACTCCAACGGTGACCTTCAAGCAGGTTGGCGAAAAGCTGACCGGCACCTACGAGTCGCGGATGCTCGGGACTCGCTCGCTCGAAGGCAGCGTGAAGGGGGATTCGGTGAAGTTCGTCCTCTCCAACACGTCGGACCCTAACGCGATCACCCTGACCTTCCTCGGTGTGATCCTGGACAAGGACCACGTGAAGGGCTCGGTCGACTTCGGCGGGATGGGAAGCGCGACGTTCGCTGGCACCCGGCAGCGCGCCCCCTGAGGGCCCGCGCTCAGCGCACGCCGTCGAGCACGAGCACGAAGACCATCACCGTGTTCGGCGGCACTTTCTCCTTTCCACGCGCCCCGTAGGCGAGTCGCGCCGGCACGACGAGCAGGCGCGTTCCACCGACGCGCAGCCCTCGCAGCCCCGCATCCCATCCGCGGATAACGTCCCGTGCGCCGACGCGGAATCGCACCGGTGACTCTCCCGCGACGCTGCGCTCCACCTCGGTGCCGTCGGCGAGATACGCGATGTAGCGGATCGTCACCTCTCGCCCTGGCGCCGCGGTCGCTCCCGTCCCGACCTCGATGTCGCGGATGTACACGCCCGAAGGCAGGCGTCGCATCGTCGAGAGGTCCACGCCGAGCTCGACGGCGAACGCGGTGTGCTCAGGCTCGCCCCGATCCCTTCCTGCCGACGTTGCCGCGCTATCGGGCTGCGCCGCGAGTCGAAGGGGATTGAGACTCGCGATCAGCAGAAGGGCGCCGAAAGTGGCGCGTCGGCGCGACTGCACGCGAAGAGGGAGATGCGTCACTCCGCCGCCGTCCGCCCTCTTCAGTACTTCGCCAGATACTGCTCCAGCTCCCACGCCGACACCTGCGAGATGTACTCCCGCCATTCGGTGCGCTTGGCAGCGAGGAAGTGCCCGGTGATGTGCTCGCCGAGCGCCTCCTTGATCTCAGCGTCCTTCTCGAGTTCGTCGCACGCCTCATTCAGGTCCCGCGGCAGGTCGTCGATCCGGAGTCGGCGGCGCTCGCGGAAGCTCATCTCCCAGATGTTCTCATTGACCGGTTCTCGGCTCGTCGCCTCGGTCGCGATCCCGTCGAGTCCGGCCGCGAGCATCACCGCCAACGCGAGATAGGGATTCGCGCTCGGATCGGGGGAACGCAGTTCGAGTCGCGTTCCCGTGCCTCGCCGCTCTGGCACCCGCACCAGCGGCGACCGATTCCGCATCGACCAGGCGACGTTCGTCGGCGCCTCGTACCCCGGCACCAGCCGCTTGTACGAGTTGACCAATGGGTTCGTGATCGCGCACATCCCGCGGGCGTGCTTGAGCAGCCCGCCAAGGTAGTGGTGCGCCACCTGCGAGAGCTCGAACTCCCCTTTCGGGTCGAAGAAGGCGTTCTCCCCCTTCTTGAAGAGCGACTGGTGCGTATGCATCCCGCTCCCGCTCTGCCCGAAGACCGGCTTCGGCATGAACGACGCGATCAACCCGAACTGCTGCGCGACGTGCTTCACCACGAACCGGAAGGTCGCGATGTTGTCCGCCGTGGTGAGGGCATCGGCGTACCGGAAATCGATCTCGTGCTGCCCGTGCGCCACCTCGTGGTGCGCTCCCTCCACCTCGAAGCCCATCAGCTCGAGCGTCGCGACGATCGCGCGCCGCGCCTCCTCGCCACGGTCCATCGGGGCGAGGTCGAAGTACCCGCCGACATCATGCGTGAGCGTGGCCGCGCCGCCGTCGGCCGCGGGCCGGAAGAGGAAGAACTCCGCCTCCATCCCAGCGTTCATCACGTAGCCCAGCTTCGCCGCACGCGCGACTTGGCGCTTCAGCACCTGTCGGGGGTCACCGGCGAATGGCGTTCCGGCGGGAGTGCTCACGTCGCAGATCACGCGGGCCACGCGGCTCTGCACGTCGCCCCAGGGGAAGATCCGGAACGTCGCAAGATCGGGCGTGAGGAGCATGTCCGACTCCTCCACACGCACGAATCCTTCGATGCTTGAGCCGTCGAAGAGGATGTCGCCGGCGAGCGCCTTCGCGAGCTGGGACGCCGGTACCTCCACGTTCTTGTTCACGCCGAGGATGTCGGTGAACTGGAGCCGCAGGAACCGCACGTGATGCGCGCGCGCGAGCTCGAGGATCTCCTTCGCGGTCGCGCCGCTGAGGTCGGCGGGGATCGGACGTGGGGTGGTCATCGTCGGGAATATCGGCGCACGAGGCGTGCGCGCGCCATTGCCCACCTCACGCCGCGAGTCCCGGCCGAGTGGGACGATTACCTTTCGTCGCGATGCCCGACCTACGCTTCTGCTCCGCCTGCGGAGTCTCCCTCGCGACGACCGCGAAGTTCTGCCATCGCTGCGGCACTTCGACCGCGACCGGCAGCGCCCAGTCGCCGCGCGATGGCGGGGAGTCCGGCGGCAACATCCTCCCCTGGAGCGTCGCCGGCATCGCGCTGCTCTGCCTCCTCGCTTTCATTGTTGGCCAGGCCTGGCGACGGCCCGCCGCGTCTCCGACGGCAGCTACGAGTGGCGCGCCCGCGGTCGACATTTCGCGGATGTCGCCCGAGGAACGGGCTGATCGGCTCTTCCAGCGCGTGATGCAGTATGTGTCCCAGGGCCAGACCGACAGCGTGCGATTCTTCGCTCCGATGGCCATCCAGTCGGCGCTCGCGCTCGTGACACTCGACGCCCACGGCCGATACGACCTCGGGCTCCTCGCGATGGTGAGCGATGATGCGCCGATGGCACGCGCCCAAGCCGACACGATCCTCAAAGCCGAACCAGCGCATCTCCTCGGCCTCATCCTCGGGATGCGTCTCGCCGGCCTGCGCGGCGACTCGCTCGCGCGTCGCGACTACGCGAACCGGTTCCTCGCCGCGCTCGGTTCCGAGCGGGCGCGAGCGCTCCCCGAGTACACTGACCACGCGCCCGACATCGACGCCGCCGCGCGTGAAGCCGCCGGTGGACCATCGCGGCCGCAATGAACCCGGCGCCCCTACCTCTCCTTCACCGATGACCGATTCCTCGCGCACCATCCGTGTCGCGCATTCTCCCGACAGCGATGACGCCTTCATGTTCTACGCCCTCGCCACGGGCAAGGTCGACACCGAGGGCCTCACCTATGTGCACGAACTCCAGGACATCGAGTCGCTGAATCAGCGCGCCCTGCGCGGCGAACTCGAGGTGACGGCCGTGAGCATCCACGCCTACGCCGACCTGACCGATCGCTACGCCCTGCTCCCGAGCGGCGCGTCGATGGGCGACCGCTACGGACCCCGCCTCGTCGCCCGAACACCGATGACGCGGCAGGACCTCAAAGGGAAGCGGATTGCCGTGCCCGGACTCAAGACGAGCGCGTATCTGGCGGCCCGGCTCTTCGAACCCGAGTTCGAAGCGGTCGTGACCCCCTTCGATGAGATAGAAGCCGCGGTCGTCGCGAAGCAGGTCGACGTGGGACTCCTTATCCATGAAGGTCAGCTGACATTCCCCGACTCGGGTCTTCACCTCGTGCGGGACCTTGGCGAGTGGTGGTTCGAGGAGACTGGCCTCCCACTTCCACTGGGTGGAAATGTCATCAGAAAGGACCTCGGTACAGATCTAATGAAGAAGATTTCGCGCCATCTTCACGCCAGCATCGCCTATGCATTGACTCATAGAGAAGCCGCGCTCGACCACGCGATGCAGTACGCCAGGGGGCTGGATCGCGAAAAAGCCGACACCTTCGTTGGTATGTACGTCAACGAATGGACTCTCGACTACGGGTCCCGCGGCCGGGAGGCGATCCGACTCTTCCTCGAACGCGGCGCCGAGGCGGGGATCGTTCGGCGAGGGGTCCGGGTCGAGTTCGTGGACGCCTGATCCCCACGTGCCACTTGCGATGGACGCACCCCGTTCTGCGCGTATGTTAGCGTAGGCTTCCCGAGGATCCCTACCCGCCGATGACCGACCGCCGCATCTCGCAACCGTCTCGCCTCTCTCGAGCGATTCGCGCCATCTCGGAACAACAGGTGCGGCGGATCCTCGTCGTGGACGACGAGGAGCTGATCCGCAGTGCGGTCGCCAAGTTCCTTCGCTCGAAGGGCTACGAGGTGTCCACCTGCGATTCTGGGCAGGCCGCGCTCGAGGCCCTCGAGCGCGAGAAGCACGTGCTGATGCTTGCTGACGTGCGGATGCCCGGAATGACGGGACTCGCCCTCCTCCCAGCGGCGCTCGCGATCGACCCCGAGCTGGCGGTGATGATGCTGACCGCCGTGAACGACGCGCCCACCGCCACCGAGGCGCTGGCGCAGGGGGCGTGGGACTATCTGATGAAGCCGATCGAGCTCAACGACCTCGCGGCAGCGGTCGAGCGCGTACTCCACAAGCGCGAGCTCAACATCGAGCAGCGCAAGGTCGAGCGACTGATCCGCGAAGAGGTCTCCGCGCAGACCGAGGAACTCCGCAAAGAACATGAGATGCTCGACTCGGTGGTCGTTGACGTCGTGCGCGCCCTCGTCAATGCACAAGAAGCGAAGGATGCCTACCTCCGCGGCCACTCCGACCGCGTGGCCGAGCTCGCAGCATCGATCGCGTCCCACCTGGGGCAGTCGGACGACGAAGTCGAGCGCACGCGGCTCGCCGGTCGGCTGATGGACGTCGGCAAGATCGGCACCCGTGAATCGGTGCTCAACAAGCCCGGCCCCCTCACGCAAGAGGAGTTCGCGCACGTCAAGGAGCACGTTAACATCGGCATCCAGATCCTCTCCTCGTTGAAGCCCCTCGCGCATTTACTTCCGGCCATCCAGGACCATCACGAGCACTACGACGGCTCGGGTTACCCGCGGGGACTCGCCGGGGATCGCATCTCGATCGGGGGTCGCATCCTCGCCGCCGCCGATGCGTTCGACGCCCTCACCTCGAAACGTGCCTGGCGCGATTCGTACTCTCCCGCCGACGCATTAAGGACCCTCGGCGAGCAGGGCGAAACTCTTCTCGACCCCGCCATTTTCGCGGCGCTGCAGAAAGTAGTGACCCGCCGCAAGACCCTGCAGTTCTTGAACGCGGTCCCCGAAGGACACTGACCCCTGGGCGGGTCGACGACGACGAGCTGATCCGTCTGCTCCCTTCCGACATCTCGCGCACGATCATCCGCGACGATTCGCGCAAGAACCGCGATCCACTCGCCGACGAACGCGCCGAGAATCACGCTTGACGGCAAGGGGTCACCCGTTGTATTCAGCGGTCTGAGTGTACGGCGCAATTCCTATGGAGGCACGATGCCGCTCGACCGGGGGCAATTCGACAGTCTCTTCTCGGATCGCGATGACGATGCCGATGAAGCCGGCTATGGCGGGGGCGGGGGCAGCGGCGGTTCCTCGTACGATGAGGATGAGGACGAGGATGGCGGCTGGGCGGTGAACAAGGACCACTCCGATTCGCTTTGGGATTCGACCGACGAGTCGGATGATGACGACGAGGAGGGGGGCGTCGCGCCCGCGGTCGCCGAAGGTGAGGACGACGAGGAGGGTGACCTCTTCGGCGATTCGATCAACACGCCACGGCGGAGGGGCCGCAAGCCCGCCGAGAAGCCGCGCATTCCGAGCGTGTTCGAGCTCGACCCCGATGCACCGGCAGCGGCCGCTCCTCCGAGCAAGCCAGCGGCGAAGGCCGCGCCGGTGAAGGCTACTCCTGTGAAGGCTGCTCCTGTGAAGGCTGCTCCAGCGAAGCCCGCTCCGGCGAAGCCCGCTCCGGCGAAGGCGGTGGCGAAGGCGGTGGCGAAGGCGAAGCCCGTCGCCAAGGTGAAACCGGCCACGAAGGCGGCGCCTGCGAAGCAGAAACCGGCGAAGAAGCCGACTTCGAAGAAGACCGCTCCGAAGAAGAAGGCGCCCGCAGCGAAGAAGTAGGCGACGACCCGCGAATGCGCACGGCGTCGCCTATCCGTCGGTCGGCTTCCGCGCTAATGTTTTCGCACGATGTCGGACTCGCCCGTCTCGCTGCTCCGCGCACATAGCCGCCACGCTCCCTGGAACGCCCGCGGGCTCGCTGCGCACGCCACGGCTCTCGTGGATGCTGCCGGCATGCGACCCACCAATACCTCGGCGCGGGCCACGCCGAGCGCTCGCGCGATCCGCTTCTATGTCGCGAACGGCCTGCTCGATCATCCCGAGGGCAAGGGCACGGCGGCGACGTACCACTATCGCCATCTCCTTCAGCTTCTCGCGATCAAGATCCGTCAGCGTGAAGGACAGACACTCGACATCATCAAGGGCGAGCTGGCCGACCTTCAGGGCGATCAGTTGGAGAAGCGCGTCGCTGGCTCACTCGCGCCCGCACTCGGCAGCGGCGCCGCGCTCTCCACGGAACAGGAGGAGGAACGCTCGGCGAACTGGCGTCGCCTCGTCGTTGCTGACGGCATCGAGGTGCACGTGCGAGACGACTCGCCGGCAGCGCGTGAGTCCACGCTTTTGGCGATCCGTGAATCTGTGCGCGCGGCCCTCGGACGCGAGGATGCTCGTTGAGGGCCTGAAGGAAAGAGTCTCGCGCCTCTTGCCCGGTTTCACGAGTTCTACAACATTAGAGTCGGATGAGTACCGCCGCCAAGCGAAGGCCACCTGCCCGCACGGTCCTACTCGACCGCGCCATCGAGGCACTCCCGCTCTTCCGACTCTCCGACAGTTCCGACGACGCCGCCGTCTCCTTCACCACTGAGGGTGGTGGCCGCTGGCGCGTTCTCCCGGCCCCGGGAGAACGCCTGCCGGGCACCTTCGATCAAGATGTCTGGGTCGAGCTCAATCGACGCTTCAGCGAGGCGGATCAACCCGAGGACGGCGCGCTCTCCTTCACACTGCACGCCTTCCTCCGCTCCCTCGGGCGTCGCGTGGATGGCCGCACCTACGAACAACTGCGCGGTGCGCTCGGTCGCCTGGAGCGGACCGTGCTCGAGAGCGAAGGCGCGTGGCTCGATGCGCGCCACAAGAAGGCCGGACACGCCCGCTTCACGCTGCTCTCGGCGGTGGCGATCGATCGCCGTCGGCTCACCGACCGCGACCAACTCGCACTCTTCCCCTCGCTCGCGTCGAACGAACCGGGAGAGGCTCGGGTGGTGCTCGCCCCGCAGGTGCGACAGAACATCGCGCTAGGGCATACCGCATCGCTCATCGCTCCACGGTACTTCGCGCTCTCGTCGCCGGTGGCACGGCGGATCTACCGGTTCCTCGAAGCCGTTCGTCCCGGCGCCGGCCTCCTCACGATCTCGCTGGAACGGCTGGCCGAGTCCCTCCCGCTCACCCAGCGATATCCCTCGCACCTGCAGCGGGTGCTCCAGCCGGCGCACGAGATGCTCGTCGCGGCTGGCATCGTGAAACGGGCCCAGTTCAAGCAGGAGGGCAGATCCTGGACTGTGGAGTATCATAGGTAGCCCGGTGGGAAGCGGGCGCTTACTATCCTCAAGCTCCCAATCGAGGCGTCCTCCGAATGTCCCGCACCCGCAGACTCGCCCTCCTTTCCGCCCTCGCACTGCCCCTGGTCGCCGGGGCGTTCGTCGTGCAGGAGCGGGGCACACTCAATAGCGCACGGCTCTTCGACCAGGTGCTCGCGATCGTCGGCGACCGATTCGTCGACTCGATCGCTGCCGGTGCGCTCTACGAGAAGGCCGCGCGCGGACTCGTCGATCAGCTGAACGATCCCTACTCCGAGCTCTACACGCCGAAGGACCTCGAACGCTTCAACACCGAGACCGGCGGTTTCTACGGTGGCATCGGGATGCTGATCGAGGATCAGAACGGCAGCATCATCATCTCGAAGGTCTATCCGAACACGCCCGCCGAGGAGGCGGGCATCCGTGAGGGTGATCGCATCGTCGGCGTTGACACCTCGTCGACCCGCGGATGGCGGATCGATCAGGTCTCTGGCGGCCTCAAGGGACAACCCGGCACGCGCGTGAAAGCGCGCTTCCTGCGGCCGGGCGTCGCGGCGCCATTCGAGGTGGAGTTCACGCGGCGCGTCATCCGGATCCCTGCGATCCCGTTCGCCCTGATGCTCGACGGGAAGATCGGTTACATCCCGCTCCAGCAGTTCAATGAGACGGCGGTCAAGGAGTTCGCCGACGCACTGCGCCGCCTGCGCGGCGAGGGCGCGACCGGGGTCGTGCTCGATCTTCGCCGCAACACCGGCGGATTCCTCGACCAGGCCCTCGAACTCACTAACTTCTTCCTCCCGCGCGGCAAGGAGATCGCGACCGTCCGCGGTCGCGTCGGCCCGCCGGAGCGCTATGTCGCCGAGGCCGACCCGACCGCCCCGGAGATCCCGCTCGTCATCCTCACCGACGGCTACTCGGCGTCGGCCTCGGAGATCGTCGCCGGCGCGTTGCAGGACCACGACCGGGCACTGGTCGTTGGCACCACCTCGTTCGGCAAGGGACTCGTGCAGTCGGTGTACCGCCTCGACGGTGGCTATGCGATCAAGCTCACGACCGGCAAGTGGTATACGCCGAGTGGGCGTTCGATCCAGAAGGAACGGGTGCTCGATGGTAACGGGAACTTCGTCGAGGTGAAGCCCGATTCACTCGAGACCCAGTCGGATCGCCTCACTCGTCCAGCCTTCCGGTCGAGCAGCGGGCGGACGATCTATGGTGGGGGCGCTATCACGCCGGACGTGATCATCCCGTACGACACCTTCTCGACCGCCGAGCAGAAGCTCGCGCGCGCACTCGTGCCACGCTCGCAGGACCTCTACATCACGCTGGACGAGTACGCCTTCTCGGTGAAGGCGTCGTTGAAGCCCGACTTCACGGTCACCGCGACGATGCGTGACGATGCGCTGGCGCGACTCACCGCGCGCGGTGTCCCGGTCGACCGGACGGAGTGGGAGGCGGGACGGAGCTACGTCGACCGGCTCCTGAGCGACCGCCTCGCGCGGCGCGCCTTCGGCGATTCCACCTGGAAGCGCCGTGACGTGAAGGACGACCCGCAACTGCTCAGGGCGATGGAGTTGCTGCGGAAAGGACACACCACCGCCGAGCTGCTCGCGCTCGCCGCTCCAGCCACTGCCAAGCGCGACTAACCCGCACGAACGAAATGCTCACTCGATCCCTGTTGTCCGCCGCGCTCATCAGCGCGGCGGCTTGTGACCACGGCACGCCCCCCGTCCTCATCCCATCCGAATCGGGGGAGGATCGCCTCTCCAACATCCGGCAGGTCACGTTCGGCGGCGAGAATGCCGAGGCGTATTGGAGTGCCGACGGACGCTGGATCACCTTCCAGTCCACCCGCGACGGGCGCGCCTGCGACCAGCAGTTCGTGATGCGCGCCGACGGCTCCCGTCTGCAGCGGATCTCCGATGGGCGCGGCAAGACCACCTGCGGCTGGTTCATCCCGAACTCCGACCGCGTGCTCTTCGCCTCGAGCACCGCTCACGACGAAGCCTGCCCGGCGCGCCCCGACCCCTCGAAGGGATACGTCTGGCCACTCGACCGTTACGACCTCTACACGGTCAAGCGCGACGGCACCGACCTCAAGCGGCTCACCGAGTTCAACGCCTACACGGCTGAAGCGGTGGTCTCGCCCGACGGGAAGCGCATCGTCTTTACTTCGTTGAAGGACGGTGACCTCGACCTCTACACGATGAATGTCGACGGCACCGACATCCGGCGCCTCACGAACAGTCCCGGTTACGATGGCGGCGCCTGGTGGTCCCCCGACGGCACACGGATCGTGTTCCGCGCCCACCACCCGAAGGATTCCGTCGAGCTGCGCGAGCATCGCGAGCTCTTGGCGCAGGGCCTTGTACGCCCCAGCAAGGTCGAGCTCTACGTGATGGACGCCGACGGTGGGAACCAGCGGCAGGTGACCCAGCTGGGTGGCGCGAACTTCGGCCCTTCGTGGAGCCCGGACGGCTCCAAGATCATCTTCGCCTCGAACTTCGCCGCGCCGCGGAGCGGGAACTTCGAGCTGTATCTCGTCGACGCGTCAGCGTCGTTGGCCACCGCCGAGAAACTCGAGAAGATCACCACCGCCGACACCTTCGACGGCTTCCCGATGTTCAGCCCCGATGGGCAGAAGCTCCTCTGGGCGTCGAACCGGCACGCGAAGTCGTCCGGCGAGACGAATCTCTTCATCGCCGACTTCCGCTGGGAGTAGCGCGGCCACCTGAGAGACGTCTGACGGGGGGTCCGGTGGACGCGCATCGGACCCCCCAGTAGTATCACCGCATCCTCTGGAGGGAACCGTGTTCATCGCGATAGCACTTGGCGTTGGCGTTGCGTTCGTCGCCGTCCTACTGGCCAAGGGTGTCCGCATCATCGGCCAGGCGGAGGTGATGGTCATCGAGCGCCTCGGCCGCTTCGACCGGGTCGCGCGCTCGGGCCTCAATCTCCTGATCCCCTTCGTCGAGCGCGCCAAGACGATCGACGTGCGTTTCTTCGAGAGCGACGTCACCGGCCTCAAGAAGATCATCGCGTCAAGCACGGCGCGGATCGACCTTCGCGAACAGGTCCTGAATTTCCCGTCGCAGCCGGTCATCACGAAGGACAACGTGACGATCGACATCGATGCCGTGATGTACTATCGCGTCGCCGATCCGCAGAAGGCGACCTACTCGGTCCAGAACCTCCCCTACGCACTCGAGACGTTGACCCGCACGACCCTCCGCAACATCGTCGGCGACATCGAGCTCGACCAGACGCTCGCGTCGCGCGACATGATCAACCGGAAGATGCGCGAGGTGATCGAGGAAGCGTCGATCGGCTGGGGCGTGGACGTCACGCGCGTCGAGCTGCAGAGCATCGAGCCGCCGCGCGACATCCAGCAGTCGATGGAACTGCAGATGCGCGCCGAGCGGGAGCGCCGTGCCGCGGTCACGAATGCCGAGGCCTCGAAGCGCGCGGCGATCCTCGAATCCGAAGGACAGAAGGAAGCGCAGATCCGGAAGGCCGAGGGCGAGAAGGGCGCGGCGATCCTCCGCGCCGAGGGACTCGCGACCGCCAGACTGGCGATGGCCGACGCCGAAGCCGAAGCGATGAAGCGCATCGCCGCGTCGCTCCCACCGGGAGAGGCAGCGACCTACCTGCTCGGCCTCCGGTACATCGACTCCCTGCCGCAGATCGCGAACGGCAAGGGCACGACGGTGTTCCTGCCGAGCGAGGCGATCGGCGTGCTTGGCGCGGTCGGTGGCATCAAGGAACTGCTTCGCGCCGGTGGAGCCCTCGCCGCCGCCGCGCGGGAGAAGCCCGCGACAACTGCCGCCCCCTTCGCGGGACCTGGGGAGAAGTAGTGTCGAAGATCACGCGCGAGCGGGCCGAGAAGGTCGCCCGCGGTCACGCCTGCTCGCACTGCAATGAGTACAGCTACCGGAAGCTCACCGTGAAGCCGGCGCCACTCTCGATCGAGAAGGAACTCGGTGCCGTCTGGATCGCCGTGCGCATCTGCGGCATCTGCGACTACCAGAGCGAGCTCGGGATCCAGGCCGACGGCGACATCGTCTTCGAGGGTTGACGCCGATGGCGTGGGAGGGCCTGCGGCGGCTCATTGAGCAACGACTCGGAGTTCCCGGACGCGCTCTCCTCGCGTGGCGCACGCGGGGTCACGCCGAATCGCTGCTCGCACGGCGTGGCCTCGTCGCTCCCGCGGCGGACCTCACTGCCACCCTAGGCACTGACATCAGACGCGGTCCCTTCGCCGGAATGCACTACCCACGACGTCGCGGCGACATCGTCCACGTCGCGAAGCTACTCGGCGCCTACGAGTGCGAACTCCACTCAGCAGTCGAGCGGCTCATCGCGAGGCGTCCGACGCGCGTGCTGAATGTCGGCTCAGGCGATGGCTACTACGCGGTCGGACTGGCGCGGCGACTTCCCGACGCGACGATCGACGCCATCGACCCCGATCCCTTGGCCCAACGCGCCTGTGCCCGGACGGCACGACTCAACGGAGTGGCGAACGTCAGGGCGTTGGTCGGCCTCGACGCTGCGGGACTCGAGGCAGAGCTTCGGCGCCCCGACTTTCGCACCGGAACCGGGCACCCGCGCGCGCTGCTCGTCGTCGACTGCGAGGGCTACGAGGACGAACTTCTCGATCCAGCCTTGGCACCCTCCCTCCTCTCCGCCGATCTCTTGGTCGAAACGCACGATTTCGCACATTTCGGCGTGACCAGGCGCTTGAAGTCCCGCTTCGGTTCAACGCATCGTGTCGAGGAGGTCGCGGTGTTGCCGCGCGACCCCGCCGACTACCCCGAACTTGCGTCTCTCCCCGCCGCGGTCGCCGTCGGACTCCTCGATGAGTTCAGGCATCAGCCGCAGTCCTGGCTCGTCCTGACTGTTCTTGGTTCGGCGGCCTGAACGCCCTTCCCCCACGCCGCACAGGGTTCCGATGACTCCCCTCGACATCCCCCGGCTCAACGTCGGCGATCGCGTCCAGCACGAACTGCTCGTGCGCGAGCGCGAGGACAAGACCACGCGCGGTGGCGATCCCTTCGTGGTCCTCCGGCTCGGCAATGCGACCGGTCAGCTCTCCGTGAACGTGTGGAAGGAGCACGTGCCACTCATCGAAGGAGTGCGCAGCGGGCAGGTCGTCCAGGTCATCGGACAGATCGAGCTCTTCAAGGGGGCGCGGCAACTCAAGCTCACGGCGCCGCCGCGTGTCGTCTCAAAGGGCGCGGCCGACTTGACTGAGTTCCTTCCGCACATCGCCACGCGACCGGAGGATCACTGGGCCCAGGTCGACGCGTGGCGCGCCGAGATGCGCGGTCCCCTGCGCCGGGCGGTGGACCTCTTCTTCGCCGATGAGTCGTTCCGGGAACGCTTCGCGAAGAGTCCGGGGGCGCCGCGCGGCCATCACGCGCAGATCGGCGGGCTCCTGCAGCACAGCTGTGAGGTCGCGACGATCGCCCGTGCCGCCGTCGGGGCGATGGGGGGGAACGTCAACCTCGTCACCGCTGGCGCCCTCGTCCACGACATCGGGAAGGTCGAGGCGTACGCCACGGCCCTCGGCGGCTTCGAGAACACGCTCGCCGGCAGTCTGGTCGGCCACATCGTCCTCGGGTCACTGATGCTCGAGGAGCGGCTGCGCTCCCTTCCCGTCGGTGCGATCAGCGACGCACAGCGGCTCGAACTCCACCATTTCATCCAGTCGCACCACGGCATCCCTGAGTTCGGCGCCGCAGTGCGTCCGATGACCCTCGAAGCCGAGATCTTGCACTACGCCGACCAGAGCTCGGCAAAGGGCAACGATTTCGCCGAGGCGGTGATGGACAGTGAGCTCTTCCCGGCCGATGATGTGGAGATCTCGGTGAAGCGGAGCTGGCGTCTCGAGCGGAAGGTCTGGCGCCGCTCCCATTCGTGGGACTGATGCAGGAGGATACCTCGGCCAAGTAGGTTTCCCCCATGACGACGATCCGCCAGGACGACTTCATCCAGTCCATCGCCGACGCGCTGCAGCACATCTCGTACTACCATCCGCTCGACTACATCCGCGCGCTCGGCGACGCGTACGAGCGCGAAGAGGGACCGGCAGCGAAGGATGCGATCGCTCAGATCCTCACCAACTCGCGGATGTGTGCGGAAGGGCACCGTCCGATCTGCCAAGACACCGGGATCGTCGTCGTCTTCCTCAAGGTCGGGATGGAGATCCGCTGGGACGCACGGCTCTCGGTGCAGGAGATGGTGGATGAGGGGGTCCGGCGCGCCTATCTCCTCCCCGAGAATGTGCTGCGCGCCTCGATCGTCTCGGACCCCGCATTCGGCCGGAAGAACACGCGCGACAACACCCCGGCGGTCGTTCATACCGAGATCGTCCCCGGCGACCGCGTCGAGGTAAGGCTCGCGGCGAAGGGAGGAGGTTCCGAGAACAAGTCCAAGTTCGCGATGCTCGATCCCACCGACTCGATCGTGGACTGGGTGATGAAGACCGTCCCGACGATGGGCGCTGGGTGGTGCCCTCCCGGGATGCTCGGCATTGGCATCGGTGGCTCCGCCGAGAAGGCGATGCTGCTGGCGAAGGAGTCGCTGATGGACGCGATCGACATGACCCAACTCAAGGCGCGTGGGCCGCAGAACAAGATCGAGGCGCTGAGGATCGAGTTGCACGACAAGGTTAATGCGCTCGGCATCGGCGCTCAGGGGCTCGGGGGCCTCGCCACCGTGCTCGACGTCAAGATCCTCGACTATCCGACCCACGCCGCCTCGAAGCCGGTTGCGATGATCCCCAACTGTGCGGCGACACGGCACGCCCACTTCACTCTTGATGGCTCCGGGGTCGCGACGCTTCCGGTGCCGAGTCTCGCCGACTGGCCCGACGTCACCTGGCGTCCCGACGTCAACGCGAAACGGGTCGACCTCGACACCCTGACTCCCGCGATCGTCGCCACGTGGAAGGCGGGAGACCGGCTGCTATTGAGCGGCAAGCTCCTGACCGGCCGGGACGCGGCGCACAAGCGCATTGCCGATCTCTTCGCGAAGGGCGAGCCGCTCCCGGCGGGCGTGGACTTCACCAACCGGGTGATCTATTACGTGGGTCCGGTCGATCCGGTCCGCGATGAAGCGGTCGGACCCGCCGGACCCACGACGGCGACGCGAATGGACAAGTTCACCGAGTTGATGCTCGGAAAGACCGGTCTCATCGCGATGATCGGGAAGGCCGAACGCGGCCCGAGCGGACTCGAGGCGATCCGAAGGCACCGGGCCGCGTACCTGATGGCAGTGGGAGGCGCCGCGTACCTCGTGTCAAAGGCCATCCGCGCCTCTCGCGTGGTGGCCTTCGAGGACTTGGGGATGGAGGCGATCTACGAGTTCGAGGTGGAAGAGATGCCGGTGACGGTCGCGGTGGACGCCTCGGGCGAGAATGTGCACGAGACCGGTCCACGTGAGTGGGAGGAACGGATCCGGCGGCTGCCCGTTCTGCAAGACTGAGATGGCCTCGACCCGCGTCGCTCGACTCCTGCGGCCGATCGCCATCGTGATCGTCGCGCTCCTCTCTCTGGTCGGCACTCCCACTCTCGCTGCGCAGGCGAGCGCGCAGGATAGCGCGTATGCCGTAGTGACCCGCCTGTTCGATGCGATGCGAACGCGGGACACGACGACGATGCGCATCCTGTTCCTGTCCAATGCCTCGATGCAGTCGCTCACTGCGGACGGCGTCTCGGTCGCGCCGGTCGATGGGTGGATTGCCTCGGTCGGTCGCGCCCGAGCCGGTCTCGTGCTTGATGAGCGTCTCGCGAACCCCATCGTCCACATTGACGGCGACTTGGCGACGATCTGGGTGGACTACTGGTTCTTCGCTGGAGATCGGTTCTCGCACTGTGGCGTGGATGCGTTCCAACTCGCGCGACGCACCGATGGTTGGCGTATCTTCTCTGTGGTGGACACGCGACGCACTGTGGACTGCGCCGCGCCGCCACCTCGCTGAACAGCCACCGGGACACTCGACGAGGCCGCTTGTGAGGCGGCAACGCCACATCTGTCTAGTTTCTGGTGTTGTCGCGTAACTATTTGATTATTCGATAGTTACGGTGATGCAGGTGGCGAGTCCAGCGCTGTCGTTGCATTCAATTGCGATGGAATAGCGGTTGAGTCCTTCTATATGGGACATGATCGATTATTCTTGTCCTAATGTATTGCGACGTGCCACGCGCGGTTCGTCGCCTAAAGGCCTTCAACGGAGACCGAATGCGGAAACCACGACCCAACTCGTACAACCCCGCGCAGGCCCTCCACCTCATCGCGAGCGATCGCAACGGCGATCCGCTCAGCTGCCCTTCCTGCTCTGGATCGATCCAGCGTGATCCGGGCAAGGCACCACCGCCACCGCGGACGCACGTCACCCTGAAGTGCATCGCCTGCGGCCGTTTCGCCCGCTACATCGCCGGCGCGGCCTGACCCCCAAGACCCTTCTCTTTCGGCAGAGGAGCATCGACTGATGGCTCGTATCAACGGCACGGTGAAGTGGTTCAATGACGCCAAGGGCTTTGGGTTCATCCAGCGCGAGGGCGGTCCGGACGTCTTCGTGCACTTCAGCGCCATCGCGGCGAGTGGATTCAAGTCCCTGGCCGAGGGCGACAAGGTGGAGTTCGAGATCGTCGATGGGCAGAAGGGGCCTCAGGCCGCGAACGTCACGAAAGTCTGACGCGCCGAGCGCGTTGACGAAGGGCCCCCGGTCACGCGACCGGGGGCCCTCTCTCGTTCCGGCTGTGTTCGCGACCTAGGCCGAGAGCGGCAGCTCCATCTGCACCAGTCGGCTGGCCCGTCGTGACATCATCGCTGGTGCGTGCCGGGGCGCCCGGGCAACTTCGGTCACCTCGTCGCGATCCGCGACCACGGGGGCCTCCCGAAGCAACTCGGCCATCTGGCGCCGTAGCTGCATCACCCGCAGTGGCGCCGCCAATGGATCGCAGTGGGAATCCGCGAACCACTCCGCCTCACCACGGGCGTCGGCCGGCAGGATCCTCGCGAGGGGATGCTCAAGCAGTCGCGTGATCTCCGCGCCGTCGCGCATCGTCTGGGCAGCAAGCAGGGCATCGAGGTACGTGAGCACGGTCCCTCCATACGCCGTTAGATACACATTGCAACTATTAAATCTACCCGGCAAGTGCGGATTAGTGTCACGTCCCTGTCGCGAGTCGGTCGCGAGTCGGTCGCGAGTCAGCCCAGAAGGTCAAATCGTACGGGCCGGCGGCCCGTCCGCCGTTTCGGGGGATCGAACCGGTAGAGCTGAGCCGGTCGGCCGCGGCCCTCCGACTGCCAGGAATCCGTCGGCACCACTATCCCCGCTGCCTGCAGCGCCCGCCGGAAGCTCGCCTTGTGCAATCGCTTCCCGAGCAGGAGTTCATAGATCCCTTGAAGGGCGGAAAGCGTGAATTCGCTCTCGAGCATCCGAAAGGCGATCGGCGCGAGGTCCATACGATCCCGCAGCACGCCGATTCCGAGGTCGGCGGCCTCGGACTGTCGCGTCGTGAGCGTCGGAAGGGCCGAGAGGTTCGCCCACACGAGGCCGGTCGGTGGTGCTCTGTTGGCGGGGACCACCGCCGCGTAGACGACGGAGAGCGAGCCACCCGAGGGATGCGCGGAACCGTCAGCGAGGGTCGTGACCTGGGTCATCCACGCCGGCGGACCTCCCAGCACATCCGAGGCGAACTTCCGTGCCTCGTTCGACATCGCCCGTGGTGACGAGAGCGTTCGCCACGGCAGCTCGGCGCGGCCGCTGCGCCCCGTGAGGGGTCGTACGAGGAGCGCCAACCGCCCGTCACGAGCTGAGAAGCAGAGGAGGTCGAGGGATGCGCTGGCTGATGCGTCGGCCCGCGCGTCCGCGCGTCGGGGGCGGCGCATCGAGGCCGCAATTAGTAACCGCCGGCTACCAATGTCAACCGCGTGGCGCGATCAGTGCGAGATCGTACCCTGCTTCGAGGTGTCCACCTCATCCGGTTGCCCCGACCGGAAGAGGAAGGCCTCGAGGTTCCGCGTCAGGAACTGGCGCGCCGTCGGGTCCATCACGTTCAGGCCGTAGTGGTTGATCAGCATCGTCTGCTGTTTCAGCCACTGTCCCCAGCAGTCCGGACAGATCCCCTCCAGCACCCGCGCACCGATCGCGCCCGGAAAGGGGGCCCGGTCGAACCCCGGCTTCGTCTTGCCACACCGTTGGCAGGTCAGCTCCGCCATCCCGCTCTCGCCTCGCGATTCTTGTGGACCTGCAATCTAAGTCGCGCACCGATCCCGCGCCGACGACGCCGGTGAGTCGCGTTCACTCAAAAGCGGGCGTTGAGCCACTCAACGGCCGTCGCCGCGACCGCTTCCTTGCCATAGTCGAGGGTCAGCACGTGACCCGACCCCTTCGTCCAGACCACCGTGCGATCCTTCGCGCCGATGCGGGCGATCGCGTGACGCGACTGATCGTGCGGGAGCCGATTGTCCTCTTCCGACTGGATCACCAGCGTCGGCACCCGGACGAACCCGAGCCGAACCGCCGACCCGTGGGCGATCCGCTCCAGCGCCTCGAGCGATCGCCGCGTCGAACACCCATAGGCGATCGAACGCGCCGCGGCGTCAGGATCGTGGATCGACCGCCGTCCGCCCCCACTGATGTACCGTGTGAGGAGGGACCAGAGGCGCGCGGTGCTGACCGCGACCTCCATCGGTTTCGGGACAAAGAGCATCGGCGCGAAGAGCAGGAGTCCATCGGCACCGCTCTCGGCGGCGATCCAACACGCGACCGCGCCCCCCATCGAGAGGCCGCCGACCACCACAGTCCGATGCGTCGCTCGCAACTGCGCGTACTCGTCCCGTGCGAGGGCGACCACCTCCTCGGCGGTCCATGCGTCGAACGCCCGCAGGGAGCGCCCGTGGCCCGGCAGGAGAGGGACTCGCACCGTCCACCCGGTGGCGTGCACCGCGCGCGCGATCGGATCCACCGAGTAGGGCGAGTCGTTGTACCCGTGCAGGAGGAGCAACGCGCGTTCGGTGCGGGCGCCGTACGTCCGCGGTTCTGCGCCGATCACGAATCCATCGCTGCCCAGCGGGAAGCGCTTGCGGAAACTGCGCTCCTTCCACCACGCGCGAACCTCGCGCTGCGACCAGATCAGCGTGAGGATCCCGAACGTCCACGCGACCCAGTAACTCATCTAGTACCGCGGCACGCTGGGGTCCACCTCGACGCTCCAGCGGTCGATCCCGCCCGTGAGGTTGAGGACGCGCGGGAAACCAGCGGTCCGCAAGTAGTCGGCGACCATCGCGCTGCGTTGTCCGTGATGGCAGAGGACGACGATCTCGCGATCGCGCGGGAGCTCGGCGTGCCGTGCCGGCACTTGCGTCATCGGGAGATGCCTCGCGCCTTCGAAGGGAGCGGCATCGACCTCCCACGACTCCCGCACATCGAGCACCACGCTCTCGCCGCGGGCCAAGCGCGCCGCGAGGGCGATCGGCACGATCGCCCGTTCGAGCGACGGCGTCGGCGTTGGGGGAGCCGCGCCACAGAACGCCGCGTAGTCATCGAGCAGCGCACTGGCGCGCCTCGTGCCGCACCACGCGCACGCGGGGTCCGCCTCCAGCGCCATCTCGTGGAAGCGCATCGAGAGGGCATCGATCACGAGCAGGCGCCCTCTCATTGACGTACCGATCCCGAGGATCAACTTGAGCGCCTCCGTCGCCTGTAAGGTCCCGAGGATCCCCGGCAACACGCCGAGCACGCCACCCTCCGCGCAGTCGAGCACGCTCCCCGGCACCGGTGGCTCGGGATGGATGCAGCGGTAGCAGGGCGCGCCCTCGTCGCCGAAGACCGTGAGTTGACCTTCGAAGCGATGGATGCTCGCGTGCACATTCGGCCGATGCTCGAGGACGCAGGCATCGTTCACGAGGTACCGCGTCGCGAACGAGTCGGTGCCGTCGAGAACGACCTCGTAGTCGGCGATGATGCCCCGCGCGTTCGCGGAGGTGAGGCGGGTCTGCCAGGTCTCGACGCGGACGTGGGGGTTGAGCGCCTCGAGTCGCGCGCGCGCCGATGCCGTCTTGGGCGTGCCGACCGCCCCCGAATCGTGCAGGACCTGGCGTTGGAGGTTGTGCACCGCGACGACGTCGTCGTCGATGAGGCCGAGTCGCCCGATGCCCGCGGCAGCGAGATAGAGCACTGCGGGTGAGCCGAGTCCACCGAGACCGACCACGAGCACCGACGCTTCCCGGAGTCGCTCCTGCCCTTCCCGTCCCACCTGCGGCAGGACGAGATGACGGGCGTAGCGCTGCAGTTCCTCCGGCCCGAGCGACATCGCCAGAATATACGTGAGGGGGCATCGTCGGCCGTCGGCCGCGCGATGCCCCCTCCTCGTACGCGGGAGTGATCCCGGAACCACCCCCGCTCTTACCGCTGCTGCACTGCCCCGCGAGCCGCATCGAGCGCCGCCGTGGCCGCGTCAAAGCGCTGCACCAGGTCCGCGAGTTCGCGCGTGAAGAGCGCGGCATCACCGTAACGGATCGCTTCGTTCACCGAAGGGAATACCATGTTCGCGTACCCGTTATCGACATCCGCAACGTATATGAGATTCCTATACCACGGGCGCGAACGCAAGCCCTCGGGTCGGATCATCGCACGCTCGACCTTGAGCAGCTCACGGTTCGTCGCCGCCTGTTGCGTGGTCGAGAGTCCGCGCGCGAGCGCCGCATCACGCGCGGCGGCGAAGGCGATCGCGGCCCGCTCCATCCGGTCGATCGCGGCGGCGAGTGGTGCGCTCGAACCGAGCCATCCCTTCGCCGCGACCCCACGATCGATCGGTGTGAGATAGCCGCGCATCGTCTTCGCGAACTCGACATAGTCGTAGGGCAGCACGTCGGCGTTCGCGAGCCGCATCATCATCGCCGTGCCGATCCGCGCAGCGGCCGCGTGGTAGCGATACCCCGGATCGCCGAACCGCTCCATGAACGTGAAGGAGTCGTAGTTCGAGTGATAGATGCCGTTCCCACCGCCGAATCCCCACTCGGAGTGTGGGATCCCGAGGTGATTGTAGAATCCGGCGAAGTCGGAGCCACCACCCGGATCCCCCATCGCCGGTTCATCGCCCGGGCGGGTCCCCGCGTTACGACGCCAGACTTCGTACACGCTGCCGGCGCCGCTCGGATCGGGAACGGCGCGCGCGACATCGCGCAACACGCCACGCAGCGTCGGTGTGCCGCCGCCGCCGAACGAGGGTCCGCCTGCCGCCGCATCCTGATTGAGGTAGGCGACGCCACCGCGCGTCAGGCGCAGAGAATCGTCCTCCACGTACTCGCTCGACCCGACGAGCCCCCACTCCTCGGCGTCCCACGTCGCGAAGACGAGCGTGCGACGCGGGCGCCAGCCCGCCTTCACCTGCGCGGCGATGGCGCGCGCCGACTCGACGACGCTCACGGTGCCCGAGACATTGTCCACCGCACCCGGACTCCACGCATCACGGTGCGCACCGATCACGACCATCTCGTCGGGGAACTCCGTCCCCCGGATGATGCCGAAGGTGTTCCAGATCGACTTGATCGCGGCCGTGGCCGAGTCACTCCTCACCTTCACGCGGGCGCGGACCGGACCCGGCCCGACGTGATAGCGGAAGGCGAGTCCGCCCTGCCATCCCCGGGGGATCGGCGCTCCGCGCACGTCGCGCAGCAGCTCCACCGCGTTGCCATACGAGAGCGGGAGGACCGGGATGCGTGGGACCGGCATCTGGTCGAGCGGGATGCGGATCGCGCCCGGCCGGGAAGGATACCCCGGTGTGCTCGGATCCCCCGCCCCGTTCATCACGCTCCCGCGCTGTACACCGCGCGCGTTGCGGAACGGCCCCTCGGGATACACGTCGCCCTGCACATAGCCATCATCGGCCGGATCGCTGTACATCAGGAGCGCGAGCGCACCGCGCTTCTCCGCTTCGCGCGCCTTGATTCCCCGGAACGACCGACCATAGCGCGCGATCGCGACTTTCCCGCGCACCGAGACCCCGAGCGAGTCGAGTTCGGCATAGTCCTCGATCAGGCCGTAGTTCACGTAGACGACCTCGCCGCTCACGTCGCCGGTCCCACTGTACCCGTTCACGGTGGGATACTCAGGAAAGGCGCGGCTCGTCGGGTCCTCCGGCAGCGGACCCTCCCGCAGGTCGAGTTCCTTCGCGTCGGGGAAGAGCCGCCACACCCCGTACTCGATCGTGTGCGGCAGCCACACCGCATACTCGCGCACCTCGGTCTCCATTCCGCCGTCGCGCATCGCGGCGACGACAAGGTCGCGCGTGCGCGCCTGGGCGGGAGTGCCGGCGACGTGCGGCCGCTCGGCGAGTTGACGGGCGAGAGCGCCGGCGCGGCTCGAGTCGGGGCGCGCGATCGCCGCCGCCTCCGCCACTTGTTGCGCCGCGCGGCTCGCCGGCGAGTACCCCGTCATCTGTTGTGCCGCGAGCGGCGAGGCGAGTGCTGCGAGAAGGAGGAGCGAACGAGGCGTTGTCATAGAGGGGCTAGCGTCCGGTGTATCCGTGCGCCGCACGGCCCGCGGCGCCATCGAATTCCTGCGTGGTCTTGTACCGCTCGAATCGCCCGTCGCCCGCGGTGATGCGCGCTTTCTGTCGCAGCGCATCCATCTCACCAGCATGGAAGGGTTTGAGTGAGGTAGCGACCTTCAGCGTCTTCCGTAATACCGCCGCGGAATCACAACCAACGAGCACCGAACTCACCGGCAGCGACCAGGCGTAGCGCAGCGCATCCTCGGGCTTGATGAGGCGACCCGCCGGGATCGCGCCACCAGCGAGGGGCTTGGTCCCGATCACGCCGCCCCCGCGTCGGATCACCTCGGGAAGCACCTGCCGCTCGAACGAACGGAACGACGCATCGAACGGATTGAGCGGCATCAGTACCGCGTCCCACGCGAAACCCCGGGCCAGCAGCTTGAGCGCGATGTGCGGCGACTTCTCGCCGTGGAAGGCGATCCACCGCGCCCGACCCTGGTCGCGCGCTTCCTGCGCCGCGTCCAGTCCGCCGTGATCGTAGAGCCAATCGGGATCGTTGTCGTAGATCACCTCGTGGAACGACCAGACTTCGAGGCGGTCGGTCCGGAGCAGCTGTAGCGTGGCTTCGAACTGGGCCATCGCGGTCTTGTAGTCCCGCAGATGCGCGCAGCACTGCCAGATGATCTGCACGCGTTCGCGATAGCCGTCGCGAAGGGCCAGTCCGATCCAGCGCTCGGTGCGACCATCACCGTATTCGGGCGCGATCTCGAGCACCGAGACCCCGTGATCGATCGCCTCGCGGACGATCCGGATCGTGGCCTGCTGTCCCGCCGCCGCGAGGCGTCGGGTCGCGAGTCCGAGGATGCCGAGCGCGCCGCCACTGCGGCCGAGGGCGCGGTGTTCCAGTGGAAGATTCGACTTGGGCATCGGTGCTGGAGTGGGTGGGGGTGGATCGCTCAGGGGCGCAGCGTGAGGACACGGCCATCCACGCGCTCGAGCGGACGAACACCGATCCACGCCGCAAGCGTGGGACCGATGTCGACGACGCGCGCTTCCCCGGTTCGTTCACCGGGAACGATCCCGGCGCCCCAGAAGAGCACCGGGACCTGCGTGTCATAGTCGTGGGGCTGGCCGTGCACCGCGTCGGAGCGCGCGCGCGGGTATGCGAAGGGTTTCAGCGTCACGACGGCGCGAACCTGACCGTCGACTGGCAGCATGTGCAGCCACCGGCGGGCGATGTCGTCGCGGATGGTGTCGGCCCGCGCGAGATCGGCGAGCAGGTCGGCTCGCAGCACCGCATTGAGTTGTCGGAGCTCGGTCACCCAGATCCGCGCGATCTCGTCGGGCTCGACTTGGGCGCGCCGGAACGCCTCGAAGTCGACAACGCGGAATCCGTCGTCGTCCTCGACGGCGACAGTATCCACACCGCGCTGGCGAAGCGCATCGAACACCGTGGCCCACACCGGACGCGCGTCGAATCGTTGCGCATCACCATTGGCGTAGTACTCACTGCGCAGTTCGGGGAACGGCGCGATGCCGTGATCGGCCGTCATCGCGATGATGACCCTGTCCCGTCCGACTTGGGCGAGGAGTTCGTCGAGGAACTGCCCCACGTACTGGTCCAACCAGAGGAGTTGGTCGTGGATCTCCTTCGACTCCGGGCCCCAACGATGACCGATGGCATCGGTCGCCGAGAGTGAGACCGCCAACAGGTCGGTTCGGCCTGCAGTCGCACCGAGTCCGAGTGCGCGCACGCCCTCGAGCGCGAAGGCAAGCGTGATCGAGTCCGACCAGGGGAATCGCCGGAAGGCGGCCGCCGCTTGGGTCGGATCGCGTGGCACCACGTGCGGAAAGGCGAAATCGGCTCCCGCCTCCCCGTATCGCACGGAGTCACGCTCAGGGTATCGGTCTGGCGGATAGCGCGGGACCCACGCCCGCCCCGCCTGCGCCTGCGCAAGGCGGCGGTCGTTGAACTCAAGTACCCAGGTCGGCAGGGTGTCCCGATAGTAGCGCGACGTCGTGAAATCGCCGTTGTCGGCGTACCAGTAGACTTCGGTGCGCGCCGACCCGATCGGAAGGATCGCGCCGCGGTCCTTCCGCGAGACGGAGAGGGCGCGGGTGCCCGGATCAGCGGCGCGCATCCAGTCGAACAGGGTGGTTCCGCGGAAACGGAACGGAGACGCCCCCGAATCGCTCGAGGTGAGCAGGGGCGAATCATCCGTTCGTACACCCTGCGAGTTGCTGGAGATGCCGGTGCTCACCGGGAAGCGGCCAGAGAGCGTGGAGGCGTGCCCGGGCGCCGTTTCCGCGATCGCGTGGTCGTGTCGCCCGCGACTCCACGTCGCCCCTTCGTCCCGAAGACGTCGCAGTCCTTGCGAGAAGTCGCGTCCGTACCGCTCGAAGTAGTCGCTCCCCAGTTGATCGACGGTCAGCAGTACGACGAGGGTCGGGCGCGGTGCCCTCGTGGTCGTCGCCGCGACGTCCGGCTGCACGCGCGGCTGGCACGCCGTGAGCGGCAGCAAGGCCACGAGAAGAGTCTGCAGAGGTCGAGCGAGTCGCATCACATCCGGGGTTCTTGGACGGTGCCAACGTTGCCGACGGGTACGCGATCCCACCAGAGGGGGCGCTCGCGAGCGCCCGCCTGCCTTGACGCCCCGGGAAGTGGGGGGCATCGTCCGGCTCCCCGTGACCCGGTGTCGACCCGTGCGCATTGCTCCGCTGTTGTTCCTTCTCTTCCTTCCGATCATCGCTGCCGCACAACCCACGCGGCCGGCGCGCAGCGATTCCGCGCTGAAGGACTACGCCGGTCTCACCTGGCGGAACATCGGCCCCTCGCGGGGAGGGCGCAGCGTCGCGGCCGTCGGCGTCCCGTCGCAACCGCTCACCTTCTTCGCCGGCTACACCGGCGGTGGACTCTGGCGCACCGACGACGCCGGCATCTCCTGGCGCAACATCTCCGACGGCAGCCTCAAGACGGGCTCGATCGGCGCGATCGCCATCGCCCCCTCCGACCCGAACGTGATCTACGTCGGCACCGGCGAGCACCCGATCCGCGGACAGTCCTCGAGCTACGGCGACGGCGTCTATCGCAGCACCGACCAAGGACGCACGTGGACCAATGTCGGGCTTGCCGCTACCCGGCAGATCTCCGCCGTACGCGTGCATCCGACCGATCCGAACATCCTCTATGTCGCCGCGCAGGGGGACCGCTGGAAGGGGACCGCCGACCGAGGCATCTATCGGTCGCGCGATGGTGGCGCGACTTGGACCCTCGTCCTCAAGGGGGAGAACGCGACAAGCGGCGCGAGCGACCTCTCGATGGATCCGACCAATCCGCGCATCCTCTACGCGGCCTTCTGGGACCATCAACGCCAGCCCTGGTTCGTCCGCAGTGGCGGCCCTGGGAGCGGGATCTGGAAGAGCACCGACAATGGCGACACCTGGACTCGGCTCTCCCAGGGTCTCCCCCGCCTGATGGGCAAGGTTGGCGTCGCCGTCTCACCGGCGAACCCCGACCGGGTCTTCGCGATCGTCGAGGCCGAACAGGGCGGGCTCTACCGTTCCGACGATGCTGGGCGCAACTGGCGCCGGCTCTCCGAAAGCCGCCTCATCCAGACTCGGTCCTGGTACTACATGAAGGTCTTCGCAGACCCGGCGAATGCCGACGTCGTCTGGGTGACGAACGCACCGATCCTCAAGTCGATCGACGGTGGCGCGACCTTTACCACGGTCCAGGCGCCGCACGGCGACAACCACGCGCTCTGGATAGACCCCAAGGACTCGCGGCGGATGATCAACGCCAACGACGGTGGCGCGACCGTCTCCCTCGACGGGGGGAGGAGCTGGAGTTCGCTGGAGAACCAACCGACGGCGCAGTTCTATCACGTCACCGTGGATGACGACTTTCCCTACAAGCTGTACAGCGGCCAACAGGACAACTCCTCGGTCGTGATCCGCAGTCGGGGCGATGGCGGTTCGATCGACGTCCGCGACTGGTGGAATGGCGCCGGGTGCGAGAGCGCGAACATCGGCGTGAGTACCGCGCGGCATCGCTACGTCTACGGCGGTTGCTATCAAGGACTCATCGACGAGCTCGACCAGGAGACTGGTCTCACGCGCGACATCATGCCCTGGCCGGCGATGAATCTCACGGAGCGCACCGACTCCACGCGGTACCGCTTCAACTGGACCGCGCCGATCCTCGTCTCACGGCACGATCCCAACGTGATCTATCACGGCGGGAACGTCCTCTTCCGCACCACCGATCGGGGCACCACGTGGCGTCCGATCTCCGGCGACCTCACGCGCGATGATCCAGCACGTCAGGGCTGGGGCGGAGGCCCGATCACGAACGAGGGCGCCGGTGGAGAGGTCTATGGGACGATCTTCGTCATCCACGAATCGCCGCACGACGCGCGTACGATCTATGTCGGCACCGACGACGGCCTCGTGCAGTTGACGCGCGATGGCGGCACCACCTGGACGAACATCACGCCACCCGCCGCTGGCGACGGGCTCGTGAACGAGATCGAAGTGTCGCCACACGATCCCGCGACCGTCTGGATCGCCTTCCGCAAGGATCGCGTCGGAGATCCGACACCACATCTCTTCCGCTCGACCGACTACGGGCGCACCTGGACCCGCCTCGTGGACGGACTGCGCGACGGCGAGCCCGTGCGCGTCGTGCGCGAGGATCCCGAACGTCGCGGACTCCTCTACGCCGGCAGCGAGACCGGCGCCTGGTTCTCCATCGATGGAGGCACGAAGTGGCAGGCCTTCACCGGGATGCCAGCGGTGCCGGTGACCGACCTCGAAGTCCGGCACGGCGATCTGATCGCCTCCACCGAGGGTCGCGCCTTCTGGATCCTCGACGACCTCTCCCCGCTGCGCCAGCAGGACAGCGTGGTCGCACGCGCCGCAGTGCACCTTTTCCGACCGCGCGACGCCTTCCTCGTCGGCGGTAGCGGCGGTTTCGGCGGCCCCGGCGCGGCGAATCGCGTCGGACGGAATCCACCGGCCGGTGCAACGGTGCACTTCCGACTCGCCGCAGCACCCGATACCGCCAGCGCCACGCGCCTCGATCTCCTCGACGCCCGCGGAGTCGTCCTGCGGACCTACTCGAGTCGCGGTACGGGTGCCGACCGCCTGACTCCGCGCGCCGGGCTCAACAGCTTCTCGTGGGACCTCCGCCGCGATCCGCCGACGACGATCCAAGGGATCGTCCTCTTCGGAGCACCGGGGAATGGTGGCGCCCGCGTGCCGGCCGGCCGGTATCAGGTCCGTCTCACTGTCGGCGCGACAGTCCAGGTGCGGGAGTTCGGTGTCGCGCTCGATCCGCGACTCTCACCGATCCCGACCAGGATCGTCGTCGAGCGTGACTCCGTCGCGAATCTCCTCGTCCAGCGGATCGGCGAGATCCACGATGCCGTCGTCCGGGTCCGCGACCTGAAGAGTCAGGTGACCGGCATCGTCACGCGCACCGCCACCGATCCCCTCGCTGATTCGATCGCGGCCGGCGGCAGGACGCTCACCGGCAAGATCGACCAGCTCGATCCGCGGATGACGACCAAGGCGGGGAATGGCCAGGACATCATCAACTTCGCGAATGGGCTGAACGGGCAGTTCGGATTCCTGCTCGGTCAGGTGGAGGGTCACCCCGAGCTCACGACGGCGGTGCGGGAGCGGCTCGCCGAACTTGAACGCCTCTGGGCCGCGTTACGCGGGGAGGTCGAAGTGCTCGAGACGGTGGATGTCGAGGCCTTCAACAAGTTGCTCGAGCGCGCGAAGGTGCCGGGCCTCATCGTGCCGAAGCCCAAGCCGAAGCCGATCGTGTGACGCGCCCGGCGCTGGGTTAGCCGATCGCGGCTTCGAGCTTCTCAAGTCCGATCTTAAGATCGGCGCGGGTGATCACGAGCGGAGGCAGCAACCGCAGTGTGTGATCGCCGGCCGACACGATGAGGAGGCCGAGTTCCTGCGCGCGACCGACGACGTCGCGCGCAGGATCCGTGACATCCACGCCCCACATCAGTCCGCGACCGCGCACGGCACGGACCTTCGGCGAGCGTTGCTTGATCTTCAGCAGTTGGTCGCCGAGCCACTTCCCTTCCTTCCCGACGTGCGAGAGGAGTTTCGGGTCGTGGAGCCGGTCGAAGACGTGGTTCGCGACATGCGCGACGAGGGGACCGCCGCCGAAGGTCGTGCCGTGCTCTCCCGGCTGCATCGCGTCGGCAACGCGTTGCGTGAGGAGCACCGCGCCCATCGGGAGCCCTCCCGCCATCGGCTTCGCGACCGTCAACAGGTCCGGCGTGATGCCGAACTGCTCGTACGCGAAAAAGGTGCCGGTGCGTCCGTAACCGCACTGGATCTCGTCGAGGATCAGCAGGACGTTCCGTTCTGTGGTCAGCGCGCGCAGTTCGCGGAGGAACCCGTTGTCGAGCACGCGAACGCCTCCTTCCCCCTGCACCGGCTCGACGATCAGGGCACAGGTCGCCGCATCGGTGATGACGCTCGAAAGTTCGGTGAGATCGCGCTCGTGGATATGGATCCCGCCCGCGAGGGGGCGGAAGGGATTCCGGTATTGGGGCCGGTCGGTCGCGGCCACCGTGCCGAAAAGCCGTCCGTGGAACGCGCCACGGAGAGCGATGATCTCGTGCTTCGCCACACCTCCTTCGAGCTTTCCCCATTTGCGGGCCATCTTGAAGGCACCCTCGTTCGCCTCCGCTCCCGAGTTGCAGAAGAAGACGCGGTCGGCGAACGACGCCGCGACGAGCTTATCCGCGAGCCGCTCGCCCGGTTCGGTGCGGTAGAGGTTGGAGACGTGGATCAGTCCGGTCGCCATCCCTTCCTGCATCGCCTGACGGATGCCAGCATCGTTGTAGCCGAGCGCGTTCACCGCGATCCCGGCAGCAAGGTCGAGCCATTCGTGACCCTCGCCATCGTAGAGCCGCACTCCATCGCCGCGCACGAACTCCATCGGCGCACGACGATAGACACCGAGCAGGGCATCGGTGGTATGAGCGGCAGCGGTCATCGGTGCTCCCGGGTCGAAGAGGCGGTGAGGGTGATGTTGGTTCCTACGGTCACGTCCGCGATGCCGGCGACGGGCGCGACGCGCACGCGGCGCACGCCGTTGCGAAGCGCGCTCGTCGCGGCCTCGAGCTTCGCCCGCATGCCACCTTCGATCACGCCGCGGGCGATCAGTGACGGGATCGCGTCGCTGTCGATGCCGCTGAGCGGCACCCCATTCTCGAGGACGCCCCCAACGTCGACAACGAACAGCAGTTCGTCAGCGCCGAGGCTCGACGCGATCGCGGCAGCCGCGTCGTCGCCATTCACGTTCAGTCCGGCGGCAGTCGACGACTCACGATCACGCGCGAGCGGCGAGATCACGGGCAACCACCCCGCGTTCAGGAGGTCGGCGACGAGAGTCGCGTCGGCAAAGACGTCGCCTCCGACCCGGCCAAGCGCCGCCTCGCTCACGCACGCGGTCAACAGCTCACCATCCTCGCCGCTCACCCCTACCGCACGCACTCCCAATGCAGCGAGTTGAGCAACGAGTCGCTTGTTGGCCGTGCCGGAGAGGACCATCCGCACAAGGTCGAGGTCCTGCTCACGCGTGATGCGACGGCCTCCAGTGAACTCGGGCTCCACGCCGAGGCGCCGCTGGAGAGCCGAGACTTCATCGCCGCCACCGTGGACCACGACCAGCCGCGCGCCAGGCACCGCCGCTGCTGCGCGCAGATGCTCGGCGAGCGTGAGATCCCCCTGCGCGCGTCCACCGAGCTTGACGACGCGCAGCACGACTCCGGTCGGCACGTGCGCCGCCACGTGAGGCGCCTCGGCGGCGCTTCGGCGTACCGTGTGCGGGGGGTCGCTGCGACGGCGATCGGTCATCAGGAGGGGAGCCCGGCCGCTTCGTCGAGGCCGAGCATGAGGTTCGCGTTCTGAATCGCCTGCCCCGCCGCGCCCTTCACGAGATTGTCGATCGCGCTGAACACCTGCAACGTCGGTGAGCGCACCCCGTCGACGGACCGCACCGCGATCCGCACGACGTTGCGATGCTGCACCGCGCGCAGTTCAGGGAGCTCCTCGGTCACCTCGACGAACCGTTCGCCGGCGAATCGTTCGCGCCACAGCGCGATCGGATCGGCGAGTGGCGCTGTGAGCGTGACCGTCATCGTGGCCAGGATCCCGCGCGCGATCGGCAGCAGGTGCGGCGTGAAGAGGAGGTCGAGGTCCACGCCGAACGTTCCGACGAACGCGCGCATCTCCTGCAAGTGACGGTGGGTGTTCCCGACTCCGTACGCCCGGAAGTTCTCCGTTACCTCACCAAAGAGGAGATCCAGACGGGGTGCGAACCCCGCGCCGGTGACGCCGCTCGCCGCACTGATCTGCACGGTGCTGCCCGGAGCGATCAGCCGGCGCTCGACGAGCGGCAGGAGTCCCAAGAGCACGGCCGTCGGATAGCACCCCGGATTCGCGACACAGGCCGCGCCACGCACCAGGTCTCGCGTGACCTCGGTGAGTCCGTACGGCACGCTCTCGCTCGCCCCGTTGCCGATCCGGAGGTCGGCCGAGAGATCCACGACCTTCGAGCCAGCGGCGCGGACGCGCGCGACCCACTCCGCACTTGTGCCGTGCGGGAGCGCCGAGAAGATGAGCGCCGCGTCACCGAGGCGCACCTCGTCGACGCCTCGGAACTTCACCGTGACACCGCGCGAGAGCGGCGCCGTCTCACCACGCTGGGAGTTGGCGGCGGCGAAGGCGAGCTCGAGGCGTGGATGGCCGGCGACGAGCGCACAGAGTTCGCGCCCCGCGTAGCCGGAGGCGCCGAGGACGCCGACTGGAATCTTATGCACTACCAATGCATACTAATGCCATGCGTTCCTGTCAACATCTTCCTTTCCCCCTCTCGCGCACCGCGCTACACTGCGGGAGACCGGAGCCCACGTGACCGCGACGAAGCGCGAGCGACAGCAGGCCATCCTCGACCTGATAGGCACCCGAGAGATCGGAAGCCAGGAGGACCTTCGTCTCCTGCTGAGCAAGCGCGGCTGGGATGTTACGCAGTCCACCCTTTCCCGCGACCTGCGCGACCTGCGGATCGCCCGCGTCCCCACCGACCGCGGGGTTCGATACACCGTCAACGAGGGAGTCGCTGACGACGGCGCGCGAGCACCGCTCGCGGCGGTGCTTCCCCAGCTCCTCGTCCGGCTCGATGGCGTGAGCCATATGATCGTTCTCAAGACTGTCATCGGTGGAGCCCAGACCGTCGCCTCGGCGATCGACACCGAGGCCAGCGGCGACATCCTGGGCACCATCGCCGGCGACGACACGATCCTGATGATCTGCCGGAGCGAGCAGGCCCGCGAGCGCGTCGCCCGGCGCCTCGCCGCACTCGGCAAACGAACCCGGTGAGGACCGCCTTCTTAGAACGCATACTTATGCGCTAGTTAGCTTCCGCATTGCCGACACCGCCGCCCGCTTACCGTCCTCCGCCTTCTGCCGTCCTTATGAAGACCATCGTCCTCGCCTACTCCGGCGGTCTCGACACCTCGATCATCGTTCCCTGGCTCCGCGAGCACTACGACGCCCGCGTCGTCTGTGTCGCCGCGGACATCGGACAAGGGGATGAACTTGAGGGCGTCCGCGAGAAGGCGATCGCCTCCGGCGCCGCCGAGTGCCACATCGCCGACCTCCGCGAGGAGTTCGTCCGAGACTACATCTTCCCCACCCTGCGTGCGGGAGCGATCTACGGACGGAAGTACCTGCTCGGCACCTCGATGGCGCGGCCGATCATCGCCAAGAAGCAGGTCGAGGTCGCGCTCGCCATCGGCGCCGATGCCCTCGCGCACGGCTGCACCGGCAAGGGGAATGACCAGGTTCGGTTCGAGCTCACCTATATGGCGATGGCTCCGCACTTGCCGGTGATCGCTCCTTGGCGGCTCTGGGATATCCGGTCCCGCGAGGATGCCCTCGCCTATGCTGCCGAAAAAGGGGTCCCGGTCGCGGCGACGACGACGAAGATCTACTCGCGTGACCGGAATATCTGGCACATCTCGCACGAGGGCGGCGTCCTCGAGGATCCGAACTCGGTGCCACCGAAGGACCTGTTCATGCTCACTGCCGACCCCGCTGACGCGCCAGCGCAGCACGAGGACGTGACGATCGGATTCGAGATCGGCACGCCGGTCTCGCTTGACGGGAAACGTCTCGGCCCGGTCGCGCTCCTCGAGGCACTCAACGCGATCGGTGGGCGCCACGGGATCGGGCGCGCCGACATCGTCGAGGACCGGCTCGTCGGCATGAAGTCGCGTGGCGTCTATGAGACGCCGGGCGGGACCTTGCTCTACACGGCACACTCGGAGCTGGAACAGCTCGTGCTCGACCGTCGAACGCTCGCGGCGAAGGACCTCATCGCACCACGCTACGCCGACCTCGTGTACGAGGGGCGCTGGTGGACGACCGAACGCGAATCGTACGATGCCTTCGTGAACGTCACCCAGCAGCGGGTGACTGGTTCGGTCACGCTGCGCTGCTGCCGCGGGATGGTGACGATCGCTGGCCGCCAATCGGCTGAGGCACTGTATGACGAGCGCTTCGTGACCTTCGGCGAGGACGACGTCTACCAGCAGTCCGACGCCGCCGGGTTCATCCGGCTCTACGGCCTCTCCGGACGCGTGCGCGCGCTGAAGGACCTCGAGGCGAAGGGGGTCGACGTCACGCCGAAACCCCTTCTCCCCCAGACCTTCGACAAGGTCAAGGCGTGAGTCAGGGCGACCACAAGCTCTGGGGAGGTCGGTTCGCTGGCGGACCCGCCCCGGAGCTCGAAGCGGCCAATCGTTCGATCGGCACTGACATCCGGCTGTGGCGTTTCGACATCCAGCTCTCGCAGGCGTGGGCGCGGGGCCTTGTCGCCGCGGGAGTCGTCGCCGAGGCCGAGGCCGACGCGATCGTTACCGGGCTCGATCATGTTGCCAAGCGCATCGAGGGGGGAGAGCAGCCGATCAGCTCCGATGAGGACGTACACACCTTCGTCGACCGCCTGCTCCACGAGGAAGCGGGCGAGCCGGCGAGCCGGCTTCACACCGGGCGAAGCCGGAATGACCAGGTCGCGACGGGCACACGCCTCTGGACGCTCGATGCGACCACCCGGATCGAGGACCACCTCCGGGAGTTGCAGCGGGTGATTGTGACGCGGGCCGAGCAACAACAGGACGCAGTGATGCCGTCCTACACGCATCTCCAGCGTGCCCAGCCCGTTTCAGTCGCGCATTGGCTGCTTGCGCACTTCTGGGCGCTCGAACGCGACCACGCGCGTCTTCTCGGCGCCCGTGACGCAGCGAGTTCCCTTCCCCTCGGCTCCGGCGCGATCGCGGGTTCGGCCTTTCCGGTGCCGCGCGAGGAACTTCGCGTGCAGCTCGGGTTCGCACGGCTCTCGCCCAATTCGATCGATGCCGTGGGCGACCGCGATTTCATCACGGATCTTCTCTACGCGCTGACGATGCTGGGAACCCACCTCTCGCGCCTCGCGGAGGACCTCATCCTCTTCGGTTCGAGCGAGTTCGGCTTCGTTCGATTCGGCGACGCTTTCTCGACAGGCTCGTCGATGATGCCGCAGAAGCGGAATCCCGACGCCCTCGAGCTTGCCCGCGGCTCGGCGGGCCGGATGTTGGGTGATCTCGTCGCGCTGATCGTGGCGTTGAAGGGCCTGCCCAGCGGCTACAACAAGGACCTGCAGGATGACAAGCGCGTGCTCTTCGACGCCGTGGATGCGATGCTCCTGCTCCTGCCGGCGATCAGCGGCTCGATTGCGACGCTCAGCTTCGATCAGCGCCGGATGAGCGCTGCCGTGACGAGCACGATGATGGCAACGGACCTCGCTGACTTTCTGGTGCGCCGGCGCGTGACGTTTCGCGAAGCCCATGTGGCAGTTGGTCAACTGGTTCGCGAAGCCGAGGAGCGTGGCGTGGAGCTCTCGGCCCTTCCTTTCTCGAGTTACTCGAGGGCGCACGCTTCGTTCACGCAGGAAGCGATGCTGGAGCTCACGCCGGAGCAGTCGCTGCGCCACCGCGAGCTGCCAGGCGGCACGGGGAAGACGTCGGTCGCCGCACAGCTCGCGAACGCAAAGGCATTGATCGGCTGATTGGGCGGTCTGCATCCCGCCCAAGGCGACGCATTATTGATTCGTGTTTGCGCGAATCATTTAGTTTCGCTCGCAAGCGCTCACCAGCGACCGATCCCCAAAAATGCCTTGCGTCCTCGGCGAAATTGCCTGATACTCTAAATATCTGATTCTTTCGAGGATATTAAATGCGTGCCGTCACAACCGCGACTGCTGCAGCTGTCCTCGGCGTCAGCCCGAAGGCCCTCGACAATATCCTACGCCGGATCGATCACGACGCGCTACCGCCGGGTAAACAGGGGCGGGAGCGCAGGATACCCGTCCCGACCCTGGTCGATCTCCTGTTGACCGTAGAGCTCGCGGACCGCCTCGCGATGCCAGCCAAGGTTGCACTCGCCGTCGCGAGATCTCTCCTCGCAGGGGAGGTGGAGGTTGGCACCTTCGTTCAGTTGAGGCTCGACCGGGCGCGACTCTGGGACGAGGTCGATTCACGGCTGGAATCGGCGATCGAGTCTGTCGCGCGGCCGCCTCGCGGACGTCCTAGGCGGCGCCAGTAAAGCCGAAGGGCGCCCGGAGCAAAGCTCCGGGCGCCCTTGGGATCGTGCGGGTCGTGGTTACGAAACCTTCGAGACGTTCTCGGCAGCGGGGCCCTTGGCACCCTGCACGATGTCGAACTCGACGGCGTCGCCCTCTGCGAGCGACTTGAAGCCGGAACCCTGGATCGCGCTGTAGTGCACGAAGCAATCCTTGGTGCCGTTGTCGGGCGTGATGAACCCGAAGCCCTTCGCATCGTTGAACCACTTCACCTTACCGGTCGTACGCATTCCCTACTCCTGAATTTTGTTGATTGTCGCCGGGAGCGGAACACGCCGACCCTGCACAATCGTGCTCACGGGACGAGAAGATCCCCCGTGCTGGACCATCCTCCAGAGAGTCCGGAGGACGCACGGAAGCTAGGGGACAAGGCCTCCCCCCGCAATGGGTACGCATTTCGAGGCCCATCCAATCCCCGCCGAGGGGTCAGGGAAGAGGGGTCGTTCCGGCATCTCCCACGACGCGGTAGCCGACGACGAAGTAGGGGGTGTCGCCGAAGCAGTTCGTCGGGACTCCACGGTGCTCGTGGTACTCCACCGCGACCCTTCCCTGCCCCATATCCGCCGTCAGGGCCCGCGCCAGTGAGTCGCCGCGGATGGTGAAGGTGAAGATCTGCGGTGAGACTCCGGGGGCGGTCGCCATCGCCAACTCCCCCTCCCACGTCTTACAGACCCACCCCTTCCGCGAGAGCTTCTGCACGTATCCCGTGCGCGTCCCCTCGGAATAGGAGTAGCCGAGGGCGATCGCGGTCCAGAGGGCGAGGGCGACGGTCGGCAGGCCGATGATCGCGAACACCGTGAGCTTGCCCCAGTGGCGTCTCGCGAACCCGCGCGGAAGGGCAGTCGCGGAGTCCGATCCGCCGTCGTCGCTGGGAGTCACCGTCGGGTTCTTCGAGTCGGCCATAAGAGGGCAGGGAAGGCGTGAGGACGCGCGGGGGAACGACTAACTTGTGATGCGGTTCGTCGAGAGGGGAGAGGCCGGGTGCGCATCCGACCTTCCAGCTTCCCCCCCTTCCTCCTTCCATCTCCGAGTCAGTGCTCCCTTTCAAGCCGCGTCGACAGACCGTTACCGCCGAGATCGGCGGCGTGCTCGTGGGATCGTCGCAGCCGGTGGTCGTGCAGTCGATGACGAACACCGACACCGCCGACGCCGCCGCGACGGCGCTGCAGGTCGCGGCCCTCGCGCAGGCTGGCTCGCAGCTCGTCCGGATCACGGTGAATAACGACGAGGCTGCGGCCGCGGTGCCCGAGCTCTTCGAGCGACTCGCCGACCGCGGGATCTCGGTGCCGGTGATCGGCGACTTCCATTACAACGGGCACCTCCTCCTCCGGAAGTTCCCACGCACCGCGGCACTCCTCGCGAAGTACCGCATCAATCCCGGCAATGTCGGCACGCGCCATCGCGACGACAACTTTCGCACGATCGTGCAGATCGCGGTCGAGAACGGGAAGCCGGTGCGCATCGGCGTGAACTGGGGATCGCTCGACCAGGACCTCCTCACGCAACTGATGGACGCGAACGCGAAGCGCGCCGAGCCGCTCGACGCGAAGGAGGTCTACTTCGAGGCGATGCTCGAGTCGGCGCTCCGCTCGGCGACCCTCGCTGAGGAGACCGGGCTCGGCCACGACCGGATCCTGCTCTCGGCCAAGATCTCACAAGTGCAGGACCTGGTCACGGTCTACCGCCGACTGTCCGCGCGCACCGACTATCCGCTGCACCTCGGCCTCACCGAGGCGGGGCTCGGCACCAAGGGAGTGGTCGCGACGACTGCCGCTCTCGCGATCTTGCTGGGGGAAGGGATCGGCGACACGATCCGCGTCTCGCTCACCCCGCGCCCCGGGGGTGACCGAACCGAGGAGGTCCTCGTTGCACAGCAGATCCTCCAGTCGCTTGAGCTGCGCTCCTTCACGCCGCAGGTGACAGCGTGCCCCGGATGCGGCCGCACGACCTCGACCTTCTTCCAGAAGATGGCCGAGGATATCCAGACCTACCTGCGTGACCAAATGCCGGTCTGGCGCGAATCACACCCGGGCGTGGAAGAGCTGAAAGTCGCCGTGATGGGATGTGTGGTGAACGGCCCCGGGGAATCGAAGCACGCGAATCTCGGGATCTCGCTCCCCGGCACGTTCGAGGACCCGAAGGCCCCGGTCTACGTGGACGGCAAGCTCCACGTCACGCTGAAGGGGGACCGGATCGTGGCTGAGTTCCTCGGGATCCTCGAGGCGTATGTGGCGCGGCGCTATCCCTCGGCGGAGCGCGTCTAGGCTCGCTCGAGCGCTGTCACCAGGTCAGCGAGTTCCATCGCGATCGGCGCGGTAAAGCCGAGTTCCGCGAATCGGTCGCGTACATCACCGAACCAGCGCACGGTGCTCGCCCGTCCCCCGGCGAGGCGTCCCCACACATTGTCGCGGTCGATGGTCCGGCGGAGGTCAGCGAGAAGGGTGCCCGCTTGATGCACGAGATCCGCGGCGCAGATCCAGCGGCCGGCTTCCGACGCGCCGGCGAGCCGCGCGAGGAGGTCGGAGCGCACCTCGTCGCGTGAGAGCTCTATCCCTTCATCATCGACGCGACGCCGCGTCACCGCGAGAGTGGTCTCCAGCACGGCCGCGCCGAACTTGACACCAACGCGCTCATCGAGCATCTCGCGGCTCCACCCCTGGCGGAGACAGTCCTCGACGAGGTCGAGCAGGATCCCCGCGACGACCGTGTCGTCATCGCGCCCGTAGCGCGTCAGGATGAGCGCGACGTTCGCGGGCTGCGTGAGGTAGGGAGGGCGCGTGCCCTTCCGCACCTCGCGGTCGTGGTGCTTCGCCGCGAACGCGAGCGCGTGATTGATGCGGTCGGAGTAGCCGATCATCTCGAGTGGACGCTCAACATAGTGGCGCGTCCCGGTGAGCGCACTAGCGGACGACGAGCGCCGCGAGTTGCGCGTCGAACAGGAGGCGCGCTGCCCCCTGCAATGTGACCCCGACGCCGGCACCGACGAAGGCGAGCCGACGGCCCTTTCGGCCGCCGAATGCCGCCAGCGCCACGCCGACGAGGATCACGCCCACGTCCACGCCGGCGCCGAACCACGCAAGGCGATCGAGCTGCACCGCGCTCGAGAGGTCGCGCAGCGTCAGGTGCGATCGCCACCAGAACGTCTGCACGGCGTGCAGGATGCCCCAGCCGAGCTGCTGCAGCGCGAACTGGAAGAGCAGGGAAGAGTCCACCCGGCGCAGTCGAAGCGCGGTGAGGATCGCCGTTCCGGCGACGATGCTCATCAGTGACCAGACGCCGAGCCGCGAGAGCTGGAGGCGCTCCGCGATCAGCAGCGTGTCGGCCCACTGCCCCTGTTCCAGTATCACCCGACGCTAGGCTGAGGGGCCGTCGCCGTGGATCGCGCGACGCACGGCTTCGAAAGAACCGCCAGGTGTGCGACCCTTCCGCTTCGAGAGCAGGGCCGCGAGCTCGGCGCGCGACGGCAGCACGGGACGGTCCGTGTCCCAGAGCACGAGCCCGTGGATCCGCCGACCAGCACCCCGAAGTTCGGCGCATTCGGCGGCGAAGCGACTGATCGATGTGTCGCCCCCCGACGTCGCGACGAGCAATGGACTCGGCCCCACCAGCCGCACGGCCAGCTCGATCGCAGCGGGCGGCGCGACAAGGATCGTGAGCTCGAAGCCAGCTCGGAAACGAGCGAAGTCCTCACAAAGACGATCCAACTCCTCGCCGACGGCGAAGTCGTCGCGTTCGGTACCTGCGGGCAGCAACGTGATCGGGAGTCCATCACTCGATCCGATCGGCCGGGCCACCTCGCGCCACCGGAACGCGCCAGCGAGGGCGTCGGTGAGGCCGGGCTCGGCCCGTTCGCGCAGCATGCGCGCGAGGACGATCTGCACCGGATCGAGGTCTACGACGATCGTCGTCCGGTGATCCGCAGCGGCTGCGATGGCGAGACGCGCGCCAACGGCGGCAGCGATGACGGGATCACTCCCGGTGATGAGCGCCGTACGGGTCCGCGTCCCAGTGGCGGTGAGGCCGAGGTACAGCATTCGGAACGGGTCCACGCCACTCGGACGGAAGCGCGCGGGTCCGTCCAACTGGGCATCGCGTACGGTCGCAAGCACCGGTGCGCCGCCGACCGACTCCGCCTCGCGGGCGTGGGCGATCGCCGGGTCCCGGACCTCGCGAACCAGAGCGGTCCCGAATCGCAGCGCGAGTCCCAGCACGAGAAGGATCCCCAGCGCAATGGCGGGAGAGGCGCTTGCGAGACCTGGACGCTCGGTCGAGGCGAGCGACGCGTCGAGCGCTCGCACGAGCACGCCAAGCGAGTCGTGCGCGCGGCGTGCGGTGACGACACTATCGCGCGCTTCGCGGAGCGTTGCCGCCGGTCCGGCGCTGTCGATGACCTCCGGCGGGCCGGCGGGCTCGACCGGGGTCGGCCTCGCCGGCACGGGCGCGGCACTCGGGCCGAGTTCCAACCGCCGATTCTCGGCGATCGCGAGTATCGTGTAGCCCGCGCGACTGATTCGCTGCGTGAGATCGGCCAATTGTCGATCCCGTTGTGGTCCCGTGGGCAAGTTCGCGCGGCGCGCGCCGAGCACCTGCAGCGACTCAGCGAGCGAGCGCATTCGCGGGCCATCCCGGACCTCGGGGCGATTCGCGACGGCGAGCCACGCGGCATCCGTCCGGAGTCGGCGTGCTTCGCCGATCGCCGCAGCGAACCCGGATGCGACGGGGGCCGGCGGCGTGCGCGGAGCGGCGGCAGGCCGTCGGACCCCTCGTGCGACGACCGATTCGGCACTCACCCGCGCCGCCTCCGCTCGACGCAGGCGTTGCGACGAGCGCAGGGTGTCGGCGGCAAGTCGCGAGAGCCGCCCCCGATCGGCGCCTCGTGGATCGCCTGACGCGATCGGAAAGAGCGCGGCCACGAGGGTCAGTACGCCGAGCACGATGCTCCATCGCTTCATGAACCGCGCGCTGCGCCGACGCGCGAGGGACACGCGCGCCTCGAGCCACTCGCGTCCTTGGAGTGGGCGCGGAGACGGCGATGGAGGAGTGGTCGGGCGGGCTTCGGTCTTCACAAGTGGAAGTATCGCGGGTTGCCCGTCCCTGGGAAGCGCGACGGGCGGCAAGACTCTCGTCTTGCCGCCCGTCAACCGTCCGAGCGCCGCTGTGCGGCGCCGGGAGTTACTGCACCGTGATCACGCCCTTCATGCCCATCGCCAAGTGCGGCGTGCAGTTGAAGGAGTAAGCACCAGCCGGGACGTTCGCAAAGGAGATGGTGATCCCCTCGCCGGCATTCATGAACATGTTCGACGTAAGCTCCACACCGGCCATCCTCTCAGGGCCGAAGTTCGCGTCGAGCTGGGCCTTCACCGCCGCTGAGAGCGCGGCGCCATCGAACACGACGTTGTGCGGGCCGCCAGAGACGGTCACGTACTTCACGGCATCGCCGGCCTTGATCGTCAGATTCGCCGGGACGAAGTGATACATGTTGTTCTCCATCACCATCTTGACCTCATGCGTCGTGCCCGTAGCCGGCGCCATCGTTGCCGTGACCGCCGCGGCGGTCGTCGTGTCAGCCGGCGTACCTGCGGCGGGAGTTGACTCCCCACTGCCGCCACAGGCGGCGAAAACGAACGCGCTCGCGACGAGCGCCAGACCCTTGAACTGCATTGCGAAAAGCCTCCAGTACGAACAGATGAGGGGGGTGGACACCGCGACCCACTCCTTGGGACGCTGGTTGTGAAAATATTCACAAAGGGGCGATTTCGCAATTGCCTGCCTCTCCGAATCCCCGCCCGTAGCTTCTCCCCCTTGGCCTCACCCCCCCCGAGACTGATGCTCGCGATCCCGATCCTCACCCTGGATGCTGGTCTCACGCCTAAGGCCAGCGTACCTGAGGCTTCCGGGGTAACCGCGTCGTCGGACGACCTGCTCTCGACGGCCCGTCGGTTAGCCGCCACCGGTTTCTCCCGCGTTCACCTCCCGGATGACGGTCCGCGGTCGGTGGATTCAGGAGGGGAGGGGGCCCGGGAACTCCTTCGACACGCCCCGCTGCACGTTCAGGCTGAGGTACGCGACCTGGATGAGCGAACGATCTCGGACCTTCTGGGGCTCGGCGCACAGTGGATCGTGGCCGGCCTCGCTGACCTGGAGGAGGTCGCCCGGCTGGGGGAACTCGCTTCGGCCCTGCCCGGACGACTGCTCATCGACCTCGAGCCGCGCGGACACGCGTACAGCGACGCGCGGCGACCGGCGCGCGTCTTCGATCTCATTGCAGCGCTCGAGTCGCAAGACCTCGGAGGGGTCGTCGTCACGGCACCGAACACCGGATCAACGCCGACCCTGACGACCCTTACGCGAATCGAAGAGTTGGTTGTCGCGAGCCCTTGGCCGCTGCTGGTCCGTTGCGCACCGGATTCACTCCAGGCCCTCCGCAATCTCGAGGACCGCGGCGTCGCTTGCGCCCTCTTCCGCGCGACCGGGGGCATTGAATCAATCGACCCCCGAATGGTCGCCGAGGAGTTCGTCGCCTGAGCCGTGCGCCGCTCGGGGTGCCTAGAAGGACATCAGCTTGATGCGATCGACTTGGGACGGGTTGCCGATGTAGGTGAATCGCAGGTTCGTCATCCACTGTTCCGCTACGCGGCGCACATCCTCGCCGGTGACTGCCCTCAACTCGGCGACGAACCGTTCGCCGGCACGGAAATCCCCTCGATACAGCTCGGCGCGCGCCAGGAAGTCCGCCTGGGCACTCGTGGTCTCGTTGTCGAGGAAATACTCGGTGAGGAACTGCTGCACGAGCGGGCCAAGTCCTTCGTGCGAGACCGTCGTTGTACGGAGCTTGCGCAACTCGTCTCGCATGATCGCCAGGGTCTCGTCCGGGCGCGTCGTGGTGACGTAGAGCCCACCCGACGTGAGGGCCCGATCGCGGAATCGTGCTTCGACCGCGTAGGTGAGGTTCCGACGCGACCTCACCTCGGCGAAGAGCCGTCCACCCAGGATCGCTGAGGCCACGCGCAGCGCGGGAACGTCTGGGTGTCCGGCCGGCGGACCGCTCCACCAACCGAGGATGTAGTTGGTGGGGAGTCGGCGCGAGACGAGAAGCACGTTCTGCCCAGGCGGTGGAGCGAGCAGGTCGGCCGGTTTCCAGGCGAAGTCGCCCGCCGGCAGGCTGCCGAGCCCCTGTTGCACGAGCAGTTCGAGCTTCGCGCGCGGGACGTTCCCGACCACGACGAGAAGGAACCGCGACTTCACCATCTGGGCGCGGTGGAACGCCCGCAGTTGCTCCAGCGTGATCGCGCCAACCGAGCGGTCGGTGCCGACCGCCGATGCCCCGTAGGGATGGGTCACGTAGGCAACGCTGTCGGCGAGGTACTCGAGGAGAGCGTCAGGACTGTCGTCGCGCTGCACCAGAGCAGCCACGCGATTGTCACGCACGAACTCGAAATCCGCGGCTGCGAGGGTCGGCGCGACGAGTCGATCGGCGAAGATGCTCCAGACTGAGTCGAGCCGGTCGGTGGTCGTCCGAAGGCCGTAGATGGTGAAGTCCTCGTGGGGCACGACGCCGATCTCGCTTCCGGTGCGCGCCATCGCGCGCCGGAGCGATTCGCCGGCGTACTTCCGCGTCCCGCGCTCGGTGATCTCGAGGAGCATCGGCTCGATCCCGGCAAGGGACCGGGGTACGAGTGCGTTGCCGCCGAGCAGATAGAGGTTCGCGACGACGAGATTCGTGTTCGTTTGGCGGTGGATGACCTTCACTCCGCCGACGTCGAAGCGCTCGGTCTGTGCCGCAGCGGGAAGCGTCGCTCCCTGTTCCTGCGCGAACGGCGGCGCGGCCGCCGGGCTCGCGAGCGCCGCGACCAGTGTGACCCCGATGAAGCACCTCACGGCGTCACCCCCCGGCCGGCTAGCTCCTGCTCGGTCAACCGCAGGCGGTCCTTCGCGCCCATCGGGAGCATCACGCCGGTGATCCGCGGCTTACCGATGATGTAGCGCCGCGCGTACGCTTGCAGCTGCGCCGGCGTCTGGCGCGCCATCTCGTCGACGTACCGCAAGTGGTAGTCGAGTCCGATCACGCTCCACCAGAAGCCGATGGTATGCGAGTTCTCCGAGGCACGTTCCTGGCCGAACGCGGTGGTCACCGCCCGGTTCGCCTTCACGGCCTCCAGCTCCTCGCCTGTGAAGTAGCCGGGCTCGAGTGTGGCCGCGAGCTCGACGTCGAGAGCCCGCAGGGCGTCACGCAGCTTCTCGGGTGACGTCTGGCCGCTGATCGTGATCGGGCCGACGTGATTCAGCGTGTAGTAGTTGACGATCACGCCCTGCCACAGTCCCGACTCGACCAGGCGCTGCTGGAAACGCGAGGTCGGCTGGTTGAGGATGTCGGAGAAGACGTCGGCCGCGAAGGTCGCGTCCTGGTCGGCGCTTGCTCCGGGACCGTGCCACTGGATCTGCACCGTCGCGGCATTCACCGGCTCTTCCACGATCACTCCGCGATTCTCCTTGAGCGGAGGAACCGCGGGGATGGGGGCGCGAACGAACGGATCCGCTGCTCGTGGCCACCCCCCGAAGATCCCCGTTGCGAGCGCGAAGATCCGCTCTGACTGCACATCCCCCGAGACGATGAGGACACTGTTGTTCGGCACGTAGTAGAGATCGCGGATCGTCTTCATCTGCGCCGATGTCACCCGCGCGAGCACGTCGCGATCCCCGATGGTGTTCTTGCGGCTCCAGAAATCGCCCCAGAGCTGGTGGCCGATCCGCGCGTCGAGCCGGAAGTAGGGCGAGGACTCAGCGCGATCGTACTCCCCGAGCACCACCTCCTTCTCCCGCGCGAGTTCATCGTCGCGGAACTGCGCGCCGCGAAGGGCCGCGTTGAGGAAGCGCATCCCCCCCTCGACCGAGTCGGCGACGAGGGTCAGGTAGTAACTCACCAGTTCCTCGCGCGTCGTGGCATTGAAGACCGCGCCGAGGTCGGCCGCCCGGTCGATGAAGGCGTCGGGGCGCGGATAGGTGTCGTTCGCCTTGAAGAACATGTGCTCGAAGAGGTGCGCGAGCCCGGCGTACTCCGGCGTCTGCGTGAATGCGCCGTTCTTCACCACGAGTTCGACCGTGGCCAGCGGGACACCTGGGCTCGGCACCACGATCACCTCAAGCCCATTCGGGAGTACCTGCTTCTTGATCGTGCGCTCGAGCTCGGCCCGCTGCGCCGCCGCCGGTGAGGCGAGGGCCAGGTGCACGAGTATCGCCGCCACAACGATCCGCACGCGGCTGGCGATCGTCTGTCGCCGCAAGTTGATTTCGCGCATTCCTATGAGCCCGTCCCGTTCGAGTGGCCGGAATCCGACACCGCAGGACGTGGCCGCGGCGCTCGCTCCGGCGTTGGGGAACTCGCGGCTCCGCGTGAACGAGCCGCTCGCTGAGTACACCACCTTCCGCATCGGCGGTCCGGCCGATGTGCTGTACGATGCCACGACGTCCGAGGAACTCGCCACTGCACTCGGCGTCGCGCGCGCCACGGGCACCCCCCACTTCGTCCTCGGGCTCGGGGCCAATATCCTCGTCGGCGACGGCGGATTCCGCGGCCTTGTCGTCCGCAACGTCGCCCGGCGGGTCGAGGACCTCGGTGCCGGACGGTTCCGGGCCGAGAGTGGGGTCGTCGTCGCCGATCTCATCCGCCAATGCGTCGCCGCCGGATGGTCAGGGCTCGAGCACTACGTCGGCATCCCTAGCACCGTCGGTGGTGCGGTGTGGCAGAACCTGCACTTCCTTTCCCCGGCGCCTCAGCGCGCCCGGACGATGTTCGTCGAGGAAGTCGTGCAATCGGTGACTCTCCTCGCGCCGGACGGGTCGAGGCTCACGTCCGATCGTGCCGGAATGAGATTCGGCTACGACACGTCGCGCCTGCATTCGAGCGGCGAGGTCGCGCTCGATGTCACCTTCGCACTCGAGCAGGGCGACCAAGCGGGAATGCAGCGCGTGATGCAGGAGAACCTCTCTTGGCGCGGATCGCGGCATCCGTGGCTTGAATACCATCCGAGCGCGGGCTCGATCTTCAAGAAGATCGAAGGCGTAGGAGCAGGGCGACTTGTCGACCAGTGCGGGCTCAAGGGCTACCGGGTCGGTGACGCCCAGATCTCGCACATCCACGCGAACATCGTCGTCAACCTCGGCGGCGCGACGGCCGCCGATGTGCGCGCCGTCATCCGTCACGCGCAGGAGTCCGTGAAGCAGCGCCACGGTCAGGCGCTCGAACCCGAGATCGGGTTCATCGGCGAATTCACCGGCTGAGGCCTCGCCTCAGGGACGTTGGCCGAACTCCACGATCCAGCGGGGGCGCGACGGGTGGTCGATCGCCTCGGCGACCCCGAATCCGATCGACCCTCCGATGATCCGAAAGGTGAAGCTGATCGACGTGCGCGGATGGCCGGTCGGCACCGACCCGAGCGCCGTCACGGTCGCGAGCGCGTTCGCCGTGGAGGCGTTCGTCCATCCCGACTGCACGCCGAACGCGAACGCAGGAGCGAGGGGGGGCAGCCAGAGTCGATCGGTCAGGCGGAGCGGAGAGCCAAGGAAGGGCAGGCGGTAGAGCACCAGGGCGCGCGCGACCACCGCCTGGTCACCGGCGAACTCCTTGTACTCGTAGCCGGGCAGGTTCTGATTCTTTCCCAACTCGAACAACTGCTGTGGGGGCGCGTCCGGATCCGTGATCCCCGCGTCCAACCGTGCGCCGAATGAGAAGGGGCCGCGATTCGTGCGCGCGGTGAGCCGCACCTCGGCTCGCTCGTACGACAGGGGACCGTCGCCTCGCTCGTAGTGCAGCCGCGCCGCGGTGCCCGGCCGGAGGAACTCGAGTGAGACATCGGGGCGGTGCTCGAGCGTCAGCGAGCTTCGGACATAACTGCCGGCCGTCGCGATCCGGTTCTCCCGAAAGTCCTTGCCGATACCGAGTGGCGACCGCTCGAGGTGGACGGCGACCGGTCGATCGTTCGCCGGTCCCCCTTCGATGCGCACGCGGGTCCGCTGTCGCTCCCCGAGAAAGCGCGCGTACTGAAGGGTGACGCTCCTTCGATCGACGTAGTCGTAGTTGTCGACACCAAGGAGTGCACCGATCGTCGACCCGGAGTCGAAGGGGTTCCGGAAGTCGTTCGTGAGATCGAGCGAGCGCTGCGCGCGGAGCGCGATGAGTGAGGGTCCGCGCCGATACTCCGCGACCAACCGGCCGCGCGCCGTCGCTTCGTTCCACGCCCATCCGACGGCACTGCGCAGCGTCAGGCCTGGCGCCGCATCACGAAACCGCACGACGACGCCAACTCCCGTGAAGAGGCCCTGGATCCGATCGACCTTCAGCGCGTCGCCCAATCGTTCGGTCTCGATGGTGAATCGCGGAGGCCCTTGAGGGCTCCAGCGGTCAGGCGCGACATCATTGAAATCCTCGGCGCTCACCTCCGACGTCATCGCGCCGATCTCGGAGGTCCAGTCGTTGAACTGGCTCATTGTGTCGGGCGCCGAGACGGTGAGCCGGAAGGGGCGGATCGCGAGTGTGTCCTCCGGCGAACCGGCAATGACCCCGACGGGCGCCGGCAGGATCGTCCGGTCGATGAAACGCGTGACGATGCGGAACACGGCACGCCCCTCACCGACGCTGTTCGACGTCGCGTGCGCTTCGAATCGCTGGTGCGAGGGCAACCAATACTGCCCGTCAACTTCGGCATTCACCGCCTCGACGAACGCGATGCCCTGCAGGCCGGCCTGTCGAAGGATGTCGAACCGGTCCTTGGGCGCGCCGACCTCCGCGAAGTAGCCGCGCATGCGCACGATATGCCGTCGCTTCGCGTCGAGATCGATCTCGCCAAGGAAGACGATGCTCCGCGCCGGCACGTCCTCGCGGAGACTGACCTCGATCCGCACGATCGGGATCTCGCGATGGCCAACGCGCATCGTGATGATCGTGTCACCGCCGACATAGCGGTAGTAACGCTCGCGGTCCTCTGCGAGCGGATGCACGGCGTACAGCGGCTCGCCGCCACGACGCCGATTGCGACGGCGCTCGGCGCTCGATGTGTCGCGGCCGAAGAGCAGGGCGAGGCGATTGCCGTAGAGCGAGGGGATCGCCCATCCACTCCGGAAGAAGCCGAGACTCGAGAAGGACGAGCCGATCGACTGCGACCGATACCCCGTGACCGTCTGCTGATAGTCCCCCCGACGGTCCCACGTGAGCGTGCTCGCGACCTGCTCGATCGAGACCGCCATCTCCATTCCCTCTGAGCGCCGGTTCCCGATCGATATCTCGCTCTCGAGGTGGGCCCGATAGCCACCGAGTTCCGGCGGGACTCGTCGATTCAACTCCACGGCGTCAGCGATCAGTGCCTGCAGCGCTGGGTTCGCGTACGTCGCCGTGTCCCTCGCGGGCGACACATCCCCTTGTAGGGCGATCGACAGGAGGAGGAGTGGGATCACGTCGCGGGCGCAGGTTCTGAGGGAACGTCGGGACGTCTGACCAGATCATACGGGTCCGGGCGGACCCGGGATTCTACCCATGAGCCTTGCTCGACGCCCATCGGAGGCCCATTCTTGCGCCGATGTCCACTGCCCCTCCGGCGACCGACTCAGCGCCGCCGCATTTCACCCCGGGGCGGATGGCCGCGCTCCTCGCCGGCCCGGCGAGTGCGCTCCTGATCGGCGCGATCCGTCCCGGCGGCCTCACATCCAGCGGTACTGCGGTGCTCGGCATTGCGCTCTGGATGGCGATCTGGTGGATCACCGAATGCCTGCCGCTCGCGGTCACTGCGCTCCTGCCGATCGCGCTCTTCCCACTCTTGGGAGTCGCCACGGTTCGCGTCGCGGCATCGCACTTCGCCAACGAAGTCGTCTACCTCTACCTCGGCGGCTTCCTGCTCGCCGCCGCGCTCGAGCACTGGCACGCCCACCATCGGATCGCGCTCGCGGTCATCGGCCGGGTGGGGACGAGTTCCAGACGGTTGGTGTTGGGCGTGATGCTCGCGACCGCTTTCGTCTCGATGTGGATCTCCAACACCGCGACCGCCGCGATGATGTACCCGATCGCACTCGCGATCGGCGCGCTGTATGGCCCGGGTGAAGCGGCCCGAAGCCAACGCGTTGCCCTCCTGCTCGGCGTTGCGTTCGCGGCAAGCATCGGCGGGATGGCCACCCTCATCGGCACGCCGCCTAACCTGATCCTCGCCGGGGCGGCGAAGGAGCTCATCGGCGTCGAGCTCGACTTCTTCACCTTCCTCAAGTACGGACTCCCCATCGCCGGCATCCTCCTACCGCTCTGTTGGGTGCTCCTCGTCTTCGTCTTCCATCGCGAGCGGATCGAACTCGGCCGCGACGGCCTGGCGGCACTTCACGCCCGGCGCGCGGCCCTTGGACCGCTTCGGGGAGGGGAACGCCGGGTCCTCGTGCTCTTCAGCGCGGTCGCCCTCGCGTGGTTCTTTCGTGAACCGAAGGAGATCGGATCCCTGACGATCGTCGGCCTCACCTCGATCGTCCCCGGTCTCTCCGACGCCGGAATCGCCGTGATCGGGGCCATCCTCCTCTTCCTTGTGCCGGGGGCATCCAGCGAGGGTGGGAGGCGGCCATTGCTCACGTGGCGGGAGGCGCGCGAGATCCCGTGGGACGTGCTGTTGCTCTTTGGCGGCGGCCTCTCGCTTGCCGCGGCGATGGAGTCGAGCGGCCTCGCGGCGCGGATCGGCGTCTGGATGTCCGGCCTTCAGGGCCTTCCCCTCCCGGTCGTACTGATCGGTATCGCCACAGCAACCGTCATCATCTCCGAGCTGGCGTCGAATGCCGCCACCGCCTCGATGGGGATGCCGATCGCCGTCTCGCTCGCCGCGGCGCTCGGCCAGCCCCCACTCCTCCTGATGATGATCGTCGGTCTCTCGGCATCGGTCGGTTTCGCGCTGCCGATGGCGACGCCGCCGAATGCGATCGTCTTCGGGAGCGGTGAGGTGGGCATCCGCCAGATGGCGCGGGCCGGTCTTGCCCTCGACGTCGTGGGGATCCTCGTCGTCGTTGCCGTGGTGCTCGCGGTCTTCTAGTCGTGGGGCGGATTAACGTTCAGCGCGATGCCACGCCGCGACGACACCTTCGTCGCCTTGCGAGGATTCTCGTGACCACGACGCTCGCTCGTGGCCTTCGCCGTGGGAGGGACGGCCGCGTCCGGTGCGCTTGGTGCGGAGACTCCGACGAGTACGTCCGGTATCACGACATGGAGTGGGGCGCTCCGGTTCACGACGATGTGCGCCTCTTCGAGAAGCTCACGCTCGAGGGATTCCAGGCCGGCCTCAGTTGGCTCACGATCCTGAGGAAGCGAGAGAACTTCCGGCGGGCGTTCGCCGGGTTCGACCCTGGCCGAGTCGCGGACTTCGGCAACCGCGACGTGCGACGTCTCCTTAGCGATCCCGGGATCGTCCGCCATCGGGGCAAGATCGAGGCGGCGATCAACAACGCCCGGCGCTACGAAGACCTTCGCCGCGAGGCGGGCTCGCTGGCCGACTTCATCTGGCGGTTCGAACCCGTCGCGAGAGAGCGGCCCAAGCGCGTCACGCTCTCCGTGATCCCCCCGAAGACAGCGGCTTCGGCGGAACTCTCGAAGGCACTCAAGACTCGCGGGTGGCGATTCGTCGGACCAACTACGATGTACGCCCTTTTCCAGGCGATGGGCCTGGTGAACGACCATCTGACCGGATGCTTCCGGCGCGCCGAAGTCGACGCGCTCCGGCTCGCCGCGCGCTAGCGAAGTCCCAGCGCGGCGTCGAGCCGCTCGCGCGCGGGGAGTCGCGTGCGCGGATCCCCGAGCCTCAGCGCATCGACGATCGCGAGGAGTCGGTAGGTGGCCGGAGATCGCTCCAAGAGCTTTGGCGCAGACCGAAAAAGGGGCCTGATCGAGAAACCCTGCACCGCGGCGGGATGATCCGGCGCGGCCCACACGAGCACGTCGGTTGCATCGATGTCGGAAGAGAGGGGCGGCGCGGAGTAGGCCGTCGGCACTCCCGAAGTGAGTCGCTCTCGATGGACGGGGAAGGCGTAACGCACGCCGTACGACAAGAACTCGGCGATCGCACGCGGATTCGTCGCGCGCAGCCCGCTCCGCAACAGGCCCGACGAATCGAGCCGAAGAAGCGACGCGTGCACTTGGCTCGGGACGATCGCGAGCTCGTCGGCGATCTGTTTCAGCGTGCCCTTGGCCTCGCAGAGATGGAGGGCCACGACGACGTCCAAGGGGTGAAGTGTCATCGCGCCCGCCATATACTATAATCTAGAATATCGTAACTTCATACGCAACAACGAATACCAAGCGCGCCTCTACCGCCTCGCCTCCCGACGGTCGGCCAGCCAACTCGCGAATCCCCCGCCGAAGAGGATAGCGAAGATCACCGCCAGCAACACGTAGTTCGCGCTGTCGCCGAGTTGCGCCTTGATCCAACTCCCGGCGAGCATCTTCACGCCGACAAGAGCGAGCACCAGCGCCAGTGACTGTTTGAGATAACGGAACCGCAGGATCAGTCCGGCCAGCCCGAAGTAGAGCGACCGCAAGCAGAGGATCGCGAAGACGTTCGACGTGAAGACGATGAAGGGGTCGGCAGTGATCGCAAAGATCGCTGGGATCGAATCCACCGCGAAGATCAGGTCGGTCGTCTCGACCAGGACAAGGGCCACGGCGAGCGGCGTCAGGAATCGCCTGCCATTCAACTCTACGACGAAGTGGTGCTCGTGAAAGCGGTCGGTCACCGGGAAATGACGGCGCAGCCACCGCGTCACCCAGCCCTCCACCTGCTCCTCGTGCTCAGCCGGCTTCGAGAAGAGCATTCGAACGCCGGTGATGATCAGGAAGGCGCCGAAGAGCAGAAGGATCCAGTGATAGCGGGCTACGAGCTGCGCACCCACCCCGATCATCGTTCCGCGCATCACGAGCGCGCCGAGAATGCCCCAGAAGAGCACCCGATGCTGGTACATCAGGGGCACGCGCAGATGCTCGAAGATCAGCGCGATCACGAACACGTTGTCCATCGAGAGACTCATCTCGACGATGTAGCCGGTGAGGAACTTCACCGCTGCGAGGTGGCCGTTGTTCCGTTGTCCGTCGACCGCATCAATCGCCGAGCCAAGTCCGAACCAATGCGCGTCGTAGGCGAAGTACGTCAGCACCGCGAAGGCGAACGCCATCAGGACGGTACCGGCGGTGAAGAACATCGCCTCGCGCAACGATGGCGCGTGCGCCTTCCGGTTGAAGACCCCGAGGTCAAGCGCCAGAACGATCGCGACGAAGAGGAGGAATCCGCTCCAAGCCCAGATCATGCGCGGCCCTCCGCCGCGACCCACTCACCCCACGCCGTCTCGTCGACACCCACGGTGAGCCGCGCCCCCGCGCGTGTCAGGGGCTGCGTGAGGAGTGCCGGCTCCTCGGTGAGCAGTGCGAGCCAGCGCTCGTCACTCAGCCGCGAAGTGCCAAGCCCCAAGTCGGCGTACCGCTTCGAGGCGCGATCGATTAGTGTCGTCAGTCCGAACCGTTGCACGAAGCGCGACAGCTCGCCCTTGCTCGCCGCGCGTTCGCGGAGGTCCACGAAATGGACGCGGACCCGTCGTTCGCTCCAGAAGCGGAGCGCCTGACGGGTTCCCTGATGCTTCTGCGTACCGAAGACCTGCACTTCCACGCGTGCGCTCCCTGATATTGCTGGACCTCGTCGGCCGACGGACACCGGCCGCACGTCGCGAACAATCTACCGTGGCGCCTCCCGCGATTCACCCGCCATTCCGTTCCGCCTGGTGGCTTCCCGGTGCACATCTCCAGACGATGTGGGGAAAGCTCGCGCGACGCGTGCCCGACACGCACGACCGGATCGGACGCTGGACGATGCCTGATGGGGATGAAGTCTCGGTCGCACGAGTCGATCCCCGGTCGCCCGAGGCGCCCACCCTCGCGATCCTGCATGGCCTCGAGGGAACGGTGCGCTCGAAGTACGCGCAGGGCTTGATGCATCAAGCGCGCCGGCGCGGCTGGGGCGCCGCGATGCTCCTCTGGCGCACCTGCGACGGCCGCGTCCCCTCGGTCCCGCGACTCTATCACTCTGGCGAAACCACCGATGCGGACTTCTTTTTCCGCCGTCTCGCTGCCGAGGCGCCGGGCCGGCCGATCTTCGCCGTTGGCATCTCATTGGGCGCGAACGTTCTCCTCAAGTGGCTCGGCGAGTCGGGTGACCGCGTGCCCGGAGAGATCCGCGCGACTGCCGCGGTCTCAACGCCCTTCGACCTTGCGGCCGGGAGCCGCTATCTCGAGACGGGATTCTCGCGACTGTACGCCTGGCATTTCGTTCGCTCCTTGCGGCGCAAGGCGCACGCCGCGCTCCGGCGCCACCCCACACTCCCGATCGACCGCGGACGCCTTGAGGCGGCGCGCACTTTCTGGGAGTTCGACGACGCGGTGACCGCACCGGTGCATGGGTTCGCCGACGCAGGGGACTACTACCGGCGCTCCAGCTCGATCCACTGGCTCGCCAGAATCCGCGTCCCGACGCTCCTGCATTCGGCGGTCGATGACCCCTTCCTTCCGCCCGTCGTCTTGGAGGAGGTCCGGCGCATCGCCGCAACGAATGCGGCACTCCATCCAGCCTTCACCGAGACCGGCGGACACGTCGGTTGGATCGCCGGGTCACCGATGAGACCGCGTTACGAAATGGAGTCCCGGGTCACGGATTGGCTCGGGACCCGTTAGATTGTTCGCTGAGAGTCGTTCTCATCCTTATGCCGCCGGGCCCAGCGTGAGCCAAGCTGCCGCAGAGTTCCACGATGACATCATCTATCCGAACACGATCGCGTTCCTCGCGGTGCACCTCGCACCGCTGGGTGCCATCTGGTCCGGGGTGACCACGACGTCGATCGTACTCGCGATCGCGCTCTACGTCGTACGGATGTTCGGCGTCACCGCCGGCTACCATCGCTACTTCTCGCACCGTTCCTTCAAGACGTCGCGCTTCGGCCAGTTCGTCTTCGCCTTCCTCGCGATGAGCTCGGCCCAGAAGTCGGTGCTCTGGTGGGCAGCGCTCCATCGCCACCATCACCTGCACTCGGACTCGGAGGAGGACGTCCACTCCCCCGTCCACCGCAGTTTCTTCTATTCGCACGTCGGCTGGATCTTCGACAAGAAGCACGACAAGACGCGGATCGACGATGTCCCCGATCTCGCGAAGTTCCCGGAGCTCCGCTTCCTCGATCGCTTCCAGCTCGTACCGCCATTCCTCCTCGCGATCGCCTGCTTCCTGATCGACGGGTGGTCGGGGTTGTTCATCGGCTTCTTCGTGAGCACCGTGTTCCTCTACCACGGCACCTTCTTCATCAACTCCCTGGCGCACGTTCACGGATCGCAGCGCTACGTCACCGGCGACGACTCGCGGAACAACTGGTGGCTCGCCCTGATCACCTTGGGCGAGGGGTGGCACAACAACCACCACGCCTACCAGCGCTCCACCCGGCAAGGGTTCCGTTGGTATGAGATCGACCTCACGTACTACGCACTGACGGCGCTCTCCTGGACGGGGTTCGTCTGGGAACTGGGTGAACCGCCGATCGAGATCGTGCGCAACGAACGGCGCGTCGGTCGCGCGGTGCTCGAGAAGGTCGCGCGCCAACTTGCGGAACAGTTCGCTGAAGGGCGCGTCGCGGCACAGGTCGCACATGCCCGCGAGGCTTTCCACGCGCACCCCAAGGTGCTCGAACTTCGCACCAAGCTCGCGGCCGGACAGGCCCGCGCCGAAGAGGCGTGGCACGAGCTACAGGAACATCTTCCGCACTTGCCGAAACTCCCTGCGGCCGCCGAGATCCGCGCGCGCGCCTTGCAGCTCTACGCTGAGTCGCCCTCGACGGACGAGATCGTCGCACGCGCCCGTCAGGTGATCGCCGAGCGCTTGAGCGTCGCGCTCTTCCCCGAGCTCGCACCGCGACTGGCCTGAGTCTCACGAACGGACGGCCGAGCACGCACGTTAAGGGGGATGGCGATCAGCCATCCCCTTTTCGCGTCCTTCCAGCTCGCCGTACGGAGACCATTCACATGATTCGCACCGCCGCGCGCGTTGTACTTGTTCTCGCGACCAGCGCCTGCACCGTTCAGCGGGTCACCCCTGACCGCATCGGCTCCGCTCCTGCGATGGACGAGCACACCGACCACGAGATGGCCGCTCCCCGCGGGCCGTTCGCGAGCGAGGGGCAAGCGCAGCAACAGGGGATGATCGCGCCCGGCGCAACGCAGGCGGCGGCACGACTCGTGGCCTCGACGCGCCACACCGAATGGGTGATGGTCCCGATCGCCGCCGGAAGCAAGGACTCGATCGCGGCCGTCGTCGTCTATCCGGAGCGCAGGCAGAATGCGCCGGTGGTGGTGGTCGTGCACGAGATCTTCGGCCTCTCGGCCTGGGTGCGCGCCGTCGCTGACCAGCTCGCCGCGGACGGGTTCATCGCCATCGCGCCCGACCTGCTCTCGATCGAGCGTGGGGGCGCCACGACCGACTCGCTGGCATCGGCCGACGCAACGCGAATGATCCGGAGCGTCACGCCCGACAAGATGAACGCGATGGTGGCAGCCGTTGCGCGCTACGCGATGGCGCTCCCGTCCGCGACCAAGAAGTACGGGGTCGTCGGCTACTGCTGGGGCGGCTCAGCCTCGTTCAATCACGCGGTCTATGGCGCGTCTGGGATGAGCGCCTCGGTGGTCTACTATGGCTCGGCGCCGGAAGCCGCTGACATCGCGAAGATCCGCGTTCCCGTGCTCGGACTCTATGGCGAGAACGACCAGCGCGTCAACTCGACGATCCCGCGCGCCGATTCGACGATGAAGGCGATCGGGGGCACCTACGTCTCACGTATCTATCCCGGTGCGGGCCACGGCTTCCTTCGGCAGCAGGACCAACCCGCCAACAGCGAGGCGGCGAAGCAAGCGTGGCCCGAGACGATCGCTTGGTTCCGGAAGTACCTCAACTAGTCCGCGCCGACGCCCAACAGGCGAGCCACTCCGGCCAGTTCCCGGTCATCTCGAAGAAGTCGTCGAAGTAGACGAGGCCGAGCTCTTCCAGCGCGGCGACGAAGGCCTGCATTCCCGCATCGTCGTGGATCGGTCCCACGGCGATCAGGGCGCCTTCGACTTGGAACTCGTCCGGGGTGAGATTCAGCCAGCGATCGATCCCTTTGCGGGTGAGTTGCGAACGTTCGAATGACTCGCGGCGGATGAGCAGGGTGGGGGCGTTCGTGGCGAGCTTCAGTGGCATCGGCGCGTCGGGAAAGAGGGGTGAGTCAATAGATTACCGGCGTGGACCACGTGGCGCAGCGCTTCGACGTGATCGTGATCGGCGGTGGACACGCCGGAACCGAGGCCGCCGTTGCGGCGGCGCGGCGCGGCGCGCGGGTGGCGTTGCTCACGACCGCGCTGGATACCATCGGCCAGCTCTCGTGCAATCCTGCCATCGGAGGGATCGCGAAAGGCACCGTCGTACGTGAGCTCGATGCCCTCGGCGGGGTGATGGGAAAGGCGATCGATCGCGCCACGATCCAGTTCCGGATGCTCAATCGGGGCAAGGGTCCGGCCGTCTGGGCCCCGCGTGCGCAGGCGGATCGGGATCTCTACCGACGGGCGGTGCGCCGTCTCGTTGAGGAGCGATCGAACCTCCTCGCGGTCCAGGGCACGGCCGATCGACTCTTGCTCGGCGCCAACGGAGCCATCAACGGGGTCGCGCTGTCTGACGGCCGGACGCTGAGCGCCCGCGCCGTGGTGATCACCACCGGGACCTTCCTTCGCGGTCGGATCCACATCGGGACCGGTGCCGTCACGAGTGGCGGGCGGGCGGGCGAGGCCGCGACGATCGCTCTCGCCGAGCAGTTCGCCGATCTCGGGCTCGCAACCGGCCGTTTCAAGACGGGAACACCCCCGCGGATCGACGGGCGAACGGTCGACTTCTCCCGCCTCGAATCACAGCCAAGCGAGATCGAGACGTTCGACTACTCTTGGTCGCACTTCTGGGACCGGCCCCGACGCGAGGGGGCCGCGACCCGGCATCCGGAGCAGCGCGACTGCTGGATCACCTTCGTGGAGGACCGGGCGAAGGAGGTCGTGCAGCGGCGGCTCGCTGAGTCGGCGATGTACGGAGGAGCGATCGGTTCCCGGGGACCGCGCTACTGTCCGAGCATCGAGGACAAGATCGTCCGATTCCCCGATGCGGCGCGCCATCAGCTCTTCCTTGAGCCGGAAGGGCTCGAGACGGCGGAGCTGTATGTGAACGGTCTCTCGACCTCGCTCCCGATCGACGCCCAGGTCGAACTGCTCCACGCGATTCCCGGCCTCGAGCGCGCCGCGATGACCCGACCCGGCTATGCGATCGAGTACGACTTCGTCCCTCCGACGCAGCTGACGACGACACTTGCCACGCGAGTCTGTGCCGGCCTCTTCCTCGCCGGTCAGATCAACGGAAGCACCGGCTATGAGGAGGCGGGAGGGCAGGGGATCGTCGCCGGACTCAACGCGGCAGCACATGCCTGCGACCTCGAGTCGGTCACCTTCGGACGCGAGTCCTCATACATCGGGGTCCTCGTCGATGACCTCGTCACCCGAGGGGTGGAGGAGCCCTATCGACTCTTCACCTCACGCTCCGAGTTCCGACTGACCGTCCGGCAGGACAACGCCCTGCGTCGGCTGCACCGGCTTGGCACCGGTCTCTCCCTCTACACGTCCGACGAGCGGGCGCGACTCGAGCGTCGACTGGAGGACGAGGACGCCGCCGTGACTCTCGCTGAACAGACGCGGATCGCTCCGAGCATCGCGGATCCCCTGCTCGTCGCAGCTGGCGAACGCACGCTCAGCCAGTCCGTGCCACTCATCGACGTGGCGCGGCGACAAAAAGTATCCCTCGGCGACTTATTCCAGGCCGGCGGGTGGGGAGCGACCCTGCACCCGGAGGCGGTGCTCAGCGCTGACCTCGAGATCAAGTACGCGGGCTATCTCGTCCGAGAGCGACTCGCCGCCGAACGACTTCGGCGCTTGAGCGACCTGAAGCTGCCTGACGATGTGGCGTACGGCGGGATGCGGTCTGTCAGCGTGGAGGCCCGCCAGCAGCTCTCGAAACGGCGTCCCGCGACTCTCGCCCAGGCGGCGGGGCTTCCCGGCGTCACGCCGGCGGACCTTCAGAACCTCGTCCTCGAGATGGAGCGATGGCGCCGCGCCTGATCGCGCTGGTGATCCTCGCGTTGGGACTCCTGCCGATCTCGAACTGGATCCCGGGCGGGGAGGTCGACGTCGAGTACGGCGCCCGCATGATCGACTGGGCGAATGGTCTCGCGCTCTGCACGGTGGTGGGAGTCCTCGCGTGGTATGTCGCCTCGCGACGCGCACCGGCCACGGTCTCCCCTCGAGCAGCCGCCGATCCAACGATGTCGCCGAGTGCGTGGCGCGCTGATCTCACGATCGGGGTCCTGGCGGTGTTGCTCTATGCGAGTGTCGCTCGCCTCGTCTTCTCGGGCCGACCGCTCCTGATCGACGAGATCGTGCAGGTGCTGCAGGCGCGATGGTATGCCTCCGGTCAGGTGAGCGTACCGACGATCGAGCCGCGCGAGTTCTACTCGATCCTCCATCTCGTCGACCTGGGAAGTCGGACGTTCTCCCAGTTCCCCGCAGGTGGTCCGGCGATGCTCGCCCTTGGGAGTCTCGTCGGCCTTGAGTGGATGGTCGGTCCGGTCGCCGGGGGTGCGAGTGTGTTCCTCTTCTCCCGGCTTTTGCGGCACCTAGAACCAGGGGCGAGTCCGGTGTGGCAGCGCGCAACAACGGCGCTCTTCGCGCTCGCGCCTTTTGGCGCATTCATGTTCGGGTCGCACATGAATCATACGACGGCGCTGCCCTGGCTCCTCCTCGCAGTGCTCGGTCTCGCAAGACTCACGAACTCTGACGAGCCGCACGCGGGTTGGGCGGTCGCGGTCGGGCTCGGTCTGGGGGTCGCGGCGTCGATTCGGCCGGTCGACGCGGCAGCATTCGCACTACCCGCGGCCGCCTGGTTGCTCTGGCGCGCGCGGCGTGGCGGCCCGGCGGTGCGGACCCTGCTCCTCTCGGGCGTGGGCGTCGCCCTGCCACTTGCGGCGCTTTTCTGGGTGAACGCCCGAACGACTGGTGAGCCGTTGCTCTTCGGCTACGACCAGCTGTGGGGTTCCGGCCACTCGATCGGATTCCATCGGTCACCGTGGGGCCCGGAGCACACGCCGGCGCGGGGAGTCGAGTTGCTGAGCCTCTACCTCACTCGCCTCTCGGTATACCTCTTCGAGACCCCATTCCCGGCACTCTTGCCGGCGGCGGCGGCCCTCGCGCTGGCGAGACGGCTCGGGAGTCTCGATCGCTATCTCCTCTTGAGTGCCGGCGTCCTGGTGGCCGGCTATGGCGCGTACTGGCACGACGGCTTCTACCTCGGCCCGCGCTTTGTCTTCCCGCTCCTTCCGCTGCTGGTCCTCTGGTCGGCTCGGCTTCCGCGACTCCTCGCGGACCGGTTCACCTTCTCCGCGCCAGCGTGGATCGGGTTCCAGTTCGCCCTCGCAGGTGGCGCGGCATACGCCCTTTTCGCGACTGCGGCTGTTCGCGTACCCCAGTACCGCAATGGAATGACGTCGATGCGAACACCGATCGAAGAGCGGTCGATGGCGGCGGGAGTCCACAACGCCGTTGTGCTCGTGAAGGAGAGCTGGGGCGCGCGGCTCGTTGCCCGGATGTGGGCGCTCGAGATCCCGCGAAGCGACACCGAGGTGCTCTACCGGACCGCAGATGCGTGCAAGCTCGAGCTCATGCTGCGGACGCTCGAGGGTGAGGGGGTTCGTGGCGCCGAGGCGCGTGATCGCCTCGCTCTACTCCGGGCCGATTCCGGATCACTCGTGAAGAGTCCGCTTTCTCCGGATTTTACGGAGCGTATGCTGCCTGGCTTCCCGTATCCGGCCGAGTGCCAACGGGAGATCGCCTTGGACCTGGGAGGATTCTCACACCTCGCTCCGCTGCGTCTGGCTCGCGACGGCAACGTGTACGTCCGCTGGTTCCCTGGGCGCGAGTCCGAGATCGCGGCGCACTATCCGGGCCGCCCGGTGTACCTCCTCGGTCGGGCAGGTAGCGAGGTCGAGTCTCCACTGACATGGACGCCGCTGTCGCCATGAGCCCGCATCTGACGAAGCACCGTCGGTGTAGCTTGATGCGTTGGTCGCCGGGGATCGCTATTTAGTTTCGACATGCTACTAAAAGATGAGGCTTCGATGATCCGAGTCAATTGCCCGGCGCGCGCTGCGACGTTCCTTTTCGTTTTGCTCGCCGGCTTGCCCGCGTTTTCAGGCGCTCAGGCCCCGACTGGAACCCAGACCCCACCTCGAATCGTGACCACTGCAGTCGAGGAGGTGGAGATCGCGCCCGATCGGGCAGTTCTGACCTTCAGCGTCGAGACGCGCGGCCGCACCGCAGCGGCCGCCGGCACTGAGAACGCCAGGATCCAAGCGGCCGTGCTCGACACGCTCAGGAAGGTGGGAATCGCGTCGGCCCAGCTCCGGACGCAGGGTGTCAGTATCAGCCCGGAATACGAATACCCTCGCGAAGGCGGGCGCCCAACCGTCGTTGGGTATCAGGCCCAGAACAGCATCCAAGTTGAGGTTCGGCAGATCGCGCTTATCGGTACAGTGATTGACGCGGGACTCTCTCGCGGCGCGACCAATGTCGGAGGCCTGCGGTTCTTCGCCTCGAGTACCGAGGCTGCTACACGGGAGGCGATGCGTCGTGCTGTCACCCGCGCACGGGCCGACGCCGACGCGATCGCCGAGGCAGCCGGTGGGCGGATCGGCGGCCTGATAGAGATCCAGGCGCACCCGGGCTCCTCTGGTCCGGTGATGCCAGAAATGGTCTCAAGCATGGCCGTTCGTGGCCTTCAAAAGCTGGACACGCCAACGCCGATTGAGACCGGCGTATTGAAAGTCGTTGTCTCAATCGAGGCTTCGTTCCTCTTCGTAGTCCGGTAAGAACGTCCCCGGCTGGCAGCACAGCCTCGACGGCTGTTTCACGTGAAACAGCCCCGGGAAGCGCCGGAATTGAGCGAATCCTGTTCCACGTGGAACATTTGTGCTGGCTGGAAGAGGTCCGAGCCCGTATATTCGCCGGCTCATAGATCCCGCTCCCGCCCCAGCCAAACACTTCGTGGCCCGCATCATCGCAATCGCCAACCAGAAAGGCGGAGTTGGTAAGACCACGACGGCGGTAAACCTCGCCGCTTCGCTCGCGGCCGCTGAGCAACGCACGCTCCTGGTCGACGGAGATCCGCAGGGAAACGCGACCAGCGGAATCGGGCTCCCGCGCGACGAGCTCAGAGATACCGTCTACGACGCGCTACTCGATCCCACTCGGGTCGAGGATGCCATCGTAAGGCACGTTCAGTTCCGCCACCTCGATGTCCTTCCCGCGACTCCAGATCTCGCAGGGGCCGAGATCGAACTCGTGGAGATGGACGAACGCGAACTGGCAATGCGGCGTGCGCTGGAACGCGTGCGGGACAACTACGACTACATCCTGATCGATTGTCCGCCGTCACTGGGCTTGATCACGGTGAACATGCTCGCGGCGGCTGATGCCCTGCTGATCCCGCTCCAATGCGAGTACTACGCGCTTGAGGGGCTCTCGCAGTTGCTCAACACGGTCCACCTCGTGCAACAAGGAGTGAACCCTTCACTTGGCATTGATGGGGTCGTGCTCACGATGTTCGACGCGCGGCTCAACCTCTCGCGTCAGGTAGCAGCGGATGCGAAGGAGTATTTCGGTGCGAAGGTCTTCCAGTCGATCATTCCTCGAAACGTTCGTCTCGCTGAAGCGCCAAGTTTCGGAAAACCGATCATTCTCTACGACGTCGCGTCGGTAGGAGCCCAAGCATATATGGGCGTGGCCCGCGAACTGCTTGAATTGTATGCGAACAAACACCGAAAGCCGGTGGAGTCGGTCTGATCCCGCTCGGCATAATTTTCTCACTTCGTAAGGATTTATGACGACGGATCGCGCCAAGCGACTGGGAAGGGGACTCGAAGCGCTGCTGACGCGCTCGCCGACTCGCGTGGACGGCCGGCTCGACGTTCCTCTGCGCCGGGATGAGCCCCCGTCCACGTCCCCCACGCAATCACCGCTGCGCACAATCGCGCTCTCGCAGATCCGGCCAAATCCGCTCCAACCGCGCAAGGAGTTCAAGCCGGAGGATCTCGCGGATCTCGAGTCCTCGCTTCGAGTGAATGGCCTGCTGCAGCCGATCACGGTTCGGCCGAGTCCGCGAGGCACTGGATACGAACTCATCGCCGGTGAGCGGCGGCTACGCGCCGCGCAGGGCCTCGGTTGGGCCGAGATCCCTGCGATCGTGCGCGACGTTGACGATCGCCTGCTGCTTTCCCTCGCGCTGGTCGAGAATCTCCAACGCGCCGACCTCAATCCGATCGAGGAGGCGGAAGGATACCAGCATCTCATCAAGGAGTTCTCGCTCACACAGCAAGAGGTCGCTGACGTTGTCGGCAAGGATCGCTCGACGATCGCGAATACACTGCGGTTGCTCGCTCTGCCAGCGTCAGTGCGCCGCCTGGTCTGGGATGGCAAACTCACCGTCGGACATGCACGAGCGCTCCTCGGGCTTGGGGACGAGGCGCGAATTGCCGACGTTGCACGAGCTGCTGTCGCTGACGGACTCTCGGTGCGTGAGGTCGAGCGTCGAGTTCGCGAGGTGACTCGACCGAACAGCGGTGCGACGACCGCGGGCCGCCAGGTCGATGGCAGGAGCGCCGAGGTCAGGCGAATCGAGGATCGTCTTCGCAAGCGATTGGGCACCGATGCTCGAATCGTTCAGTCGGGCAAGGAGCGCGGAGAGCTCCGGATCCCGTTCTATTCGGCCGATGACTTCGATCGACTGACGGAACTGCTGCTCGGCAGCGGGCACGCCTCGTGAGTCGCACTCTGACGCCGCGACCGACCAGGGCGTCGGGCGCCCGCGATGCGCATGGACGCATCCTCGCGCCCAAATCAGGTGCACTCTACGTCCATATGCATCGTGAGCACGGGTTGGCGCATCGCCACTATGTGTTGCACCCTTGGCAGGTTCGAGTGCTCGGCGTTGCGCTCGCTCGACCGATGCTCGTGATCTACGTAGCGGCACTCGCCCTGTGGGGATGGATGGCGCAGCGCGCCTTCCGGGTTCCACTCCTTCAAGGCCAGATCACCGAGCTAACCCGCGACGCGAAGCGCCTCGACACACTCACCGAACGATTGACCGAGTTGCAGGCGCGGTATGAGCAGGTGCAGCGGATGCTCAGCACCGCGAGTGCCGCGCGGAGCTCGGGATCCGACTCCGTTCGTTCGAAGAGTGACTCCACCCCGGCGACTCGCGGAATCGGCGGACGCTGACCTACGCTTTCATCAGGAGCTTCCTGTGGCGATGTTCGGAAAGGACGAGACAGTGGGCAAGACGACCGGTCGCAACGGCAGCGAGGCGACGCTCTCGATCATCTCGGCGGGGACCACGGTGACCGGGGACATTGAGTGCGGCGGAACGCTCAAGGTCGAGGGGCGAATCGACGGCAGCGTGCGGCGCGCGCGTCAGGTAATGCTGGCGAAAGAAGGGTCGATCAACGGCGACGTCGTCGCGTCCGAAGTCGTGGTCGGCGGAGTGATCGAGGGAAGCGTGACCGCAACCGATCGACTGGAACTGCAGACCACTGCCGTCGTGAACGGGGACATCGCGACGAAGTCGATCGTGGTGATGGAAGGCGCGCGTATCAATGGTGGCGTGAAGATGTCTGAACTCGCCCTTGTCAGTCGCGGCGAGGACGGCCGAGAGGCTCGCGAGTCCCGAGTCGCGCGCAAATAAGAACATCGACAGGCCAGTGACGCGACAGCGACCGACCTTGGTGTTATCTTTCCACAGAAATTGTTGACTGCCGTCGTATGTTTACTTTAGCACGGTAAGTGTTGTTAAATAATACCTTACGGTACAATTGCCGAGCACGTATCGTGGCGGCCGTCGCCTTTTTCCACACCTCCCTCGCGCTGCTTACCGCGTGTGGAGGTGAGCGGCCGCAAGCCGTTGATACGGCGTCATTTCGAGTCGCATTGCTCACTCCGGGACCAATTTCGGACCAGGCTTGGAATGCCTCCGCCTTTCAGGGACTCGAACGAATCAGAGACTCCTTGGCGGCGAAGGTCAGCCACGTGCAGACAAAAACCCCGGCTGAGTTCGACGAGAACTTCCGCCAGTACGGCGATGCTGGATTCAACCTCGTGTTCGGGCACGGCTTCGAGTTCCAGGATGCCGCCGCGCGTGTCGGTCCCGTCTTTCCCGCAACCACGTATGTGACCACCGGCGGCTCGACGACCGGCGCGAACGTCGCGGCCCTCTCCTTCGCGTTCGAGGAGCCCTCCTACCTCGCGGGTATGGCTGCCGCGATGGTATCACGCAGTGGAGTGATTGGGGCGATCGGCGGATCGGAGTTGCCTCCCGTGCGCACGAGTTTCGAGGCATTCGCGGCCGGCGCGAGAAGCGTCAATCCGACGATCCGCGTCCTCACTTCCTACGTCGGCAGCTGGGAGGACGCCGGCGCGGGCAAGGAGCAGGCGCTGGCTCAGTTCGCGCGCGGCGCCGATGTCATCTTCCAGAATGCCGACGCGGCAGGATTGGGGATCTTCCAGGCGGTGCGCGAATCGACCGGGCGCTGGATCATCGGGGCGAACGCGGACCAGAACGCGATCGCGCCGGCAGTTACACTCGGGTCAGTCGTGATCGACGTCCCGCACGCGTTCCTTCTTGTGGCGCGCGAGGTGAAGGAACGCCGGTTCGAGCCGCGGGTCGTGCGTCTCGACTCGTCGAGCGATGTCGTGCGGTGGGTCCCCAATCCGGCGCTCTCGCTCCTGACGCCGGCGAACGCAGCCCGCATCGACTCGGTGGCACGCCGGATCGTCGCGCACCAGTTCGTCGTGCCAGGTGCCCGGCCGTGACCGCACTCTCGTCGATCACGATGTATCTCGACGAGTTGTTGTCGGTGTCCACAACACCCGACTATCCGCCGGCACTGAATGGTGTGCAGGTGTCGCATCGCGGTCCGGTGCGCCGGATCGCGGCAGCCGTGGATTGTTCGCTGCGGACCATCACCGCCGCGGCGGCAGAGGGGGCGAACCTCCTCCTCGTGCATCACGGGTTGTTCTGGGGAGGACTGCGCCCGCTCACCGGTCCGCATCTCGAGCGCGTTCGCGCCCTCCTCGATTCCGATATCGCGCTCTATTCGGCCCACCTTCCGCTTGACACACATCCCGAGTTCGGCAACTCAGCGCTCCTTGCACGTGCGCTTGGGCTCACCGTGAGCGGCGGCTTCGCTCGCTTCGAGTCCATTCAATGTGGCGTGCGCGGGATGGTTGACCGGGAAACGGACGACCTCATCGCGCACGTCACGCGGTGGGCAGCAACCGAAGGCCACGCGACCATCACCTCTCGGCTGCCGGCGGGACACCGTACACGTCGATGGGCGATCTGCTCGGGCGCCGGTGCCAACGCGGACTCGCTGCGCGAAGCCTATGACACCGGGGTCGACCTGTTGATTGTGGGCGAGGGTCCACACTGGAGCGCCGTCGAGGCGGAAGAGCGTGGCCTCGTGATTGTCTACGCGGGTCACTATGCGACCGAGACGCTTGGCGTGCGGGCGCTCGGCGCTCACCTGCAACAACGCTTCTCCCTCCCCGGCAGCTTCCTGGCCGCTCCAACCGGACTCTGATCGTGGCGGACGCGCTCGTCTTGTCCGGCGTGCGTCATTCGTTCGGTCCGACCGTGGCGCTCGACGACGCGGCGCTCCGTGTGCGGCGAGGCACGGTCCACGCCCTGCTCGGTGAGAATGGAGCGGGGAAGTCCACCTTGATGCGCGTCGCCTTCGGCCTGCTGTTGCCTGATCGCGGCACAGTGGAGGTCGACGGACGCCCGGTTCGCTTCCGTACGAGCGCCGATGCGATCGCGTCGGGGATCGGGATGGTGCATCAGCACTTCCTCCTCGTGCCGGCGCTGACCGCCACCGAGAACGTCGCGCTGGGGGGGCGAGGTCTCCTTCGGCTGCCGCGTGTCGTGGCGCGTGTGCAGGCACTCGCCGAGCGTTCGGGACTCGCGACCGATCCCTCGCTGCGCGTGGATCGGATGTCGGTCGGCGCGCAGCAGCGGCTCGAGATCGTTAGAGCCCTCGCGCACGAGTCGCGAATCCTAATCCTGGACGAGCCGACGGCAGTGCTGACGCCCGAGGAAGGGGCTTCGCTGCTCGCCTGGATCCGGCAGTTCGTGGACGCGGGGGGCACCGCGATCCTGATCACCCACAAGTTGCGCGAGGCTCTCGCGATCGCCGACGATGTGACGGTGCTTCGGCGTGGACGGACGGTGCTCGCTGGACCGCGTAGCTCCGTCGACGAACCGATACTCGTGGATGCGGTGACGGGTGGCGCGGCGCGCGGGGGCGCTCCGCCGCTACCGACTTCATCGCCTCGCGCGACCGCGCCGATCCTCGCGCTCGAGAAGGTCGACGTCATTGATGACCTCGGCATCGCGCGCTTGCTCGATGCCACGCTCGAGGTCCACGCAGGTGAGATCGTCGGCGTCGTCGGCGTCGAGGGCTCGGGCCAGCGAGAGCTGTTGCGGATCCTCGCCGGCCGCTTACGTCCGACCCGAGGCCGCGTCATCGGGCCGCGTCGGGTCGGTTTCGTTCCCGAGGATCGTCTCGCCGATGCGCTGGTTCCGGAGATGACGCTCACCGAGAACCTCCTGCTCGCCGAAGCGGGCACCAGAAGCGGTCGCCTCGACTGGGACGCGGTGACCGCCCGGACGGCCTCCCTCCTGACGAGTGCCGACGTCCGCGCGCCCGGACCGCTCGCGCTCGCGCGCGAGCTTTCGGGCGGGAACCAGCAGAAGTTCGTCGTCGCGCGGGAACGCTCGCTCTCCGAGGCCGCGCTTGTGGTCGAGCACCCGACGCGAGGCCTCGACATCGGGGCGAGCGGGCGCGTCTGGGAGGAACTCCTGCGAGCCGCGCGGGAGCATCTGATGGCGGTCGTCGTGTACTCGCCCGATCTCGACGAAGTGCGAGCGATCGCCGACCGCGTCATCGTCTGCTTCGCTGGCCGCATCCGGGAGTTGGAGGGCGGCGCCGGCGGCGGCGATCGCGCGCGTCTCGCCCGCGCGCTGCTCGGGGCCGACTGATGGACGCGCTCGCAGCACTCTGGGACGGCGCCTTCGGATCCTGGTATGCGATCCTCTCGGCGACGATGGTCCGCGCGACGCCGTTGCTCCTCGTTGGCCTCGCCGTCGCGCTCGCCTTCCGCGCTGGCGTCCTCAACATCGGTGCCGAAGGACAGTTGCTCGTCGGAGCCAGCGCTGCAACAGCCGTGTCACTCGTCCTGTCGGGGTGGCCGCGACCGATCGCGATCCTGCTGATGGCCACGGCGGGCGCGCTCGCGGGAGCCGGCTGGGCGGGGATCGCGGCGTGGCTTCGCAGACGCTTCGCCGTGCTCGAGGTGATCAGCACCTTGATGCTCAACTTCATCGCCGCGGCTCTTGTGTCGTGGCTTGTCCGCGGGCCGTTGCAGGAACCCACAGGGGTCTACTCGCAATCCGCGAACATCGCGGCAGCGGCGCGCTGGCCGCTGCTGATCAGCGGCCATCGCCTCCACCTGGGATTCCTGCTGGGACTGCTCGCGGCCTTCGTCGCGTGGTGGGTACTCGCGCGCACGGCAGTGGGCTTTCGCGTGCGGCTCGTCGGTGCGAGCCCGCGCGCGGCGGCAAGTGCGGGTGGGGTGGACGTCGCGCGCACGGTCACGGGGGTGTTCCTCGTCAGCGGCGCACTCGCCGGGCTCGCCGGAGCATCGGAGATCGGTGGCGTCACGTGGTCGCTGTATGAAGGTCTCTCGCCGGGCTACGGCTACTCCGCGATCGCGGTCGCGCTCCTCGCGCGGCTCGATCCCCGCGGCGTGATCGTCACCGCCTTGCTCCTTGGAGCGCTCGACGCCGGCGCCGCCGCGATGCAGCGTTCGGCGCAGGTCCCGGCCGTGGTCGGACAGGTCATCGTCGCGACGCTCGTTCTCAGCGTGCTCGGAGTCCAGGCGTTGCGCGACCGCCGACTCCTCCAGCGCGGCCGGACGTCAGCACCAGAGGCCGCGTGATCGACACCGTGCTCGTTCCGCTGCTGGAGGCGACGGTCCGCACCGCGACGCCGCTGATGTTCGCGGCCCTCGGGGAGTTGATCACCGAGCGGGCGGGTGTGATCAATCTCGGTCTCGAGGGAGCGATCATCGCGGGATGCCTCGCCGCTCTCCTCACAGCGCAGATCGGTGGCGTGCCGCTCGGTTTCGTCGGTGGGGCGATCGCTGGACTCGCGGTCGCGGCGCTCTTCGCGCTCTGCGTCGTCACGCTCCGAACGGACCAAGTCATTACCGGCACCGCAGTGACCCTCCTCGCTCTTGGCGCGACCGGTACGATCCATCAGAGTCTCGTCGATGTGGCCGCGCCTTCGGCCGCCATCGAGACTTCGGGGCCAGTGGCACTCCCGATCCTCGCGCGACTGCCGATCGTCGGGCCGGTCCTGTTCGATCAACCGCTCGCTACGTATGCGCTCTACCTCGTTGTTCCGGCACTCGCGTGGTGGCTCGCTTCGACACACGCGGGGCTCGCGCTTCGAGCAACGGGAGAGCGCGCCGAGGCCGCCGCGGCGGTGGGGATCGCGCCAGCGCGCGTCCGCTGGGCGGCGATCCTCATCGGCGGGATGATGGGTGGTCTCGCGGGAGCGGCGCTGGTGCTCGTGCAGGTCGGCGGCTTCAACGAAGGAATGAGCGCCGGACGCGGGTTCATCGCGATCGCAATCGTGGTGCTCGGTCGCTGGACGGTGCGCGGAACGGTGTTCGGAGCGTTGGCCTTTGGCGGCGCGTTCGCGCTTCAGTATCTCTTCCAGACGAGCGGATCCTCGGTGCCGTATCCGCTCTTCCTCGCCCTGCCGTATGTCCTGACACTCGTGCTGCTGGCGGTCCAGCGCGGGGAACGCTCGATGCCCGCCGGACTCGCCAAGCCCTAGCGACCCGGGCAGCGAGGCACTCCGCCGCGCCATCCGACGGTCCACGCGGAATCACTGCGGAGGAGGAGCTCTGCCCTGGTCGTATCGGCCACTCCGCCAACGAAGAGAAGGGCGGGCCGTGCCCGCACGAACATCGCCGCGACGAGGTCGCTCGGATCGGCACTCTCTTCGGGCCCGACCTCACGCGTGAACCAGCGCGCGGCGAGGGGTTCGCGCGCCCCGGGTTGGACGACGGGCACCGCGACGAATCGCGTGGTTTCCTCGAGCGGTGCTGACTCGATGGGCAGTCGCCTGACGCTGCGTGCCGCGAAGATCGTATCGCCCGGCGCGATGATCACGCGCCACGCGGCTTGAACGACCATCGTCAGCCCGCGAAAGTCCGTGCTGGTGTCGTCCGAAGGGATGGCGTCGGCGACCCGCGCAAGACGTGCCGCCAGCCGCGCCGAGTCGCGTGGTGACATCTCCTCGATCGCGCTCACCGGCAACACAGGTACCTCTGCGACGAGTCCTTCCAGCATCCACGGCGTCCCTGCGCTTGGATCACCGGAAAGACAGGCGGTGCCGAATGGAGCGCGGTCGCTCGCGACGGAATCGGTCGCCGGGCCTGGCGGCACCGGTCGCGTCGCGCTGCGCACGTCGAGTGGGCCGTCGCGACGATCCGCCCCGCCACTCGAATCGCGGCAGGCGCAGCACCCAAGAAGGAGACCCACAGCGAGCTGACGTCTCATCGCATTGGCGGAAGATAGGGACCACCGAGATCCCAGTGCCACGCGTCGCGTCGAATGCCGGTGCGCGGATCCTTCAGCGGATGGAACTGCAGTCGCTCAGCCGGAAGTCCAACTCGCGCGCCCCACGCCAGGAGTCGCGCACGGTCGGTCGAGACAAGGTGCGCGAGCGGCCGGCCGTACCAGAGATGCCGGTGCAACCAGAGACCGCCGATCATCGCGTGAATCATCCCGGCGCGCCGCTCGGCGAATTCTTCCCAATCCAGCAGGAGGGCGGCGGGATCCTTCGGCGGCGGGATCTGTGGGCGCGGCGGCGCCTCACCACTCACTGACAGGCGACCACGCCCTCGCTGGTCGCAGGGGAGGGCGGCGTGATGCTCCCGTTGAAAAGCGCACAGGTCAGCGGATACGACAGGGGATGCGTCGCGATCGCTGCCCACCCGCCTGCGGTCGCTCCAACGATGGTCAGCTGCACTCCATTCGTCGACCTGAAGTTCAACGCCATCGTGTCGGTGCTGTAGGTCGCCCATTGAAAGAAATACGCCTCTTCCGTTGAAGCCAAGTTCCGCAGGTCGCCCTTGAGACTCGCCGCATAGGCACGCCCCTTGGTCGACGTGAACTTCGGCACCGCGACTGCGGCGAGAATGCCGATGATCACGACGACGATAAGCAACTCGATAAGCGTGAAGCCGCGGGGCCGGGAAGCCGTCATCCTGCCATGGGGCGAAGGGTTGCCTACCAACATACAAATCGCGTGACGTACGTCACGAGAGCGCGAGACACCGTTGACCCGAGCTGCGGCCCTCGTGCATTAGAGGGCAATCGCGAGGCCGCGCTCTTAGCAGCGTGTCAAGATGTTGGGCCACAATCCCTTGGCGCGCAAGTGTTCCCCCTGTTGACAGCTCGCCGCTCGCCGCAACCACCGCCACTTGTCGCACAGTGCAACGACGTGACCGGCGGTGGTCAGTCCTTGGCTTCGAGCCAGTTCTGGCCGGTGCCGACGTCGACGACGAGAGGCACGTCGAGTGCGATCGCCGTCGTCATCTCATGCTCGACCAGTGCACGCACCGCGGCCTCCTCGCTGGACGGACACTCGAAGACGAGTTCGTCGTGGACTTGAAGCAACATCTTCGCCTCGAGGCGCTTCACGTGCAGCGCCGCGTGGATCCGGATCATCGCGACCTTGATGAGGTCGGCCGCGGAGCCCTGGATCGGCGAGTTCTGCGCGAGCCGTTCACCGAATGCGCGAGTGTTGAAGTTTCGGTCGTGGATCTCGGGGATGTAGCGCCGTCGGCGGAAGATGGTCTCGATGTACCCGCGCGCGCGCGCCGATTCGACCGAGCCGTCGAGCCACCGGCGGATCCCGGCGAACCGGGTGAAGTAGGTCTCGATGAACGCCTTCGCTTCGCCGTGCTCGACCTTGAGCTGTCGCGAGAGCGCGTGGGCGCCCTGGCCGTAGATCGTTGCGAAGTTGATCGTCTTTGCGCGGGAGCGCATCTCGCTCGTCACGGTCTCGAGCGGCACGCCGAAGATGACGCTCGCCGTTTGGCGATGGATGTCACCCCCGGCCCGGAAGGCTTCGAGGAAGGCGGGATCGTGCGAGAGGTGGGCGAGTAGTCGTAGCTCGATCTGCGAATAGTCGGCAGCCAACAGGAGCCATCCCTCGCGCGGGATGAAGCCGCGTCGGATGTCCTTCCCGAGCTGCCGTCGCACGGGGATGTTCTGCAGGTTCGGGTCGCTCGACGAGAGACGCCCCGTGCTCGCGACGGTCTGGTTGTACGAGGTGTGCAGTCGGCCGGTGCGTGGGTTCACCAGCCCGGGCAGTGTATCGAGATAGGTGTTCTCCAGTTTCGCGAGCTCGCGGTACTCCATCAGCAGGCCGGGGAGCGTGTGTCCCTCGTCGGCAAGTTCCTGGAGGACGCTCGCGTCGGTGCTCGCCCCGGTCGCGGTCTTCTTCTTCACCGGCAACTTGAGCTTCTCGAAGAGGATCGTCCGCAGCTGCTGGTTCGACGCGACGTTGAACTCCTCTCCTGCCTCGAGATGGATCTGTTGTTCGACGTCGCGCCGCGCCGCTTCGAACCGGGTCTTGAGCGAGTGGAACCACGGCACGTCGATCGTGATGCCGGTCCACTCCATCTCGGCAAGCACCTCGACCAGAGGAAGTTCGACCTGGCGCAGCAGGGTCCCGACCTCCTGCTCGGCGAGCCGTGGCTCAAGGTGCGCCCGAAGGCGCAGGGCGATGTCGCTGTCGGCGCAGGAGTAGTCGCGCGCGGCCACGATCGGCACCTCGTCGTACGGCATCTCCTGCTTGCCCTTGCCGCAGAGCTCGTCGTAGCCGGTCATCGCCACGCCAAGGATCTCGATCGCCAGCGTGTCGAGCGCATAGGAGCGACGGCCGGGATCGAGCACCCAGCTCGCGAGCATCGAGTCGAAGTCGATCCCACGCAGCGTTACGCCGGCGCGGCGGAGCACGAGCAGGTCGTACTTGGTGTGGTGACCCGTCTTCCAGACCGTTGGATCCTCGAGCAAGGCGCGGAGCGGCGCCATCGCGTCAGAGAGCAGTGGTGGGAGATTGACGACGGACTGCGGTCCTTCGGCGAGGAGACGCGCGGCGATCGAGCTCTCGGCGGCCGGTGACTTCCTCGGCTTCACCACCGGCGTGTCGCCGAGGGCGAGACCGCCCTGCGCCGCGCCAGGGACGCGGTGGGCAAAGGGGAGGTACCAAGCGCGACCGGGCGCCGTACCCACTGAGATCGCGACGAGGTTCGCGCGCATCGGAGTGATCAGTCGCGGCGCGTCAGAATCGAGGACCGTCTCGATGTCGACGGCGATCGCGCCTGCAGTTCGCGCTTCGCGGATCATCTCGTCCACGAGGGCGAGCGTATCGGCCACGCGGTAGTTCGTGGCGACCGGCGCCGGCGTGCCAGGGATCGCCGCCGAGGCCTCGCGCGCCTTCTGGGCGCTGACCATGTGCTCAGCCGCGGGGTCGAGCTCGGCGTTCACGCTCGCCGGCGCACTCTCGACCTGCACCGCCGCCGCGCGCGCGGCGGTATTGAACTCCAGTTCGATGAAGAGATCGCGCAGCGCCGCCCAGTCGGGTGCGCCCTGCGTGAGCGCCGTGAGATCGAGCTGAACGTCAAGATCGTCCTGCAGCGTGACGAGTCGCTTGGAGAGACGCGCCGCATCGGCGTGCTGCGTGAGCGCGTTCCGCGTGCGCGTTGGCTCGATCTCGTCGAGGTGGGCGAGCATCTGCTCGACGGTGCCCCACCGCTCGATGAGCGCGAGCGCGCCCTTGTCGCCGATCCCCCTCACCCCGGGGACGTTGTCGGCGGTATCGCCGACGAGCGCCAGATAGTCGATCACGCGCTCGGCGGGCACGCCGAGCCGCTCGTGCGCGTTCTCGACGCCGTACCACTTCTCGGTCGTACGGCCTGGGGGTCCGTGCCACGGATTGAGGACCCAGACCTTCGGCCGCACCATCTGGAGCAGGTCCTTGTCCCCCGAGACCACGCAGACCTCGAGGTCCTGCGCGGCGCCCTGCTTCGCCAGCGTCGCGATCACGTCATCGGCTTCGAAACCCTCCAGCGCGATCGTCGGGATCCGATACGCCGCGAGCAACTGGTGGACTCGTTCGATGCCGGTGTCGAAGTCTTCCTGTTCCTCGGGAGGCAGCGCGACGCGATTGGCCTTGTACTCCGCGAGCAGTTCCTCCCGTCCGGAGGAGCCGGCGTCGTTCACCCAGCCGAGGTAGTCGGGCTTGTGCTTCTCGATGAGGCGCTTGAGGAAGTCGCTGACCCCCTTGGCCATCCCGGTGTTCTCGCCGCGGGCGTTCCGAAGCGGCGTTCCGCCGCCGAGGGCGTGGAAGGCGCGGAAGATGAGTGCGTAGCCGTCGATGAGATAGAGTCGCGGCCGGCCGGGGATCGACATGGCGGGAAGTTACGCGACGCCAAGGACCCATGCCGCGAGACCTGCCGCAGCAACGATGCGCACGTTGTCATTGACGCCCGCGTGCGGACGTTCGGCGACAGCAGCGGCGGCGCCGATCGCGAGGGCGGCAAGCGGGGTCGCGCCGGCGAGCCACCACGCACCGAGCGCGCTGGCCACAAGACAGGTCACGGAACCGGCGATCGTTTTTCGTTTCCGTTCGCCGACCGGCGGACTGATCAGTTGACCGACGAGCGCGGCGAGTGCGTCACCGACCGTCACCGCCCAGAGCGCGCTGATCGCAGCCCGCGATGGGAACGCGAAGACCGCGACAGCGCAACCGATCGCGAGCCACGTCGCGCCAGTGATCGCCCGATGCTCGTGCGGACGGAGCAGGGGCCCCGCGAGGCGCTCGATCGCTTGGTGAACCCTGGCGAGCCGTAGTCTCGCTCCCTCGGCGATGACCGCCGTGATCGCCAGCACGGCGACTCCGATCCGGACCTGCTCGTGCGAAACGACGCCACTCGCCCAGGCGATCGGGACCACGGCCATCGAGAGGTGGAGTGCTTTCCGCGCGAACTCGGCGTCGCGCGGTCCCGTCCGGTCGCTCACTTCAAACGGCGACGGAACTCTCCCTCGAACCGCACCTCGCTGGCCTGAGTGAGGCGCCACCGTCCCGTCCCGGTCTGGTCGAGGAATACGAGTTGCAGGTTTAGGGACCGGTACTCCCAGATCTGCTGGCGATTGCGTTGGAACTCAGCGCCCGCCGGCTCGATGAGTTGATCGGGCTCGCCGAGTGCCACGAAGACGCGACCGCGGTCGGAGAGCCAACCGGGGGTCGCTTCCTCGCGAAATCGGCCATTCGCGCGGATGAGTTTGGTGAAGTAGCCGCGAAGCTCCTCGTGCTCGGGAGTCTGCGGGTTCGGGTCGGTCGCGCGCACGAACTCCGCCCAGGCGGCTGGCCTCTCCTCCTCGGGAGCTTCCCGCAACCGCTGAAGGCGCGCCGGGGATGCGTAGTAACGGAGGAACGAGAGGATGTCCTCATAGCTCGCCACTGGGAGTTCACCGCCGAATCCAACGAAGACGTTCGTCGAGACCGAGTCGCTGCCCCCTTCGCGGATGAAGGTGAGGCGCGCCGTGCCGATCCCGATCCGGGCGACCGGCACCGCGATCACACCCGCGTCGATCGCACCGCGAGACGAGAGTGAGACGGTGTCGGTCCAGAGAAGCTTGCCGTGCTCGTTGCGAACGAAGAGCCGGAGCGGGATCCCCGGTCCGCCGTAGGACTCGACGTAGAGCGGGATGATCGAGTCGCGTCCGACGACCGCGGTGCCGGAAGGACTCAGCACCAGGTTCGGCAGCGCATCGCGTGAGGTCCGTGAGACGACCTCCACCACGGGCGCCGGCGTCGAGAGCCCGACGAGCCCGAGGCGCGGCACATCGATCGTGATCCGCTCCTCGATGCTCCGACGGCTCCCCTGATCCTCCAAGCTCACCGCGAGCGTATACTGCCCCGGCGGAACATCGAGGACCTCTTGGAAGATGATCGCCTCGTCCGTGCGGACGGTTTCTCGATACGACCCAACGACCACCTGCTCGTCGGCGTCGGCGCGCGCGACCACCTGGCTACCGCGTCCGATGAGGATCGTGACGTGGTACTTGGCGCGAAAGCGATCGTCCGCCTCGCGTGCGAAAGCGAGCGCATTGCTTGCGAACGCGAGCGCCACGACCACATGCGTGGTGTCCGGATTCGACGACCCGAGATAGGTCGCGCGGCCAAGCACAGGGAAGGGGATGCCTCGCGCGATCAATCCCATCTGGCGATAGAACGGCGTCGCGTCGAACGAGAGCGAGCCCGCGGCACGCTGCGGCGCCGGAGGGCTCGCCGGGGACTGCCCTGCCGGACCTCCGGTACCACCACTGCACGCCGCCGCCAGCCAGCCGGCGGCGAGGAGCGAGTGGCGGCCGACGGTCAGCGCGCGCGAGAGAGGCGAACGGAGCATTCGGGACTTGGGGCTGAGGGCACCACCAGAGGTGGCCGCGCGAATAATCTACCCCGCATCACCCTCTCTAGTGACTACCAGCCTTCGCTTGCCGCGACTCGTGCGCCTCGGTAGCTTCGCCGCGTGGCTCGCGACCCTCTTGTTGGCACGATGATCGCCGGGTATTCCCTCGTTGACCGGGTCGGCGAGGGAGGCACGGCGACTGTGTATCGCGCCGAACACGCGACCCACGGCACCGTCGCGCTGAAGGTGCTGCGCGAGAAGCTCCGTCAGGACCGCACCGCCGTCGCGCGATTCGTTCGCGAAGCGGGATTCGGCACGCGCGTCACCCACGACAATGTGATCCGTACGCTGGAGACGGGAGAGTCGGGGGGGCTACCGTTCCTCGCGATCGAGTGGGCCACCGGTGAGCTGCTCGAGAGCTACGCCAAGCGTCACGCCCCCTTCCCTCCCGACGAGGTCGCCACCGTCGTAGTGCAGATCGCCAGCGCAGTGTACGCCGCGCACGCGGTCGGCATCGTGCACCGGGACCTGAAGCCCGACAACCTGATGTACGATCACGAGACGCGGCTCGTGAAGCTGCTCGACTTCGGCATCGCGACGGCGACCGACGTCACACCGGACCAACGCCTCACGCGCGCCGGCTTCTTCGTCGGCACGCTGATGTACGTCGCGCCGGAAGCGCTCTCCGGCGAGGTCGTATCACCCGCCGCTGACCAATACTCCCTTGCGACGATGGCGTACCTCTTCCTGACCGGGACGCTGCCTTACACCGCGAAGAGCCCCCGCGAGATGTTCACGCAACTCCTCTCGCAGCCGCCGATCGCGTTGAACAAGGCGAAGCCCGATATCCTCTACAACCCCGCGGTCGAGGCTGTCGTCATGAAGGGTCTCGCCAAGGCGCCGACCGATCGGTACACCGATGTTCGCGCCTTCGCCGCCGCGCTCGCCGAGGTGCTCAAGGATCCCTACCCGGCCGAACTCCCCTCGGCGGGATTCCTCGGGCGCATGAAGGGGCTCTTCAACCGCTGACCGGTGGTTCCCGCGGCGCAGGGTCGGCTGGCAGCCAGCAGGTGAAGGTCGCCCCTCGACCGGGCTCACTCTCGAGCGTGATGTCCCCCTCGAGAAGCCTGGCAAGCCGCCGGGTGATCGAGAGTCCCAGCCCGGTGCCTCGACGCTCCGAGTCGCCGCGCGACCCTGGCCGGACCTGTTCGAACTCTCCGAAGATCCGTTCGTGATCCTTCGCGGCGATGCCGATCCCGGTGTCGCTCACCTGCAGCGCGATCCAGTCGCCACCAGAGGTGAGGAGGGGCCGTTTCGTGGCGCTGCGCACGTAGCGCGCGACCTCCCCATCGGGAACGAAGCTCGCCCGCATCGTGATCCCGCCCGTCGCGGTGAACTTCACCGCGTTGCCGAGGAGGTTCACCAGGATCTGCCGGAGATGCGTGGGGTCCGTGCTCACGCGCGCCAACGTGGCGGGAACCTGGATCGAGAGGGCGAGCCCCTTCTCGATGACCAACGGCTCCACCTCACTGGCGACGTCGATCACGAAGGCGCGGAGCGAGAGTGGCTCGCGATGGACCTCGAGTCTCCCGGCCGAGAGCTTGGCGAGGTCGAGCACCTGGTCGACGAGGGTCTGCAGGTGTTCGGCCGACGCCTGGATCCGCTCAACCGGGTCGATCATCCGTGGGCCGAGCTCGCCGTAGGAGCCGTCGCGAAGTAGGTCCACGAATCCGACGATTGCCGCGAGTGGCGTACGCAGCTCGTGGGAGACGTTCGCGAGGAACTCCGACTTGGCGCGATTCGCCCGGGCGAGCTCGAAGGAGAGATGCTCGAGCTCGGCGCTCCGGTCCTTGAGGCGGCGGCGCTGCGTCCGTTCGTACGCCAGGAACGCGGCGAAGCCCAGTGCCACCATCAGCGCGATCACCCAAACGAGCATCCCGTCCTCATTGACCCGTCAGAGAGGCCGGGATACCCTCCCCGGATGGACCCACGTTCCCGACTCATCGACCTGCTTGCGCACCGGAGCGCGAAGCGCGGCACCTTCACGCTCGCCTCCGGACGCACCTCCGACTTCTACATCGACTGCCGACTGACGACGATGCATCCCGAAGGGCTCGCCCTGATCGGTCCCCTCGGCCTCGATACGATCCTGGCGCGGGGATGGCGGCCCGACTCCGTCGGTGGCCTGACGCTCGGCGCTGACCCCGTGAGCTATGCGATCGCGTACGCCAGCCAGCACGCCGGCACTCCGACTCGCGCCTTCACGGTGCGGAAGGAAGCGAAAACCCACGGAACAGGCAAGCTCATCGAGGGCGCCTTCGAATCGGGCGACCGCGTGGTCGTGATCGAGGACGTGATCACGACCGGAGGGTCGGCGTTGCGCGCCGTGTCGGCGATCCGCGCCGCAGGCGGCGTAATCGTCGGCGTGCTCGCGGTCGTCGACCGCGAAGAGGGAGGGCGCGCCGCGATCGAGGCCGCGGGACTCGAGGTCGACACCCTCGCCGGCGCCGCCGAGATCAAGTCGCGGATGTGACCCGCGGTGGATCGCCGGAATCACTTCTCGCGCGTGAAGTGCGCCGGCGCGCGCTGTTCGAGTGACGGCGGCCGCCTCATCCCGGGCCTGAGCACCAAGGGGCGCAGTCGACGGTATCCGTCGCGATAGGGCCGCACGAGGTCGGCGAGCAACCGATCCAGCATCCGCGCCGTCGTGAAGTCCCGTCGGAACTCCCCGGCGGTGATGCCGAGCAGGGTCCGCACGTGCCGTCCGAAACTCTGGGGTGAGGAGTACTCGAGGGCGTTCGACACGTCCGCGATCGAATGTCCCGCGTCTTCGAAGAGCCGGGCCGCGCGGAGAAGGCGCGCGAAGGCAAGGAACCGCTTCGGCGAGGGAAGGCGGGCCCGGAAGAACCGGCTCATCAGCGTACTCGGCAGCACGCCCATCCGGAGGGCGAGCTCGCGGATCGTGCCGATCCGTTCACTCGACACGAAGAGCGCCTCGAAGAAGGTCCAGCAGTCGGGGCTCAGTTCGCCGAGTTCCCCACGGATCGCCTGGAGCGCCATCCGGTCCGCCTCCATCTGGGCTTCGCTCCCGAGGATCTGGCGGAGCCGGTTCCATCCCGACGGCAGTCGCACGTCCACGAGTTGCGTCACTCCGGCGTTCCCGAGTTGCAGGAGCGCCTCGGCGGTCGGCGGCGTGGCGCCGAGAAGCGCGACGGTGGGGACCGAGGGGAACTCGCGCACGACGGTCGCCGTCCGCCGGTCGAATTGCCGACCGCACCGCACGACCGAGAGAAGGACCGCGCTCACGCGCCGTCGCTTGAGATCCTCGAGCGCGTCGGCGACGGTCTCCCGATGGATGGCGCGATAGAGTCCTGCGCCGGCAGCATCGACGCGCGGCCGTTCCTCGGGCTCGAGCACGGTGATGACGGGGGCGGTGAGCGTGCGGGGCGGGATCGACATCGGCTCCTCGGGGTGGCGGGTTTGTGGGGGTGTCGCGCCGCCACGCTGGGGCCGCCTCGTCATCGCATCGTCACGGCGCGGGGTGCGAAATCCCGCCGTCGTCAGCCGGGCGCGATATATTCCGTGGGCCGGTTCCGCCGGACGGTCGCGTCGAGAGGGAAGGCTCCTCGCGCCGAGGAAAGTCCGGGCTCCTTGGACACACTGCCAGGTAACGCCTGGGCGCGCCGCGTTTTGTGGCGCGACGGAAAGTGCCACAGAGAACAGACCGCCTTCACGAAAGTGGAGGTAAGGGTGAAACGGTGGGGTAAGAGCCCACCGCGTCCGTGGCAACACGGGCGGCACGGCAAACCCCTGTGGGAGCAAGGCCGAATAGGCGGCGAGCAGCAGTCCTCTGCGATCAAGACGCCGCGGGTTGGCCGCTAGAGTACACGGGCGACCGTGTGCCGAGAGAAATGACCGTCCGGGATCGCAAGGTCCCGACAGAACCCGGCTTACAGGCGGAACCGACGGTCGAGTGGTCCACGATGCGCCGGAGGGGACGAGGCCCGCTGCTCGCTCCTCCGGCGCGTCACCATCACCAACACCTTCCTCTCGCCTTGCGCGTTCCTCGCGGACCGATCCTGATCGCAGCGCTGCTGGCCAACGGCTGCGCAACGCAAGCGCCGGTGCGGCAAGACCGGCGTGCCGCGGCGCCGCGGGTGGAAGCCGACCTGCTCGCCGAGCCGTGGCTCGTCGGACCGTCGGCGGGAGAAGCAAGACAACACCTCGTCGTCACCGCCGTGCTGCGCTCGCGGATCGACACGGCCGAGCGAGCCGACACGCTTCGTTCGGCTGTTGAGGCGGTCACCTCGCGGGTCGTGAGCGCGGGCGTCTGGCGCCTTGGCGGCCTCATCACGGCCTTCCGTGTCGGCGACTCGACTCCTCCCTCCCTTTCCCTTCCGCAGCCCTTCTCGGCCGAACTCGGAGCGCCTGGCACGCAGCCGCGACTCGTTCAGCCGGCAGATGGCGAATGCTCGGTGGCCGGCGCCGCGGCGCAGTCGCTCCGCGAACTCTGGGTCGTTCCGCCGGCGCTCCTCACGGCCGGCCTCACGTGGGCCGATTCGTCGCGCTTCGTCGTCTGTCGCGACTCGATCCCGCTCGCCGTCGCGTCATACCGCGAGTACCGCGTGCTCGGTGCCGAGCGCCGTGGCAGCGCCGTGGTGGTGCTTGTCGAGCGCAGGTCGCGCTCGCGCCTCGAGGGTGAGGGCCTGCAGTTCGGCGAACGGATCGTGCTCACTGGCGAGGGGAGCGGAGTGGCCCGCATTGCCCTGTCGCTCGCGGGCGGCTGGATCCTCGAGGGTCAGGGCGAGGGCGAGCTGTCGCTGCGCCTCACCGGCCGCCACCGTACGCAGGAACTCCACCAGTTGACGCGACTCGCGATCGGGGCGCCCTGACCGACCGCCGTGCGCCGGTCAGTCGACCAGGCGCAGAGGCATCAGAAGACAGAGATACTTCGCCGGATCGCTCCACCCCTCGGGCTCGATCGTCGAGGCGCGCTCCGGTGCGCGGAATGTCATTCGCACCTCGTCGGTCGGCAGGTACCGGAGGATCTCGAGGAGATAGGCTGCGTTGAAGCCGATGTCGAGCGGATCCCCCTCGAACCGGATCGGCAGTTCGTCCTGGGCCTCCCCGAGGTCGGGGGTACTCACCGAGAACTTGAGCATCCCCGCGTTGAAGGAGAGGCGGATCCGGTGCGTCTGGTCGGAAGCCACGACGCTCATCCGCTTGAGTGCCTGAACGAAGGCCGCCTTGTCGAGGATCGCGTACTTGTCGTTGTCCTTGGGGATCACCTGCTCGTAGCCTGGATACGGACCCTCGATCAGCCGCGTGAAGACGGACGTGAAGGGCGAGCGGAAGCCGAGATGGCTCTCTCCCTGGGCGACCTCGAGCTCCTCCTCCGCCGCGAAGAGCCGGCGGATCTGCTCAAGGGCCTTTGGCGGGATGATCAGGTCGGACTTCTGTCCACCGCTCACCGGGACCTCCATCTTCGCGAGCCGGTGTCCGTTCGTCGCCACCATCCGCATCAGGTCGGTGCGGAGCTCCCACAGCACGCCGTTGAGGATCGGCCGACTCTCCTCGGTGCTGGCGGCGAATGCCGTGTGGTGGATCAGCTTCTGCAGCTCCCCCGAGGGGATGCGTGTCGCCTTCTCGAACTGCACCGCGGGAAAGCTCGGGAACTCCGACTTCGGCAGGCCGAGAAGTTTGAACTTCGATCTCCCGCACTCGAGGGTGATGCGTTGGTCGCCGGTCGCCGAGATGCGCACTGGAGCGGGCGGCAGCTCACGCGCGATCTCGCTCAACTTGCGCGCCGGGATCGTGATCGCACCAACCCCCTCGACATCGGCCGTCACCTCCGTGCTGACCGCGATATCGAGATCGGTGCCGGAGATGCGGATACCCTTGTCGGTGGTCTGGACGAGGAGATTGGCCAGGACCGGGAGCGTCGTCTTGGAAGGAACCGCCGGCGTGACGGCGGCGAGTCCTTCTTGGAGCTTCTCGCGCGTGATCGTGAAGCGCATTCGGTCCCTGTGCAGGCGGTTGGCGTGTGGAACGCCGGGTGAGGCCGTCTTACGACTAAAGGAATTTCTCTCTCAGTCGTAGTAGTAGCAAGGTGTGGAGTGTTGACGAACGGCCGAAGCCGTTGTGCCAGCGCGGCATCGCCAGCCTCTCGTGATGTGATTCTTCGGTGTGTTCCCCGTGGACTGGCGTGGGAAAGCCGTCGCGGCGACGGTTCTCCGCACGATCGGTGTGGATCAAGTGGAGTGGCGAACGGTTTCCCTCACCTTATCCACGCGCCCCCTGAACTCCGCGCTTTCCTTCATCATCTCCCCCACGCGCTCGAGGGAATGGATCACCGTTGAGTGGTCGCGGCCACCGAACGCGAGGCCGATCTCGACGAGTTGCAGCCCGAGAACCTCGCGCGCGAGGTACATCGCCACCTGGCGGGGTACCGTGAGGACCTTGGTGCGGGTCTTCGACTGCATCCCGTCGACGGTTACGCCCCACTCCCCGGCCACGCGCTGTTGGATCGCTCCCATCCGATCGTTGCGTCCCGGACGCGAAGAAGCACCATCGTTCGAGCGCAGCTTGTCGCGAAGCGCCTCCCGGGCGAGGTCCACGGTGACGACGCGGTGCTTCAGCGACGCGAAGGCAAGGAGTTTGATGATCGAGCCTTCGAGTTCGCGGACGTTCGACTGCACGTGGTCGGCGATGAAGTGCAGCACATCATCGGGGATCGTGTGTTCGAGGTGGTCCATCTCGGCCTTGCGGCGCAGGATGGCGATCCGATGCTCGAGGTCGGGTTGTCCGACATCGGCGACCATCCCCCAGGCGAAGCGTGAGGCGAGGCGCGCCTCGAGTTTCGGGATCTCCGAGGGCGGGCGATCCGAGGTGAGGACGATCTGCCTGCCGGCTTCGTAGAGAGCGTTGAAGGTGTGGAAGAACTCCTCTTGCGTGGAGTTCTTGCCGCCGATGAAGTGCACATCGTCGACGAGGAAGAGGTCGGTCTCGCGGTAGCGCCGACGGAAGTCGTGCATCGCTCCCTTGCCGATCGAGGTGATGACGTCGTTGGTGAACTGCTCGGTGGTGATGTACGTGACGCGCGTCGCCGGCGCGCGGCGGACGATCTCCTGTGCGATCGCCTGCATCAGGTGCGTCTTTCCGAGCCCCGTGGGTCCGTAGAAGAAGAGGGGGTTGTAGGTCTTTCCGGGGGCTTTTGAAACGGCCATTGCTGCGGCCGCCGCGAGGTCATTGGACTTTCCGATGACGAAGGTATCGAAAGTGTAGCGGTCGTTGAGCGAGCTAAGCGTTACGTTTGGCCGAGGGCCATCTGGCGCCATGAGGGCGCGGTCCTGTCCCTTTGCTGGCACGAAAAGGTCCATCTGCGACCGCTGCGTCCGCTCGTGGTGCACCCGAAGCGCGATCTTCAGCGGATGGCCGAGGGCGACCGGGGCAAGGGATTCCAGGATCGCCGCGTGTCGACGTTCGTTCCACTCCACCGAGAACTGGTCGGGCGCATGCAGTGTCAGCGCCTCGCCCGTGTAGTCGGCTGCGGTGAGTGGCAGGAGCCACGTATCAACTATGTGATCTGAGAGTTCTGTTCGCGCCCGGTCGAGCAGGCGAGTCCAGACTTCGGTGGCAGTGAGCGACATTCCGGGCCGTGCTTGTGTGGATATCCGAGGGGCGACGAAGGTATCCCCGCCTTGTGGACAAGTCAACGCTCGTGTAAGCGAACCAGTGCCATCCCCGGGTGCGGTACCGTTGACCTAAGCCTCGGGCCCAACTAGCTTTAGCTCTCGTTCGACTCGCGTTTTCAAGCCTTTTTTGGAGTAACGATGGGGAAGCCGACATACCGCCCGCGCAACAAGCGTCGGATCAAGACGCACGGATTTCGCGCGCGCATGGAGACGAAGTGGGGGCGCGAGGTCCTCAGCCGCCGCCGCAAGAAGGGTCGCAAGCGCTTGACGGTGAAGCTCCCGTCCAAATACGCTGGCGCCTGACCTGAATCGCCGCCTCCTCGCGAGCGAACGGCTGACGCGATCGGCGGCGCTCGACCGAGTACGCCTGGTGGGCAAGCGATTCCGCACTGCTCGACTTGAGCTGCGGTTCGCCGCTTCGCCCTCGCGGCAGCCCCGACTCGGGATCATCGTGCCCCGGCATCATCAGTCGGCGGTCGCGCGGAATCTGGTGAAGCGTCGCCTGCGGGAACTCGCGCGCCTGGAGCTTCTGCCGCTACTTCGTGAGCGTGCGCCGCTCGACGTCGTGGTGCGCGCGGCACCGGGAGCATATGACGTGGGGTACGAAGCGCTCGCAACGGACCTGCAGTTGCTTGCGCGACGCGTGATGGCGGTGGGATGAGGGGAGTGCTCGTCGTTCTGGTTCGGGCATACCAGATGTTGCTCTCGCCGCTCCTCCCGGCGGCGTGCCGCTACCAACCGTCCTGCTCCAGCTACGCGATCGAGGCGCTCGAGAAGCACGGCGCACTCCGAGGTTCGTGGCTTGCGGCGCGACGCATCGCTCGTTGTCATCCTTTCCGACCCGGCGGCTACGATCCCGTGCCGGATCCCCCAACGACCCAGACCAGAGATGGATAGGCGCTTCTTCCTCGCGCTCCTGCTTTCGGGCGCCGTCGTGATCCTCACGCCGCTCATCTTCGGGCGCCCGTTGCGTCAGCCAGTGACGCCGCTGCCCGTTGTTTCGACGGCGAATACGATCCCGGGCAGCGCCGCCGGATCGCAGCCGCCGGGCGCCGCGCCCGTCACGAGCGCTCCGGTCACGAGCCCAGCAGCGACTGCGGCGATCGCCGGCGAGACGCTGAGCCTCGGCAATGCGTTGACCACACTCCGCTTCAGCACGGTCGGGGCGGCGCTGCACGCCGTCGACCTGCCCCGCTACGCGCAGCTCGGGGGGCGCGAGGGCACGGTGCAACTACGCGATGCCGAAGCGCCGATGGTCCGGCATCGGCTGATCGCTGGCGGCGATACGATCCCGGTGGATCGCACGGTGTTCGGAGCCGTGCGAGAGTTCACCGCGAACGGCGAGCGCCTCATCATGACGGGCGCGGTCGCCGGTGGGACGCTGAGCATCGCCTACACCATGACGAAGGACAATTACGTCACGCAAGTGGAGGTCCGGGCCGAGGGATTCCCGGCGCCGGCGTTCCTGTTGACCGACCTTCCGTCGAGCTTCGTATCGCAGGAGGCGGACTCTGCGGAGGACTATCGCCACTTCGCCTACGCGCTCAAGCCGGCGGTCGGCGGAGCCGAGCGCGTCGACTTCCGAAAGCCCGATCCGGGCGAGCGGTTGCTGCAACCGGGGCCACTCACGTGGGCGGTGGCGAAGAGCAAGTACTTCCTTGTCGGCGTCGTGGCTCCCGCTGGAGCGGAGTCGCCGTTCGCCGAGCTGCAGGTAACGGGTGCGATGCGCGTCAACCGGGTCGCGTCGCGGGCGCACGCGACGGTCGTCTCCCCGCTCGGGTCCGGCGTGGTCCGCTACGAGCTCTACGCGGGGCCGCAGGAATGGGAGCGACTGGTCGCGATGGGGCGCGCCTTCGAGAATGCGAATCCGTATGGAGGGTTCATCAGCGGGATCGTGCAGCCCTTCGCGACGATCGTGATGCGCATTCTCCTCTGGGCCAAGCGCACCACCGCGCTCGAGTACGGCTGGATCCTCGTGCTCTTCGGGATCGCGATCCGGTTGCTGATGTGGCCGCTGAATAGCCGGATGTTGCGCACGAGTCTCAAGATGCAGCGTCTCGCCCCGGCGATCCAAGCGGCACAGGCGGCCGCGAAGGCGAAGCATCCGAACGACCCCGCGGCGCAGCAACAGGCCCTGATGAAAGTCTACAACGAGCACGGGGTCTCCCCGCTTGGCCAGCTCTCGGGGTGCTTGCCGCTCCTACTGACGATGCCGGTGCTCTTCGCGCTCTTCTTCGTGTTCCAGAACACGATCGAGTTCCGCGGCGTGTCGTTCCTCTGGCTCCCTGACATCACGCTGATGGACCCGTATTACATCGTGCCGCTCGCAATGGGCGGTTCGATGTATCTCACGATGTGGCTCGGGATGCGCAACGCGCCGCCGAACCCCCAGCAGAAGATGATGAGCTGGATGATGCCGGTCGTGATGACGGCGGTGCTCTTCAAGTTCGCGTCGGGACTGAACCTCTACTACACGGTGCAGAACCTGGCTGCACTACCACAGCAGTGGCTGATCGCGAACGAGCGAGGGAAGGCGGGGCCGGTCGCCACGATCGCGGATGGGGGAGAACGGAAGAAGCGCTGACCTCCGTGGCGACACGATCGCCGCGGTGGCGACGGCACCAGGCCGTGGTGCTCTCGCCGTCGTTCGGCTGAGCGGCGCCGCGGCGAGCGCCGTCGCGGCGCGCGTGTGCGAGCCCTGGCCACTCGAGGCCCGGCGGCCCACCCACGCGCGGCTACACCGTCCGGACCGTGCAGCGTCTCCGCTCGACGAGTCTCTCGTGACGCACTTCCCTGCCCCGCACTCGGCAACTGGCGAGGATGTCGTGGAGTTCTCCGTGCACGGCGGACATCGGGTTCCCGCGTCGATACTGGCGGCGTTGGTCGAGGCGGGTGCGCGGCCGGCACTCGCCGGCGAGTTCACCGAGCGTGCGGTGCGCAACGGCAAGCTCGACCTACTGCAGGCCGAGGCGGTCGCCGACCTCATCGACGCGCGCTCGGCCGCAACCCAACGGGCCGCGCTGACGCAACTCTCGGGCGCGCTCTCGCGTCTCCTGCTCGAGCTTCGGGAGGCGTTGCTCGGCGTCGAAGCGCTGATCGCCTACGAACTGGACTTCCCTGAGGAGGATGACGGTCCTCAGCCGCGCGCGCGCGCCGCGCGCGCGGCTCGAACGGTGCTCGGGGCGATCGAAGCGCTGCTCGCCACGCAGCCGCGGGCGGAGCTCGGCCGCGACGGGGCGACCGTCGTGCTCGCCGGCGCACCGAACGCGGGGAAGTCGTCGCTATTCAACGCGATCGTCGGCGATCAGCGAGCGATCGTGAGCGAGGTCCCGGGAACCACGCGCGACGCGATCGAAGTGCTGCTCGACGACGAGCCCTGGCCAATTCGCTTGGTGGACACGGCGGGGCTCCGGGAGAGCGACGAGCTTGTCGAGCGGCTCGGCGTTGTGGTCAGTGAGCGGCGGCTCGCCGTCGCGCACCTGGTGCTGGTGTGCGGCGAATCCGAGGAGGCGCTCACCGAAGCATGTGCCCGCGTCGCGGCGGTCACCGGCGCACCGTGCTTGGCGATCCGCACGAAAGCGGACCTATGGTCCGACGGCACGGCGTGGGTCGCGCCGAGCACATTCGCTGGCCGAGGCGCGGTCGCCGTGAGTGCGGTGACTGGTGCCGGCCTCGCCACCTTACGCGAGGCGATGCGCTCCGCACTCGCCGCACTCGCGCCGGATCCGGCGGAGGAACTGCCGATCATCACACGGGCGCGCCACGCCCACGCACTCGGGACCGCACGCGCCGAGACCGAGGCCTTCATCCGAGCGTGGGAGGAGGCGTCACTCCCCGCGCCGGTGGCCGCGACGCACCTACGAGCGGCAACGCACGCGCTCGATGAACTGATCGGGGCGATCGATGTCGATGAGGTGATGGGGCGGGTGTTCGCGACGTTCTGCGTTGGAAAATAGGAGGAAGGAACGCGCCGGCGACCGTGGCGAAACCGGCGCGGCGAAGTTCCTGCCGCACCCCTTCCTCCTACCCCCTTCCACCAGCCGTCAATTGACGACGCGCGGCCGGCCCCGGAGCCGGTCGCGCGCGTCCACCGAGCGAAGTGCCGTCCGCCTAAGCGGTCCGAGCTGCTGCGTCGGTGAAGTGCAGTATCTCTCGGGCGTCAGCCCTGAGTGCCCACGCGATCCCCTTCTCGGCGATCGCATCCTCGACCATCCGCGCGCCGATCCAATAGCCAGCACGCTCCGGCAACACGTGACGCTGCACGGTCCGTGCCTCATCACTCATCCCACCCGAGAGCCACCGCAGCCGCAGGCCGAGCGCGGCGCGATCGAGGTCGTCGGTCACGACGCGCGAGAGCACCGATTCGAGTTCCCGCACGCGCGCGTACTGCCGGCGCTGGAAGCCGTAGTACTCCCACGGTGCGTGGCCCGGGCTGAGCTGCCGTGAAGCGTGCACGGCGAGTCCTTCGTTCACGAGGTGCTCGCGCAGCGACACGGAGCGTCCGGTCTCCCAATACGAATAGAATCCGCCTGCGGCACCGACGACGCGTTGCAGCTCGGCGCGGCTGGAGGGCGACGAATACCGAACGCAGTGTGCGATCTCGTGCGCGAGCCACATCGGCACGAGTTCAGGGTCGAGTCCGAGGCCACGGGTCGCGGGATTCGCGATGCTCGTGAAGTGCTCAAGGCAGACGAACGCATAGCCGCGTCCGTCCACAACGAGTTCTCCGGCATTCGCGGCGCCGACGCCAGTCATCAACACTACGTCGATCGTCGAATCGATCTCGAAGAGCTCAGCGCAGGCGGCCTCGGCCTGCTTGGCGAGCGTGACGACGTCGGTGCGCTCGAGCATCGTGCGAAGATCCGACCGGTCGGCGCGCACGGTCTCGCGGACGACCTCATGGAAATGCGGCCCGGTGGGCTCGATGACGAAGTTGTGCCAGTACGCGCCGAGGAGGGCGCGGTGGGTCTCGAAATAGCGGTGGTATGCTGCGACCGGATCGGCGCTCTGGAGAACGGCGAAGAAGTCTGGCAGCAGGTTGATCAGCATTCGGTGGGGTCGGGACGCGCTGAGATCAACTGGGGCCGGAGTTCACCGGGCGAACGATAGGGCCGATCGTGATTCCGGACAAGAGGTAGTGAGGCCAAGCAAATCCCAGACCGCACTTCTTTCGGTGCGGATGGGAGGAGTGGGATGTGAGGGGCGCGGCAGGAACTTGGCCGCGCCTACGACGCGTAGCGTCCCTCCCTACCGAGTGCCGAACAGTCTGTCGCCGGCGTCGCCCAGACCGGGGAGGATGTAACCGTGCGCGTTGAGTTCGCGATCGAGTGCGGCGGCGAAGATCGGCACATCGGGATGCGCGGTGTGCAGGCGCTTCACGCCTTCCGGTGCGGCGACGAGACAGAGGAAGCGGATGCGGAGCGCACCGGCGCGCTTGAGTGATCCGACCGCGCTCACGGCGCTCCCGCCGGTGGCAAGCATCGGATCCAGCAGGAAGAAGTCGCGTTCGGCGGCGTCGCCCGGGACCTTGAAGTAGTAGTCCACCGGCTCGAGGGTGTCGTGATCGCGATAGAGCCCGATGTGTCCGACGCGCGCGGAGGGGACAAGCTTGAGGATCCCCTCGACCATGCCGAGTCCGGCGCGCAGGATCGGAACGAGCGTGAGTTTCTTCCCGGCAACGCGCTGCGCGGTCATCGTTTCGAGGGGCGTGACCACCTCGGCCGGTTCGAGCGGAAGGTCGGCCGTGGCTTCGTACGCCATCAGCATCGCGATCTCGTCGACGAGCTCCTTGAAGATCTTCTTCGGGGTGGCCTGATCTCGCAGGATCGAGAGCTTGTGTTGGACCAACGGGTGCGAGACGACGGTCAGTCCAGGGAGTAGCGGAGTGGTCAACATACGCGAGAAGCTAGTATCTTCCGGCCGATGAAAGAATATCAGGCCGTCATCGTACGCCTGACCCGGCATCAGCGCGAGGACGAGGACGCACTCACCGACCTGCTCAACGAGCGGAGTCGCGGGGGCTGGACGCCGACGATGATGACCCAGGATGCCCAGCGGCTGACCCTCGTGTTCGCGCGCGACGCCGAAGCGGACCGCTAGGTGCGGGTCCAGTTCCAAGGGGCCGCGCGCGAGGTGACGGGCTCGGCGCACCTCGTGCACGCCGCAGGGCGCACGATCCTCCTCGACTGCGGGCTCTTCCAGGGGCGGCGCAGCGAAGTGCAGGCGAAGAACCGGCGACTTCCCCACGACGTGGGGCAGATCGACGCCGTCGTGCTCTCGCATGCGCACATCGACCACGCCGGGCGCCTCCCGTTCCTGGTTCGCGAGGGGTACGGTGGTGCGATCCACGCGACGGCGGCGACGCGAGACCTCTGCGAGGTGATGCTTGCCGACTCGGCGCACATCCAGGAGAAGGACGCGGAGTTCCTTGCGCGGCATCGCAAGACGGTCGCCGAGCCGCTCTATGCGCTGCGGGACGTCTCGGCGACGCTGAACCAGATGCGACCGCACCGCTATCGCGAACGGTTCGAGGTCGTCCCCGGGGTCTGGGCGACCTTCGTCGATGCCGGCCACATCCTCGGTTCCGCCTCGGTGATGCTCGAGTGGGACGAAGACGGGGTGCGGCGCCGGCTTGGCTTCAGTGGCGACGTGGGACGCAGCGGCTTGCCGATCATCCGCGACCCCGAGCCGGTCGAGGATGTCGACTGGGTGATCATGGAGTCGACGTACGGCAACCGCGACCACGCGAGCGTGGCGGGTGCGCGGGACGATCTCGCGCGGGTGGTGCGGGAGACGGTCGCGCGCGGCGGACGCGTGCTCATCCCGGCTTTCGCGGTGGGGCGGACACAGGAGATCCTCTACGACCTGCACCAGCTCACTCGCGACGGACGGATCCCGCGCGTCCCGATCGTGATCGACAGTCCGCTCGCGACAGAGGCGACGGCGGTCTTCCGCGAGAACACAGGGATCTTCGATCAGTCGGAGCCGATGGTGCGCGCGGAGCAGGGCGACCTGAGCGCGATCTTCGACTTCGAGCTGGTGCAGTTCACACCCGACGTCGAAGAGTCGAAGGCGATGATGCGGAAACCAGGACCGATGATCGTGGTCGCAGCGTCGGGGATGTGCGAGTCGGGACGGATCCTCCACCACCTCGCGCACTCAGCCGGGGATCCCCGCACGACGATCCTCATCGTGGGGTTCCAGGCGGAGCATACGTTGGGCCGGCGGATCGTCGAACGACGCGAGCTGATCAAGGTGTTCGGAGAGGAGCTGCCGCTCCGGGCGCGCGTCGAGGTGCTCAATGGGTACAGTGCGCACGCCGACCGGACCGAACTACAGGCGTGGCTCGATGTGGTGCGTGGCAACTCGCCGCGACTGAGGGATGTGTTCCTCGTCCACGGAGAACGGGCTGCACAGGACGCCCTTTGCGCGCAGCTGACGGCGAGGGGATACCAGGTACAGGCTCCGGAGCCGGGGAGCGGTGTCACGCGCTGACGCGCGGGATCGGATCATCGCTGCGGCCGTTCAGCTCGGGACGGCGCAAGGTGCGGGAGCGTTGAGCCTGCAGGCCGTCGCCGACTCCGCTGGCGTGAGCAAGGCCCTGTTGCTCTACCACTACGAGGAGAAGGGGGCGCTGCTCGGGGTCGTCGCGCGAACGATCGGAGAGGACGCTGCGGAGCGGATCAACGCGGCGGCGCGCGCCGAGCATCCGATGGATGCGTGGCACGCGCTCGCTCAGGAGGAGTGCGCCCGAGGCGAGATGGCGCTCCTCGCCGCGCTCCTGCTCGACCCCGCGGTGGATCTCTCGGTGGTGCGAGAGACGCGTCGCGCGAGGACCGACGCTGCGACGCGACTCGCGTCCAGGATGCTCGGCGCGGTGGGACTCGCTCCGCGTGTGCCGGTGGAGTTCGTCGGCCGCTTCCTCCTCCGGGAACTCGATGGACTCGTCCACGCCTCAGGGCGGGATGGCCTTCGCGGCGAGGCCCTCGACGTCGAACTCGACGCGGTGGTGCTCGCGCTGCTCGCGCTCGGGCGATAGGGCCCGTTTCGCCCGGCGGGGCCGCCTCGTAGCTTCCGCCGATGCGTCCCGGGTCCCGTTGGTCAACGCGCCGTCGTGTCGTCGTCGGCTTCGCGCTGCTCGTCGCGACACTCTGGGCGATCAGCGCGACCGCGGTGCTCTGGCATGCCTCGCGAGACCGCGCCAAGCCGTCGGATGCGATCGTGGTGCTGGGCGCCGCGCAATACCGCGGGCGCCCGTCGCCGGTGCTGCGCGCGCGACTCGATCACGCGGTGGGGCTGTACGCGCGGGGTCTCGCCCCACAGCTGGTGCTCACCGGCGGGACGGCGGAAGGGGATACGGCGAGCGAGGCGCTCGTCAGTCGCCAGTACGTGTTGCAGGCCGGTGTGCCGGAAACGGCGCTCCTGCTCGAGAACGAAGGGCGCACGACGAATCAATCGATCCGATTCGTCTCGCAACTCCTTCTCGCCAACGGCACCGCCCGCGTCATCGTCGTCTCGGACCCCTTCCACGTGCTGCGCGTGGCGTTCGTCGCTCGACGATACGGCCTCCGCGTGTCCACGTCGCCGACGATCACCGGCAGCGTGTGGACGCGGGTCGCGCGTCAACCGGGCTACTTCCTTGAGGAGAGCGTCAAGGCCCCGATGGCGCTGCTCTTCGCCTGGTGACGACGATGCGCCTGCCGGTCGACGAGTACCGGCTGCCCAACGGACTCCACGTCGTGCTCTCGGAGGACCACGCGACGCCGGTGGTCGCGGTGAACCTCTGGTATCACGTCGGGTCGGCGAACGAGCGGGCGGGACGCACCGGGTTCGCGCACCTCTTCGAGCATATGCTCTTCCAGGGGAGCGCGCAGGTTGCGGCCAACGAGCACTTCGAGATCGTGCAGCGCGCAGGCGGCACGTGCAACGGCTCGACCTGGCTCGATCGCACCAACTACCACGAGACGATGCCGGCGCATCAGCTGGAGATCGCGCTCTGGCTCGAAGCGGACCGGATGGCGCGGCTCCTGCCCGCGATGACGCAGGCGAAGCTCGATACCCAACGGGACGTCGTGAAGAATGAGCGTCGCTGGTCGGTGGACAACCAACCGTATGGCACGTGGTGGGAGCGGTTGCCCGCGCTCTGCTTCCCGGAGGCACACCCGTTCCACCACTCGCTGATCGGGTCGATGGAGGACCTGACTGCGGCGAGTCTCGAGGATGTCGCCGAGTTCTTCCGCACGTACTACACGCCCGACAATGCGGTGCTGACGATCGCCGGAGACTTCGATCCGGATGACGCGCGGGCGATGGTCGAGCGCCACTTCGGGGCAATCCCACGCGGCACCGGGCGACCGCCACTCGGGCCAATGACGGTCGCGGAGGCATTCGGGAGCTGGCAGCGAGCGGTCGTGCCGGACGCCGTCGCTGCGCCGCGGCTCTTCCTCGCCTTCCGGATCCCACCGGCAGGAAGTGAGCCCTGGTACGTCGCGAGCCTGCTCGGTGCGGTGCTCGGTACCGGCGACGGGAGCCTTCTCGCGCGAACGCTCGTGCGCGAACAAGCGCTCGCGACGGCGGCCACGGCCTTCACGTTCGACCTCACGAAGGGCGCCGACCTGCTCGTGCTCGACGTGACGGGCCGCCCCGAGGTGAGCGGGGCCGCGCTCGAGGCAGCTGTCGGGGGCGTAGTCGACCGCCTTCTCACAGACGGGGTGGATGCCGAAGCGATGGACCGCGCCCGCGCGCTGCTCGAGACCGGGTGGATGGTGAGCCTGCAGTCCGCCGGAACGCGTGCCGATCGGCTCTCGCAGTTCGCGACGTACCACGGCACCGCGACGCGCCTGAACGAGGAGATGGGGCGCTACGCCGAGGTCACGCCTTCGGCGCTGACGACCTTTGCCCGGGCTCGGCTCACGCCAGCGCATCGAGCGTCACTCCTCTTCATTCCGGCGGAGGTGCCGTGAACACCGCGACGCGCCCGACGCCCGGCCCCGTGCGGCCGTACGAGTTCCCCGCGGTTCACCGGAACTCGCTCGCAAACGGGGTGCGCCTGCTCGTCGCACCGATGCCGCGCCTGCCGATCGTGACGGTGCTCGCGTTGGTGGACATCGGTGCAGCGCGCGAACGTTCGGGCGAGGAGGGTGTGGCGGTACTGACCGCGCGGACGTTGACCGAAGGCGCGGCGGGACTCGACGGAGCGGCGCTCGCTGCTCGACTCGAGGGACTCGGGGCCGCGATCGTCACCGAAGCGGACTGGGATTCGACGGTCGCGCAATTCACGACCACGTCGGACCGCGTTGACGCCGCGTTCAGGCTCTTCGCCGAGGTGGTGCGGGCGCCGTCATTCCCCGCGCGGGATGTCCAGCGGCTGCGAGATGAACGACTGGCTGAGATCGCGCAGCAGCTGGCCGAACCGCGCGGGCTGGCCGATGAGCGGTTCGACGGATTCCTCTTCGCGCCAACGGCGCGCTACGCCCAGGCGACGGCTGGGAGCGTGCGTTCGGTGCGCGATCTCGAGCACGATCTGGTCGCCGCGTTCCACGCATCGTCGTATGGGCCGGCCGCAACGACATTGATCTTCGTGGGGGACACCACGCCGTCCCGGGCGATGGAGCTGGCTGACGCCGGGTTCGGCGGTTGGAGCAGCGGTGTCGGGGGGAACCCAGTCGGCCCGCGAGTGGACGCGGCGCGAAGTGGTGGGCGGCGGACGATCGTCGTGTCGAAGGCCGATGCCCCGCAGGCGGAGCTCCGCGTCGGACACCTCGGCGTTCCACGGTCCCACCCCGAGTACCTGACGATCTCGGTGATGAACGCGATCCTCGGCGGACTCTTCTCCTCGCGCATCAACCTGAACCTGCGCGAGAAGAACGCCTTCACCTATGGCGCCTCTTCACTGTTCGACTGGCGCCGCGGGGCGGGGCCCTTCGTCGTGAGCACGGCGGTGAAGAGCGAGGTGAGTGGCCGGGCCGTGCAGGAGATCATCGCGGAGATCGAGGGGATGCGGCAGGCCCCTCCATCGGCAAGTGAGTTGGACCTCGCGACGAAGTACCTCGCGGGGATCTTCCCGATCCGCTACGAGACGACTGCGGCGGTAGCAGCGGCGCTCGCGCGCGCGACCGTCTTCGGTTTGGGCGACGAGTGGTTCCGCGAGTACCGTGAGCGCATTCGCGCGGTGACGGCCGAGGGTGTTCACGCGGCGGCCCGGGCCCATCTCGATCCGGCACGGCTGCTCGTGCTCGCCGTCGGGGATCCGTCAGTGATCGAAGGACCGCTCGCGAGCGCGGGAGTCGGCGCGGTGAGCGTCGTCTCGGCGGATGCAGACCCAACGGAGGATTCGAGATGACCGAGGAGCCGGGCCGAGTCAGCGGGGAACGGATCTGGCAACATCGCTTTCTCGATGCGCATCTCGACCGCGTGCGCTATCCCGACGGGAAGGTTGGAGAACAGGTGCTCATCCATCATCCCGGTGCGTCGGCGATCGTACCGTTCCTGAGTGACCCGGCGGGGAACGATCCCCAGGTGCTCCTGATGCGCCAGTACCGGTACGCCGCGAGCGGCCGACTTTGGGAGATCCCCGCTGGAAGACTGGAGCCCGGGGAGGATCCGCTCACGTGTGCGGCGCGCGAGCTGCTCGAGGAGACGGGCTGCACTGCGGCGAAAATGGAGCGACTCACAACGATCTGGACGACGCCCGGCTTCACCGACGAGCGGATCCATCTGTACCTCGCGACCGGACTCACACGAGGGGCGACGAAGCACGAAGCGGACGAGTTCATCGAGCTTCACACCTTCGGACTTGCGGCCGTTCTTCGGATGATCGAGGCGGGTGAGATCACCGACGCGAAGAGCGTGATCGGACTTCTCTTTGCAGCGGGGTTCCGGAGGCGTTAGAAGGTCCCTTCTATATGAAGGCGCGCCCGGACCGGCTGAGGCGTCTCCTTTTGCGGACACAAATATCCAGCCAAGGAGACACAAGGACAGATTAATATCACATTAACACGTTGGTAATAAACAAGTTACAGCGCTTCAGTGGCTGGCATACCCCCTGCTCTGTAGTCAATCGAGAAGGAGTCGGTTCACGCCGATCCAGGGGAGGGCAGATGCGAGTCGCCGCGCTCAAGTCCGAGTCCACGAAACTCCAGTTCCGTACGCTCGCTGAGCTTAAGCTGCTCGATGATGCGTTGTTGGTGTCGGAATACTTGTCTGGTCAGCCGCGAGCTTTTGATGCGATCGTGGATCGCTATCAGACTAGGCTCCTGAACTTCATCTATCGCACCGTAGGCGACCGGGAGCGGTCGGAGGATCTCGTTCAGGAGGTCTTCATCCGCGTGCATCGCCACCTCGCGCGATTCGATCGCTCGAAGAAGTTCTCGACCTGGATCTACACGATTGCGTCGAACCTCGCGAAGAACGAACTCCGGAACCGCTCGCGGAATCCAATCGTGCTCTTCCAGACGATGACCGCGGGCTGGGACGACGAGGAGCGGCCGCTCGAGTTCGAGGATCCCTCGGCCCGACCCGACGACCTCTTCCGAAAGCGGCACGTTCGGGCGCTGGTCGAACAGACGGTCGCGAAGCTGCCGCAGCACCACCGCGAGGTCTTCGTGCTCCGGGAGCTGGAGGGGCGTTCGTACGAAGAGATCGCCGACATCACACACTGCAACCTCGGCACCGTGAAGTCGCGCCTGAATCGAGCGCGGAGCTCCTTCGCCGAGATCATCGAGCCGGCCCTGCAGTAGCGGTATCCGGAAGGGGGGTGGGACCTCCGAAGGACTGAGGGCTGGAACGCGAGGCGCCCTCCCGGGGTAACGGGAGGGCGTCTTGTCGTTCGTTCCTTCCCCCGCTTCGGACGTGGGTCTCCCCCACCCCCACCGACGATGGATTGCACCACTTTCCGTTCCCGGCATCTGGCTTGGCTCGCTACGGACCTCGGGTCCGCGCTCGCCGCAGCGATGCGCGTCCACGCCGACGATTGTCGGCGCTGCGGCGACTACGATCGTTCCATTCGGACGGGCCTGCTCCTGGCGCGACACGTCGCTCCGATCCGGCCCACCGAGCAGTTCCGCGTGCGGCTGGCGCAGCGGCTCGCCGCGGAGACACGCCCAACAGCGACGGCTATATTGCGTCGTCATGGCGCCCTCGACGATGAAAGCGCTGAAGGCGGCCCTCGAGACCGGCCAGTTCGATCCGGTCTATCTCTTTCACGGCTCGGATGAGTTCCTGAAGGAGGAGAAGGTGCGCGCCTTGGTAGCGCGCGCGACCGAACCCTCCACGCGCGACTTCAATCTCGAGCAGCTCCGGGGCAGCGACTGTGATGCGTCGCAGCTCGGTGCCGCCCTCGATGCCTTGCCGATGCTCGCCGAGCGTCGGATCATCGTCCTTCGCGATCCAAGCGCGCTCAAGAAGGCGGCTCGCGAACGGCTGGATCGACATCTCGCCGCTCCGCCAGCCGACATCACGCTCCTGCTCGTCGTTCCAGCGGGAACGAAGCCCGACGCGTCGCTCACCAGTGCGGCGGCGTCAGTCGAGTTCAGGTCGCTCTCGGACGACGATCTCCTCAAGTGGATCGTGCATCAGGCGACCACGGTGTGTGGCGTGACGATCTCTCCTGAGGCGGCGAGCCTGCTTGCCTCTTACGGCGGGAACGACTTGGCCCTCCTCGCGGGTGAGCTGCAGAAACTCTCGGCCTTCACGAATGGCGCGCTGATCGGTCCCGAGGCGGTCGAGGCGGTGACCGGCGTGCGGCCAGGACACACGATGGCCGATCTCCTCGACCGCGCGGCGGCCCGGGATACCATGGGAGCGATCGCACTGGTCGATGAGGTGCTCGCGCAACCAAAGGCATCGGCGGTGGTCCTGGTGATGGCGCTCGCGACGCAGACGCTCGCGATCGGGTGGGGGCTCGCGGCACGTGCACGCGGACTCCAGGCGTCGCGTCTCGAATCGGAGTTCTTCGGTTTGCTGAAGGCGGCGGGGAACGCCTATCCCGGACGCTCGTGGGGTGATGCGGTGAAGTGCTGGGCACGATCACTGCCGAAGTGGAATGCCGCCGACATCGACCGTGCGCTCCCACATCTCCTTGGGGCCGACGCCGCACTGAAGGACACGAAGGTCTCGAGCGAGGCGCAGATCGTCACCTCGCTGTTGCTCGCTATCACGCCGGTCGCGACCCAGAAGAGGGCGGCATGAATCGGCGCGTCCTCACCATCCTCACCGGACTCGTGATCGTGACGGCGGACGGCGGTGCGCAAGTCGTCGCGCCGCCGCCGGACACGACTGCAGCCGCGGTCTTCCGCCGTGCTCAGCGACTCGTGAACGACGGCCAGGGCGTCGAAGGGCGCGCGCTCGTCGACTCGATGCTGAACGCGGCGGAGCCGCGGTCGAGCGCCGAGGCCGAGGCACTCTACTGGCGAGCGATGCTCGCCGAGAGCTGGGATGGGGCGCAACGCGACTATCTGCGGCTGATGCTCGAGCACGAGCGCTCCCCGCGTGCTGGCGACGCGATGCTGCGTCTCGCTCAAGGGGAGGTCGCGCGCGGGGACCGCGAGGCGGCGATCCGGTATCTCGAGCGACTGGTGCGCGAGGCGCCGGAGAGCCCGGCGCGCGCCGAAGCGGGGCTCTGGCATGGGCGTCTGCTCGTCGAACAGGGTGATCCGACGCGCGGATGCACCGTCCTGCGTGAGGCGCGCAGTCGCGTCCCCAGCGGTGCGCTCGAACTCGAGAACCAGTTCGAGTACGTGTTGCGCGCCTGTCCGGACCTGACGGTCACGCCACCTGAAGCGGCGACGGCCCTCGCGCCGGTGATCCCTCCGCCGCCGCCGCCGCCGGCACAAACGACTCCTCCGGTCGCAACCCCGCCGGCAGTGGTCACGCCGACGGGTCCCACCTGGTCCTTCCAGGTGGCGGCGATGAGCACGCTCGATGAGGCGAATGCGCTCGTCGCGCGGCTTCGAGCGAGAGGTTACGAAGCTCGTGTCGATGGAAGAACGGCGCTCTTCCGTGTGCGGGTCGGCCGCTACCAGACTCGCGCTGCGGCTGCAGCGGCAGCGAATGCATTCAAGACGAAAGAGGGCGGGGACTTCCTCGTGGTCGAGGTCCCGCCGGGGTGAGCAAGGAGGGTGCGACCCCACTGATGGCGCAGTATCGGGAGATCAAGGCGCGGCATCCGGGCGCGATCCTCTTCTTCCGGATGGGTGACTTCTACGAGATGTTCTACGACGATGCGGAGGTGGCGTCGCGCGCGCTCGACCTGACGCTCACGTCGCGGAACAACGGAGGGGCGAACGAGGTGCCGCTCGCGGGCGTCCCCGTGAAGGCGGCCTCGGAGTACCTCCGCCGCTTGGTCGCCCAGGGATTCCGGGTCGCGATCTGTGAGCAGGTCGAAGACCCGAAACTCGCGAAGGGGATCGTCAAGCGCGCGGTGGTGGAGACGATCACACCGGGCGCGGCGTTCAGCGACGACCTGCTGGACACGGCGCGCAACAATTTCCTTTGCGCGGTGCGAGGGAACGACGCCGAGGTCGGCTTCGCGGCGGCGGACCTCTCAACGGGCGAGCTGCGACTGGTGCGCTGCGCGCGCGGAGATGCCGACACCGTATTCGCGCGACTCGCGCCGCGCGAGATCCTGCTCGCGTCAGGGGACGACGCCCTCGAGTCGCTGGCCGCTGCGACGGGCGCACTCCTCACGCCACGCGAGGGATGGGAGTTCGAGCCGGCGATCGCGACCGACGCACTTGCGGCGCATTTCGCCGTGCAGTCACTCGAAGGCTTCGGCCTCGGTGCGAGCGATGCGGTCGCGGTCGGTGCCGCCGGGGCACTGCTGCGCTACCTGCGCGAACTGCAGCCGGCGGGACTGCCGCATCTCGCTCGACCAGTGATCGAACGCCCGGGGGGCACGATGCCCCTGGACGAGATGACGCGGCGGAACCTTGAACTCATCGAATCGCTGAGGGGCGGTGACGACACGGGCGGGACGCTCATCAGCGTGCTTGACCGGACGCAGACGCCGATGGGGGCGCGACTCCTCCGGCAATGGATCCTCGCTCCACTGACCGCGGTCGACGCGATCGAAGCGAGGCTTGATGCCGTGACCTCGCTCTTCACCGACGCGCTGGCGCGCGGCGCGTTGCGGGAGGCGGTGGATGGGGTGCGTGACGTGGAGCGACTGGCGGGGCGCACGTCGGCCGGTCGCGCGACGCCACGCGACCTTCGCGCGCTCGGCGATTCGTTCGCACGGCTTCCTGCCGTGGGAGCGGCGCTGTGCCGCACATCGTGTGGTGGTGTCCTGCGGGCGGTCTCGGCGGAGTGGGATGATGCGACCGAACTCGCGGCGGAGATCCGGCGAATGTTGGTATCGCGCCCACCGATCGCATTCGGCGAGGGCGAGACGATCGCGCCCGGGGTCGATGCGGGCCTCGACGAGCTGCGGGCGATCGCGACCGGGGGAAAGGACGCGATCGCGGCGCTGCAATCCGAGGAGCGCGCGCGGACCGGCATCCACTCGCTCAAAGTCGGATACAATCGGGTCTTCGGTTACTACATCGAGATCTCGAACGCGAACCGCGCACTGGTTCCCGCGGACTATCAGCGGCGCCAGACGCTGACCGGCGCCGAGCGCTACATCACGCCGGCGCTGAAGGAGTTCGAGGAGAAGGTGCTGCACGCGACTGAACGGATGGAGACACTCGAGCGCGAACTCTTCGAGGCGCTGCGCGCGCGGATCGGGGCGGCGATCGCCCGGATCCAGGGGATCGCGGCGCGACTCGCGCTGCTCGATGTGTTCGCGTCGCTAGCCGAGGTGGCGGCGCGCGAGGGGTATGTGCGGCCGGTGGTGGATGATGGGTCGACGCTCACGATCGAACGGGGCCGGCACCCGGTGGTCGAGCGGATGATGCCACGCGACCAGTTCGTTCCGAACGATGTGTCGCTCTCGCCTGACGCGCGGATGATCATCCTCACGGGGCCGAACATGGCGGGAAAGAGCACGATCCTGCGGCAGATCGGCCTGTTGGTGTTGATGGCGCAGATGGGGAGCTACGTGCCGGCGAGTTCGGCGCGGGTCGGGATCGCGGACCGGGTGTTCACGCGCGTCGGGGCGAGCGACAACCTCGTGCGCGGGCAATCCACCTTCATGGTGGAGATGTCGGAGACGAGCGCGATCCTCCACACGGCCACTGAGCGCAGTCTCGTGCTGCTCGATGAGATCGGCCGCGGCACGGCGACGTGGGACGGACTCTCGATCGCGTGGGCGGTGAGCGAGCACCTGCACGAACGGGTCGGGTGCAAGACGGTCTTCGCGACGCACTATCACGAGCTCACGCAGCTCGCCGACGAGTTCCCATCGGTACGGAACTTCAACGTCGCGGTGCAGGAGGCGGGCGACCGGATCCTCTTCCTCCACCGGCTCAAGGAAGGGGGCGCCGACCGGTCCTATGGAATCGAGGTCGGCAGACTTGCCGGCCTTCCGGGGCCGGTGATCGCGCGGGCGCGCGCTCTGCTCAAGGTCCTCGAAAGTGAGCAGCTCGTACCGGCGCTCGGCGGCAAGCGCGGGTCACGCAGTGCGGCTCCCGCGATCGACCAACTCGGACTCTTCGCCTCATCTGTTCCCGATCCGATCGTCGAGCGGCTCCGGACGATCGACGCCGACGCGCTCAGCCCGAAACAAGCCCTCGTGCTGCTTGCCGAGTTGAGCGAAGCCGCGCGCGATGGCGCAGTCGCTCCTCCTGCGGCGCGCGGCTAGATTCGCATTTCCCTCACTCGCCCCAGATGACCGATCAGGTGCGCCACCGCAAGCCGTACGACAACGTCCTCGAGACGATCGCTTGGACGCCGCTCATCCGGCTGTCGCGGGTGACGCAGGGATTCCGGACGCCGGTCTACGCGAAGGCGGAGATCTTCAATCCCGGCGGGTCGGTGAAGGACCGCATCGGGCTCCCGATGATCGAGGAGTTCGAGCGGACGGGGGCGCTCAAGCCCGGCGGGACGATCGTCGAGGGGACGAGCGGGAACACCGGCATCGGTCTGGCGATCGCGGCGGCGCTCAAGGGGTATCGCTGCATCTTCACAATGCCCGACAAGATGTCGCAGGAGAAGGTGCGGCTCCTCAAAGCGTTCGGCGCGGAAGTGATCATCACGCCGACCGCGGTGCCCCCCGACCATCCCGACAGCTACACGTCGATGGCGAAGCGGATCGCGGAGGAAACGCCGAACGCCGTGCTCGCGAACCAGTTCTACAACCAGGAGAATCCGCAGGCGCACTACGCGACGACCGGTCCCGAGCTCTGGGAGCAGACGAGCGGGAAGATCACGCACTTCGTCGCCGGGGCCGGCACCGGTGGGACGATCACCGGCGTAGGGCGGTACCTCAAAGAGAGGAACAAGAAGGTCCAGATCGTCGGTGCCGATCCGGTGGGGTCGATCCTCGCCGAAGTGTGGAGATCGAATGGCGCGAACAAGCCTCAGGGCGCCCCGTACAAGGTCGAGGGGATCGGGCAGGACAAGATCCCGGGGACACTCGACCTCTCACTGATCGATGAGTACCAGACGGTGAGCGACCGCGACGCCTTTGCGATGGCGCGGCGACTGACCCGCGAAGAAGGCCTCTTCGTCGGCGGTTCCTCGGGGCTGATCACGCACGCCGCACTGAGTGTTGCGCGTCGGATCAACGACCCCGAGGCCTGCGTCGTCACCGTGCTCTGCGACACCGGGGAGCGCTACCTCTCGAAGCTCTACAATGACGAGTGGATGCGCGAGAACCAGATGCTCGACGCCGAAAAGGTGACGTTGGGTCAGCTCCTCGCGGCGAAGGGTGGGGCGATCCCGGCGCTGGTGAGCACCGCGCCAGGGGCGTCGGTGCGCCAGGCGCTCGGGTTGATGAGTCTCCACGATGTGTCCCAACTGCCGGTGATGGACGGCGCCAACTGTGTGGGCTCAGTGAGCGAGAGCGTGCTCAGTGTTCGCGGTCTCGAGGACACGAAAGTCTTGGAGCGGACGGTGAGCGACGTGATGGACTCCCCGTTCCCAGTGGTGGACACCTCGATGCCGGCCGACGCGGCGGTGAAGATGCTCGGCCGGAACAATCCCGCCGTGCTGGTACGTGACCACGGCGCGGTGCAGGGGATCCTGACGCGGTCGGACCTGCTGCAGTTCCTGATGGCGCGGTAGATGCGGATTCTCGTCTTGCTCGGGGGCGATTCGGCGGAGCGGGAGGTCTCGCTCTCGAGCGGACGGCGTGTGAGTGCGGCCTTGCAGCTGCGTGGTCATCAGGTCACCGAAGCCGATCCGGCAGGGAACCCACTGGCGGTGCTCCCCGCGGCGAAGGATGCCGAGGTCGTGTGGATGGCCTTGCACGGTGGGACGGGAGAGGACGGGACGATCCAGGCGCTCTTCGACCTCGCGGGGGTGTGCTACACCGGCAGCGGACACCTCGCGAGCGCGATCGCGATGGACAAGGATCTCTCGAAGATCCTCTTCCGAGCGGCGGGGGTGCCGACGGCGGACTGGTGGATGGCGCGGGACCTGCCGGACGCGCGGTGGAAGGAGGCGGGGTACGCTGAGCACGCGGCGGCCACCCTCGGAATGCCGCTTATCGTGAAGCCCTCGAAGCAGGGGTCCACGGTGGGACTTTCCCTCGTGAAAGCGCCGCAGGCGCTGGAGTCGGCGATCGTCGAGGCCTTCCGGTATGACGACGAAGTGATGCTCGAGGCCTACGTCCCGGGGCGGGAACTGACGGTCGGGGTGATCGGGGTCCTCGCGCTTCCGGTTGGCGAAATCATCCCCAAGCACGAGATTTACGACTACGAGTGCAAGTACACGCCGGGGATGGCCGAGGAGATCTTCCCGGCGCGGATCCCGGCAGCAGTGCGGGACGAGGCGCAGCGGCTCTCGCTGGTGGCGTACGAAGCGCTCAAGTTGGGTGGATGTGCGCGGATCGATTTCCGTCTGCATCCCGATGGTAGTCTCTATTGCCTCGAGGCGAACACGCTTCCGGGGATGACGGGTACCAGTCTCGTACCGCAGGCAGCCTTGGCGGCCGGGATGGACTTCCCGGAACTGTGTGAACGGATCGCGCTCGACGCAGTGCGAGCGAAAGGGGGCAAGGGATGACCGGTGGCGTGCCGATGGTCGCAGCAGCGTTGAGCGGAGTGCCCGCTGGCGTGCAGTCGCTCGGGCCTTGGGCCGGGCGACGGCAGCTCTTCATCCGGTTCGCCGGTGAAGCCGAGACGGCGACGATGTATATGGCGCACGCGCTGATCCGAGAGATGGAGCGCCAGTTCTCGCGGTCGCAATTCCACTCGGTGGTGATCGGGGGCCGCGACCCGCTGGGAAACGTCCCCTTCCTGCTCGCCGCGCTCCAGGCGTCGAAGCCGAAGGTGCCGGTGATGCTCGACACCGACGGGCAGCGCCCCGAAGCGCTGGGCGAACTCCTGCCGTTCCTCGCACTCACGCAGGTGACGATCGAGTTCGCGGGAACGGAAGCGTCGCTGGACCACGCGATCGATACGCTGAGGATCGCGGCGAAGGCGGGCTGCGCGCACGCGCTGGCCCTCGTCGCGCGCGACGACACGCCCGATTCGGCGATGCTCCGCCTGATCGAGGAGGCGCATCGGACGAGCGCCGCCACGCAGGTGGTGATCCACCCCTTCCCGACTGCCGAAGTGCCGCCGACTCTCGATCGCCGCTGGGCGACGCTCCTCGAGCAGGCGGCGTCGATGCACGCCGATGTGAAGGTCGCGCTGCGGCTCCCCGCACCGACCGGCCTCCGGTAGTCCACGCATGTCCGAGGTGACTCCCGTCGTACCGGTTGGGCGCGAGCCGGTGCGCGTGCCGCTCGTTGTCGCGTGGGTGCTCGCGCTCATCGGGGTCACGCACTTCCTGCAGTGGACCGTCGTCCTCCCCTCGGACGTGCAGGGGCTCTTCGGGTTCCGTCGCGGCGACCTCGAAGTGGCGCGGTGGTGGAGTGCAGTGACGTATCCGCTGGTCCATCCCGACTCGGCGATCCTGCTGCTCAACGCGTATACACTCGCGGTGTTCGGCACGAGACTCGAACGCACGTGGGGCACGCGTCGCTTCGTCGCCTTCCTCGTGCTTGCGGCGATGGGGGGATGGGCAGCGCACCTTTTCATCGGCGGAACCAACGTGCTGCTGGGCGCCTCGTCGCTCGCGCTTGCCGTGCTGGTGGCGCACGGGCTCCGGTGGGGCGGTGAGGAGCATCGAATGGCGGGAGGATTCCGGGCGAAGAGCGGGTGGGTGGTGTTCTTCGTGGCGTCGCTCCTGCTGCTGGTTGGTCTGCGCGCGACCGCCGGGGGCGGTCTCGCCTTCCTCGCGCACGTGGGCGGCGTAGGAGCGGCGTGGCTCTTCGTCCGTGCGACGCCCGTGCTCTTGGTTGAGCGATTCCGCGAAGGGGTCTCGGCGCTGCCCGACGACCCGCCGGACGACCAGCCGCCGCGCGCGGTGCCGAAGACACTTCCGCGGTCGCGCGCACGCGCCCGCGAGACGATCGACGACGTGGTGGCCCGCACCAATGCTGCGCCGGCGCGGCGTACGCCGACCAAACGGCGGAGCGAACCGAAGACCGCCGCGCCTCCGCCCTCGATGGATATGATCCTCGACAAGATCTCAGCCGAGGGGATCGAGCAGTTGACCGAGGAGGAGCGCCGCGTTCTCGACGACTACTCGCGCCGCATGCGCGACCGCTGATGCCGCAGCCCGAACTGCTCGAGGTCTTCCCGAATCCGTACGCGGACCGGGACTACGAGATCGCGATGACGACGAATGAGTTCACGTCGCTCTGTCCGCTGGGTGGCGTGGAGTCGGACGCGGCGGAGCTTGAGCTGCTCAAGGGGGGCGCGCCCGACTTCGCGACGATCCACATCACGTACACGCCGGGCGAGCTGTGCGTGGAGCTCAAGAGTTTGAAGCTCTATCTCTGGAGCTTCCGCAACGACGGGATATTCTATGAGCGCGTCGTGAACCGGATCCTGGACGACTTGGTCGCGAAGGTGAAGCCGCGGAAGATGAAGGTCGTGGGGGACTTCAATGTGCGGGGCGGGCTCAAGTCGGTGATCACGGCCGAGCTGCAGATGTGAGATGGGAGCTGGGAGGGGCGCGCCGGCAACGACCCGGCGCGCCGGCGAGATGGCTACTGTCGTCTCTCACTTCTCCCCTCTCCCATCTTCCATCTTCCAGCCGATGGAGCCCCGCCTCCCCGCGTCCCACCGCGGATAGGTCCCGAGCAGCCGCACATCCCCCGCGGCACCGGCGATGCCCTTCACGATCGCCTCGGCGTTGGCGTCGCCGCTCTCGTGGTCGAACTCGATGAAGAAGCGATAGCTCCAGGGCTCGCCGGTCGGGCGGGTCTCGACGCGGCGGACGTTGGCTCCGTGCTTCGCGAGGGGCTCGAGCGCACGAAGCAACGCTCCGGGCTGGTCTGCTGCCGTGAGGATGATCATCGTCCGCGCCGGCGTGCCGGGCGGCAGTGGTGTCGGCTCGCGTGCGATGCCGATGAAGCGCGTCTGGTTATCGGGACGGTCCTCGATGTCGGCGCGGAGGACGGCGAGTTCGTAGTGGCTCGCCGCGCGGCGGCTCGCGACGGCGGCGAAGGTCGGGTCGGCGATACGGGAGACGTCCATCGCCGCGCCGGCGGTGTCGTAGACCGGATGCACTTCGAGCTGTGGATTGTCGGCGAAGAAGCGACCACACTGGGCGAGCGCCACGGGATGACTCAACACCATCGTGACCTGTTTGAAGCTCGTCGTTGGTGCGCCGAGCAGACAGTGATGTACCGCAACGACGGTCTCGGCGATCGCGTGCAGTTGGGGGAGTGCATTCACCGCGTCGTGGCTCGCGGCGATCGACCCGACGATCGTGTTCTCGATCGGGAGGACGCCACGATCCGCCACGCCTGACGCGACGGCGGCGGTGACGTCGGCGAAATCCCTATAGGCGAGTCGCTCGGCGTCGCCGCCCCAGAGCTGTTGGATGGCTTCATCGCTGAAGGATCCGAGCTCACCCTGGAGGGCGATGCGGAGCCGCCGGTCGTTGGTCACTCGCGCGCGATCAGTGCGACGTCGCGGGTTGTGATCTCCCCGAGATCCAGCGCCTCGATGCTGGCGCGGATCTGCGCGAGGTCCCCAACAACGACGATGAGGCCGTTCTGCTCCGGCACGTAGCGCTGCGCCACGCGCTGCACATCGGCGGGCGTCACGCGCGAGACGCGCTGGACGTAATCCACGAGCGACTCGAACGTGAGGTTGAACGCGGCGAGTCCAGCCATCTCGGCCATGATCTGCGACGTTGAATCGAGATCCCTCGGCACGGCAAGCAGCAAGTGAGCCTTCGCTCGCTCGAGTTCGGCCGGATCCACGGGCACCTCGCGAATGGCTTTGAGTTCCCTGAAGAACTCGACCAACGCACTGTCGGTGACGCTGGTGCGAACGCTCGACGATGCCGTGAACGCGCCAGGCAGCGGATGCCACCCGAAACCGGACTCCGCGCCGGCGCCGTAGCCCTTGGTTTCACGAAGGTTGGTGTTGAGCCGCGAGGAGAAGGTGCCGCCGAGGATCGTGTTCATCACCTCGATCGCGGCGTAGTCGGCGTTGGTGCGCTCGACTCCAGGAGCGCCGATGATGATCACCGACTGCTCGGCGCCGGGCTTGTCCACAAGGACGATCTTGCGACCCTGTACGCGCGTTGGCTGCACGAGCACGGGAGCTGGACGGCGCTCGGCTCCGCGCGCAGTCCACTGACCAAACCGTGCACCGATCAGGCGGGTGGCCTCGGTGGCCGAGAGATCGCCAACGACGTAGAAGGTCGCGCGCTGCGGGCGGAGCCCGGCGCGGTGGAACTCGCGGACCGTCGCCGAATCGAGGTTGGCGGTGGAGAGGGAATCCCCGCCGAGTGGATTGTGGTAGGGATGCCCCTCGGGGAACTGGAGCTGATTGAAGGCAAGACCAGCGAGCGCCTTCGGCTGGTTCTTCTCCTGAAGGAGCGCAGCGAGTCGAAGGTCGCGCTGACGCTGCACCTCAGCGGCGGCGAATGTCGGGCGCAGCACGACATCGGCGATGAGGTCGAGCGCGGCTTCGAGATTCCGTCGCGCCACCTTGAGGGAGATCGTGGTGAAATCCCAGCTAGCGCCCGTGTTGAGTGAGGCGCCGAGCGAAGCGAGCTCGGCCTTCAAGGCGTTGGCGTCCCGCTTGTCGGCGCCCTCGTCCAGCAGGCTCGCGGTGAAGGTGGCGAGCCCCGGCATCTCGTTGTCGAGACGGCCCCCGCCGGCGATCTGCAAAGTGATCTGGACGAGGGGGAGCTCTCGTTGCTCGACGAGGCTGATCGCAGGGCCAGTCGGAAGTCGACTCGTCGTGACTTGGGGAACGCGCACAACAGCGCCCTGCGACGCCGCCGACGTCGAGACGAGCAGGAGACTACCTGCAGCGAGAAGTGAGAGGGCTCTGGGAATCGGAGGACTCGTGGCTCGGCTGAAGGTACGGCGACGGATGCCGAGATGTGAGATGGGAGCAGAGACAGGCGCGGCAGGAACTCCGCCGCGCCCCTTCCACCTTCGTCCTTCCCCTGCAGTTACTGGACGCACTGCCCCCGAGGATCCGGCTTCGGCTTGTCCACCACCGGCCGCGCTCCATTCGCCACCGCAGTCGCGAGGGCATAGGTGTAGCGGGCCACCTTTGAGATCTTGTCGAAGTCGATCGTCGAGACCTCGTCCGTCACCTCGTGGTACTCGGCGTGGCCGCCGGTGCTCATGAACACGATCGGGATGCCGTAGCGGGCGTACATGTAGTGGTCGGAGCGGCAGTAGTACTGCTCGGGATGTCCGGCCACGTCGTACTGATAGTCGAAGGCCCAGTTGAACTTGCCGTCAACGCTGACCTTCTCGACCAGGTCGCCGAGCTGGGTGGAGAGACGGCGCGAACCGATGAGCTGGATGTAGTTGGGGCCGCCATCCTTCTCGTCCCCCGGCTTGCCGCGGCCGATCATGTCGAGGTTGAGCTGGGCGACGATCTGCTCGCGCGGGACGGTCGGGTGGTCGGTGAAGTACTGTGAGCCGAAGAGCCCGAGTTCCTCACCGGTGTGCCAGACGAAGATGATCGAACGCTTGGGCTTCTGACGTTGGGCCGCGAATGCCCGTGCGACCTCGAGGACACCCATCGAGCCCGATCCGTCATCATCGGCACCGTTGTAGATCGAATCGAGACGCGGCGTCGGGTAGATGCGGCGGATCGAATCCATGTTCACGTGGACCGAGTTGACCAACTCCGCGGTGACCGGTGTGCCGGCGGCGAGCTGCTTCGCCCGGAGTTCGCGCGTGAAGGCGAGGACCGAGTCCTTGTCCTGCGCCGGGCCGACGCCGACGTGGTCGTTGTGGGCGCCGACGGCGACGTATTCGTCCTTCAGCGCCGGATCGGAGCCGGGAACGATCGCGACGACGTTGTACGCCTCCGCGGGAGCTTGACGGAAGGAGATCGTCCCGCGGATTGCCGGCGCCTCGCGTCCCGGCGCGGCCTCGGCGAACGCGGTGACGCCAAGAAGCCGCAGGCCGTCGGCGAGCCGAATGTGCAGATAGGCGGGGAGCACCGGCATCATCGAGAGTTGCGTGAAGAGCTCGGCGGGAAAGAGTTGCGCCGCTGCCATCTGCGCGCGCAGGTCCGCCGGCGTCAGGTCGAAGTTCGCGATCACGATCGCGTTCGCGGCGGCGAATCGCTGCTGGGCCTGCAGCTTGATCACCGAGTACTCGCCAGGGGGCGTCGCGAGGAGCACGACCTTGCCGCGCACGGCCTCACCCCCGAGGAGCTTTGCGGTGTCGCCCCAGACGCCGGCATAGATGACCGGAACGTTGTCGAAGGCACGCGCGTTCGGCCCCTGATTCCGCGGCAAGTAGTCCACGTAAGGGCGCAAGAGTTGGCTGCCCAGCGTGATTGCACTGGTCGCGGTGTCGAGCACCAACCGAGCCAGTGGGACCCGCTGCAAGAAGCTGCCGCTGTCACCAGCGGGACGAAGGCCCATCGCACGGAGTTCGTCAGCGATGTACTTCGTGGCCTTCACGTTGTCGGGGGAGCCGGTGAGCCGGCCGCGCATCGAGTCGTCGGCATAGCGCTCGAGCCGCACGCGAATCGCGGCCGGCGACATCGGGGGAGCGCCTCGCTGTTGGGCGGCGGCGAGGGCGGGAAGGAGGAGGAGCGCGAAAGGGAGGCTGCGAATGATGCGCATCAAGACCTCAGGATCGGTGGAGGACGGGGGTGGTCCGGCACGCCGGAATGAGACAGCTGCCGAGCCTTCCGGGTTGCCCGGAATGGTACGACGAGAGGGGACGGAAAGTGCCATCGGACCTAAGGATACGAGGTCAGCGGACTGTAGGGACCCGCTTGAGTGCACCCCGGGGGGTCGCTACGTTTCGAGACTCCTGGCCAGGTAGCTCAGATGGTAGAGCAGCGGACTGAAAATCCGCGTGTCGGCGGTTCGATTCCGCCCCTGGCCACTCCCCAAAATCGGTCGCCGGCATCATTCTCAGCCGAATGACGACCACGGTGGGACACGATCCAGCGCTCGAAGCGCTGTGGATGCCTTTTACGGCGAATAGGAGTTTCAAGGCGCATCCGCGTCTGCTCGTTGCCGCCGAGGGAATGCACTATACCGACGACGGCGGACGGCGAATACTCGATGGGACGGCGGGACTCTGGTGCGTGAATGCGGGGCACGGACGCGCGCCGATCATCGAGGCGATCACTCGAGCAGCGAAGACGCTCGACTTCGCCCCCGGCTTCCAGATCGGGCACCCGTCGAGCTTCGAACTCGCGACCGAGCTCGTGCGATTCCTGCCGATGGGGATCGACCACGTCTTCTTCTCCAACTCGGGGTCGGAGGCGGTGGACAGCGCGCTCAAGATCGCGCTCGCCTATCACACCGCACGTGGCGAGCCGAAGCGTGTGCGTTTCATCGGTCGGCAGCGGGGCTATCACGGCGTCGGGTTCGGCGGCATCTCGGTCGGGGGGATCCAGCCGAACCGCCAGGTCTTCTCGGCGCAGCTCCTGCCGCAGATCGATCACCTGCCGCACACGCACGATCCGGCGCGGAACGCGTACTCGCGCGGGCAGCCGGCGTTCGGCGCCGAGTTCGCTGACGCGCTCGAGGGGCTGGTGAAGCAACACGGCGCCGAGACGATCGCGGCGGTCATCGTGGAGCCAGTGGCCGGATCGACTGGCGTGCTCGTGCCGCCCACGGGCTATCTCGAGCGACTGCGCGCGATCTGCGACCGGCACGGGATCCTCCTCATCTTCGACGAGGTGATCACCGGTTTCGGTCGACTGGGCTCACCCTTTGCGGCGGAGCACTTCGGCGTGACGCCGGACATGATCACGCTGGCGAAGGGGATCACCAACGCCGCAGTGCCGATGGGTGCGACCGCGGTGAGAGGCACGATCTATGACACGGTGGTGAATGCGACCGAACGGGGAATCGAGTTCTTCCACGGCTACACGTACAGCGGGCATCCATTGGCGTGCGCGGCGGGGCTCGCCACGCTGAAGCTCTATGCGGACGAGGGGCTGTTCACGCGGGCCGCTTCGCTCGAGAAGGTGTGGGAACAGGCGGTGCACTCGCTGCGCGGTGCGCCCCACGTTGTGGATGTACGGAACATCGGGCTCGTCGCGGGGATCGAGCTCGAACCGCGGGCGGGGGCGGCTGGGGCGCGGGCATTCGACGTATTCGTGGACTGCTTCGCGAACGAGAACGTGTTGATCAGGACGACGGGGGATACGATCGCGTTGTCACCACCACTGATCATCTCTGAAGCGCAGATCGGGCAGTTGGTCGAGGGGGTTCGGAGAGCGGTTACGCGCGTGACGTGAGATGGGAGATGTGAGGGGCGCGCCGGTAACGGCTCGGCGCGCCGGTGTGCAGGTCACGTTCGTCCCATTCGTTCGAGGTCGGCTCATGAGAAAGATCGTCGCGTTCTGCCTCCTTGCAACGCCACTCCTGGCACAGCAACCGCGTGCGCGTGAGCTCGGCGTCGCGGCCCTCATCGGCGGAACGCCGGGGATGCTCGATGCGATCACTGACGTGGCTGGCGTCGAGGTCGGGCACTCGACGGTCATCCGGGGTGAACCCGGGCCGCTGCGCGTTGGGGTCGGTCCGGTGCGCACCGGGGTCACGATCGTTCATCCGCGCGGACGGCAGAGCAATGACCCGGTGTTCGGCGCCTGGTTCACGCTCAACGGCAATGGCGAGATGACTGGCACCACGTGGCTCGAGGAGGGCGGGATCCTCGAGGGGCCGATCGGGATCACGAACACCAACAGCGTCGGCGTGGTGCGGGACGGGATCCTCCAGTGGCAAGTGGGATCGCCGGGACTGCAGCCCTGGGGACTACCGGTCGCGGCGGAGACGTGGGATGGCGTGCTGAACGACATCAACGGTTTCCACGTGAAGTCGGAGCACGTACGCGCGGCGCTCGACGGTGCGCGCGGTGGAGCGGTGACCGAGGGCGCGGTCGGCGGTGGCACGGGAATGGTGTGCCTCGGCTTCAAGGGCGGGATCGGCAGCGCGTCGCGCAAACTCGCACCCGCACAGGGTGGTTATACGGTCGGCGTGCTGGTGCAGTGCAACTTCGGCCTGCAGCGGAACCTGATGATCGCCGGCGTGCCGGTGGGGCGTGAGCTCGCCGATCTGTTCTCCTGCTCAGCGGCCGAGGTGCCCGCGAACACACCCGGCGAGAAGATTCCCCGGCGTTGCGGCGCGGCTCTTTCTGGCGATTCGAACGCGACCGAAGAACGGGAACTCGGCTCGATCATCGCCGTTGTCGCGACCGACGCGCCGCTCCTTCCGCATCAACTCAAGCGGATCGCTACTCGCGTCTCGCTCGGCATCGCGCGCGTGGGCGGCTACGCGTCGAATGGCTCGGGGGACATCTTCATCGCCTTCTCGACGGCGAATCCGAACACCGCGATGTCGGAAGACTCGACCTCGCTCAAGATGCTCTCGAATGCGCGGATCTCACCCCTCTTCGAAGCGACGATGCAGGCGACGGAAGAGGCGATCGTGAATGCGATGCTGGCGGCGCCGACGATGACGGGGGTCAATCACAACAGGGTGTTCGGACTGCCAGCTGATCGCGTGGTGGGCGCGCTCAAGAAGTACGGACGGTTACCGTAACACCGGCATCGAGAACTCCGCGCCCCCTGTTCCCTTCGGCCACCGCGATGTCACCGTCTTGACCCTCGTCCAGAACCGTACTCCGTCCATCCCGTGTTGGTTCTGGTCGCCGAAGGCGGAGTCCTTCCACCCGCCGAAGGAGTAGAAGGCGAGGGGCACGGGGATCGCGACATTCACCCCGACCATCCCACAACGCACCCGGTGTGCGAACTCACGGGCGGCGCCGCCCGAGCGGGTGAAGATCGCGACACCGTTGCCGAACTGATGCGCGTCGCACAGCGTCAGCGCCTCGTCAGCCGAGGCAACACGGACCACGCAGAGCACGGGGCCGAAGATCTCCTCGCGGTAGATCCTCATCGTGCTCGTC
>JANPCH010000089.1:0-58375 GCA_031430835.1 Gemmatimonadaceae bacterium
CCGGCGCTCCGGCGTACGATGGTGACCGAGATGCACGCGCGGGACGCGGGATATGAGAACCTCTGCGAGATCGCCGGGCCGGAGAACGTGATGGTGATCGGCTTCAAGAAGCCGGAGTATCAACAGTTCGAGGGCAAGCGCCTGAACGAGATCGCCGCCGCACTCAAGAAGGACTGGGCCGAGACGATCATCGACCTGAACATCGAGGAACGCCTCGGACTCGGCGAGCTCCTCTTCCTGATGAGCGAGGAGAACATCAGGCTGCAGTTGCAGCAGCCCTGGATCAAGTTCGGGACCGACGCCGGGTCGCAGGATCCCGCGACGGCCCGCGGCGGTGCGCACCCGCGCGCCTACGGGAACTTCCCGCGCCTGTTCGGCCGCTACGTGCGCGAGCAGAAGGTACTCACGCTGGAGGACGCGGTGCGGAAGGCCTCATCGGCGGTGGCGACGCGACTGTCGCTCACTGACCGTGGCGTGCTCAAGGCGGGGCTCAAGGCCGACATCGTGATCTTCGATCCGAACACGATCATCGACAACGCGACCTTCGAGAGACCCCACCAACTGTCGACCGGCGTGCGCGACGTCTTCGTCAACGGGGTCGCGGTGTTGCGCGACGGACAGCACACCGGGGCCAAGCCGGGAGTGGTGGTGCGGGGACCTGGGTACAAGCCCTAAGCGCCTGGCGACCGCTCGCCGGTGCGAAGGAGCAGCACCGCGAGCGCCAACGGCGCGGCGTAGCTCCCCGCGCGCTCGACGAACTCCCAGATCGGCGCACCGCTGACCACGAAGAGCCACTCGGTCGCGAGCTTCCAGATGCCGACGAAGAGCAGTACGCTCGCGATCGGGCTCGGAGCTTCCATCACCGAACGATCGGTGCGGGCATGCCGAAGGATGATCGTGTAGCCGCCAGCGCGGAGCGCCGACATCAGATCCTCACGGCGCAGCTCGGTCGAAGAATCGAGCGGCGCGGTCGCAAGCCCCGCGACGAGGGTGAGCGTGGAGAGGAGAGGCAACATCGAAGGACTCCTTGGCAACGGTGGTGGCAGGGGTGTGTATGACACGCTGCCACCACCGTCCGAGGGTCTCCACGACCCCCGCGTCCAAAGGTCACTCTGGGTTGTGAACGGTCGCCTGAGCGGCCGACTCCTACGCCTTCGCTCCTGTCTTGTCGTACACAAAGCCGGCCACCGTGCCCATGATCACAGTCCAGAGGACTCCGAACAGGACCCAGAACCAACCGTCGACGTATGAGAAGTCCTTGATCACCAGGCTCATCGTGATCCAGAGCGGGAAGTTCATCAGGATCCCGGCGCTGAGGCCGTACTCGGCGCCACCCTTGGCCCCCGGACCGAACGCCACGCGCACCTTGTCGAAGAACCACACGAGCACGAGCGCAGCGACGAAGTCGCAGATCACGAGCCACTGGATCGGCATCGTCGCCATATCCTCCAGGAACGCGGGCTGGAGGCCCATGTTCGGGAAGAGGAATGTGTTCGTCGCGTAATCGTAGATGTTCGCGATGACACCAACGGCGAGCGCAGTCTTGAGGATACGTCCCGTCTGCATGCGGTTCCTCCAGATGGGTGGGATGGGGAACGGAGAAGCGCGCAAAGCGTAGCTCCCACGAGTCGCGGAGGGAAGGCGACCCTCGGTGCGCGGGCGCGCGTCGCGGGATAGGTTCTCCCCGACCCTTCGCCGAGACCTCCGATGCCACGTCGCGTCACCCAGACCCTATTGGCGGCGACACTCGCCGCCACGACCGCCTCCCCGCTCGCCGCGCAAGCCCAGCCCATTCCCGTCACCAGCGCGAAACCGGGATGGCAGTGGACGATGGACTCGGTGACGACGGTCGTGCACGCCGTGCGGGCGGGACGTTCGCTGCAGCCCAAGGCGTGGCCTGGTGGCGCACGGGTCGCGGTCCTCCTCTCGTTCGACGTCGACAACGAGACGATCGCGATCCGGTACGGAGAGCCGACCGTCGGCTCCCTCTCGCAGATGCAGTACGGCGCCCGGGTCGGCCTGCCACGGATCCTCCGACTCCTCGACGAGCACCGGATCCCCGCGACCTTCTTCATCCCCTCGGTGAGTCTCGCGATCACGCCCGAGATGGCGACCTGGATCAAGGCCAGCGGGCGCCACGAGTTCGGCGTGCACGGATGGATCCACGAGCTCAACGCGACACTCCCCGACTCGATCGAACGGATGCTCCTCGTCCGCGCGCTGGGGGAGCTCACGCAGCTCACCGGCGTCCGCCCCACCGGCTATCGCGCGCCGAGTTGGAACTTCAGTCCGAACACGCTCTCGATCCTCCGCGACCTCGGCTTCCGCTATGAGAGCTCGCTGATGGCCGACGACGCACCATACGAACTCCTGCAGGAGGGCCGGCCGACCGGACTCGTCGAGCTGCCGGTCGAGTGGATCCTCGACGACGCCCCGCTCTTCGATCCCCGAGGGGAGCGGTACATGAACCCGCGCGACGTCGCGCAGGTCTGGATCGACGAGTTCGACAAGGCGTACGATGAGCGGTCGATGTTCGTGCTCACGATGCACCCGCACGTGATCGGGCATCGCTCCCGGCTCGTCGCGCTCGAGCTGCTCATCGCGCACATCCGCTCCAAGGACCCGCGCGGCGTCTGGTGGGCGACCCACGGGGCGGCAGCCGAGTACGTGCGGCGCGAGGCACAACTCGGGGAGCCGCGAAAGCGATGAACGCGCTGGTGCGCGGTCTCCACCACGTCACGGCGACCGTCAGCGACGCGCAAGCTGACCTCGACTTCTACGTTGGTCTTCTCGGGCAACGGTTGGTCAAGAAGACCGTCAACTTCGACAACCCTGGCGTCTACCACTTCTACTACGGGAATGAGGCGGGGACCCCGGGCACGATCATGACGACATTCCCATACGCGGGGATGGGCGTGCGCGTCGGGGCGAATGGCGCGGGGCAGATCGACGTGACTTCGTTCAGCGCACCGGCGGCGGCGATGGACTTCTGGCGCGCACGGCTCGCGGCGGCCGGCGTGCGCTACACCGGCGAGCCGACGCCATTCAGGGAGGACGCGCTCCATTTTGACGACCCATCTGGGCTGCACATCCGGATCGTCGGCACGGAGCGCGACGCCCGCGAGCCCTGGACGCGCCCCGACATCATCGCCGCACACGCCATCCGCGGTATCCATAGCGTCGCGATGCACGTGCGACAGCCGGCGGTGAGTGGCGCGCTGCTCACGCGGATGATGGACGCCTCGCTCGCGGAAGAATCGGAGGGAATCACCCGCTACGCGATGGGCGACGCCGCGCCCGGCCGCATGGTCGAAGTCGTGAATGCCGGCGACGCCGACCCCGCGGTCAACGGACTCGGCACCGTGCACCACGTCGCCTTCGCCGTCGCGACCGCCGATGACCAACTCCGGATGCAGAAGGAGCTCCGCGCGCTCGGACTCAACGTCACTGACGTGATGGACCGCCAGTACTTCACCTCGATCTACTTTCGCGAGCCGAATGGCGTGCTCTTCGAGATCGCGACGCTGCCGCCGGGATTCGCGGTGGACGAGCCGCTCGCGTCGCTCGGCCGCGACCTGAAGCTCCCACCGTGGGAGGAACATCGCCGCGCGATGATCGCGTCCGTCCTTCCAGCGGTGACCTACTGATGGGCGCGCTCCCTCCGCACGGTGGGCAGCCGGTGCTCTCGTACGGCGCGGAGCCGAAGGGTGCGCGCGCCGCCGTGATCGCGATCCACGGCCGTGGCGCCGGGCCGCGTGACATCTTGAATCTCGCGCCGATGATCGCCGCGCCCGGTGTCGCGTTCCTCGCGCCTGCGGCGAGCGGTGGCACTTGGTACCCGCTCGGCTTCATGTCGCCGATCGTACAGAACGAACCGGGGATCACGTCGGGGATCAGCGTGATCCACGCCTTGATCGACGAGATGGTCGCGGCCGGGATCCCGATCGAACGGATCGTCCTGCTCGGTTTCTCGCAGGGAGCGTGCCTTGCGAGTACGGCCGCGCAGCGGCGGCCGGCGCGTTACGGCGGCGTGCTCGTGTTCTCGGGCGGACTCATCGGGCCGCCGGGCACGGCGTGGAGCGAGGCAGGCGCGTTCGACGGCACGCCGGTGTTCCTCGGCTGCAGCGACCGCGACGCGCACATCCCCGAGCCGCGGGTGCGCGAGAGCGCCGCACTCTTCGAGCGGATGGGGGCCACCGTCTCCTGCCGCATCTATGAAGGGATGGAACACCTCGTCAACGAGGACGAGGTCGCGTTCGCACGGGAGCTGATCGCCTCGGTCGCGGCGACCTGACCAGGGCCGCCGATCAGCGCTGCGCCGCGAAGCGCGACTTCACCTCGTCCAGCCAGCCCTGCACGAAGACGATCTGGATGTTCAGCGGTGTGACTCGTGCCATCAGGACTCGTCGGCCATCCGGCGAGATGTCGTAGGAGGCGTGGCCCGAGTTGCCGGAGCCGAAGTCGTTGAGCACCATTGCGGAGGCGCCGACGCTGAGCGACGGTGCCGTGCGCAGGCTCACTCGCATCAGCCGCTGGCCCTCGCGATAGAACAAGCCGAGGCCATCGCGCGACCACATCGGCTCCTCACCGCCCGAGCTCGAGATCCGCCGCGCCGCTCCGAGGGCCGGGAAGGCGCGGACGTACACCTCGATGGCACCCGATTCGTCCGAGACGTACGCGATCCATTTTCCATCGGGAGAGAACCGGGGCGAGTGCTCGACGAATGGGCTCACCGCGAACGGTTTGAGCGTCGTGTCGCCGTTGAGAGCCCGGTACCAGATATCCGCTCCGGCCTGAGTACCGGTGCGGACGACGACCGACTTCCCATCAGGCGAGAAGTCCCCCTGCCAGACGACGCGTCCCGCGACCGCGACCTCCGCGTCGTCCGCACTCGCGCCATCGACCGAGACGATCCGCAGCACCCCTCCACCGCCGCGCTGCGAGCGAAACGCCACGCGCCGACCGTCGGGCAACCACTCCGGACGGGAGTTGACGCTGTCCGTGGTCAGGCGCTGCGGGACACCGCCCTCGGCGACCGGGACGACCCAGATGTCGCGCCCGAGAGTCGCGGCGATCAAGCTGCCGTCGGACGAGAATCGCGGCTCACCCACGAGGATCTCACGCCACGAGGAGAGCAGGCGCTCAGGCCCCCCGATCTCTCGGATCACCAGATCATTGCGACTGCTCCCGCCCAGATGCACCATCGTGCCGTTGCGTGCAACCGCGACGATGCCTCTATCGGCTCTCCCTCCAGAGTTGGTCAACTGCAGGAGGCGGATCGGATCGCCGACGGTGCGCCGCGTCGCCTCGTCGAAACGAACCGCGACGAGCGCGTCGGTTCCGTCGGTGTAGAGCAGGATGCCCTGCACCACCGCCACCGGGCGACCGCGCGGCGCGAGGAGAGCGGATTCCCCCGTCACGAGGTCGGCGACTCGCATCTCCCCATCACTGAGTCCCGTATTCACGCCGAACAGCACGTGATCGCCGTCCGGCAGCAACACCGGCGTGACCTTGCCGGCCTGTACGGCACCGGAGTCGGCGTCCGGGAGCATGCGTATGGTACCGCCGGCGCCGGGAATCGTCGCGAGACGTCCGTTGATGGTCAGCACGATCCGATCACTTTCGCCCCACGACCCCTGAGTGAGACTCGTCTGCCGGACTCCGGCGAGCTCCACCGGCACACCGCCGGCGACGGGAACCTTCAGCAGCGACGCACCGTCGAAGAAGGCGACCCAGTCCCCCCTCGGCGAGAAGAACGGGTAGCTCGCACGCCCTGTGCCGGCGAGGACCCGCCACTCGAGCTCGTCCACTCGCCGCACGAAGAGATGTGGTACGCCGCCGGGTCCGGCGCCCACCGCGACGATGGTGCGTCCGTCGGGCGACAGCGCCAGCGACGTCGCCGCCGCCGCCAGCGGTGCCGCGGTGGAGTCACGCGGGAGGTCGAGCGCGAAGCGCAGGAGGCCGCCCGAATCGCCGGGGCGCGATCCGTCGAGACGTGTGCCGAGCCACATTCCTCCGAGACCGACGGCGAGCACCGCGGCCGTGACGAGCATGGCGCGCCGACCGCCGCGCGCGGTGGCCGCCCTCGTCGTCACGCCACCTGCGCTCTCCCCACCGCTGTCGTGCCGGAACCCCGGATCCCCCAGCGCGTGCGCATACTCCCGCGCACTCGCGAACCGGTCCGCCGGCAGCTTCTCGAGCGCGCGACTGACCGCCGCCGAGACGTTCGGCGGCACCGACTTCCGCTGCCCCGTGAGTGACTTCGGCGACTCGGTCATCACCTTCGCGACAATCGCCTGCGCGCTCGGCCCGGTGAACGGCGGCTCGCCGGCGAGCAGTTCATAGGTGATCGCGCCGAGGGCGTAGATGTCCGAGCGTGCGTCGATCTCCCGCGCGCCCATCGCCTGCTCGGGACTCATGTACTGCGGAGTGCCGAGGCTCATCCCGGTTTGGGTCATCCGCTCACCGCCGGCCTGCTGCACGGCGAGCGAGATGCCGAAGTCGGCGACCAGAGCGCTGTCGTCCTGCAGCAGGATGTTCTCGGGCTTGATGTCGCGGTGGACCACGCCGTGGCGGTGCGCGTACTCGAGCGCACCGGCAACCTCGGTCGCGAGCCGCACCGCGTCGCTGACCGGGAGCTGTGTCTCGCGCTTGAGCCGGTCGCGTAGCGTCTCGCCCTCGACGTACGGCATCACATAGAAAAGCTGCCCCTCGGCGCTCCCGCTGTCGAAGAGCGGGAGGATGTGCGGGTGCTGGAGGTTGGCAGTGGTCTTGATCTCGCTCAGGAACCGCTCGGCCCCGATGACCGCGGCGAGTTCGGGACGGAGGACCTTGATGGCGACCTTGCGGTCGTGCTTGACGTCGTGCGCGAGGTAGACCGTGGCCATCCCGCCGGCGCCGAGCTCGCGCTCGATCGCGTAGCGACCAGCGAGACTTCGCAGCAGGGCGTCGGGGACGGAGGACAATGGCTGAGACGTTCGAAGGGGGACAGTGGACGGAAGCGGCCAAACGTACGCGCCGCACATCTCAGACACCAGAACGCCTAACGACTCCCGGGACGCGCTCAGACCACTCCGATCACCTCGAACCCCTCGCGCCGCGCGGCGGCGGCGAGCGGCCGGTCGAGCGTCACGAATTCAAGGGTCCTCGGCTCGAAGTCCGCGAGCACGATCGCCGCAGCCAGCTGCAGCGAGTCCGCCGCTCGTAGCGTGTGCAGGCGCAACAGGCGCGTCGCCTGCTCGCGGACCCGTTCGATCGGCGGCACCTCCGTCCACCCGCGGCCAGCCGCGGCCAGCCGCACCGATGCCGACTTCCATCCCGCCTCAGTGAGTCGGCCCTCCCGCTCCAGGCGCGCGAGCGCCGACGCACACTCGACCGGCGTCGCCCACCACACGGCCGTCGCGGGGTCCTCCTTGACGAGTGCGCTGAGCACGGCACTCCTGGACTCCGGCACCAGCAGGGGCATCACCGCCGAAGAGTCCCAGAACCTCACCGGCCCTCGCGCCGATCGGCCAGCAGCAGATCGACCGGGCTGGCGCCGGGCCGGAGCTTGGGCCACGGGAGCTCCAACCACTTCGCACTCGGCTCTTGCTCGGGGAGTCGAGCCAGCCCCTGCTGGGCGAGTCCGAGCACTCGCGCTGGAACCCCGCGCCCGAGACGGACAGGCACCAGTTTCGCCACCGGCACGCCTCGATCGGTGATCACCACCGACTCCCCCGCTTGGACTTCCTTCACGAGCGCGCTGAGTCGGTTCTTCGCGTCGGAGATGGAGGAGGAGCGCATCTGGCTATTATAGCCAGATCAATATAGCCAGTCAAGCGCCCAGTCGACCTTCAAGGGTCACGCGCGCGAGTGGGCCCTCACGGCTTCGGCGCGAGGCGTCTCAGCTCGCTGAACCAGTTCTGCACGACGAGGTAACGGTCGACGGCGGGCACCCCCGCTGCACCGCCCGCGGGCGCCGCGACCGTCACCTCCGCCACCGCAACGATGAACCTCCTTCCATCCGGATGCAGGTCCCAGTGCTGGATCCCGGCAGCGTTGAGTGTCGCCACCACCTCGGGTGCATGGACGACGACCGCTGGGGCGCGATCGACCCGGGCTCTGAAGAGCGTGTCGTCCGGAGAGCCCGTCCGCCAGAAATAGACCGCGCGCCCGTCGGGGGACCAGCGCGGCGCGCTGCCGCCGTTCGGCGAGACCTTCCACTTCCCCTGCGGGACCGGGAAGTCGCGGATCCAGATCTCCTCGGCACCCGACTCCGATGCGGCGAACGCCGCGAGCTTCCCGTCGACCGCGACCTGGAGGTCGATCTCGTTCCATGGTGCGGTCAGGTAGGGCTTCGGCTTGCCGCTGTCCGAGGCCGCGAGCGTGAAGAGGTCGTTGTTGTTCCCCACCGTTCCGGCGAACAAGGTCATCGTCCCGTCGGTGAGCCACGCCGACGGCTGTTGGTTGCCCGGCAACGTGAGCAGCGCCCGTTCCGGTGCGCTGTTGTCGGCCGGCTTGACGAAGAGATCCTCACCCGACGCTCCGACGCTCTTGTTGAAGAGAATCTGCTTCCCGTCCGGGGACCAGATCGGGCGGTCGGCGTCGCCCTCGAACGTGATCTGCGTGTGAGTGCCACTCACCAGATCGAAGGTGTAGAGGTCGGTCTCGCCATTGCGGACCGGCGAGAAGGTCTCGAAGGCGACCGAGCGCCCATTGGGCGAGAAGCGCGGCTGTTGTCGACGCCCCGACGGCAGGCGCAGGGTGTCGATGCCCCCCGATGGGTCGACGATCACGAGGCGAACCGCTCCGCCGACGCCGCCCAAGGTCCCCGTCCCCTCGTGGTGCACGAGCACGCCGTGCTGTGACAGGGAGTACCCGCGGGCGAGCGGCGCGGCAGCGACGCGGTTGAGCACGCGGACCGGAGCGCCGGTGACGCGGCGCTCCTTGAGATCGACCGTCACGGCGAAGAGGCCGGCGTCCTCGGCGACGTAGAGCAGATGTCCCGTCTCGACCCACACCGCGTGTCGCGCGTTCGAGACGAGCAGGTACGCCGAGTCGGAGGCGAAATCGTAGAGCGACACGTTGTTGCCCTGGCCGCTGAGCACACCCGAGCCGTCCGGCAGAAGAAAGGGCGTTGTACCCCCGACCTTCGGCAATGGGACGGGGGCGCCGCCGGACGCCGCCACGCGATGAAGCCCGGTCGGTCCGCTGAACACGATCTCGTTGTCGGTTCCCCAGTGAGGCACGTACGGATCGAGAGCACCGGCGGGAACGATCGTCGTCACCCCACCTCCGACGACGGAGACCTTCACCAACGATCGGTCGCTCGTGCGCCGGAAGACGATCCACTGGTTGTCGGGCGAGAAGCTCGGAAACAATCCGGTCTCGGTTCCTGGCACCTTCCGGAAGTCGGGATCCGCGTCGAGATGGCGAAGGAAGATCGCCTGCTCGGTGCCGAGCGTCCCTCCGACCGCGATCATTCTCCCATCCGGCGAGATCACGACGTCGGCGCCACCGGGCGGAGCAGTGATCGCACCCGTAGAGAGATCGAGTCGAGTGAGCGGCAAGCTCGGCTGCGGGCGCAGCCATCCGTATGCGGCCGCCGCGACGGCCAGCCCGGCCACCGACCAACCGACCATCGCCGCCCGCCGCCCGCCCCGCGAGCTCGTGGCCGGGAGCGGGGCCGCGCTCGGTTGCGCACCGCGCACCGTCGCACGCGTGCTGTAGGTGAACCCCTCCGTCACCAACGCCTCGCCGAACGCCTTCGCGCTCTCGAACCGATCGGCAGGAAGCTTCTCAAGCGCCTTCGACAGCGCCGCCACCACATTCGGAGGCACGGTGGTCCGCGTCTCGCTCACCGGGCGTGGCGTGTCGGTGAGGATCCGCATTAGGATCGCCTGCGGCGAAGGTCCCGTATGCGGCGGATCACCGGCGAGCATCTCGTAGAGCACGCAGGCGAGACTGTAGATGTCGCTCCGCGCCGAGAGGTCTCGGTCGGCCGTCGCCTGCTCGGGACTCATGTAGTGCGGCGTGCCGAGCGAGAGCCCCGTCTCGGTCATCCGCCCCTTCCCCGCCGCGCTCACCGCGAGCGCGATGCCGAAGTCCGCCACTACCGGCCGCCCATCGTGCACGAGGATGTTCTCGGGCTTGATGTCGCGGTGGATCACGCCGTGGCGATGCGCGTAGTCGAGCGCGTCGGCGACATCGCGGATCAATCGCACCGACTCCTCGACGCCAAGTTGCCGCTCGCGCTGGAGCTTGCCGCGGAGCGTCTCGCCCTCGACGTAGGGCATCACGTAATAGAGGAACGAGTCCGCGCTCCCCGAATCGAAGAGCGGGAGGATGTGCGGATGCTGCAGGTTCGCCGTGGTCTTGATCTCGCTCAGGAACCGCTCGGCGCCGATGACCGCGGCGAGTTCGGGGCGCAACACCTTGAGGGCGACCTTGCGGTCGTGCTTCACATCGTGCGCGAGGTAGACCGTCGCCATCCCGCCTGCGCCAAGCTCACGCTCGATGCGGTAGCGGTCGGCGAGCGCGGAGGAGAGCCGTAGCAGGATGTCAGTCATCGTCACTCGTCAATCCGGTTCGTGGTGTGAGATCGCCTTCGTCCACTCGGCGTCCAGCTGCATTCGCGCGATCCATCGGCGGAGATCGATGTCCAGCGTGAGGCGCGGCTGACCGTACACGATCGCCGCGAGGCCACCGGTCACCATATACTCGATCCCCGCCCGATTGAGCGGCGCGATGAACAGCCCGATGAGATTAGGTTCCCGCGTCACGCAACAACTCCCGCACGCCGGTGGCGACCTGCTCCTCCGTCCAGTCCGGATGCCGCGCGCGGACGCCGGCAGCCGCCACCTGCCACGCCTCACGCCAGAGCGCCTGCGAGAGGCGCACCTTCTCGTCCGCGGTCATCGCGCGGAATCGAGCAGTAGCGTCGACCAGTGGGAGACTCACCGTGGACGCACCGAGAGGTTGTCGAACCAGTTGAGCAACATCACCAGCCCCTGCTCGCTCGTCGCCGGCGGCGTGAGGAGGATCAACGAGCGACCGTCTTTGGTGACGTCGTAGTTGGGAAAGTTCGGGCCCGCGACCGCGTCGGTCTTGAAGAGCTCTCGCACCTCGCCGGGCGAGAAGGTCGCACCCGTCTGCACGGCGGCGGCCATCAGGCTCGAACCCGAACGGAAGAGTATCTCCTTCCCGGTGGGCGACCAACGCGGCTCGGTACCGCCGAACTTCGAGACCTGCCACTTTCCTCCGGGCCCCGGGAAGGGGCGCACATAGACCTCAACGCGGCCACTCTCGTCGCTCACGAACGCGACCCATCGTCCGTCGGGGGAGAGACTCGGGGAGTGATTCTGAAAGGCGCTCTCGATCACCGTCCGTCGTGTCCGCGCCGAATCGAGCGCGACAGAGACGATCCGGCGCGTGATCGATTGTCCCCCTTCCCGCATCACCAGCGTGCGCCCATCCGGCGTGAAGTCCCCTGCGAACTGATCGTCGGTCCCGACGAGCAAGGTCTCTGCCGGTGCGCTCCCGTCCGCGGGGATCCAGGCGAGGTCCTGCGCATCACCGTTTCGCGAATAGACCAAGCGACGGCCATCGGTGGTCCAGATCGCGCGCGACGCCGATCCGTCGAAGGTGACGCGCGTGAGCGTCTTCGCCACACGGTCGAAGACCCAGTTGTCGCTGCTACCGCTCTCATTGATCGACAGCGCGATCCTCCGCCCGTCGGGGGAGAGCCGTGGCGTGCCGTAGAAACGGGTCGGCGCCCCGAGGTCCCGCGCCGTGCCTTCTCGCGTCACCTCGACCAACGAGTAGCTGCCGACCGCGCCGGTCGCGAACGTGATCGCGCCACTCCTCGAGACGGCGAGCTTTCCCGCGCGACTGGTCGGCCCGACTTGAACACCTTCGGCCACCGGAGCCGGTCCGCCGAGCACCTCGAGCCGCCGCGCGTCGAACGGCACGGCCATCAGCGTCCCGGCACCCACCACGCTCGCATTCGCGACGGCGCCGAGGAGCGAGAAGGTCACGTAGCCCTGCGCGACGTAGTGCGGATTGGCGCCGACGACATTGAATCGACGGACCTCGCGCGTTGAGAGCGTGAATGCCGCCAGCCGGTCCACATTGCTGTCGAGCGTCGCGAGGACCGCCGCACGCCCGCCCGGGAGGAACTCGGGCCAGCGGTATGTCACCGTGGAGCCTGAGTCCGGTGCGGCGACGAGAGTCGACTGGCCACCGGCCGCTGGGACGACGTGCAGTCCCTTATCATCGGCGAAGAGGATCGTGTCCTGCTCGCTCCACGTTCCGCCGAAGAAGGCGGTGCGAATGTCGGTGATCGGGAGCGCCGGCCCTCCGGCGACGGCGACCTTCATCAGCTTCGTTCCCACGACGAACGCGATCGTGCTCCCATCGTGCGAGAAAAAGGGATTGGTCGCGTTCGCCGTTCCCGGGATGGGGACCGCGTCGAGTTGATCCAGGAGCCGGGTGAAGAGCTGCTGCCCGGTCGCCGGGACTCCCACGTAGACGAGCCGTGACCCGTCTGGCGAGAGGGCCATCGGCTGGTACGCCTGACCGGTGAAGGCTTCCGGCGTGAGCTGCAGCGCGAACCTCCCGACGGGCGGCGGCTGGGGTTCCGGCCGCGACCTCTCGATGGCGAAGAGCGCGAGGCCGGCGAGCGCGAGGACCCACGGCAGGCTGCGCGTCACCTGCCGCCGCCACGGTGTCGTTCCCTGCGCGCTCGATGCGCCCTGCGCGGCGCTCACGCGCGTCGCCGACATCGGCAGCGCGAAGTCGCTCTTCCCCAGCGCCTCGGCGAACTCCTTCGCGCTCGCGAACCGGTCGGCGGGCAACTTCGCGAGCGCCATCCGCACCGCCGCCTCGACGTGCGGCGGGATCGTCTTCCGCTGCGCCGTGAGCGAGCGCGGTTCCTCGGTGAGGACGCGCCCGATGATCGCCTGTGCACTCGCCCCGACGAACGGCGGCTCAGCGGTGAGCATCTCGTAGAGCACACAGCCCAATGCGTAGATGTCGGTCTTGGGCGTGATCTCCCGCTCCCCCATCGCCTGCTCGGGGCTCATATAGTGCGGCGTCCCCAGCGACATCCCCGTCTCGGTCATCCGCGAGCCGCCCTCGCTACGGCTCGCTGCGAGCGCGATCCCGAAGTCCGCAACGACCGCGTGCCCGCCGTGCAGCAGGATGTTCTCCGGCTTGATGTCGCGGTGGACGATCCCGTGCTGGTGCGCGTACTCGAGCGCATCGGCCACTTCGCGTGCGATGCGAAGCGCCTCTTCGACCGGCAACTGGTGGTCCCGCTTCAGCCGATCGCGGAGTGATTCTCCCTCCACGTACGGCATCGCGTAGAAGACGTTGCCGTCGGCCTCACCCGAGTCGAAGAGCCCGAGGATGTGCGGGTGCTGCAGGTTCGCCGTGGTCTTGATCTCGGCGAGGAACCGCTCGGCGCCGAGGATCGCGGAGAGTTCCGGTCGCAGCACCTTGAGCGCGACCTTGCGGTCGTGGCGCACATCGTGCGCGAGGTAGACCGTGGCCATCCCGCCGGCACCGAGCTCACGCTCGATGCGGTAGCGGTCGGCGAGGGCGGCTGCGAGGCGCTCAGTGCTCATGGTGGGAAGATCGCGTCAACGGCGCGACGGAACGAGGGAGGATCGATCGCGGGAAAGCGGTAGAGTCGCGGTTCCATCTGCGCGAACTGGCGGCGGAGCTCTTCACCGGTGATCAACCCTCGCGCGCGCATCGCTTCGACGTCGGCTAGGTCACGGGAGTGCCCTCGCTCGATCTTCGCGAGCGCCTGCGCGCTGAAGTCGTAGTGGCGGAAGGTGACCTTCCCGATCCGGACGATCACGGGCTTCGCGCCTCCCAGCCAGCTGGCACGGGGATGAACTGGTCCGTGTCGGTCGTGGCTTCTCGCGCGAGGGCCGCGAGGAACGTCTCGATTCGATCCTCGTCCGCTAGTTCGCGCACGCGCCAGCGCGTTGAAAGCTCACCATCCGGCGGATCAGGGCGTTGTATTTGGCGTGCGCTCCCGCTCCGTGACGCGCCGCGAGCAGCGAGTACAGACGGTGCTCAGCGTCGGCGAACGGCACCGGCAACACGAATCCCAGCGCGCGCAGACGTGGCGCGCTGAGTGACACGAGTAGCGACTCGACAGTCTCGATGCCGAGATCGAAGTCTCGCAGGCCTTGCTCGACGAGATCGGCTCCCGGCAGTTCTGGCAGGATCATCCGGTGGAGTCTACGGGCGACACCCTAGCGCGGCCAGCGGTTGTCGGTTGAAATCCGATCGGGGAATCTCCCATTCGGGTCGAAGGTGACGGATTCCACCGCGCGGCCTCCGAAGTCCAGCACCGCCTCGAAGGTGCGATTCCCTCCGAACCAGACGTCCACCGGCCACGTCACGACCGCGGTGAGACTGTCGGTCATCACCGCGTTCCGCATCGGGCGGATCGCGGGGCCGGTCGCGGCGAGCTTCACCTGCAGCACGACCGGCGAGGGCATCTGCCCGCTCTGGCGCACGTTGACGAACGTGCGCGGGCCCACCGCGCGCATCCCCGTCACCGAGCCATCGACGCTCTCGGTGCCGAAGAGCCACGCATTCCAGAACCAGCCCAGATCCTGTTCGAGCGCGCGGTTCATATAGAACATCCAGTCCCAAGGCGAGGGATGCTTCCACATCCAAGCAACGCCGAACTCCCGGTGCGCACGCTGCACCGCGCTGTCCCCGACGACGCCGCCGAGCATCGAGAGCATCAGTGGCGTCTTGGAGTACGTGGTGAACCCGTACGAATTCGGGCCCGCATAGTTCGCGTTCCACATCATCGGCGGCTCAGACTCGTTTCCCGCGTTGCGTCCATACGCCTGGCCGAGTCCATCCAGTCGCGGCACCTGACCGGCCGCATCGGCATCCGAGAGAATGTTCATATACTGATCGAACCCTTCGTCCATCCAACCGTACCAGGTCTCGTTGTTCGACACAGTCATCGGCCACCACTGGTGCCCCGTCTCGTGGTCGGCGGCGCCCTGGTTGGAGTTGATCACCATCGGGTACTCCATCCCGGCACTCGGCCCGTCCTGCAGTGTGAGCTGGGGGAAGGGATAGGGGAACCAGAGCTTCGAGTAGAACTCCAGCGCGTGGCGCGCGGCCTGCCCCGCGTTCGCGTACTGCGGTGCGCGCCCCGGGAGGTGCACCATATGGATCGGCACCGGTCCCTTGCCGGGGATCGTCGCGCGGGTCGCGAGCCAGACATACTTCTTCGCCGTCGCCCAGGCGAAGTCGTTCACGTTCTCGGCGGCGAAGTGCCAGGTGAGTTCCTTCCCCGCCGCAGTCGCGTTACCGGGGCCGATCTCGTCAGGCCCGACGATCGTCGTGTTCGCGTCGGATTCGAGCACGCGCGAGAGACGCTCGCGGGCGCGGGGCGTGAGCACCTCCTCCGGATTCTGCAGGACGCCGGTGCCACTCACGATCCAGCCGCCGGGCACGGTGATCCGCACGTCGTAGCGCCCGAACTCGTTGTAGAACTCGGATGGACCGAGGTAGAGCTCGGTGTCCCAGCCGCGAAGGTCGTCATACATCGCGACCCGCGGGAACCACTGCGTCGGTTGGAAGAGCGTGTCGCCCCAGCGCTGCGTCATCCGGTGACCGGTACCGGGGCCGCCGGGGAGTTTCGCATTCCAGTCGAGTTCGATCGTCGCCGTTCCGCGCGGCAGGATCGGCGTGGCGAGCGTGATGCGAGCGACGGTGGACTTCGGGTTGGTGAGCTGCGCTTCCTTCCCATCGACGAGCAGCCGCGTCACCGGCATCCCGTCGGTGTTCTCGGACGGGACCCAGGGCGCGGCGCGCGGGGTCTCGAAGAGGAAGTGATTGAGCGGAAGCCTCATCGAGATCGAGCGGAGCGTGTCGGGGCTCTCGTTGCGCAGCGTGATCGTCTCGGTGCCGGTGAGGCGCTGCGTAGCAGCATCCAGCCGCACGCGGATCGCGTAGTCGGTCTTGAGCTGCCAGTAGTTGCGGCCTGGGCGTCCGGTCGAATCGCGCGTGCCGGCGGCGTAGGCGCGGCGGATCGCGTTGGTGATCGGGATGTCGCGGCGAATCGCCCGTGGGGGCTGAGCGGCGAGCGCGGCAGTGGTCAGGGCGAGCGCGGCGAGGACGAGATGTGGGCGTGACATGCCCTAAAGGTGCTACGGCATCATCCGCTTGGTCCAGATGACGATCACGCCGCATTCGTTCGTCACCAATTGGAACTGGCTCGGTACCAACGACCGACGGGGATACGACTCCATCACCGCGATGTCCTGCGGCAGCATCGAGGCCAACTCGTCCATGTTCGACTTGATGCCATCGACGTAGATGATCGCGGAGCACCTTCTCCCCATGAGGCCGGGAAAGAGCACCGCGACTCGCCCGCCGGGCAGCGGCCGGACGTCAACGCTCGGAAGGCCGGCGAACACCGAGAGCATCGTCGGGCGGCGGCCGAGCGCAAGAGAGTCGCGGAAACTGCCGAATCCCTGCCGACGCCGGTCCTCCAACCCCTCGAGCATCCGCGTCTGCCAGCGCGAGCCGATGATCCGAACCACATCGAGCGTTGTCACCCGCTGCATCGTGGCCGCGACGGTCACTTGCTCTCCCGCGACCACATCGACGATGTGGAGCTGCGGCCGCACACCGATCGCGATGATCTCGATCTGCCGAGTTCCGGGAAGGATGTTGCTCAGCCGGAAGCGGCCGTCGTCCTCGGTCCGCATCTGCTGCACGTCGTCGAGGACGATGGTCGCACCGGTGAATGGACGCCCGGCGGTATCGGTCACGATCCCGACGATGGTCCCGCGCGGGCCGACGACCGCCGTGTCGAGCGGTCCCACGAGGAGGTCCCGGCGGATGACACGAAGCCGGGTCAGGCCGATGTCGAGCAGTCCACTCGCTCCGTCCGCGACCCTTGCCTGCACGCGGAGTCCCGCGTCGCGCGGAACACCGCAGACCGCGTACTCGCCGCGCTCGTCGGCGTCGACCTCGGCGAGGTACCGCTTGCCGGTGATCGTCCTGATGTTGAGCAGGGTGAAGTCCGACCACGCGAGTTCGACTCGCGCGCCGCCTAGCAGGTCGCCGTCGGCCGCCGAGCGAACGGTACCGTAGACGAATGCGCTGTCATCGGGGGCCAAGCGTTCGCCACAGGCGGCGCGCCAGAGTGTTGCGAACGATGGCACGCTGATCACCGCGACGTCGCCGCCGTCAGTGACGCGGAACTGTGTGGCGACACCGGGGAGGCCCATCGAGTCGAGCACGGCGTGCACCATATCGAAGCGGTGCACGCCAGGGCTGACACTGTCGAAGGCGAACGCGCCACCGGAGCCACTCGTGGTACTGCGCGCTCCGTCGAGCGTGATGAAGGCGCCGACGAGGGGCCGCGCGGCGACGCTGTCGTACGCGAGGCCGCGGAGAGTCACGACTCCCTGCGCCTCGGCCGAGATCGCGGCCGCGACCAGCAGTGTCAGTGCGTCTCGCGCCTTGCTCGCCACTGTGCCTCTGTCATCACAACGCGGAAGCCGATATGTGACGCACCGCTGTCGGGTGCCCCCGTACCCCGTGCGCTGACGCGATACCCGCGGCAGTACACGTCGCTGCACAGGAACGATCCCCCACGAATCACCCGCATCGCTTCGGCCCCCGTGCGGGGGTCGGCGCCGCTCGATGGTCCTGTGGGATTGCGGACCACTCCGCGCGCCGCGTCGAGCGCATAGGTCCCGGCGGCGAACCAATCCTGCGTCCACTGCCACACGTTGCCCGACATGTCGTAGAGGCCGTAGCCATTCGCTGGCAAACTCGCGACGGCAACCGGTTCGGCGGGGTGCGAGGGGAAGGTGCCTGCGTAGATGTGCGCCTGCGGATGCTCAGGATCGTGAGGCCCTTCTCCCCACGCGTGCGCGGCGTGGTCCAACCCGCCCCGCGCTGCGTACTCCCACTCGGCCTCGGTGGGAAGCCGTCCGCCGGCCCACGTCGCGAAGGCCACGGCGTCGTCCCAAGCGACGTGGACGACCGGGAGTCGCTCCTTCCCCTCGATGGAACTCAGGGGCCCGTTCGGGTGACGCCAGTTCGCGCCGGGAACCCATTTCCACCATCGCGAGACGTCGCTCAAGTCCACTTCGCCCTGAGTCGGCGTGAACACCACCGAGCCCGGCACAAAAAGGTTCAAAGGAGGAGCGGCTGCACCGGGCGGGAGCTGTGCGACGATCGCTGCGGCGTCCGGCGCGCGCTCCGCGACGGTCACATAGCCGGTCGATGCGACGAAGTCCGCGAAGCGCGCGTTCGTCACTGCGGTCGCATCTATGTAGAAGCCGTCCACGCGAACCCGGTGGACCGGCTGCTCCGCCGGGGCGGCGAACGGACCCTCTCCTCCCATCGCGAAGGTGCCGCCTGGGATCCAGGCCATGCCCGGCGGCGCTTCGCGTGGCGTGCACGCGAGCGCAGCGATCAACGGGATCAGGGAGAGGGACCGGAGATTCACCGCGCGAATGTAGCGCGCTCCCCCGCTGCACGGTAACGTTGCCGTCGATGCGGCGCCTCCTTCTCCTCCTGCTTTCTGCCACGCTCTCCTGCGCGCCATCGGTGACCGCGCCACGCCGGCCGAACATCGTCTTTGTCCTGGTGGATGACCTCCGTTGGGACGACATCGCGATCGCAGGGCATCCCTTCGTCGAGACGCCGAACATCGACCGCCTCGCCAACGAAGGGGCGCGCTTCCTGAATGCCTTCGCGAGCACGCCGCTCTGCAGCCCGAGCCGAGCGAGCATCCTCACGGGCCAGTACGTCCGCACGAATTCGATCATCGACAACACCGCCCGCGACTCGGCGAGCCATCGACTGCAGACCTTCGCGATCCCGCTCGAGGCGGCGGGTTATCGCACCGCATTCCTCGGCAAGTGGCATATGGGGAACGACGACACGCGGCGCCCCGGCTGGACGCGCTGGGTCGCGATGAAAGGCCAGGGGGAGGCGGTGGACCCCAAGCTCAACATCGACGGCGAGCGGCGCACGGTCCCCGGATACGTGACCGATGTGCTCACGAACTTCGCCGACGAGTTCGTACGAGAGCGGAGCGACAAGCCCTTCCTCCTCTTCCTCGCGCACAAGGCGCTGCATCCGAATGTCCAGCAGCGGGATGACGGGAGTACCGGCGCACTTGGCGGGCAGCCCGAGGGATTCGTTCCGGCGCCGCGCCATCGCGGACGGTACGCGAGTGCGGTGGTGCCGCGGCGGGAGAACGCACTCAGAGCACCGGTGAAGAAGCCCGCGCTGAACCGGGCGATCCCGGGTCTGCCACCACTCAGCCCCAAGACTGGCACGAGCGACACCGACATCCGCGGGCGCCTCGAGATGCTCCTCGGAGTGGATGAGAGTCTGGGCCGGCTCGTCGCGACGCTCACCGAGCTCGGGCAGCTCGACAACACCGTCATCGTCCTCACCGGCGACCACGGCTACTTCTACGGAGAGCACGGGCTCGATCAGGAACGGCGCCTGGCCTACGAGGAAACGGCGCGGATCCCGCTGATCATCCGCTACCCCAAGGTCGCACGCGCGGGCTCGACGCCGGCGCAGATGGCGCAGACGATCGACTTCGCCTCAACGATCCTCGCGCTCGCAGGCGTGAGCGACACCGTGCGGCGTCAGGGCGTGTCGCTCGTTCCGGTGCTCGACGGTAGCGCGACCGATTGGCGCCACTCGGTCTTCCTCGAGTACTACACCGATCAGGTCTTCCCGCGCACGCTCACGATGGGTTACGACGCGGTGCGCACCGAGCGGTACAAGTACATCGTGTACAGGGAACTCCCCAGGATGGAGGAGCTCTACGATCTCCAGACCGATCCCTACGAGATGGACAACCTGATCGGGACAGGCCGGGGGGCAGCGCTCCTACCGGAAGTCCGCGCCGAGCTGGAGAGGTTGAAGCGCGAGGCGCTGCCGCCGCGTTAGCGCGCGCGGACGGTGGTCACGCGCCTACCGTCGACGCGCACGTTGCGCTGCCGAGTGACACGGCGTTCGCCTGCGGCCGGCCACGTCACCTCGACATCCACGCGCCCCGCAGTCGGCAGACCGATGTGCACCGGAATGTCCGACTGTGCGTCGTAGCCGGAGCCGGCATCAACCAGCCGCGTTGCGAGGAGCCGTCGAGTGCCGGCTGCGTACACCCGCACCTCGGCGCCGGCGCGTGTCGCACGGCCGCGTCGGTCGAGCACGCGCACGCTGATCGAGCGTCGCGCGATCGAGTCCGGCAGAACGTTCGCGAGGACTGCGTGCGGACCCTGTCCAGTGAGTGAAAGGTCGGCGGTGCCGTCGCCGTTGAGGTCGGCCCACTGCGCGCCGTGGTCGGCAGGGATCGCGGTGAGGATCTCCGGTGTCGCAGCGTCGAATCGGCCGTCGGCGCCGAGGTAGAGATAGTCTGGCCAGTTGCGGCCGCCGGTAACCGTGCCGTTGAGATAGAGATCGAGCCGGCCGTCGTGATCGACATCGGCGAGGGCGCAGGTGTCGTAGCGGCCGTCCACTGCGATTCCCCACGCAGCACCGGCGTCGGTCCAACCTCCGCCCTCCTTCGAGAGGAAGAGACCGGCCGGGCCGTAGTTGGCCGTGACGATGTCGAGGCGTCCATCGCCATTCACATCGGCGACGCAGGGGCGCACCGTGCCGTTCGTGCGCTCAGTCGGCGCGCGGCCACCCCACTCCAAGAGCCAGTCCTTGGCCACGTCGGTGAACTTGCCGACATCGTTCCGGAACACTCCGTTCGCATCGCCATCCATGTTGCCGACGATCAGATCGAGGTCACCGTCGGCGTCGAGATCGGCCCACACCGCGCCCACACTGCGTCGTGAGTCGGCAAGGCCGACTTCGGCTGCGATGTCGGTGAGACGCCCACGATCGTTGCGGAAGAGTGCGTTGGGACGATCGCGGAAGGCCACGAAGAGGTCGAGATCACCGTCGGCATCGAAGTCCACCCACACCGGCTGGCGCACCGCGCCGCTGTCCACGCGGAGTCCGGCGTCCGCGCTGGCGTCGGTGAAGCGGCCACGATCGTTGCGATAGAGCCGGAGCACCGGCTGCGGCCCCGGCGCGAATCCCACGAGGAGATCCGCATCTCCGTCGGCGTCGTAGTCGCCGAATGCCGCCGCGCGCGTGGCGCGCGCATCGGCGATGCCAGCCGCGGCCGCGATCTCCACGAATGTCCCGTCATCGTTCCGATAGAGCCGGTTCGGCACGCCGTTGAAGCCGACGAAGAGGTCCGCGTCGCCGTCGCCATCGACATCGGCGAGGGCGTTTACCAGCGAGCCCGGCGCGGCGAAGAGGTCGGGCTGGAGGTGGCGCCACGCGAGCTCCGAGTGCGCGGCCGAGATTAAGAGCAGCAGCGCCGCGGAGATTCGTGCGAGGAGGTCCGTCACGGGGAGAACCTACGGCTGCCCACAGGGTCCGGCCAGCACTTTGCCGCGCGCTGCGCTACGAGATAGAATCGGGCATGACCACTCGCCGCGACTTCCTCCGCCGCGCCGCGCTCGCATCGGCGGCATCCCTTGCCGTTCCCGCCGCAGTGGGCGCCGTACCGTCGACCATCGAGGACCTTCGCGCGCGTCCGCGAATGCCCTCCCCTCCCGACGGTCCCCTCGACGCCGTCGCACAGGACGAGGCGTACTGGCGCGAGATCGCCACTCAGTACCAGGTCACCGACCAGACGACGAACCTCGAGGCCGGCTTCTTCGGGATGATGGCCGCGCCGGTGCTCGCGGCGTATCACCGGAACATCGACCGGGTGAACCGCGAGAGCTCATACTTCGCGCGCCGAACGTATCCTGGGCTTGCCGAGGAAACACGGGCACGCGTCGCGCGCGCACTCGGCGTCGCGCCGGGGGAGATCGCCTTCTCCCGCAACGCGACCGAAGCGCTGCAGACGCTGATCGGCCAGTACAACAAGGTCGGCGCCGGCGACTCCGTGATGTACGCCGACCTCGACTACCCGGCGATGCAGATGGCGATGAACGCGCTGGCGGCGCGACGCGGCGCGACGGTCGCGACGCTCGAGATCCCCGAACCGGCATCGCTCGAGGGGATCCTCGCCGCGTACCGCGCGGCATTCGATGCGCACCCGCGCACGCGACTGCTGCTGCTCACGCACGCGAATAACAAGACCGGCCTGCTTCATCCCGTGCGTGCGATCGCCGATCTCGCCCAGGCACGGGGCATCGATACCGTCGTCGACGCGGCGCACTCCTTCGGACAGGTGCCACTCGCCCTCCCCGACCTCGGCTCGCCGTTCATCGGCGTGAACCTGCACAAGTGGGTTGGGGCACCGGTCGGCGTCGGTGCCCTGTACGTTCGCGCTGACCGCCTTGAGTCCATCGATCGGGCGCACGGCGACGACGGCCCACTCGACCGCATCGACAGTCGCATTCACACCGGCACGACCGACTTTGCGGCGATGATGACCGTGCCCGACGCGCTCGACTTCCAAGAGCGGATCGGCGTGCCACGGAAGTCGGCGCGCCTCCGCTACCTGCGCGACGCGTGGGCGAAGCCGGCGCGAGCGATCCCCGGCGTGGATGTCCTCACGCCCGACGACCCCGCGCTCGTCGGCGCGATCACGAGCTTTCGCCTGCACGGCGACGGCGCGCGCGCGCGCAACGCTGCGCTCGCGCGGACGCTGCAGGCGGAGTTCGGTCTCTTCACCGTCGCGCGGTCGGGACTCGCGAAGGGGGACTGCGTGCGAGTCACGCCAGCACTCTATAGCACGCCGGCCGATGCGGCGAAACTCGTTGCGGCGCTCAAGGTGATGGCAGCGCGGGGCCGCGGTTAGATTCGCGGGTCATGACCCGCACACACCTGATCGGCCGCGCGCTCCTCGCGATCGCGCTCACGGCGCCGCACGGCACCGCGGCGCACGCCCAGTCCGCAGTCGTCATCGACGGGCCGCCGCGCCCCGTCTCCCCCGCGGTCATCTCCCGCGACACCGCCGGCAAGGCGACCGTGCGCGCGATCAAGCTCTCGACCCCACTCACGCTCGACGGCGTGCTCGACGAGGAGGTCTACGCTCGCGAGGCACCGTTCGGCGGGCTGATCCAGGTCGCACCCGACTTCGGCAAGCCGGCCACCGAGCGCAGCGACATCTGGATCACCTACGACCAGCAGAACATCTACCTCTCCTGCCGCTGCTGGGATGCCTCGCCACCAGAGGAGTGGGTCGTCAATGAGCTCAGGCGCGACACCGGTGGCCTTCGCAACAACGAGCACATCGGTATGCTCTTCGACACCTTCTACGATCGCCGAAGCGGCTTCGCCTTCTACACGAATCCGCTTGGCGCGCGCGCCGACTACTCGGTCGTGGACGAAGGGGGATCGAACACCGACTGGAATCCAGTCTGGACATCGAAGACCGGTCGCTTCGACGGCGGGTGGACGGTGGAGATGGCGATCCCCTTCAAGTCGCTGCGGTACCGCGCCGGTCCGGACCAGGTGTGGGGCATCCAGATCCGGCGTTCGATCCGCCACAAGAACGAGTGGACCTATCTCACGCCGGTGCCGCGGATCCTCGCCGGACCGCAGGCCTTGAACCGCGTGTCGTCGGGCGGCACACTCGTCGGGCTCGACCTCCCCGAATCCGGCAAGAACATCGAACTCAAACCGTACGGCGTCGCCCGCGTCACGACCGACCGTCTGAGCGTCCCGGCGAAGGAGAATGCGTTCGGCGGCGAGATCGGCGGTGACATCAAGTACGCCGTCACGCCGAACCTCACGGCGGACCTCACTCTCAATACCGACTTCGCGCAGGTCGAGATCGACGAACAGCAGGTCAACCTCACGCGATTCAGTCTCTTCTTCCCAGAGAAGCGCGACTTCTTCCTCGAAGGGCGCGGGATCTTCGACTTCGCGCGCGGCGGCAGCGGCGTGCTGGGCGGCGGAGGCTCCGACACGCCCTATCTCTTCTACACGCGGCGCATCGGACTCAACAATGGCGCCGTGATCCCGATCGACGTGGGGGGCCGCCTCACCGGGAAACTCGGGCCGTACGCGGTCGGTTTGATGAACATCGGAACCGCGAGCGACGCCGCGTCGGGTACCGATGCGACGAACTTCACGGTGCTGCGGCTCAAGCGCGACGTCCTGCGCCGCAGCTCGGTCGGCGTGATGGCCACGAACCGGTCGCTCGCGACGTCGGGCTTAGGCTCGAACGTCGCGTACGGCGTGGATGGAGCATTCCTCCTCTCACAGACTCTGACGGCCGGCACCTACTGGGCCCGCACGTCCACGACCGGCGTTGACGGTGACGACCAGAGTTATCAGGCGCGCCTGGACTACAGCGCCGACCGATACGGCGCGCAAGCCGAGTATCTCGCGGTGGGCGCCAACTTCGATCCGCAGGTCGGGTTCAAGCGGCGATCCGACTTCAAGAGGTCATTCGGCCAGTTGAGATTCAGCCCCCGCCCCGCGCGATTCAAGAGTGTGCGGAAGTTCACGTGGACGGCGTCGGGCGAGTACGTCGAGAACGGCGCCGGCGCCGTGGACGCGCGAAGCATCATCGGCCACTTCGACACCGAGTTCGCGAACAGTGACCGGTTCGCGATCGACATCAATCGCGATTTCGACCTCCTGAGCGCCCCATTCACGCCGTCGGGTTCGCCCGCTGCGATCGCGCCAGGTGGCTACACCTTCTCCAGTGCCTCCGCCGCGTACGAGTTCGGCGCGCAGCGGCGCGCCTCGGGCACGGTCCGGGTGCAGGCCGGCGAGTACTACGACGGTACCATCCGCAGCCTGTCGTTCGGACCAGGCAGTCCATTTTCCTCGGCCCGGATCGCGATCCTGCAGCGGCTCGCGCTGGAGCCGACGTTCCAGATCAGCCGCATCGAGCGACCCGCCGGTTCATTCACCACGCGGCTCGCGCGCGCGCGGGTGGACTACGGCTTCTCACCGCTGATGTTCGCGAGCGCGCTCCTCCAGTACAACTCAGCGGACCGCGCCTTCAGCACGAACCTGCGGTTCAGGTGGGAGTACGCGCCGGGGAGCGAGATCTTCCTCGTCTACACGGACGAACGCGACACCACGCCCGACGGCTTCGTGCCGCCGCCGGTGGTGAGGGGACTCAAGAACCGCGCGTTCGTGGTGAAGATCAACCGGTTGTTCCGGTACTAGGTCGCGTTCCGGTGCTCATCGGGGCCGGACGTCAGGGCGCTTTCCGCCGCTGCTCCGCGATCCAGTTCTCGACCACCACCAAGTGTTGGCGCGACTCGCCACCGGCGGGAAGCACGACGAGGAACCGCTGCGCGTCCGGGCTCACATCATAGTTCCGTCTGGAGACTGACACCGTCACCATCGGCCCCGCCGGGAAGAGCTGCTGGGTGCCGCGCGGCGCGAAGCTCGGCTGCAGGTCCACGCGGGCCGATACGAGGTTCGAGCCGAGGTCGAGGTAGAAGATCTCGTCGCCCTTCGGGGACCATCGAGGAGCGGTGCCACCGGCCGTCGAGACCTGCCACTTCGCGTTCGAGGGTCGCGGGAACGACGTCACGTACACCTCAAGCCGTCCACTCTCGTTCGACACATACGCCATCCAGCGCCCATCTGGTGAGACCGTCGGCGTGTACTCGACGCTGCGCGACGAAAGGAGGGGGCTCGGCGCGGAATCGACCCCCGGACGGATCACCAGCACGTCGCCGCTCCCGGCGAGTGATGTCGTCGTTCGCACCGCGAGCCATCCGCCCGTCGGCGACCAAGTGTGCTCGGAGAAGGGGCGCTCGCCAGCTGCAAGACGTGTTGCCGGTTCACTGCCATCCGCCCGTTGACCCCACACCTCGCCCGCTACGACACCCGGCGCGGCAGTGTGGAACGAGATTGTGCGGCCGTCAGGTGACCAGGCCGGTCCTTCGTGAACGCGATTGCCAGTGGTGAGCCGAAGGGCGGGACCGCGCGCGATCTCGCGGACCCAGATATCCGACGCAGTCCCATCGCGCACCGTCACCGCGACCCGCCGCCCGTCTGGTGAGATCGCCGGTGCGACGAAGGCACCCACCCAGTCCCGGTCGAACGGCGTGCGCACACCTGTGCGCGAGATCCAAGCGAGCTCACGCTTCGCCTCCTGATCCCCCACCGCGTGCACCAAGGTGCCCGAACGCGAGAGCGCGAAGGAGAGCGGTCCGAGGATGGTCTGCGGGACCCCCTCGCCGACGAGCACCGGAGTTCCCTCGACCCGGAGCGCGCGGGGATCGAAACCCACGGACCAGAGCCGACCATCTGTCGTCGAGTACACGAGACGGCCCTGCGCGTAGCGTGCCCGCGATCCGTCGACGAGCGCGCGATGACGACCGGTTCCCGCGTCGGCCACCGCGATCATGACACGGCCGTCAGAGTATTCGAGTCGGAACAGCACTCCAGTCCCCTCGGGGAGGGGCTCGGGCAGGCCGTGGGCGGACTCCCCGGCAACAGTGTCGAGTACCGTGAACTGCTCCGGCGCTCCACTCCCGTCCGCGAGTTGCCGGCCGAGAGACCAGCGTCCGTCAGGGCGGATCCAGTCACGGTACAGGTAACCGTCCGGACTCCACGAGGCGGCCACGGGCAGGTTGAGTCCTCGCGCCATCACGACGGGAGGCCCACCGGCAAGCGGCACCGCGGTGATTGTGCCTTTGACGTAGAAGCCGACGTGCATTCCGTCGGGTGAGAAGAAGGGACCCTGAGCTCCTTCCGTGCCCGGGAGTGGCCGGAAGTGGAGGGAATCGGCGCGGCGCACGCCGAGCGGTCGCGATGCGCCACCGACGTGCACGAGGACCCTTCCGTCCGGGGAGATCGCGAACTCGCCCACCCAGTCGCGCACGGAGGAGACCGAGTCGATGGTCAAGCGGTAGCGGACCACGCGAGGCTGGGCGGTCGGACGCAGCCAACCCCAGAGCGATAACGCGGTCATCACGACCAGCAGCGCCGTCATCACGAGGAGTCGCGACCGTGAGGGTGCGCGCGCACTCGCGATCGCCGCCGTGCGGAAGCCGCTCCCGTCGCGCAGTCCCAAGGATGCGGCGAACTCCTCGACCGAAGCGAACCGGTCGGCCGGGAGCTTCTCGAGCCCCCGAAGCACCGTCGCCTCGACTTCCATCGGCACCGCGCGGCGCTGCGTCGTGACTCCTCGCGGCTCCTCGCTGAGGACGCGGGCGACGATCGCCTGGACGCTGGGGCCCGTGAACGGCGGCTCGCCGACGAGCATCTCGTAGGTCACCGCAGCGAGGGCGTACTGGTCGGTGCGCGCATCGATCTGCCGCTCGCCCATCGCCTGCTCGGGGCTCATGTACTGCGGCGTCCCGAGCGAGAGTCCCGTCTGCGTCATCCGCTGGCCGCCGGCCGCGCTCACCGCCAGCGCAATGCCGAAGTCGGCGACGAGAGCGTGCCCGCCCTGCAGCAGGATGTTCTCCGGCTTGATATCGCGGTGAATGATCCCCTGCGCGTGCGCGGCGGCGAGCGCGTCGGCCACTTCGCGCGTGATCCGGAGCGCGTCCTCCACCGGGAGTTGCCGCTCGCGCTCGAGGCGCGCCCGCAGCGTCTCGCCGGCCACGAACGGCATTACATAGAAGAGAAGACCGTCGGCCGCGCCCGAGTCGAGCAGCGGCAGGATGTGCGGATTCTGCAGCCGCGCCGTGGTCTTGATCTCGGCGAGGAACCGCTCGCCGCCGAGTGCGGCGGCGAGGTCGGGATGCAGGACCTTGATCGCGACCTGACGGTCGTGGCGGAGGTCGTGTGCGAGGTAAACGGTCGCCATGCCGCCCGCACCGACCTCGCGCTCGAGGCGGTAGCGATCGGCGAGGGCCTTCGAGAGTCGCTCGGTGATTCCGCTCATACGATGGCCCGAAGATACGGCGGCCGGCGCCCGCTGTCGAACACCCCTACGCCCCGCCAGAGCACCGGTCGCTGGCAACGCTTTGATGTCAATACGTATGTATTGACATTATGTTCCTTCGGCCCTTGATTGCACCTATGCCCGCTAAGACGCAGCAGCTCCAGATCCGCGTCACACCCCAGCAGAAGGCGGCGCTCAAGCGACAGGCGCGGGCCGCCGGATGCGATGTGTCGCGCTACGTCCTCTCGCGGCTGGTGCCTGAAGGGCCGGACCGGTTCGCCGCGATCCTGCGCGCGCTCGGCTCAGAGTCCGACCGGCGGTTTGCGTTCGCTGAACTGCATGACTTCCTCAACGCGTGCGCGCCGATGGACTTCGCGACGGCCGTGGCCGTCGCCAGGATCGGTGATCTCTCGGCGTACGCGCAGAACTACGTCACGGCGATGGTCGAGCAGGCCGCCGAGTCGAAGCAGATCGCGCCACCGCTCTGGGTGCGGGACGTCGTGCCGCTCGACGCTCCACGTTTCGTCACGCCGCTCAAGAGCCTTCGGATGCACCTGCTCCGCTCAGCACCCGTGCCGTTCAAGCGCCGCAACATCTTCGTCGACGCCTCCGTCGGGGCGAGAGTCTGATGGCGGCCGGACCGGTCAAGCTGACGCGGACGGACATCCTGCGCCTCTTCGATCTGCTCGACGCGGAACTCGCCGCGACCGACACACACGCCGAGGTCTACCTCGTGGGCGGTGCAGTGATGTGCCTTGCCCTCGGCGCTCGAGCGGCGACGCGCGATGTCGATGGCTGGTTCAAGCCGACGGTGGCCGTGAGGCAAGCGGCAGCGCGAGTCGCGACGCGAGCCGCGGTGCCACCCGACTGGCTCAACGACGCGGTCAAGACTTACCTGAGCCCGCGCGGCACCTTCGACCGCTACCTGGAGCGGTCGCATCTTCAGGTATTCGTCGCTCAGCCTGCCTACCTGCTGGCAATGAAGTGCGCGGCGATGCGGCTCGGCGAGGAGTTCCACGATCTGGACGATGTCCGCTTCCTCCTTCGCTACCTCAATGTCACGACCGTGGCGGCTGCCCTCGCGATCGTGACTGAGTACTTCGACGACGCGCAGATCCCGCTCAAGACGCGCCTTGCACTCGAGGAACTGGTGGGCGGGTAGTTTCCGACATGCGAAAATCCCACTACATCCTCGCCGCCCTCGTTCTGCTCGCCGCCTGCCGAGACGCGGGCCCAGTGGGCACGACCATCACGAACGTACGCATCATCGACGGGACCGGCTCAGCTGCCGAACCTGGCGCCGTGCGATTCGTCGGTGACTCGATCGTCGCGGTCGGCGACGTGCGCCCCGCCCGCGGTGACTCCGTGATCGATGGGGGCGGGCTCGTCCTCGCGCCCGGGTTCATCGACACGCACAGCCATCACGCCGGAGGACTGCTCCGCACACCCGACGCACTCGGCGCAGTGAGCCAGGGCATCACGACGATCGTCGCCGGCAACGACGGCAGCCATCCCCTGCCTCTCGCCGCGCAGCTCGACACGCTCGCGAAGGCCGGCCACGCGATCAACGTCGCCTACTACGCCGGGCACGGCAGCATCCGCGAGGCGGTGCTGGGCGACGACTTCGAGCGAAAGGCGACGAGCGCCGAGGTTGATTCGATGGCGGCGATCCTTCGGCGCGAGCTCGACGCGGGCGCGCTCGGCCTCTCGACCGGGCTCGAGTATGATCCCGGCATCTACTCCGATCGCACCGAGGTGCTCGCACTCGCGAAGGTCGCGGCGAGCGCGGGGGGTCGCTACATCAGCCACATCCGGAGCGAGGACCGCTGGTTCTGGGATTCGATCGACGAGATCATCGCGATCGGCCGCGAGGCGAAGCTCCCGGTACAGGTGAGCCACATCAAGCTTGCGATGGTCTCGCTCTGGGGTCGCGCCGATTCGCTGATCGCGCTGATGGACGCCGCGCGCGCGCGCGGTGTGGACATCACCGCCGACATCTATCCCTACACATACTGGCAGTCCACACTGACCGTGCTCTTTCCGAAGCGGGATTTCGAGAATCGCAGGGAGGCGAATCTCGTGCTCCGCGAGATCTCCCGGCCCGAAGGCCTGTTGATCGGCGAGTTCGAGGCGAATCCCGCCTACAGGGGAAAGACCGTCCTGGAGATCTCGAAGATGCGCCGCGAGGACCCGGCGAGCACGTTGATGGGCCTGATCCGCGAGTCGCTGGCGTGGGAGAAAGCGCACCCGGGCGAGAGTGGTGAGACCGTCGTCGCGACGAGTATGGATGAGGGCGACATCGCAAAGCTGATGGCCTGGGAGCACACGAACATCTGCTCCGATGGCTCGCTCAATGGCGCGCATCCCCGCGGGTTCGGCGCCTTCCCTCGGGTGCTGGGCAAGTACGTCCGCGAGGAGAAGGTCGTCTCGCTCGAGGAGGCGGTGCACAAGATGACCGGTCTTTCGGCGAAGCACGTTGGCCTCGCCCGTCGCGGCACGATCGCTGCAGGCCAGTTCGCCGATCTCGTGCTCTTCGATCCCGCGACAGTCGCCGATCGCGCGACGCCCGCCGAGCCGCATCTCGTCTCCACCGGCGTCGCACGCGTGTGGGTGAATGGCCGCACCGTCTGGCAGGAGGGCGCGCCCGTTCCGAATCGAGCCGGCCGCGTGCTCAGGAGGCAAGACCGATGAAACGCGTCGCCCTCGCACTCCTGCTCTCCAGTTCGTCCGCGGTCGCGCAGTCGGACAGGGTGGACGAGTACATCCGCGCCGAGATGACGCGGCAGCGGATTCCCGGCCTCGCGCTCGCGATCGTGCGGGACGGAAAGGTGGTGAAGGCCCAGGGCTACGGGCTCGCCAACATTGAACACAACGTCGCCGTCACACCGGCGACGATCTTCCAGTCCGGGTCCGTCGGCAAGCAGTTCACGGCGACGCTGGTGATGATGCTCGTCGAGGGGAAGCGCCTGAACCTCGACGACCCGATCGGCGCCTTCTTCCAGGACGCGCCGTCCATCTGGAACGGGATCACCGTGCGCCACCTGTTGACGCACACCGCGGGCATCTCGAACAAGCTGTACGACCAGATCGACCTGCGGCGGGACTACACCGAAGAGGAGCTCTTCGCGCGGATCGCCGCGATCCCGCTCGATTTTCCGCCGGGCGACAAGTGGAACTACAGCAATCCCGGCTATGTGTTGCTCGGGATGATCATCCGCCGCGTCAGCGGGAAGTTCTACGGTGACCTGCTCAGAGAACGGATCTTCGCACCACTCGGGATGACCACCGCCCGCGTCATCAGCGAAGCCGACATCGTCCCGAATCGCGCCGACGGCTATCAGCTGGTGAAGGGGGAGCTCAAGCATCAGGACTGGGTCTCGCCGATGCTCAACACCACCGCCGACGGCGCGCTCTATCTCACCGTGCTCGATCTCGCGAAGTGGGACGCGGCGCTCTACACCGAACGACTGCTCACCAAGGCGAGGCTCGACCAGATGTGGACCCGCGTGCGACTCAACGACGGATCATCGGTGGACTACAGCTTTGGGTGGCGTGTCGCCTTGGTGAATGGCCACCGCCTGATCGAGCACGGCGGATCGTGGCAGGGATTCAAGGCGCAGATCTCACGCTACGTGGATGACAAGCTCACCGTGATCGTGCTCGCGAACTTGGCCGAAGCCGATCAGGGCCGGATCGCACACGAGGTGGCGGGGCTCTTGGAGCCGGCGCTCAAGCCGCCATCGACGCCCCGCTAACGCGGCCCCACTCACCGACCGCGCAGCAGGTCGAGCCAGTTCACGACGACGATCATCCGCGTGGACTCGGTCGTGACGGCTTGGGCGACCACGATCCTCCCGGTGCGAGGGTCCACGTCCCACGCGCTTCCGAGTCGGGGCGCGCCGAGCGGGATCTGCCGCGAGAGTATGCTGAATGGCGGATTCGCCGACAGGCGCACCGCGTGGATGGTTCGCTCGTCGAGGCCCTGATAGATGACCGTGCGTCCGTCGTGCCCCCAGCGCGCCCGGCGACCGCCGTTGACCGAGACCTTCCACTGACCACCGGCGCTCGCGTCGGGGAAGGGGCGCACATAGATCTCGCTCGCCCCCGACTCGGACGAGGTGTAGGCCGCGTACCGGCCACCGGGCGAAATCGCAGCGTCGGCCTCGGCCCACTGGGCGGCAAGGTACGCCCGAGCCTTCCCGTCGCGCTTCGTCGGGTCCACGATCCCCACGTCACCCCCGCTGCCACCGTCCGTGCGCGGAACATTGTTGTCCGACACGACGAGCAGGCTCTCCACCGGCCAGTCACTCGCGTGCTGATCGTCCGGCGAGCGCAGTACACGCATCGGCGGTGAGCTCCGGTCGAGAGGCTGCACGAAGAGGTCTTCGGCGTCACTGTCGGCCAGCTCAGCGCTGAACACCAGCCGGTCACCACGGGGCGAGAAGATCGGCGCATGCCCCCCGCCCGCGAACGTGAACTGGTCGAGCGTGCCGACATCGAGATTGTAGATGGCGGTGTGTCGGTTCGTTCCGCGTGCGGACCCGATCGTGAGTGCAAGCGTTCGACCATCGGGAGAGAAACGGGCGTAGCTGAAGATCCGGGGAGCGAGCGGAAGCGTGTCGATCCGACCACTCGTCTGGCGGAGCAGCAGACGCGATTCGGGATCGAGGCCCGCGCGGTAAACGAGTGTGCCGCTCGCAGTGACCCGGAATGGTGCGACGGTCCCGTTCACCTGGAGATCGTTCACGAGCGGGATGGGGGCTCCACTCACCGCTCGCTTCCGCGGATCGAACCGCACGGCGAAGAGTCCACCAGCGGGATGCGAGTAGACGATGTGTCCCGTCCTGACGTACTGCGCTTCCGACGACTCTTCGAGGAGAAGGTACGAGGTGTCGCTGGCGAACTCATGGAACATGAGCCGCGACCCGCGTCGCGTGTCCACGAACAGGACGCCTGACCCGTCGAACAGGACGCGGGGTGAGGCGCCTCCGTCGGTCGCGGAAAGCGGGCGGGGAGCCGCGCCGTCCGCAGGAACCAAGAAGAGCCTGTTCCCGCTCTCGTACACGATCTGACCGTCCTCGCCCCAGTCGAGCCGAGCGGCGCGCACGGAGTCGCCGGCGACCAGAGCAAGTGCGGACCCACCGGCGACCGCGATCTTGCGCAGCGTTCCCTGCTGCGTGAAGGCGATCCACTGATCGTCCGGCGAGAAGGCCGGCGACTCGGCATTGGGGGTTCCCGGGAGGATCCGATACTCGCGCTGACCGGCCTCGCGGACCTGCAGCCCCTCGTCGGTCGAGAAGACGAAGGCACCACCATCGTGGGAGACCGCGAACCGCGCGCGATCGGGATTCCCTCCGACGATGTCGAGGGTGAGATGCACCGGTGGGCGCGGTGCATCGCGATCGGCGCCGCGCTGCCATCCCCACGCGGCCATCGCGACGCCCGCGAGAGCAAGTGCCGCCGCACCGACGAGTGCCCGCCGCGACGGGGGCGCTTGAGCGCGGCCGGCTCCCGAGGCGAACGCGCCAAGGGATTGATCGCCGTAGGTGAACCGGATATCGCGCAGCGCTTCGGCGAATGCCTTCGCACTCTCGAAGCGATCCGCCGGCAGCTTCTCGAGAGCGCGCGCCACGGCGCCAGCGACGTGCGCTGGCACCGCCTTCCGGTACTTGGTCACCGCCTCTGCTGGCTCGGCGATGATCTTCATGATGATCTGCTGTGCCGAGGACCCCGTGTGCGGCGGATTCCCGGTGAGCATCTCGAAGAGGACAGACGCGAGACTATAGATGTCCGAGCGGCCCGTGATGTCCTTATCGGCCGTCGCCTGCTCGGGGCTCATGTAGTGCGGCGTGCCGAGCGAAAGCCCCGTCTCAGTCATGCGTCCACCCGCCGCCGCCGAGACCGCTAGCGCGATCCCGAAGTCGGCGACCATCGGACGACCGTCGTGCAGGAGGATGTTCTCGGGCTTGATGTCGCGATGGATCACGCCGTGGCGGTGCGCGTAGTCGAGTGCGTCGGCGACCTCGCTCGCGATCCGCACGGCCTCCTCCACGCCGAGTTGCGTCTCGCGATTGAGCTTGTCGCGGAGCGTCTCCCCCTCGATGTACGGCATCACGTAGAACAGGAAGCCGTCGGCGGTGCCCGAGTCGAAGAGCGGCAGGATGTGCGGATGGCTCATGCTCGCGGTGGTCTTGATCTCCACCACGAAGCGCTCGGCGCCGAGGACGGCGGCGAGTTCGGGCTTCAGGACCTTGAGCGCGACCTTGCGATCGTGCTTGACGTCGTGCGCGAGGTAGACGGTCGCCATCCCGCCAGCACCGAGTTCGCGCTCGATTCGGTAGCGATCGGCGAGGGCGCTCCTGAGGCGATCGGCCGCGGTCACGTCGCCGCCCGGAGTCGCTTCACCATCGCGTCGAGCGAGATCGCTGTGACGCCGTCCCTCATCGGCCACTCGTCATCCCCGGAGTGGACGACGACGGCGGCCCGCGGCCGCAGGACCTCGCACCCGAGTCGGAATCCCTTCGAGACCTCGGGGGCCGTCGTGCGCTTGATCTCGATCGCGAACTCGACGCGGCCTCCGCGCTCGAAGACCAGATCGATCTCGGCCCCGTCTTCCGTGCGATAGAAGAATGGAACCCGGCGGACTCCGGCAGCCGCGATCAGATTCTCGATCACGAAGCCCTCCCAGCTCGGGCCGGCGATGGGATGACCAACGACGTCGTGCCAAGTGCGAAGCTCGAGAAGCGCGTGGAGCAGGCCGCTATCACGGACGAACACCTTCGGTGCGCGGACCAGTCGCTTCCCGAGGTTGCCACTCCAGGGCCGAAGGCGACGCACGAGCAGCAGGTCAACGAGGAGATCGATGTAACGCGCGACCGCTGGTGCGGAGACGCCAAGACTCGACGCGAGTCTCGATTGATTCAGCAGGGTGCCCTGTCCGTGGGCGAGCATCCCCCAAAGTCGACCAACGGACTCGGCGGGGAGTCGCGGAGCGAACATCGGCACGTCGCGCTCGAGGTAGCTCCGGATGAAGTCGCGTCGCCAGTCGAGGCTCGCGGAATCGCTCCGCGCGAGCAGGCTCTCCGGGAAGCCGCCGCGGACCCAGAGGGCGTCGACGCTCGGGCCGCGTCGCGGCAGCTCGGCCGCCTCGATCGGAGCGAGCTCGACGTACGCGACCCGCCCAGCGAGCGATTCGGTGGCCTGCCGCATCAGGTCGAGGGCTGCGGAGCCCAAGAGGAGGAAGTGCCCGGCGCGATCACCGGCACGGCGGCGCTCGTCGATGACGCCGCGGAGCACCTCGAAGAGTCCGGGGGCCCGGTGGATCTCGTCGATGACGACGAGCCGTCCCGTCTGCGCCCGGAGGTAGGCGTCGGCGTCATCCAATCGGCGACGGTCGGCGGGGCGCTCGAGGTCAAGATAGAGCGCCTTGGTGCCACGCGATGCGACGAGCCGCCGAGCAAGCGTGGTCTTGCCGACCTGGCGTGGTCCGAGCAGGACGACCGAGGATCCCGTCCGGAGTCGTTCCACCACGGGTCCCTGCGCGAGACGTCGGATCGTCATTGCCGGAGATCGAACGTCATACGTTCAATCTCCGGTATTCGTGCCGGCGCGTCAAGTGGCGGATGGGCGGCATCACCGTCCCTTCCCGACCCGCGTTCGTAGCTCCTCGAAGAAGTTCTCGACAACGATGAGCGGACCCTCCTGCGGGGCGCGGCGCGACCGGATCACGACGAACCGTCGTCCGTCGGGAGCGACGTCCCAGTCGACCACGTTCGCGAGAGAGAACAATCGGCTCGGCTCGCCGACGGAGAAGTCCGCGCCCTGGATGACCGCGACGCGGATGAGATCGCTCGCAGCGTTCGCGAAGAAGATCTCGCTGCCGTCGCTCGACCACGTCGGCGCGAGACCCCCGCCGGTCGACACCTGCACCTGCGACGTCGAGGTGCTCGGGAAGGGACGGACGTACGCCTCATACCGTCCCGAGGTGTTCGAAGAGTAGAGCAGCCAACGACCGTTCGGCGAGACACTCGCGCCGCGCTCGCTGAAGTCCGTGGCGACGAGCGGTACGGGAACGGAATCGACGCCAAGGCGGATGCCGTAGACGTCGTCCCTGTAGACGATCTTGGTCGTGTCCCGCGCAGTGTAGACCAGCCACTGGCTGTCACGCGACCAGCGCCCTTGAGCGATGAAGGGCCCCGTGTAGAGGACCGTCGGCTCTCCGCTCCCATCGGCGCGAACGGAGCGCAGGTCGCCATTCGCCACGAAGACCGACTGGAAGACCACCTGCTTCCCGTCCGGATGCCAGCGAGGCGACTGATTCGTCCGTTGGTGAGTCAGTTTCGAGAACGCTCCACCACGGCGATCCACTCGCTTCACCCAGATCTGCTCACCCTCCGCGTCCGCACGCGAGATCGCAAGCTTCGTCCCGTCGGGCGAGAGGGCGAGTGACTCGAAGTCCCCCCGCCACCCCGAGTCCACCTCCGAGAAGACACCGGCGCGAGTGACCCAGAGCACTTCACGATCCCCCTGCGCCGTTCCGGTCGCGTACCAGAGCGTCCCGTTCCTCGAGAGGGCCAGATCCAGGCCGCCACCGCCCATCCGGATGTTCACCCCCTCGGCCAGCGCCACGGGATCCCCCGTGACTTCCAGCCGATCCTGGTCGAATGGGACCGCCATCAGCACTCGTTCTGCGGTGACATAGATGATGTGCCCCGACGCGGCATACCGCGCGTAGACGCCGTGCAGGATCGAACGGTGCTTCCCGGTGCGAAGGTCGATCACCCCGATGTCGTCCGACTGGCTGATGTTGACACCAGGGCCACCGCGATTGATGGTGATCAGCACACCGCGCCCATTGGGCAGCGCATCGGGCCAGTTGTGCTGCAGTTCTGCGGTGGTCGAATCGAGCACCGAGACCGTCTCCAACGGTCCGCCCAACTCGCGGACGCGGCGCAGCGGACCGACGCCGCTCGCGTCAAAGTAGATGTAGCCGTCGCTTCCCCACGACGCTCCCGGTCCACCGACGCCGGTTGAGGTCACCATCACGGGCGGCGCCCCCGTCAGCGTCGCCACCCGGAGTTCCGCATTGCCCGCCGAGCCGCTCATGAAGCCAACCCGCGATCCTTCGGGAGAGAAGAAGGGATTGAACGCGCCGTCAGTGCCCGGAAGCTCCACCGGTTCGAGCTGGTCCCGCGACCGGACGAACAGTCGTCCGGACTCCCCGACGTAGGCGAGCTTCGAACCGTCGGGTGAGACGGCCATCGGCTGCCATTGGGTCGGACCGATGCGCTTGCCCTCGGGCAGTACGACCTGATAACGCGAGATTGGCCCTGGCGTTGCGCGACGCGTGAGCGCCCAGATCGACGTCAGCGCGAGCGCGCCGGCGAGTGCGAGCGCGGGGATGGCCGCGCGGTGACGCCAGCCACTTGCTGAGGTCGCCGTCGCCCCCACCGTCGAGGCTGTTCCGAACGCGTACGCCGGATTCTTGAGCGCCTCGGCGAACGCCTTCGCCGTCGCGAATCGGTCGGCGGGCACCTTCTCCAGCGCCTTCATCACCGCCGCCGCCACATTCGGTGGCACCGACTTGCGGTGCTTCGTCACCATCGGCGCCGGCTCGGCGATGATCTTCATGATGATCGCCTGCGCCGAGCCGCCACTGTGGGGCGGTTCACCGGCAAGCATCTCGTAGAGCACGCTCGCCAGCGAGTAGACGTCTGAACGCGCGGTGATCTCCTTCTCGGCGGTCGCCTGTTCGGGCGACATGTAGTGCGGCGTGCCGAGACTCAATCCGGTTTCCGTCATCCGCCCGCCAGCGGCGGCCGACACCGCTAGCGCGATCCCGAAGTCCGCGACCATCGGCCGGCCGTTCGCGAGCAGGATGTTCTCCGGCTTGATGTCGCGGTGGATCACACCGTGCTCGTGTGCGTACTGCAAGGCGTCGGCGACGTCGGTGGTGATGTGCACCGCGTCCTCCACGTCGAGCTGCGTCTCGCGGTTCAACCGGTCGCGCAATGTCTCGCCGTCGATGAACGGCATCACGTAGTACAGGAACCCGTCCGCGGTGCCGGAATCGAAGAGCGGCAGGATGTGCGGGTGCTGCAGCGCGGCCGTCGTCTTGATCTCGACCACGAACCGCTCGGCCCCGAGCACCGCCGCGAGCTCGGGCTTGAGGACCTTGAGCGCGACCTTGCGGTCGTGCTTTAGGTCGTAGGCGAGGTAGACGTTTGCCATGCCGCCAGCGCCGAGATGTCGCTCGATGCGGTAGCGGTCGGCCAGCGCCGTCGAGAGGCGGTCGGTGATCCCGCTCATCTCGTCCCCGCGCGCCATTGCGTGGCCCAGTTCACCATCAGTTGGAGTGCCGTCGTCGCCGCTCCCTCCTCGATCACGAACACGAAGCGCCGGCCGTCCGGCGAGACGTCCCAGACTGCCTCGAACCCGACGTAGTACGAATCGTCGGCGAAGAGCGCCCGGGGGGGATCCACGCGCGGCGTGGCCCCGAGGACTACGCGCGTCGCGTACACCGAGTCCTGGGTGCGGAAGAACACCTCGCCGTTGCGGGCCCAGCGCGGCTCGCTCCCTCCCGACCGCGAGACCGCCCACCGCGCGCCGTTGCCACCGAGTCGCGAGAGGTACACCTCCGAGCGACCCGTCTCGGTGGATGTGTAGAGGTACCACAAACCGTCGGGGGACAGCGCGATGCCGCGTTCGTCGAATCGGGTCGCCCGCTCGGCACGCGCCGAGTCGCCGCCGCCAGGTGCGGCGGAGAGCACGTCGCGGGCGTTCGCGCCGACATCCTCGCGCCAGAGAAGTCGGCGGCCATCGGCTGTCAATTCGAACTCGTAGATGCCGTTCGGTCGCGAGAGGAGGGTATCCACCGCCCCGGCCCCTTCGGCATCCACGGAGAGGATATGCGTCCGCCCGCGGGAGCCCGCCGACGGCCTGGTCGCATACATCACCCGGCGACCATCCCGGCTCCATTCGGGTGCGAGGAAGTTGGTCTCGGTCGTCACGCGAACGGCGTTGCCGCCAACTGTGCTGGCGATGTAGATGTCCCCACCCAGTGAGGCAAACGACGCTTCGCTGTAGAGGATCCGGTCGCCCGAGGGGGAGAAGCGCACCGACCGGTAGAGGGCGCGCTCAGGCCGCACCGCGCGCTTGAGCCCAGCGCGGTCGCTCATCATGAGCCGCCGGCCCGAGCCAGCGCGGCTGAGCCGCACGACGAGCACACCGTTAGTCGACGCGGCGAACTGGACGACCCGGCCGCTAGCTCCGGGGTCCACCACCGTTCGCGGCTCACCAACGCGCGCCAGCGTCCTCGGGTCGACCTGCACCCCCCAGAGTGTGCCACGATCCAAGAAGACCACGATGCCCGGGTCGACGTACAACGGACGAACCCCGGTGAGTCCGAATCCCCGGAACGAGCTCTCGCGAATCGAGTAGACGCCGACCTCCGCGGTGGGAAGGGTCCGGCCACGGGTGACGAGGATGAGGTCGCGAGTAACCACCCGCGGAGCGCCGAAGAGCATCGTGTCCGAGGCGGTCTCGCCGATTGTGTCGCGACGACCGCTGCCGAGCGTGATCCGTTGCAGCCCCGCGTCGCGCAACGAGAAGATGAGGGTCGAATCGTCGAACCAGCTCAACCCAGAGCCGTTGACCGACCCCACGATCGTACGCGCCGTCCCGCCGCCGACCGGGAGCACCCGGATCTCGCTCGTGCCAGGAGCGAAGTACGCGATCGATCGGCCATCGGGTGAGAATGCGGGCGCGGTCGCCATCGGCTCGAGTTCGACGCGCCGCTGGTCGGCGAGCCAGTGCAGGATCATTCGCGAAGGGTAGGTCGAATCAGGTTGCCCCACGGCGAGCATCGAGCCGTCGGCGCTGAGGGCGAGCGAGACCCCTCCAGCCGTCCCTTCCCCCGCGAGGGTGAGGGCCAGCGGCACTGAGAGCTCCAGGGCCGTCCCTCCTGGCTGGCTTCGTGCGGCTCCGACGATCCAGCCGAGCGCGAGTGCTCCTGCTGCGATCGCGACTCCGCCGACGACGAGGAGGCGCCTGCGTCCGGCAGTCATCGGACCCGGCGTCATCGCCGACGTCATCATCGTCGAGGCGCGCGCACCCGTGCCGCCCCGCAGTGCCTCGCTGAACTCCTTCACCGATGCGAACCGGTCGGCCGGCAACTTCTCGAGCGCCACGTGCAGCGCCGCGTCCACGTGCGCCGCGACCGAGGGGCGCAATACGTGAACCGGCCGCACCGCCTCAGTGAGCAGTTTCGCGACGATCGCCTGTGAACTCGGCCCCGTGTGCGGGGGCTCGCCGGTGAGCATCTCGTAGGTGACCGCGCCGAGCGCGTAGATGTCGGCGCGGTGGTCGACCTGCTTGTCCCCCATCGCCTGCTCGGGACTCATGTACTGCGGCGTGCCGAGCGAGAGCCCGGTCTGCGTCATCCGGGCACCACCGGCGCTCTGCACCGCGAGGGCGATGCCGAAGTCCGCCACGAGGGCGTGCGCGCCCTGTAGCAGGATGTTCTCGGGCTTGATGTCGCGATGAACGATCCCGAGCGCGTGGGCCGCGTCGAGCGCGTCGGCGACCTCGGAGGCAATGCGGAGCGCGTCGGCGACCGGGAGCTGTGTCTCGCGCTGGAGCCGGCCGCGGAGCGTCTCGCCGGCGACGTACGGCATCACATAGAAGAGGAATCCCTCCGCGCTCCCCGAGTCGAGCAGGGGGAGGATGTGCGGATGACTCAGCTTCGCGGTGGTCTTGATCTCGGAGAGGAACCGCTCGCCACCGAGGGCGGCGGCGAGGTCGGGGTGGAGGACCTTTATCGCGACCTCGCGCTCGTGTTTGAGGTCGTGCGCCAGATACACCGTCGCCATCCCGCCCGCGCCGAGCTCGCGCTCGACGCGGTAGCGGTCGGCGAGGGCGGCCGAGAGGCGTCCGAGGATCGCGCTCATGGCTTCTCCGCCGCGCGCCACGCACGCCGCGCCTCGTCCAACCAGTTGACGGTGACCACCACATCCGCGTTCCACCGAAGCGGCGAGACCAGCGCGAAGGTGCGACCATCGGGCGAGAGGTCGTAGTTCCCACTCCGCGGGAAATCCCGAAGGACGCGACGCCGGAGCACGCGGACCGTCGGCGCCGTCTCGAGTTCGATCTCGGTCAGGCCATCCGGCGTCACGTAGAAGAGGCGTCGGCTGTCGCGCCCCCACACCACCGGATTGCGGTTCGTCGACTCGATCGACACCTGGACGATGCGCGCTTCGCCCAACGGACGCACATAGATCTCCGACGTCGTTTGATCGATGTAGGCGACGAGGCGTCCATCGGGCGACACGCGGGGCGCGATCGGCCGCACCCCATGCGCCTGCTCCGTCACCAGTGTGTCGATACGGCGACTCCCGTCGATCCACGCGCGGAGGAGTGCCGTGCCCGCCGGTTCGCTGCAACATTCCGAGACGACCACCGATCGGCCGTCCGGGACGGCGTCGATCGTCAGTGGCTCGCCTCCCAGCTCGATGAGACGGGACGCGCCGGCGCCGTTGACCGCTGTTGACCAGAGTTCGACTTGGTCCCGCCTCACGCTCGCGTAAATGAGGCGCGTTCCGTCAGGGCTCCACGCCGGGTCCGCTGCAAGGCCGTCCGTGGTCACGCGCGTCGGCTCCCCGGTAACGACATCGACCACCCAGAGGTCATAGGCGGCGCGCTGGCTGACGCTGCGCGCTTGCCCGCGTCTCCCTCCCATGCCGAAGGCGAGGCGTCGGCCGTCGCGCGAGAAACGCACCGGTCCCTGGACTTCGAAATCCCCCCGAATCGTCCGGGCGATTCCGGAGGTGTCGACCAGTTCAAGGCGCGCCGAGGCGGCGACATCGGCGGCTCGGTGCACGAGCGTCCCTCCCTCCGAGAGGCCGACGGCCGTGCCGGTCCCGGAGGAGGTCGCGCGCGGCTCGAGCGCCACCGGCGCGCCCCGAGTCCGCATCGCGCGAGTGTCGAGTGCGACGGCCATCAGTGTCCCGTCGGCAAGCGAGTAGATCAGGTGGCCATCGACGAAAGCGAGCGCCCCGATGCCGGGGATCCCCAGTCGTACCCGACGCGCGTCGGACATCCGATGGAGCACGAGTGTCCGGTCCGTCTCGCCATCGACCAGGCTCCCGTACACGACGAGGTCCGTCCCGCGAAGCACGAGGGGTCGGCGCTGGCTCACTTCACGGGCCGCGGTGTCGAACGGGATCGCCACCTCGCTCCTCCCGCCATTCACCGCCAGTCGTTGGATCGGGCCGAGAGGTCCGATCTGCTCAGCGAGGAGCTCATCGTTCGAGAGCCAACTCAGCGCGGCACTGCGCGTCTCGAGACGGGCGATCGGCGCGACCGTGCCGTTGCTCAGCCGCAGTTTCTTGAGGTCGAGGTTCCCCGCGACGAAGGCGATCCACTCGCCGTCCGGTGAGAACGCGGCATTCGCTGCTTCCTCGGTACCGTCGAGCGGGCGCGCGCGCGCATCGTCGAGGGTCCGGATGAAGAGGCGGGGCGAGAGGCTGTCAGTGTATCCGGCGAAGACGATCGTGCGACCATCGGGCGAGATGGCGAAGGGGCGCGTGTAGGAGGAGAAGACGCGTTGGGACGGGTCATCCGCGAGGGCGAAGCGCACGACGCTCGGCGTCGCCTCCTCGCCTCCGCGAGACGCGAACTCACGGATGAGCAGGATCGCGAGCGCGGCCGCGATCGCGGTCATCACCACGGTCACGCGATTCCAGCTCCGCGACGATGTGAATACCGGCGTTGCCTCCGACGCGGAGGAACGCCACGCGAACGCCGGATTCGTCAGTGCTTCGGCAAACGCCTTCGCTGAAGCGAAACGGTCGGCGGGAACCTTCTCCAGCGCCTTCGCCACGGCGGCAGCGACGTTGGCCGGGACCGACTTGCGGTGCCTTGTCACCGCGGCCGCCGGCTCGGCGATGATCTTCATGATGATCGCCTGCGCGGAGCCGCCGCTGTGCGGGGGTTCACCGGCGAGCATCTCGTAAAGCACAGACGCCAGACTGTAGACGTCCGAGCGAGCGGTGATCTCCTTCTCGGCCGTCGCCTGCTCAGGCGACATGTAGTGCGGCGTGCCGAGACTCAACCCCGTTTCAGTCATCCGGCCCCCAGCGGCGGCCGAAACTGCCAAGGCGATACCGAAGTCGGCGACCATCGGCCGGCCATCGTGCAGGAGGATGTTCTCCGGCTTGATGTCGCGATGGATCACGCCATTCCGATGCGCGTAGTCGAGCGCGTCGGCCACCTCGCTTGCGATCCGCACGGCCTCGTCCACATCGAGCTGTGTCTCGCGGTTCAGCTTGTCGCGCAGCGTCTCGCCCTTGATGTAAGGCATGACGTAGTAGAGGAATCCGTCGGCGGTGCCGGAGTCGAAGAGCGGCAGGATGTGCGGATGACTCAGCGACGCCGTGGTCGTGATCTCCTGCACGAAGCGCTCGGCGCCGAGCACGGCGGCGAGTTCGGGCTTCAACACCTTGAGCGCCACTTGACGCTTGTGCTTCAAGTCCTCGGCGAGGTAGACCGTCGCCATCCCGCCGGCGCCCAAGTGCCGTTCGATTCGGTAGCGGTCGGCGAGAGCGAGTGTGAGGCGTTCGGTGACGGCGCTCAAGGCCCGCTCCTGCGCTTCGCACGCGCGACCCAATCGTCCATCAGCACCACCACGCCCACCTCACTATCCTGCGCCGCCACGCGACGCACGACCAAGAAGCGGCCGGGGTCTCGACTCACCGCAATGCCCGCGGAAAGGACCAGGCCCGAGCGCAATTCGTTGAACAGCACGCGCGGCGCCGAGAGGCGCACCTGCGCGCCGAGCGCGACGTCCACCGTCATAAGAGATCCGTCCGACTCGCGCACGTAGTGGATCTGGTCGCCGACGGCGCTCCAGTAGACTCGACTTCGACGGCGCACCCCACCAGACGAGACCTGGATCCTGTCCTCGCCCGCAGGGAAGCGGCTGAGGTAGACCTCGAACTTGCCTGTTCTCGAGTCACCCGCGAGGAACGTCGCGAACCGGCCGTCGGGCGAGAGTCGGAGTTCCAGAGAGGAGCCCTCTCCGACCGGAAATCGCTGCGAGGTCGCGCTCGGCGCCCGAAGCTCACGAAACCAGACGTCCGACGACTCGTTGCCGCCGGTCGTGTAGGTGAGGTACCGACCGTCGCGCGACACCCAGGGGTCGAAGGCCGAATCGACCACCGTCACCGGCTCCCCACCTTCGGCCTTCACCGCGCGGATCGCGATGCCCTCGTCATCCACGCCGGACGTGGTGAAGTAGAAGATCCGATCTCCCGCGCCGGACCACGCCGGGGCGAACTGGATCGAGTCCGAGCTTCCCAGCGGCATCCGCACGCCGCGCTCGGGCGCAAGGATACGGATCCGCTCCTTCCCCTCGAATGCGATCCGGCGCTCATCGGGCGAGAGCGCTGGGTTCCGTGCGAATCCCGCATCCGAACCGACCGTGCCGCGTATCGCGCCGTCCCGGTCCACCCAGACTAGTTCGGTGTCGTTCTCACCCGCCACGCGGTAGAGCAACGCACCGTCGGCGGATGCGCTCGCGTTCAGTGCCGCATCGATCACGAGGACCGGGTCCCCGTCCGGCTTCGCGCCACGCAGTGCGAGCGCCCAGATGCCACCGTTCCGACGGAAGAGCAGATAGCCAGGCTCGACATACTGGCTCAGCGTGCCGCCCACGACGAGGGCGCGGCGTTCGCGGCCGTCCCACAAGTCGATCCGTCCAGGACCGAGGTCCGGATCGACCTCGAAAATCGCGCCGCGCCCATTCGGGAGCGCGGCCACTCGATGGAAGTGCTCCGCCGAGTCGGGCATCAGGAACGGACGGAGCGGTCCACCGCCCGCGGCGACTTGGTAGATCGCAGTGAAGCCTGAACTCAGCAGCATCCGCCCATCGTCGGTCCACGACCCAGCGCAGACGTTGTCGAGCGGACAGGCGTGATCGAGCTCCGTCACGAGTGCCGGGGTTCCACCATCGGCAGGCACCCTGAAGATGCGGTTGCCCACCCAGTAGCCGAGGTCGCGTCCGTCGGGCGACCAGAAGGGCGCCATCGCGTCCTCGGTGCCCTCGAGCGGGCGCGACGTGATCCCGGCGAGGTCGCGGATCCAGAGTCGTCCGTCGCCGATGAACACCACGCGTTCGCCGGTCGGTGAGATCACCGGGAAGGCGATGCGCGAGAGTTTCGGCAGGTTCACGACCAACTGGCGTGCAGCGCGGCTCGGCGCCGGCCGCAGCCAGCCCCAGGCGGCGATCACCGACATCGCGAACGCGCCGACGAGCAGCGTCGCGGAGGAACGCGACCGCCAGCCCGTCGCATTGGCACCGCCTCCGGCACTCGTCGTGCGGTCGCTCGTCGCGAACGCAGGATTCGCGAGCGCCTCAGCGAACGCCTTCGCTGACGTGAAGCGATCGGCGGCGAGCTTCTCGAGCGCCTTCGACGTGGCGGCCGCGACGTTCGGCGGGACCGACCGGCGCAGCTCGGTCAGCGGGCGCGGCGTGTCGGTGATGATCTTCATGATGATCTGCTGCGCGCTCGCCCCGACGTGCGGCGGGTTCCCGGTCAGCATCTCGTAGAGCACGCTGCCGAGCGAGTAGATGTCTGAGCGCGCGGTGATCTCCTTCTCCGCCGTCGCCTGCTCGGGCGACATGTAGTGCGGCGTGCCGAGACTCAACCCCGTTTCAGTCATCCGGCCCCCCGCTGCGGCCGAAACCGCCAACGTGATGCCGAAGTCGGCGACCATCGGCCGGCCGTCGTGCAGGAGGATGTTCTCAGGCTTGATGTCGCGATGGATCACGCCGTGACGATGCGCGTAGTCGAGCGCACCCGCGACATCGTTCGCGATCCGCACCGCCTCGTCCACGCCCAGCTGCGTCTCGCGGTTCAACTTGTCCCGCAGCGTCTCGCCGTCGATGAACGGCATCACGTAGAACAGGAAGCCGTCGGCGGTGCCGCTGTCGAACAGCGGAAGAATATGCGGATGCTGCAACGCCGCCGTCGTCTTGATCTCGACCACGAACCGCTCGGCGCCGAGCACGGCCGCGAGTTCGGGCTTCAGCACCTTGAGCGCGACCTTGCGATCGTGCTTGAGGTCCTGCGCGAGGAAGACCGTCGCCATCCCGCCCTGCCCGAGCTCACGCTCGATCCGGTACCGGTCGGCGAGGGCGGCCGCGAGGCGAATGGGGGGGTCGGTCATTCCGGCCAAGATGCGGCCACAATCATTAGAATGGCAAGCAGGCTACGACTCGTAGACCCAGCGCCCTCCGGCCATCGTCCGCTCGATCGGCACGTTCACGATCTCGATCGCCGGCACCGTCCGCGGGTCGCGCGCCAGCACCACGAGGTCGGCCACCTTGCCCGCGGTGAGCGACCCCTTCAGCCGCTCCTCGAACGACGCGTACGCCCCGTTGACCGTGAGCACGCGCAGCGCCTCGTCGAACGTGATCCGTTGGTTCGCGCCCCAGGTGGTCCCCCGGATGTCGGTGCGCGTGATCATCGACGTGAGCGCCATCATCGGCTCGAATGGTCCGGGCGGATAGTCGCTCCCCATCGCCACCGGGATCCCCGCATCGAGGAACCAGCGCATCGGGAACATCCGCTCCGTTCGCGCCGCACCGTACTCGGTCATCTTCTCGCCGTGGAAGTACACATACGCCGAGAAGGGGGTCGGGATCGCGCCGAGCGCCTTGATCCGGCGGATGAGGTCGGGAGTGAGCACGGTGCAGTGCTCGAAGCGGAACCTCGGGTCGCGGCGCGGCATCTCGCGCTGCAGGCGTTCATAGAGCCCCGCCACCAGGTCGATCCCGACGTCGCCATTCGCGTGCGTGCCGATCTGCCAGCCCGCCCGATGCGCCTTCTGGAAGATCGGCCAGAGCACCTCAGCGTCGTTCACCATGATCCCGAAGTCGTTCGACCGGCCGACATAGGGCTCGGCGAGTCGCGCGGTGCGCTCGGAGATGGAGCCGTCGGAGATGCACTTCACCGCGCCGACCTTCACCCACTCGTCGCCGAGGCCCGTGCGCACGCCGGCGGCGATCATCGCGTCGAGGAAGGGCTCGGCGATGTGGCAATAGATGCGCGTGCGAAGTTCGCCGGCGTCGCGTGCGTCCTGATACGCGCGCAGGTCGTCCGGCGAGCCCAGCGCGTCGGTCGCCGACGTTATTCCCGCCGCCGCGAGCCGGCGGGAGATCTCGACCACTCCGGCCTGCAGGTCGGCGCGGGAATACGGCCGTCGCGCGACCCGCGCGATGATCTCCGCCGCCGACTCCGCAGCGCGACCGCTGAGCGCCCCAGTCGCGTCGCGCTCGAACCGGCCTCCCACGGGATCGGTGACGGACGCGGTGACTCCCGCGCGTTCGAAGGCCAGCGAGTTCACGTAGGCCGTGTGGCCGCCGCGGTGCTCCACGTAGATGGGGTGCGCGGTCGACACGGCATCGAGATCCGCGCGGCTGAGAAAGCGGCGCTCGGCGGTCTTCGTGTCATCGTACTTGAATCCCAGCACCCACTCACCTGCCGGCGTGGTCGCAACGCGGGCGCGCAGCGCGGCCTGGATCGCGCTGATGGACCTGAGGTCGCAGTCCACTTCGCGCAGGTGCCGGATGCCCGCGTACGACGGGTGGTTGTGCGCGTCGATCACGCCGGGAATCACCACCTGCCCGCCGAGGTTGACGGTCCGCGTACCGGGACGCGTGAGGGCGCGGATCTCGGCGTTCGTGCCGACGGCGATGATCCGGCCTCCCGCGATGGCGATCGCCTGCGCGCGTGGGAGTGCGGCATCCTGCGTGAGGATGTCGCCGTTGAGAAGGATGAGTTCGGGCGCCTCGCGCCAGGACGGCAGCGCGGTGGCAGCGGCCATCCCGGCCAGGAAGTCGCGCCTCGAGAAGGTGCTCACGAGAGGGGCACCGGCCGCCCCGGTGTCCACGGGGCTCCCGCCGCTTCGAGCTCCATCTCCAGTCGGACGAGCGCTCCGCTGATCAGCGCCTCGAGTTCGCGTGCAAGCGCATCGAATCCGGTGCGCGCCATCGCGATGCTCTCGCGATGCGTCGCCGTCGGCGCCTGTCGCGTGCTCCAGTGCCCGCCGATCACTTCACTTACCCGTCCGCGGATCCCCGGACTGCTCGACTCGTCGAGACGCCGACGCGCCGGATCGCCGTCGAGCCGCATCGCGAGATCGGCCACCCGAAACGTCAGTGAGTCCATCCGGAGCTGCAGCGTGGGCTGCGCCCGCGGCGTCTGCGCGAGCGCCGCACGCATGTAACGAATGCGTTCGCGCACCCGGTCCAGTTCCGCCGCCGCGCCGTCGATACGACGCATCAACTCGGAAGTCTCCTGCTGGAAGGCCGCGATCGCGACGTAGTCCGTGCCGGGCTGCGCGTTCGGCACGGGCTTCACCACGAACGACCTCGACTCACCAAGCTTCCGGACACCACCCGCGGAGACGACGAGCATCTCGACCGAGTATCGGCCGGGCGCGACGAGCGGTCCCTGCGGCTCGCCCGCCCAGGGTGGACGGAACCCGCCGCGATCGAGATTGATTGGATCGGGGACGGGACCGCGGAGATCCCAGTTGATGCGGTGAAGTCCCGCGCTCGACGCCCCCTCGATCCGACGCACGGCACGACCGGCCGCGTCGCTCACCTGGAGGAAGACGCGCGGTGCGCCTTCGATCGCTTCCGCGCGCAGACGGTCGAAGCCGGGGAACGGGATGTCCTTCCCCGCGTCGCGCAGCGCACGCTCGGCGGCCTGTCGCGCTTCCCGCGCCGAGGTCGGCGCGCCCTTCAGCCAATAGGTGATGAGCGCGCCGTGCGGCGGATTGGGCGACGTGAAGTCGTCACTTCCCGCCTCGGGCCGGCCCGGTGCCTGCGACACGGGCGACGGCACGAACCACCACGCGTCGCGCACGGGGAAGACCGCCCCTTCACTCGCGAGTACGCCGGCCGCGAGTTCGCGCAGCGGCGAGAGGTCGTCCAACACATAGAATCCGCGACCGAAAGTTGCGCCGACGAGATCGCTATCGCGACGATGGATCTTGATGTCGCGGAACGCGATGGTCGGCACGCCGCCGTTCAGCTTGTGCCAGTTCCGTCCGGCGTTCGGCGACCAGAAGATCCCCGACTCGGTGCCGAGGAAGAGGAGGTCGGCGCGCACGTGATCCTGCTGGAACGCCCAGACGATGACGCCCTTCGGCAGGTCGCCGGCGATGGAACGCCAGGTGCGGCCACGGTCGCCGCTCACGTACACGTATGGTGAGAAATCTCCCGTCTTGTGCGCGTCGGCCACGACGTAGATGGTGTTCGCATCCACGAGCGACGCTTCGACGCGATTGATGAACGCCTGCGGCGGGAGTCCCGGCAGTCCGGCGGTGCGTGCCCAGGTGCGGCCTCCGTCCCCGGAGACCTGCACCACGCCATCATCGGTGCCGACGGTGAGGACGCCCGCAGTCACCGGCGACTCGGCGACGGTGGTGATCGTCGCGTACTTCGACATCGCGCCGTTGTCGTGGAGCGCGTCCACGCTCCAGACTTTGCCCATATACGGGAGCTGGTACCGGTTCAGCCCGAGCGTGAGGTCACCGCTGATCGCGGTCCAGGCGTTCCCGCGGTCGTCGCTCCGCCAGAGGCGTTGCGAGGCGAAGTAGATCCGATCCGGGTCGTGCGGACTGATCAGGATCGGCGAATCCCAGTTCCAGCGTTCGGGCGCGTCCCCGTCGGCCGGCATCGGCCGGATGCCGAGCGCTTCGTCGCTCCGCCGGTCGGTGCGATAGAGGTCACCCTGCTGCGTCATCAGGTAGGTGATGTTCCCGTCGCGTGGGTCGATCGCGACACCGTAGCCGTCGGCGCCCATCGGTACATACCAGTCCTCGTTGCGGATCCCGTCCCGGTTGAGCGTGCGCGAGGGGCCGTGCAGCGTGCCCAGGTCCTGCGCGCCGCCGAGGATGTCGTAGAACGGTTCGCCGTTGCTGAGGGCGACCTTGTAGAACTGCGAGAGCGGGAGGTTCGGGAAGTGGCGGAACTCACGGCCGTCGTCGAAGCTCTCGTACAGACCCGCGTCGGTCCCGACGAGCAGGTGATTGCCGTTGGCCGGATCGATCCAGAGCGCGTGATTGTCGCTGTGCTTGGTGTGGCCAGTCTCGAGGATGTTAAAGGTGGCGCCGCCGTCCCGCGTGACATTCAGGAAGACATCCATCTGGTAGACGAGCTCCGCGCGAGTCGGCGACGCCTCGATCTCCTGGTAGTAGTGCGGCCCCGTGCCGCCGGAGATGTAGCTGCTGCGCTTCTCCCAGCTCTCGCCGCGATCGCGAGAGCGGTAGAAGCCGCGCTCCTCGTCATTGGCCTCGAGCGTGGCGTACACGAGCGTGGGATCGGCAGCCGTCACCGCGAGTCCGATCTTCCCGACGTCGCCCTTCGGCAGTCCGGTCGTGATCCTCCGCCAGGTCTTCCCCGCGTCAGTCGACTTGTGGATCCCCGAGTTCGGCCCGCCACCGAGAAAGCCCGCGACCTGCCGTCTGCGTTGGTAGGACGCGGCGTACACGATGGTCGGATCGCCGGGCGCGAACTCGAGGTCGGTCACTCCGGTGTTCTCGTCGATCGTGAGGGTGGCGGTCCAGCTCTTCCCGCCATCCTCGCTGCGATACACGCCGCGCTCGCCGCCTGCGGACCAGAGCGGCCCTTCGGCGGCGACGAGGACCAGGTCACTGTTGCGCGGATCGATCAGGATCTTCCCGATGTGCTGCGAGTTGGGGAGTCCCATCCGTTGCCAGGTGCGACCGGCGTCGCGGCTCCGGTATACTCCGTCGCCCCAGCCGACGTGCCGACCACTCACGTTCTCGCCCGTCCCGACCCAGACGACTTCCGGGTTGTTCGGGTCGAGCGTCACGACGCCGATGGAATACGACGGCTGCTCGTCGAAGACGGGCGTGAAGGTGACGCCGGCGTTCGTCGTCTTCCAGAGTCCGCCTGATCCTGCGGCCACGTACCAGGTGCTCCGCACCGTCGGATGCACCGCGATATCGGCGATGCGGCCGCTGGTGATCGCGGGGCCGATGCTGCGGAGCGTGAGGGCGGAGGCGGCCTTGGCGAGATCGGGAGGCGCCGCCTGACCGTGAAGCGATGGGCAGAATGCCATGAGGACGGTGAGGCAACCGAACGACCGGGAACGCATGTCAGCTCCGAGTGTGAAGTGGTGCGCAAGTCCGTCGTATGCGGGTCACCAGTGCGGGATGACGCGGAGTCTCGATCCAGCACCGACGGTTGATCAAGAGCGGATGAACCACCAAGTTCTTGATGCTCACGCGGCCGAAGCCCGCCGTGGGCGTTGACACGAACCCATGCGGCGATTGCCACTGCGGGGCCGTCATCGCGCGAAGCCGCGCCGGCTCGAGGTCGAGCTCGGGCTTCAAGACCTTCACGGCGACCAAGCGATCGTGCTTGAGGTCCTGCGCGAGGTACACGGTGGCCATTCCGCCCGCGCCGAGTTCACGCTCAATGCGGTAGCGGTCGGCCAGCGCGGCGCTCAGGCGCTCACTCACGCTCGTCATCGTGTCGCCTCCGCAGCGCCCGACGCGCGGCTGAGCGACCGCTGCCATCCGCGCACGACCCGCACGTAGCCGGCCGTCGTCGGCCCGACGGTGCGGAGATAGAGGATGCTCCCATCCGGCATCACAGTGTTCGACGGTCCCGAGGTGTTGAGCAACTTCTCGTCGCAGTAGAGGAGCGCGGGCGCCGCGAGCGGTGGCGTCGTGCCGGGACGCGGACGCTGACGAAACCAGCACCGTCCGTTCCGGTACACGAGACTGCCGTCCGGCAGCCAGAGCGGTTCCGACGCTGCGTCCAACGAGACCTTGTACTGGCGCTCCATCGAGGGGAAGGGCGTCACGAAGATCTGCGAGATCCCCTTCTCCGATCCGGCGTAGGCGAGCCAACGCCGGTCCGGCGAGACCACGGGATAGTACTGGTTGCTCGGGAGCTTGAGCGTGTCGGCGCGCACCACTCGATCGCCGTCGAGCGTCGCCACGACGACGTCGGTGCCTGATCCGCCGGTCACGAGACGCCGGTCCACGAACATGCTCGGTTGCAACTCCTGTCCCGCGAGCCGGACCGATGTCGCTCCTCCCGGCGGGAGGAGCCTCGTCTCCGGCTCGCTGGTCGGTGAAGCCCGCAACTGGAACGCGAGCGTTCCGTCGGGGGCCCAGGTCGGATAGCCTACGTAGTAGGCAGTTGCGACGCGATCGCCTTGCCCGGTCTCGATGTCATAGATCCAGAGCTCGTCGCCCGTCACGCCACGCGAGGTCGCGGCGAGCCATTTCCCGTCGCGTGACACGCCGAAGTTGCCGTACTCCTTGGCGGGGACCGGCAACACACGCGAAGCACCGCCGGGCTGCATCGCGACGAACCGTCCGATCGCGCCGTTCGATCCGGGAACGTACACCAGATCGCCGGCACGGGTTACGCCGAAGTGGCCCGCGATCGCGAACTGCGATCGCCTGAGGCCGCTTCGCACGATCGTTCTTGGACCGATGGTGCGCCCGGCGCGGTCGTAGCGAGTGGTGACGAGGTTCCCCACTTCGTCCACATAGACCAACTGGTCGCCCAACAGCGTGGAGGTGTTAGCCGCCATCGGACGCGCGCTGTCACCGAGCACCGCGCTCGCGCTGATCGCCTCCGGAATGATCCCGTCGGCGGGAATCGTCACCACCCGCGCGAAACGGTCGTCCCCCTCGGAGTGACAGATCAGGTCCTTCGTCCCGGGAACTCGGAGCGGCCATCCGCACGAGCCACCTGGATCGCGCTTGGTCCCGTCACTCATCCGGATCCAGATCGTGCGCGTGCCGTACTCTGTCGCAACGAGCATCTCATCCGCGCCCGTCCACGTCATCCCGTAGGGCTCGACGATCTCGGCGACATCGACGGCGGTCGCGCTCCCATCCACGTTCACCTTCTTCAAGAGTCGGCCCGACTGGAACGCGATCCACCGTCCATCGGGCGAGAGCGTCGGGATGAGCCCTCCGCGCGTCCCGGGCAGAGGCCGCGCCTCAGGCCCCCTCAGACTCCGGTACCAGAGCTCGGTCCCCGAACTCACGCGGGCGACGTAGACGATGAAGCCACCGTCCGGCGAGACGGCGAGACTGGGCCACTCGATGCTGAATGGCCCGTCGTCGGCGAACGCGAGTTGTGCGGTGTCAGGCAAACCGACATCGAGGACCCCGGGGCCGGGCGCGCCGTTGCGACCAGCGAAGTACGCCGCTGCTGCGATCACGAGTCCGCCCGCGGCGGCGACCGCGAGCGAGCGCCGGCTCAGCACCTGCATCGTGGAACCGTGCGCCGCGTGGCCGACCGCACCAGTGCGGAATGAAGGATCGTGCAGCGCCCGCGCGAAGGCACTCGCACTCTCGAACCGGTCGGCCGGCAACTTCTCCAGTCCCTTCGCCACCGCCGCCGCAACGTTGTGTGGCACCGAACGGCGTAACTGCGTCACCTCCGGCACCGGCTCGGCGATGATCTTCATGATGATCTGCTGCGCGCTACCGCCCAAGTGCGGCGGCTGGCCGGCGAGCATTTCGAAGAGGACGGACGCGAGACTGTAGATGTCCGAGCGGCCGGTGATCTCCTTCTCGGCGGTCGCCTGTTCCGGCGACATGTAGTGCGGCGTACCTAAACTCAAACCCGTTTCAGTCATCCGACCACCAGCGGCGGCCGAAACTGCCAAGGCGATCCCGAAGTCGGCGACCATCGGCCGCCCGTCGTGCAGGAGGATGTTCTCGGGCTTGATGTCGCGGTGGATCACGCCGTGGCGATGCGCGTAGTCGAGCGCGTCGGCGACCTCGCTCGCGATGCGCACGGCCTCCTCCACTCCGAACTGCGTCTCGCGATTGAGTTTGTCGCGGAGTGTCTCGCCCTCGATGAAGGGCATCACGTAGTAGAGGAACCCTTCTGCGGTACCTGAGTCGAAGAGCGGCAGAATGTGCGGATGACTCAGCGACGCGGTGGTCTTGATCTCGACCACGAACCGCTCGGCGCCGAGCACCGCGGCGAGCTCCGGCTTGAGCACCTTCAGCGCGACCCTGCGATCGTGCTTCAGGTCGTGCGCGAGATAGACCGTCGCCATCCCGCCAGCCCCGAGCTCACGCTCGATGCGGTACCGATCGGCGAGAGCGGACACAAGGGTGGGAAGCATCGTCTATTGTAGCTCCCCCCCGAGGGACCAGCTAGCGAATCCTACGGATTCAGCCAGTAACTCATCTTCACGATGAAGACGTTCTCCGGCTTGAGGCCGACCAAGCCGCGCGCGTCGCGCCCGAAGTCGAACTGACCGGCGCGCCCAGGCGAGTCGAACGCGTCGTACTCCGCCGAGCGCCGCTGCTGCCAGACCGCGAAGAGCGTGCTCCCCGGACGGAACTCCCACCGAAGCACCGCGTTGCCGCGGAGTTCGAGCGCGGTGAAGTCGCGATCGTTCACGGTGAAGCTGGACGCCGGTCCGCCGGCGTCGGGATCGATCGTGAAGACCCCGGCCGTCTCGCCGATCGTGCCCGCGTCGGTACCGTACACATTGAAATCGAAGGTGCGCGGCGCGCGCAGCTCCTTCAGCGCGGCGTAGTCCCCGGTCGCCAACAACGGCTGGGCGTACAACTCCAGCGTCACCTTTGGAGTGAAGGTCACATTCACCCGGGTGGAGAGCGAGACCTCGGTCTGCTCGATTCCGGCGAACAAGTAGCGACGCCCGTACGTGGACGTCGCGGTCGCATCCCCGACCGAGGTGACGTACTGTGCCGCACTGCGGCCTTTGCCGAACTCGGGACCGAGGCGAATCTCCCAATTGTCGGCGGGACGCCAACCGAGACTGAGCTCGAACTGGGTCCCCTGCCCTCCGGCGGTGTCCTCTTCACGTTCCGCGTTCACCCGCATCGTGTAGGCGCGCCGCGGATCGGTCTGCAGGCTCGCCGAGATCGACCGACGGATCGGGTCGCGGGCGAGGGGGCCACCACGAGTGAGCCGATCGTTCAACGTGCCGCCCTCGCGCGCGACGTCGAGACTGCCGCTCCAGTAGCTCTGAAGACTGTAGTCGAATGACGACGAGACTCGCCGGCTCACCGGGTTGGTATCGTAGTTGCGCGTGAAGGAGTGGCTCGCATCGACCTTCCACTCGCGGAACACCATCCCAGGTCTCGTGTGCGTGTACGTCACCTGTGAACTCGCCGACATCCGATCGCTAGCGGTCTGGAATCCAAGGTCATTGATCTCATATCCTGGGCTGACGGCGCTCAGGTTGACGAATCCGGTCCACGCCCCCGCGCGCTTCCCGACGTTGAGCGAGCCGGAGTATCCGGTCATCGACGTGGCGGCGCTGTCGAGGGCGAGGTGGCCGGCGTCGGGCCGCTGGTAGTAGCGAGCGCTCGATCGCTGCGCACGCAACATCACCGCCTCGCTGCCGCCGATGGAGCTCGACACGATGTTCCCGGAGAGCGACCAGTCCCGATCCGCCCATTCGTGCGTGATGTCGAGGCCGCCGGTATACGCCTCGGCGCGCAGGCGATCGATCAGGGTCGAATCCGCGAGGTCGCGGTGGACCCCGGTGAACACCGCGCCGACGCGCGTGCCGCTATTGCGAAGGTCGCGCCGCACCCGACCGACGACGTAGTTGGTCAGCGGCTCGACGACGGCGCGCCCCGGCACCATGCTCGCGTCGACATATGCCGCCGTCTCCCGTCCGGTGACCGCCTCAAGGATACCGATCGACCACCCGCTCGGCGTGCGCCCGGTCAGCTTGGCGGCGCCGAGGATTGTCGCCGTCTCGGGCACGTCGGAGTAGACGGCATTCGAGGGCACACCGACCTGCGGCGAGCGACCGATCCGCCGTGAGTAGACGATCTGTCCGCCCCCACCTGCACCGCCGCCAGCACCGCCGCCACCGCCACCCATCATCCCTCCACCGAAACCGAACCGGAAGATGCTCGCCCCCTCGACGAAGAAGGGGCGGCGTTCCTCGAAGCGCGTTTCGAACGCGGTGAGGTTCACGACCGCGGGATCCAACTCGACCTGGCCGAAATCGGGATTGACCGTGGCGTCGAGCGTGAAGTTCGAGGTGACCCGGAACTTGAGGTCGCCGCCGACGTTGCGTGAGAGATCGGAGCCGCTGCGGTAGGGATCGACGAAGGTGACGCTCGGATTCTGCGGGACCGCCCGATAGTCGGCGCGCCCGAAGACATACGGGAGTGCCTCCACCCGGCCCTGGGCCACGAGACCCTGCAGCCCGGTGAGATGGCCGTACCGCGCCACACCTCCGCGCTCGAACTTCGGCGTGAACGCGAACGAGGCCAACTCCTGCGAGCGCGCAATGCGCCGCTCGACCTGGAGCCCCCAGGTCTGCACGTCGGCACGACTGAACCGGAGCTGACTGAACGGGATCCGCATCTCGACGACCCACCCCGAGTCGGTGACGGTGGTCTGCACGTCCCAGACCGGATCCCAAGTGGCATCGCCACCGCCGAAGTTGCCGCCGCCACCACCGGTGAATGCGCCGCCGAATCCGCCGCCCGAGATCACCTCGTCCCGCTTGACCTCCGACGGATTGACCGCGAACCGGAATGCGGTGAGGTGGTCGTGGTAGCTGTCGAAAGCGATCCCGAACTGGTCCGAATCCTGGAAGGACGCATCGCGACGACCGAGCCGCGTCGAGATCGGATGCCGGTCCGAGAGCCGCGCTCCGACATAGATGGCATCGTTGTCGAAGAGGATCCGCACGTCGGTGGCCTCGCTGACCGGACTCCCTTCGAGCGGATCACGCTGGGTGAAGTGCGTGATCGGCGGTGCGCTCGTCCAGTGGGATTCAGTGAGGCGGCCGTCGACGGTCATCGATCCAGTGAATCGGACCGCGCGGGCGCTCGGTGCCTGACTCGCGTGGACAGCATCGGCCTGCGCGCTGGCGTGACGGGGCGAAAGAAGGAACGCCGCCGCGACAGGAAGCACTGGCAGCAGACGGCGAAACGAGCACAGGAACGTCAGACGCATGACGGGAAGGCGGATCGAAGGAACTGGAATCAGGAGGGGGCGCGGGAGCCCGATCCTATTACGCGTCACCCGAGGCCGCCGTTGGGGAAAGCCGCCTCATCGGCCCACGCTCCTCAGGGCCGCCGCCCGCGCGCGGCCTTCAGCTCGGTGAACCAGTTGTCCACCTGGATCACCGTCACCGGCACCGCACTCGGCGCGGCCTGCGAACCCACGTTGCGGATGAAGACGAATCGCCGGTCGTCAGGTGTGATACTCCAGAGCGGCGTGGTGCCCGATTGCAGCAATCCGGTCGCCGGGAAGAGCATCTTCTGTTCGCCGAGCTCGAACGCGGCGCCGGGCCTCACGGCGGCGGCGACCATCGCGCCGCTCCCGTCGCGGAAAAAGAGCTCGCGCCCGCTGTGGGCCCACCCCGGCGCACTGCCGCCGTTGCGGGAGACCTGCCAGCGGCCGCTGTTCGCATCGGGGAAGGGCCGCACGTAGACCTCGTGTCGTCCGGTCTCGTTCGATGCGTACGCGAGCCATCGCCCGTCAGGTGAGAGCGCCGGCTGTACCTCGTCGTAGCCATCATTCGCCACCAGTGGAATCGTCTTCGCGCTGTCGGCCGTTCGCTCGAGCAGGTGGATGTCGCGCGATGGCGGCCCGGCAAATCGTACGAGGAAGCGCGCGGTGTCTCGCGTGCGGCGGACCTCCGCCACGACCCGCGAGGCGTCGAGGAGGATCGTCTCCGTGCCGGTGCCGTCGGCGCGGCGCGCCGCGAGGTCGTCGCTCTTCCCCGGCTTCAGCGTCACGTACATCACTGACCGGCTATCGGCGGTCCAGGCGGGGCGGTAGTTCGTGCCTTCGAAGGTGAGTCGGGTGAATGGTCCTGCGGGCAGCTCCTTGACCCAGATGTCGGTGTTCCCCGACGTGACGGCGCTCACCGCGAGCCGCCGGCCGTCCGGAGAGAGCGCGATGCCCGAATTGCCGGAGGGCTGGTAGCTCCAGCTCGGGTCGATCGGCGACGCCACTCCCTCTCGCGAGACCCAGACCGCCTCGACGAGTTGGGCCGCGGCCGTGGCCCCCCCGCTCACGTAGAGGAGCGTGCCGCTCCGGGAGAGGGTCATGTCGGCAGAACTCGCCGAGGTCCGCACCCCATCCAACACCGGGACTGGGGCAGTCCTGAAGGAGAGGTCGTCCAGATCGAACGGCGCCTGGAACACACCACCATCCTTGCGAACGAATACCACATCGCCACTCGGCAAGTACCAGGCCCTCAGCACCTCACTCGTCAGGATGCGGAGCACTCCCGAACGGAGATCGAGCACACGCAGCTCGGACTCCGGACAGCCGGGCGTGCAGGCGACGACCAACGCACCCCGGCCACCGGGGAGTGGAGAAACGGCGACCACGCCGCGCTGGATCGAGTCGACGTACACCACGCGCCGCTGTTCGCTCGCGTTGACGTTGATCGCCTGCAGGTCGAAGCCGACACTGTTGAAGAGGATGGTGCCGTCGTCGAGCCACGCGAT
>JANPCH010000090.1:0-58488 GCA_031430835.1 Gemmatimonadaceae bacterium
CTCGGTGCAGCGGAACCCGATCTACAACCGCCTCCGGACCGCGATCGGCGACTGGGTGGATCACTCGTCGGGGCTCTTCAAGGACGCCGGGACGCTCGTGCGGCGCTGGGAGGAGTCGGTGAAGGCCTTCCTGACGCCGGGGGTGCTCTTCGAGGAGCTCGGCTTCCGCTACTTCGGACCGATCGACGGGCACGACATCCCGCAGATGATCGAGACCTTCAAGGCGGTGCGCGCCTTCAAGGGTCCACGACTCGTCCACGTGATCACCACGAAGGGGAAGGGTTTCCCCGCCGGGGACCACGGTGAGAAGTGGCACGCCCTGCCACCCGGCCACGACCCCGCCACCGGGAAGCAGCTCAAGGCCTCCACGGCGAATCCCAACTACACGGCCGTCTTCGGCAAGGCACTCGCCGAGTTGATGGACGAGTATCCGAAGGTCGTCGCAATCACCGCCGCGATGCCGAGTGGTACGGGCACCAACGTCGTCGCGAAGCAGCATCCGAGCCGATTCTTCGACGTCGGGATCGCCGAGGCACACGGGATCACCTTCGCGGCGGGGATGGCGACTCGGGGCGTGCATCCGGTGGCGGCGATCTACTCGACCTTCCTGCAGCGCGCCTTTGACTCGATCGTGCACGACGTCGCGATCCAATCGTTGCCGGTGATCTTCGCGCTCGACCGAGCCGGCCTCGTCGGTGAGGACGGTGAGACGCACAATGGGCTCTACGACATCGCGTACATGCTCGCCGTTCCGGGGATGACCGTGACCGCGCCGAAGGACGGGGCCGAGCTGGTGGGCCTGTTGCGCACGGCGATCGGGCACACGACCGGCCCCTTCGCGATGCGCTATCCGCGCGACGTCGCCCCCGACCTCGTCCCGCACGCGAAGGGGATCCCGGCGGTGCCGTACGCCTCGTGGGAGATCCTCCGCAAGGGCGAACAGGTCGCGATACTCGCCGTCGGCACGATGGTCGGGCAGTCGATGAAGGCCGCCGAAGTGCTCGCGACCGAGGGTTTGTCCGTCACGGTGGTCAATTGCCGCTTCCTCAAGCCGTACGACGTCGCGACGCTCACGGCACTCCTCGCGTCGCACCCGCAGCTGCTCGTGGTGGAAGAGGGGACGGTCGTGAACGGATTCGGCGCCTTCCTCGCATCCGTCGTGGGTGCGATGGAGCCGGCCGTGAGGGTGCACGCGCACGGCGCTCCCGACCGGATCATCTACGCAGCCTCGCGGGCCCGCCAGCTCGCCGAGTGTGGACTCGACGCAGCCGGGATCGCGTCGCGCGTGCGCGCGTTGCACGAGAGCGAGGCGATGGCCGGATGACCACCCGGCTCGGTGTCATCGGCCACGAAGGCTACGAGGGACTCAGCGAGGTCCTTCGCTTCCTCGCGCGTGAGGCGCCGGCCCACGGCTACTCGCTCGCCTACGAGGAATCGCTCATCGAGGAGGCCGGCGGCGAGCTCACGCTCGCGCGCCCCGATCAGGTCGATGCCCTCTTCGCGCTCGGCGGCGACGGGACGCTGCTCCGCGCCGCGCGATTCCTCGACGGCGCGCCGGTGCCGATCTTCGGCGTCAATCTCGGGAAGCTGGGATTCCTCACCACTTGCAGTCACGAGGAGTTCCCGCAGGCGTTCGCGGCGTTCGCCCGTGGCGATCACACCGTGCAGCCGCGGATGGCGCTCGCGGCGGCGACGCATACCGCCGGTGGCGCGGTCGGGGTGAAGCTCCGGGCGCTCAACGATGTCGTGGTCCACAAGGGTGGATTCGCACGCGTGCTCCGGATGCGGATCCTGGTGAACGACGAGCTGCTCGGCGCCTTCGCGGCGGACGGCGTGGTCTTCTCGACACCGACGGGCTCGACGGCGTACTCGCTCTCGGCGAACGGACCGATCGTCGTGCCGAGCTTCGATTCGATCATCGCGACGCCAGTCGCGCCGCATACTCTCGCACTGCGGCCGACGATCCTCCCTCCCGACGCGGTGATCCGACTCGAAGTCGAGGATGCGCCGGAGGAAGTGCTCGTCACTGCCGACGGTCAGGTGGGCACCTCGCTCGGCGCGGGGCAGGGCCTCGTCATCCGCCGTGCCGCTGCGCCGACGCTGCTCGTGGCGCTCGAGGGCAACAGCTTCTTCTCGCGCCTGCGGCGCAAGCTCGGCTGGGGCGGGCTCGCCGAACGCGACAAGTAGGACGGCGCGATGCTCACCGAGCTCCGGATCAGAAATCTCGCGACGATCGAGAGCGTCACGTTGCCCCTCGCCCCAGGGTTCAATGTCCTGAGTGGTGAGACTGGCGCGGGGAAGTCGATCATCGTCGGCGCGCTGGGCTTGCTGATCGGCGAACGGGCATCAAGCGACCTCGTCCGCACCGGCGCCGACCGCGCGACGGTCGAAGGGGTCTTCGACATCACCGAGCGCGCCGATCTGATTGCGTCCCTCGACGGACGCGGGGTCGAGTGCGACGGCACGCTCGTGCTCAAGCGCGAAGTGCCGGCGGCCGCCGGGGGACGGGCCCGCGCCTGGGTCAATGGTTCGCCCGTCACGGCCGGTGTGCTCGCGGAGATCGGGCGATCGCTCGTCAACGTGCACGGACAGCACGAGGCGCAGGCCTTGCTCGTTCCCGAAGCGCAGCTCGCGATCCTCGACGCATTCGGCGAGGCGGGGGACGCGCGGCGTAGGGTCGCTGGCGCCTACGACCGGCTCGTCGCTGCGGGAACCTCCATCGCGACGCTGGTCGCGCGGCGCGACGAAGCGAAGAAGCGCGCCGATTGGCTCGCCCACGTGGCGAAGGAGATCGGCGATGCGGCATTGGTCGAGGGTGAGGACGCGCGACTCGACGACGAGGCGCGCCGCCTCACCCACGCCGAGGAACTGCGCGCGCTCGTCGGCGAGGTCACCGAGGCGCTTGAATCGGGCGAGGAGGGTGTGACCGGTCGGTTGGGTCACCTCCAACGGCCGCTCGCCTCAGTGCAGCGGATCGACCCGACGGCGGCGCGCCTCCAAGCGCTCTACGACGCGGCGTGGTACGCACTGGACGAGTTCACCCGCGAGGCAGCGGTCTACGCCGAGGGGATCGAGGTGGATCCGTCGCGACTCGACGAAGTCGAACAGCGCCGCGACCTGATCTTCCGGTTGTCGAAGAAGCACGGCGGGTCGATCGCCGCGGTGCTCGCCGCCGGTCGCGCGGCGCGTGCCGAGCTCGACCTGCTCGACACCGCCACGCTCGACCTGCGCGCGCTCGACGTCGCGGTGAAGGAATCCGAGCGTGCGTTCAGCGCCGCCGCCGCGCAACTCACCGCGATCCGCACCCGCGCTGGCGCGGCGTTGGCACACGCGGTCGAGGCCCGACTTCCTGAGCTGGGGATGCCCGACGGCAAGTTCTCCATCGCGCTCACTCCGCGCGCGGCAGCCTCAGCCCAGGGCGCCGAGGAGGTGGAGTTCCGCGTCACACTCAACCTCGGCCACGAGGCGAGACCCCTCGCGCGCGTCGCGTCGGGGGGCGAACTCGCGCGCGTGATGCTCGCCCTCAAGACGATCCTCGCCCGGCTCGACGGTGTGCCGACGCTCATCTTCGACGAAGTCGACGCCGGGATCGGGGGTCGCACGGGACAGATGGTCGGCGAAGCGATGCGCGATGTCGCGCGGCATCATCAGGTGTTCGCGATCACTCACCTCCCGCAGATCGCCGCACGCGCCCATCACCACATCGTGGTGCGCAAGGCCGCGAAGGGCGGCGTGACCACCTCAGACGTCTCACTGGTCACCGACGAGGGGCGCGTCGATGAGATCGCGCGGATGCTCGGCGGCGACGCCGAGAGTGCGACGAGCCGTGAACACGCGCGGGAGATGATGTCGGTGGCGTCAGCGCCCGCCCCGGCGCGTGCGGCCCGCAGCGCGGCTCAGCGACCGAAGAGACGAGTGTAGTAGCGGATCGCGATGCGGTCCTCGTAACGCTTCGCGACGACGCCCGAATGCCCGAAGAGCGTCTGCGCGTGGGTGTAGTGCATGTCGAGCGGTGGGCGCTTCAGTCCGCGCGCGATCGCAGGGAGCATCGAGAACACCGCCGAGAGCGCGACGCGCTGCTCGACCGACCCGCTCAGCGCGTCGAGTGCGGCGCCGGAGAGGGCGACAGAGGCCCCACGCGGGTCGAGCACGGTGGCGGTGAGATCGTGCGTCCCCTCGCCTTGACGGAGCAGCTGCCACTCTCCGGCGAGGGTGATGCTCTCGCTCAGGCGGAATCGCGGTGCGACGCCGACCTCGAAGAGCAGGCCAGGAGTCACCGGTACCACGGTGTCACGCCACACCTCAAGGAATCCCGGGAAGGCTGCGGCAGGAACGCGCATCCGCACCTCGTCCTTGAACGAGGTGGTGATGGCGAAGGAGAGATTGGCGGCGAGGCGAGGGTTGACGCGCAGGTCCGTGATGGTCCGAGCCGTGATCGCGTCGAACCCCGTGCCGGTGCCCTGGTCGAGCAATCGGTCGGCACGCGCGCGCGCACCGGTGCCGAGTCGCAGTTCGACGTACGCCGATTGCCGGAGGCGCGCGCCCTCGTGCACGCGGATCAACGCCGTGAGCCGAACGTCGCCGATGGCGGTGAGTCCACCGTCCTTGAGCCGCTTCGCCCCGAAGCCGCGCACAGGGTCGGTGATGAGCAACGCGAGGTCGGCTGCGGCGAGTGGCGCCTGGGCACCAAGTGGAAGTCCGGTGGTGGTCGTGACGTTGGTGACGCCGTAGCGCTCGAGGGCGAGCCGGATCGAATCGACGCGCGCTCGCAGAGCATCCTCGGCGGCCGAGCCGGCGAGCGGGACGTAGGGAGCCCCGCCGATGAGACCGGCGCCATAGAGAGCGGTGAGCCCGGAGGCGAAGGCCGCGGTGCCGCTGATCAACGTGCTCACCGCCGCCACTTCCGCGAGGATCGTCGCGCACTCCGGCCACGAGCCGGGACTCGCGATGCAATCATCGCGTCGCGACTGGAGACTCAGTGCGGCCGCCGAGTAGGCACCGATCGTCGTCGCGTTCGTCGTCGCGACCGCTGACCCGATGAGGATCGGGTTCACCCCGAGCGTCGCCCGGCCGCTGTCGCCCCGGAGTCGGAAGAGTTCCTCGGCCTTCGTCCGCACGAGCGATGCGCTCGCGCCGACCGTCAGCCAGTCGGCGACGCCGACGTGTATGGCGAGCGGGGTGATGAAGAGGCGCTGACGGGCATCGAGGCGCGATGTGCCGAGCGACGCGCCGAAGGTCGGAAGCCCCAGTGCGCGGACCTCGGTCTCGATCGAGCCAAGCAGCGGGAACTGTGACGGACCGAGCGCCGTCGAGGTGAGCGGCCCACCGATCCCCTCGATGATCCCGTCCACGTAGCGGTCGCGCTGAACTTGGTGCGTGCCGCCGAAGGTGACGCGCAGCGAGCCCCGAGGGAGGACCGCGCCCGCGCTGCCATCCACCCATTGCGCCGTAGCGACTGACGGCCAAGCGCCCACGGCGAGTAGGGCACCAAGTATCGCCCACCGGTGCAGCGACGCTCGGTGGATCGGACTGCGAAAGGGCACGTGTGGGGGATCGGGACGATGCTGGGGCGCACAGCCCCTGCCGCTCGGCTAGTTTAGCGGTTCACCCAGTCCAGCGTAAAGTGTACCCGTCAGACCCGACGCTCGATCCCTCAGCGGCCCCCTTGCCGCCCTTGCCGTGGCAGCTCACCGGCAACCACTGGCTCTCCCTCCCGTGCATCCATCCGGCAGATGGGGCGGTCCACGCCGTCGGGCTGCTCCATCGCGGCGCGCGGGCGGCGGTGGAGTTCGCCGGCGGCGAGGACTTCGTCGCTGGGAAGGGCGCTCCATTGGCGCGTCCGGTCGTGAGCGTGGATGGCACGACGGTCGCGCTCGCGGCGAGTGGGATCGCCTGGGAGAGGGCACTGCACTGGCTTCCGACCTTCACGAGCCAGATGGGTGACCTCGTCGTTCGCGGCACAGTCTTCGCCCCATTTGGACGGGACGCCGACATCGCCGGGGCGGTGTACGCGATCACCGTCGAGAACCGGGGCCGCACCTCGCACGAGGTGCGGATCGGACTGGAGGGAACGCTCGGGCATCGACAGTTGCGCGTGCGTTCGCCTCGGCCGGCGATGGACGCCCATCGGGTGACGCGGGGCCCCGGCGACGTGGTGCTCCTCGATGGGGCCGATGCCCCCGGCCACTGCGCGCTCGCGATCGCGGCCGAAGGTGACGCGGAGGTGCGGATCACCGGCGGCACGACTCCCGGGTACGCGATCGAGCGCACCGTGACGCTCGGCGCTGGCGAGCGGACCGAGGTCGCGTTCCTGATCGGTGCCGGCCCCGAGCGCGATGGCGCCGAGGCGACCGTCGGCGTGATGCGTCGCCGGGGGTGGCGTCCACTGCTCGCGGCGACCCGTGACGCCCTCCGTTCCCTTGAGCAGAGCACCGGGGTCGACGCGCTCGATTCGCTGCTCAATCGCAACCTCTTCTTCGCCTACTTCTACGGCGTGGCGCGGGCGCTCGACGACGCGCATTTCTACCTCGTGCGGAGTCGAGCCCCCTGGTGCGCCTGGGGTGTAACGATCCGCGACTGGGAAGCGCTCTGCTGGACCGTCCCCGCGGTGCAACTCGCCGACCCGCCGCTTGCCCGCGAGCTCATCCTGCGCGCCTGCGAGATCCACGGCTACGCCCCGGGTCGGGGCGTGAACTATTTCGATGGTACTCTCTTCGAACCGGGCTTCACCCTCGAAGGGGCCTCATCGTACGCGATCGCGACCGAGCGGTACATCCGCGAGACGGGGGACGACCAGATCGTCGAGGAGGTCGTGCTGGCCGATACCCTCTACGTCTCGCACGACGACATCGCAGCGCGGCGCGACGAGCAGCACCCGCTCTATCGCACCGAGGTGACGCTCGACCGGCGCCCGGTGCCGCTCCCCTACACGCTGCACGGCAACGCCGTCGTCGCATTTGCCCTCGACGCGCTGGCGAAGACCCTCGATGAGGAGGCGGCGAAGGAGGTGCAGGACCCGGCGGCGGTCCGCGCCGCCCTCCGGCGCCACTTTGCGACCGAGGCCGAAGGGAAGGCGACCTTTGCGGCCTCCGCTGACCTGCGCGGTGAACGCACGGTCGACGACGATCCGGTCGGCTCAGCGCTCTGGCTCCCCTTGTGGGAGGCGGTCGAGCGCACCGACTCGACCTATCGGCGCACGGCGAAGCGGATCGGCGGGTCGGAGCGGCTCGTGGTGCAGGTCGCGCGGCTCTTCGGGCCAGAAGGGGCGCAGATCCTCGAGTGGCTGCGCCGGGCGCCGCTGGGGCACGGGCTGGCGGCCGAGTTGGTGGACGAAGAGGGTCGCGCGACCTCACACGGCGGCGACGCGGCGCTGAGCGGACTCCTCGCCTTCTCGGTCTGGTACGCGGTCCACGCGCACGGCGTACGACCCTGATGCCGGGGGTGGGAATCGAACCCACATGGGGGTCTCCCCCCGGCGGATTTTAAGTCCGCCGCGTCTAGCCAATTTCGCCACCCCGGCGAGAAGGGATGGCGCGCCGAGCCGTCCCCGGCGCGCCCCTCCCACCTTCCATCTCCCATCTGCTGTTCAGAGCGGGAAACGGGACTCGAACCCGCGACCCCAACCTTGGCAAGGTTGTGCTCTACCAACTGAGCTATTCCCGCGTGGAGCGAAGGTTATGGTCGCCGGCAGGAGCGGGCAAGCGGTGCGGCATCTAGAGGAGCGAAGGTATCTTTCTCCGATGACCGACGTCGTCACGCTGGCCGCCGAGCTCCTGGCGATCCCCTCGACCACGCGTGACGAAGGCGCGGTCGTTGATGTCGTCGCGCGATGGCTCGTGGCCCGCGACTGGAACGTCACCGTGCAGGAGGTTTCGCCCGGACGTGGCAATGTGTGGGCGTCGCGGAAGGGTGGCGGTGTCACGCTTTCGACGCACCTCGATACGGTGCCTCCCTTCGTCGCACCACGTCGCGCCGACGGGCGTCTCTACGGCCGCGGTGCGTGCGATGCGAAGGGGATCGCTGCCGCGATGATGGTCGCTGCCGATCGGCTGCGTGAGGAGGGGGAGCAGCGCGTCGATCTCCTCCTCGTCGTGGGTGAGGAGCGCGGCTCCGACGGCGCGCGCCTCGCCAATCAACTGCTGGCGACGAGCAAATGGTTGATCAACGGCGAGCCGACCGAGAGCATCCTCGCTTCGGGCTGCAAGGGGGCGCAGCGCGTGATCGTCCGCACGAAGGGACGGGAAGCGCACTCGGCTTATCCGCATCTTGGTGAGTCGGCGATCACGCCGATGCTCAAGCTCCTCCCGGAGCTCGAGACGCTCGACCTTCCCTCTGACGAGCGCCTCGGCAAGACGACGGTGAACCTCGGGATCATTCGAGGCGGGACCGAGGCGAACATCGTCCCCGGTGCCTGCGAAGCAGAGATGATGGTTCGGCTCGTCGGCGACATCGCGCCGGTGCGCCGCACGCTCGACACGTGGGCGGCCGGCCGCGCAGAGCTCGAGTACGGGTCGTTCATCCCCGCGCAGCACTTCCACACCGTGCCAGGCTTCAAGTCGGCGGCGGTCGCCTATACGTCGGACATCCCGTTGCTCACCAACTGGGGGAAACCGCTCCTCTTCGGACCCGGGTCGATCCACGTGGCGCACACGCCGGGTGAGTACGTGGAGGAGGCCGAACTGCGTGCCAGTGTGGACAGTTACGTACAGTTGGTGAAGACGCTACTCGACTAGGCGATGACGTTCCTCACATCTCACATCTCCCCTCTCCCTTCCAGCAGTGAGTGATAGCCGGCTTTCGGTCGCGGTGTTGGGCGCCACCGGTGCCGTGGGACAGACGTTCGTGCGTCTGCTCGAGGATCATCCCTGGTTCCGGCTCGACGAGGTCGCGGCCTCCGAGAGGTCGGCGGGCAAGTGCTACTCAGATGCCACGCGCTGGATCGAGGGACCGATGCCGTCGGCCACGGCGGGGCTCACGGTGGCGGCCTGCGATCCCGCGTCGGTGAAAGCGCAGCTCGTCTTCTCGGCCCTAGACGCGGCGGCCGCCGCCGAGATCGAACCAGCCTTCGCCCGCGCGGGGCGCTTCGTGCTGAGCAACGCGAAGCATTTCCGGATGGAGCCCGATGTCCCGCTCGTGATCCCCGAGGTGAATGCGTCGCATCTTGCGCTGCTTGACGAACAGCGGAAGCGCGGCTGGACCGGCGGTGTCGTCACGAACGCGAACTGCGCGGCGACCGTTGCGGCAATGGCCCTGGCGCCGCTGCACGAGGCGTTCGGACTACGCGAACTCTTCCTCGCGACGATGCAGGCGGTTTCTGGCGCCGGTTATCCCGGTGTCCCCTCACTCGACATCCTCGGCAACGTCATTCCCTACATCGGGGACGAGGAACCCAAGCTCGAGCGCGAGATGCAGAAGATGCTCGGCCGATTGAATGGCACGACGGTCACTCCAGCGCCGTTCGTCGTGAGCGCGCACGCCAATCGGGTGGCGGTCGAACACGGCCACACGGTCGTCTGTTCGGCGCGATTCGAACGGAAGCCGTCGGTGGCGGCGGCGCTCGCCGCGCTGCAGTCGTGGCGCGGCGCTCCCGAGGTGCGCGCCCTCCCTTCTGCACCGAAGCTCCCGCTCGCGGTCGCCGACGCGGACGATCGTCCACAACCTCGCCGCGACGTAATGGCGGGGAACGGGATGACCGTGACCGTCGGGCGTGTGCGCGAAGACGCCATCTTCGACCTCCGACTTGTCGCGATGGGCCACAACACGATCCGAGGGGCGGCCGGTGGGTCGGTGCTCAACGCCGAGCTGCTCGCCGCGAGCGGCCGACTCGGCTGGCGCCCGCCGACCGCACGATGATCGCGGTCAAGTTCGGCGGCACGTCGGTCGGCGACGCAGACGCGATCGCACGAACGGCCGGGATCGTGGCCGGTCGGCTTGCCCGTTCGCCGATCGTGGTGGTCTCGGCGCTCGCTGGCACGACGAACCGGTTGATCGAGATCGCCGATCACGCCTCGAACGGCCAACTCATCGTCGCCCTCTCGATCGTCGAAGAACTGCGCACACGGCACTTCGAAGTGGTCGATCGTCTCCTCGACGGCGACGCACGTCACGACGACATCGTCGCCGAGACCGGGGCGCTCTTCGACGAGTTGGCGCACCTTGCGGAGGCACTCTCGGTCCTCGGCCATCTCACGCCGCGGTCGCAGGACGCCGTGGCCGCGATGGGGGAGCGCCTCTCGGCGCCGATCGTCGCGGCGGCGCTCGCTCGCGCCGGCCTGCCGGCAGTGTTCGTCGATGCCCGACGCGTGATGGCGACGACCGACGAGTTCGGGCGCGCGACTCCACGGGCCGATGAGATCGCGATCGCCTGCCGTGCGCACCTCACGCCGCTGCTGAACGAACGGAAGGTGCCGGTGCTCGGCGGCTACATCGGGGCGACGGCAGCAGGCGTCACGACGACCTTGGGCCGCGGCGGCTCCGACTACTCGGCCGCGCTCATCGGGGCGGCGATGGAGGCGGAGGCGATCGAGATCTGGACGGATGTGGATGGGATGCTCACCGCCGACCCGCGCGTGGTGCCGGAGGCGCAGTTGATCGAGCACATCCGCTTCGATGAGGCGGCGGAGCTGGCGAGCTTCGGAGCGAAGGTGCTCCACCCCAGCACGATCGCGCCGGCGGTGCGGCTCGGGATCCCGGTCTTCGTCTTCAACTCGCGCAAGCCCGAAGGCACCGGAACGCGGATCACCTTTGACGCGCCGCGGCTTCCCGTGCGCGCGATCGCCGGCAAGCTCAAGGTCGTGGTCGTGAAGGTGCGCTCGCCGCGAATGCTCGCGGCACCTGGCGCGCTGAGAGCGATCTTCGAGGTCTTCGAGAAGAACCGCACCTCGGTGGATGTTGTCGCGACCTCCGAGGTCTCGGTCTCGGTGACGGTGGACGACACCCTGCACCTCGATGCGGTCGTCGCGCAACTCAGCGCCTTCGGCGACGTCTCGGTGGAGCGCGGGCGCGGCATCATCGCGCTCGTCGGTGCTGGTCTTGGCGAGAGCACCCAGACGATGGCCCGGGCTCTCACCGCCCTCGGGGATATCCGTCTGCACATGGTCTCGCTCAGTGCCACCGGGATCAACCTCACGCTGATCCTCGACGGTGACGACGTGCACGAGGCGACCCGTCGCTTGCACGCGGCCTTCTTTCCACGGAAGGTGGCGTGACACGGCTCGCGATCTTCGGGCAGGGGCGGATGGGATCGCTGGTCGCCGAGCTTGCTCCTGCGGCCGGATTCACGGTCACAGCTTCCCGCGGCGCGGCCGGTGCCGCGGCTCCGATCACGCTCGAGGGCCTGGGTGGGCCTGAGGTCGCGATCGAGTTCACGGTGCCCTCGGCGGCCGCAGGCATCGTGCGCCGATGCGCGGGGATCGGATTGCCAGTCGTGAGCGGGACCACCGGCTGGGACGCCGAGCGCGCAGAAGTCGAGGCGGAGGTTCGGAACGGGAAGGGCGCGCTGCTCTGGGCGCCGAACTTCGCGATCGGCGTTCACCATTTCGCAGCAGTGGTCGAGGACGCCGCGCGCCGATTCCTTGGAGCGGGGTTCGCCGCTTCGCTCGTGGAGACGCACCATACGCAGAAGCGCGACGCGCCCAGCGGGACCGCGAAGCTGCTGGCCGCTCGCGTCGAGCGGACGAGCGGACAGGCGATCCCGATCGAGAGCGTCCGCGCGGGCCAAGTGCCGGGGACGCACGAGCTGCTCTTCGAGGCACCCTTCGAACGCGTGCGCCTCACGCACGAAGCGCTCGACCGACGCGTCTTCGCCGCCGGCGCTTTGGCGGCGGCGCGATTCCTTGTCGGCAAACAGGGCGTCTTCACGCTCGACCACCTCAGCGGAGCGGTTCTGCGATGAGTTCACGTCCACTCCGCGGTGCGATGACCGCCCTGATCACCCCCTTCGACGACTCGGGTGCCGTGGACGAGGCCGCGCTCGGTGCGCTCGTGGACTGGCAGGTGAGCGAAGGCATCGACGGGCTGGTGCCGATCGGCTCCACCGGCGAGGCGGTGACGCTCGCGCTCGCCGAGCGTGAACGGATCGTGCGCGTGACGGTCGAGCGCGCCGCGGGACGCGTGCCAGTGATCGCCGGCGCCGGGTCGAACGACACCGCGATGGCGATCGAGAACTCGCGCGCTCTCGCGCGCGCTGGCGCGACTCACCTGCTGCACGTCTCGCCGATGTACAACAAACCGCCGCAGCGCGGACTGATCGCACATTTCCGCGCCATCGCCGATGCGTCGCCGGTGCCGATCGTGATCTACAACGTGCCCGGCCGCACGGCGAGCAACATCCTCCCCGAGACGACGCTCGCGCTGGCCGAACATCCCAACATCGTCGCGGTGAAAGAGGCGTCGGGGAACGCGACGCAGATCGACCTGATCATCCGGAATCGTCCGGCGGGGTTCTCGGTGCTCTCGGGCGACGACGGCCTGACACTCGCCGTGATGGCGTCGGGAGGCGAAGGGGTCATCTCAGTGATCAGCAATGCCGTGCCGCGTGCCTGCGCCGCGCTCGTCGCCGCCGCTGCGAGGGGCGACTACGCGACCGCGCGTGACTGGCATCAGCGGCTCGCCCAGCTCGTGGACGTCGCATTCGTCGAATCGAATCCGATCCCGATCAAGGCCGCCCTCGCGATGATGGGGCGGTGTCGGAACCGCCTGCGGCTGCCACTCGTGCCGCTCGCGGCGCAACACGAGGCGGCCCTGCGTTCGGGGCTCGCCGCCGCCGGGGTGAAGCTGTGAGTCCGGCCGGCCTCACGTCGCTCGAGTCGCGGGTCGAGCGGCTCTTCGCGTTTGCCGCGGAGGCGATGCCCGCTGACGCCGACGAGGTGGTGGACGAACTCCTCGGTGCGCTTGAGAACGGTCTCGTGCGGGCCGCGATCCGCGAGGCCGATGGGACCTGGCGCGCCGTTCCGTGGGTGAAGCGCGGGATCCTCCTCGGCTTCCGCGTAGGGCGCGTCGTCTCGCAGGGGATCGGCGGCACGCCATTCCACTTCTTCGACAAGCACACCTACCCGACGCGCGCGCTGAGCGTCGCAGACCAGGTGCGGGTCGTGCCTGGTGGTTCGTCGATCCGCCGCGGAGCCTACCTCGGCCCCGGTGTCGTCTGCATGCCACCGATGTTCGTGAATGTCGGGAGTTGGGTCGGCGCCGGGACGATGATCGACTCGCACGCGCTCGTCGGTTCGTGTGCGCAGATCGGCGCGCGCGTTCACTTGAGCGCCGCCGCCCAGATCGGCGGTGTGCTCGAGCCGATCAACGCGTCTCCTGTGATCGTCGAAGACGACGTTACGGTCGGCGGCAATTGCGGCGTCTACGAAGGAACCGTCGTTCGCGAGAAGGCGGTGCTCGGCGCGGGAGTGATCTTGACGCGCGGCACGCCGGTGTTCGACTTGGTGCGCGAGACGATCCATCGCGGGAGCCCCGAGCGTCCTCTCGAGATTCCCGCCGGCGCGGTGGTCGTACCGGGAGCGCGGGCGATCAAGGGTGGGTTCGCCGCGACGGAGGGGCTCTCGCTCCAGACGCCGGTGATCGTGAAGTACCGCGATGAGCGCACCGACCTCGCGACGGCCCTCGAGGGATGGCTCCGCTGACGCGCCGCGACACGCGACGGGCCGCTCGATGAATCGCATCACCGTGCCCGGCGACAAGTCCGTCTCGCACCGGGCGCTGATCCTCGCCGCACTTGGGGCCGGACGTTCGCGGATCCGAGGGCTGCTGCGGTCGGCCGACATCGAGTCGACCGCCGACGTCCTGCGTGCGCTCGGGGTCGCGATCCCGAATCTCGCGGCACTCGAGCTGGTCGTCGACGGTGTCGGGCTTCGCGGACTCTCCGCGCCGACCGCGTCGCTCGACTGCGGCAACAGTGGCACGACCGCGCGCCTGATGGCGGGTGTCGTCGCTGGTGCCGGCATCCACGCGCGATTCGTCGGCGACGCGAGCCTCAGCGCGCGGCCGATGCGGCGCGTGGCGGCGCCTCTCGAGGCGATGGGCGCAACGATCACACTCTCGAGCGCCGGTACGCTCCCGATGGAGCTGCTTGGTGGAGCGCTGCGCGGCGTCACGTGGCGGCCCGACGTCGCGAGTGCGCAGGTGAAGGGCGCCGTGCTCCTCGCCGGACTCGTCGGCGGAGTGCCGGTCGAAGTGCACGAGCCGGCCGCGACGCGAGATCACACCGAGCGAATGCTCCGCGCGCGCGGCGTCTCGGTCGTCAGCGAGGGTCTCACCGTCTCACTCCAACCGAAGGGGCCGCTCGCGGCGGCCGATGTCGCAGTGCCCGGCGACCCATCGAGCGCGGCCTTCTTCGCCGGCCTCGCGGCGATCGGTGGAGCGGGGGAGGGCATCGCACTCGAGTCGGTCGGCGTGAACCCCGGGCGGATGGGCGCCTTTCAGGTGCTCGAGCGGATGGGCGCGCGCGTACGATACGAATCGACGCGAGACTCGGCCGGAGAGCCGGTCGCGACCCTGCTCGTGGGCCCGCGAGAGCTGCACGGAACTGAACTCTCGTCCGACGAGATCCCCTCGCTGATCGACGAGCTCCCCCTCCTCGCCTGTGTGGCGGCCTGCGCCGACGGCGAGACTCGCGTCACCGGCGCCGCGGAACTCCGGGTGAAGGAGAGCGACCGGATTCGCGCGATCGTCGAGAACCTCCGTGCCGTGGGTGGCCACGCCGAGGAGCTCCCCGACGGATTCATCGTCCGCGGAAGCGGCCGTCCGCTGCGCGGGCGCGTCGTGACGAAGGGCGATCACCGCATCGCGATGGCCTTCGCCATTCTTGGCGCCGCGGCCGGGAACGCGATCGACGTCGATGACCCGTCGTGCGCCGGCGTCTCCTACCCTACCTTCTGGGATGAGCTCGCCCGTGTCCGAGAGCGCTGAGCGGCGTCGCCCCCTTGTGGTCGCCGTCGATGGGCCGGCGGCGTCCGGGAAATCCTCCACGGCGCTGTGGGTCGCGCGCGAACTCGGGTTCCGCCACATCGATTCGGGTGCCTTCTATCGCGCCGCGACCGCCGCCGCACTTCGAGCGGATGCCGACAGTGCGACTTGGACCGAGGAGTCGGTCCTCCGGGCCGCCGCCTCAGTGGGCTTCGCACCGGGCGAGACGTCGTTCCATCCACTTATCGATGGGAAGCCCGTCGACGAAGTGCTGCGGGGCGCCGACGTCACCGGCAACGTCTCCCTCGTTGCGAAGATGCCGAACGTGCGCGCGTGGGCGAATGAGATGGTCCGTCACGCGGCCGAGGGGCACGCCGTGGTCGTTGACGGCCGCGATATGGGCACGGCAGTCTTCCCCAAGGCCCGAGTGAAGATCTTCCTGATCGCGGATCCGTGGGAGCGCGCGAGGCGCCGACTTCTTCAGCGCTTGAGCCGCCTTCCGAGCGACGAGGAGATCGCCGAGGAGACCGACGCCCTCGTCCAGCGCGACGCGAAGGACGAGTCGCAGACCCAGCGGGCTTCCGATGCCGTGTTGATCGACACGACCTACCTCACGCAGCAAGAACAGGTCGAGCGCATCGTTGCCCTGGCCCGGCGGGCTCTTCGGGCCTGACGTGGCCGTAGGCCTAAGCACGCCAAGGGGATGCATTGACCCTCCCCGGTGGCGCCACTACTATTCAAGGCTTCCCCCGCTCCGACCGGCGAATGCCGGATCCGAGAGCGACCACACCCAATCCTCGCTCGCGGCGAGCCGAACCCCCCGCGTATGGAACCCATGACCGTCGCTGAAGAGACGCTGGAAGAGACCCTCTCGCCCGAGCTGATCGCCCGCCGGAAGCGAGACGCCCAAAAGGCCCAACTCCGCCCCCTCGCCAACCGCCGCCCCGAGCTCTACGACGAGGCCGAGCTCTCGTCGGACGAGTTCGAGGCGATGATGGATATGTACAACGGCACCCTCGCCTCGATCGAAGAGGGCGAGATCGTCAAGGCGACCGTCCTCGAGATCCGCGAGAACCTCGTCGTCCTCGATATCGGGTTCAAGTCCGAAGGGACGATCCCGCTCGAAGAGTTCAAGGATATGCCCGACCTCAAGGCCGGCGACCCGGTCGAGGTCCTGCTCGAGCACCTTGAGGACAACGAGGGATCGGTCGTCCTCTCGAAGAAGAAGGCCGACTTCATGCGCGTGTGGGAGCGCATCCGCGTCGCCTACGAGTCCGACCAGCCGGTCGAAGGCGTGCTCGTCAAGAAGATCAAGGGCGGTGTGGTCGTCGACCTGATGGGCGTCGACGCCTTCCTCCCCGGTTCGCAGATCGCCTTGCGTCGCGTGCCGAACATCGACGAACTGCTCGGCCAGAAGTACGAGTTCAAGATCATCAAGCTCAACAAGCGCCGCCGCAACATCGTCGTCTCGCGCCGCGTGATCCTCGAGACCGAGCGGGCCGGCAAGCGCGAGAAGCTGATGAAGGAGCTCGCCAAGGATCAGGTGCGGAAGGGCGTCGTCAAGAACATCACCGACTTCGGGGCGTTCATCGACCTGGGCGGCGTCGACGGCCTCCTCCATATCACCGATATGTCCTGGGGTCGCATCGCGCATCCCAGCGAGATGGTCCAGATCGGGATGGAGCTCGAGATCAAGGTCCTCGACATCGACTGGGAGCGCGAGCGCATCTCGCTCGGCCTCAAGCAACTGCAGGCGTACCCCTGGAAGGACGTCGCCGACAAGTTCCCGGTCGGTACGCGCGTCTCGGGTAAGGTCGTCTCGATCACGAACTACGGCGCCTTCATCGAACTGCAGCCGGGCATCGAAGGCCTCGTGCACATCAGCGAGATGAGCTGGACGCGCAATGTCCGGCACCCCTCGAAGCTCGTCAGCATCGGCGAGACGATCGAGGCGGTGGTGCTCAAGGTCGATCCGACCGAGGAGAAGATCTCGCTCGGCATGAAGCAGACCGAGCAGGATCCCTGGATGGTGCTGCCGCTCAAGTACCCGGTCGGCACGCGCCTCAACGGCAAGGTCCGCAACCTCACCTCGTTCGGCGCCTTCGTCGAGATCGAGCCGGGGATCGACGGCCTCATCCACATCTCCGATATGAGCTGGACCAAGCGCGTGCAGCATCCGTCGGAAGTCGTCAAGAAGGGCGATGCGGTGGATGTCGTGATCCTCAACATCGATTCCGACAACAAGCGCATCTCGCTGGGCCTCAAGCAGGCGTCCGAGGATCCCTGGCTTCGCATCGGTGAGACCTATCCAGTCGGCACCGAGCTCCCGGGCAAGGTCGCCCGCCTGATGGACAAGGGCGTCGTCGTCGACATCGGCAACGACATCGAAGGGTTCGTTCCGATCTCCCACCTCAGCAACTCCGGCCAGCAGATCGAGAGCCCGGCCGAAGTCGCGTGGGAAGGGATGGCGATGAACATCCGAATCCTCGAGGTGGATCCGATCCACCGTCGGATCGTGCTCGGTGTGGTGGACATCCCGGCTGGACAGGAACGGCCTGCCGAGCCGTCGAAGGTCCACTCCGAGGACGAAGTGGTCGAGATCCCGGCCGACTTGGACGCTGAGATCGACGGGTAACCCTCTCCCCGCCCGACGGACCGACCGCCCCATCCCGCTCGCGGGATGGGGCGGTTCGCATTGACACCGGATGCGCTCGGCGGGGTATTTGGGGGTGATGCAACACTTCGCCAGACTCCTCCCGGCGCTTTCCCTCGCCGCCATCGCGTGCGGCGAGCTCACCTCGGCTGACCTCGATCGGCTGGCGCCGCGCGTGCGTGCGCTGTCTGACTTGGCGGTCGCCGGAGAACTCGTGTGGGTCGAGCTGGAGAACAGTGCGCGCATCGGGTGGGTCTATGAGGCCTGCCCCGGGACGTTCGAGCAGAAGGTCGGTGAGGACTGGGTCGAGGTCCCTCCGGCGCTCGTGGCCTGCACAGCGATGATCACGACGATCGACGCACAGGAGACGAAAGCCGTCGGCCTCTACCTGCCGAACGGCCTCGAGCCCGGTGAGTACCGCGCCGTTGTTCGCTTCTCCTACGATGGCCGCGCGACCAAGCGCACGTCGGGTCCGTTCGAGGTCGTCCGGTCCCTGCTCGCCGAGGGACCGGTCGTCACGGTGACCGCATCGGCGGTGTTGCGTGGTACCGACGCGCCGGTCGCGTTCAGCAATCCGACTCCAGCGCCCTTCGGTTTCAACCTGTGCTCGGATGGCCGACTCGAGCGGCGTGTCGGCAACGAGTGGGTTCTGCTCCCTGAGCCCTTCTGGGTCTGCACGCAAGAACTGCAACTGCTCGGCGTCGGCGGGACCTGGAGCGGCAGCTATCCCGTCCTTCCGGATGTGGTCCCCGGCACCTACCGGCTCCGCGTTCGCTTCCACGGGGCGGGGTTCGGCGATGCGATCTCCCACTCGAATAGCTTCACCGTCGAGTAGCAACGACCTCGTTCCGCACACCGCGCCGCTGTCCACCGGATAGCGGCGCGGCTACGTTTCGCGCATGTCGATGCGCGAGAAACTCCAGCACCTCGAGCGCCTCCGCGCCGAGTCCGAACTGGGTGGAGGCGCCGACCGCCTCAAGCAGCAACACGCGAAGGGGAAGCTCTCGGCCCGCGAACGGCTCGATGTGCTCCTTGACGAAGGTTCCTTCGTCGAACTCGACCGCTTCGTCACGCATCGTTCGACCGCCTTCGGCCTCGACCAGCAGCGGCCTTACGGCGACGGCGTCGTCACCGGTTATGGTCGCGTTGAGGGTCGCCTCGTCTACGTCTTCTCGCAGGACTTCACCGTCTTCGGCGGCTCGCTCGCCGAAGCGCACGCGGGGAAGATCTGCAAGGTGATGGACCTCGCCGTGCAGAACGGGGCTCCGATGATCGGACTGAACGACTCGGGCGGCGCGCGCATCCAGGAAGGCGTCGTCTCGCTCGGTGGCTACGCCGACATCTTCCTTCGCAACACCCTCGCCTCGGGCGTCGTGCCGCAGATCTCGGCGATCCTCGGCCCCTGTGCCGGCGGCGCAGTCTACTCCCCGGCGATCACCGACTTCGTGTGGATGGTGCAGGGCATCTCGTACATGTTCGTGACCGGGCCCAACGTCGTGAAGACGGTGACCCACGAGGATGTCACGATGGAGGCACTCGGCGGCGCTGCGGCGCACGCCGGCACGTCTGGTGTTGCGCACTTCGCGGTGGATTCCGAACTGCATTGCCTCGAGGGGATCCGGCATCTCCTTCGATTCCTGCCCTCGAACAACGTTGATCCGGCCCCGCGGGGAGCGGCCACCGATCCGGCAGACCGCAAGGACGAAGCGCTGCTCGACCTCGTCCCCGACAACGCGAACAAGCCCTACGACATGCACGAGGTGCTCAAGCACATCGTGGACGATGGGGAGTTCTTCGAGGTGCATCGGGACTTCGCGCAGAACATCCTTTGCGGATTCGCGCATCTGGGCGGGTACTCGGTCGGCATCGTCGCCAACCAGCCCGCGGTCCTCGCCGGCGTGCTCGACATCAATGCGAGCGTGAAGGCCGCGCGGTTCATCCGGTTCTGCGATGCGTTCAACATCCCGATCGTGACCTTCGAGGATGTCCCCGGCTTCCTCCCCGGCGTCGCGCAGGAGCACGGCGGGATCATCAAGCACGGCGCGAAGCTCCTCTACGCCTACTGCGAAGCGACCGTGCCGAAGCTCACGGTGATCACCCGCAAGGCGTACGGTGGCGCCTACGACGTGATGAGCTCGAAACACATCCGCGGGGACTTGAACCTCGCCTGGCCGACCGCCGAGATCGCCGTGATGGGGCCGAAGGGGGCGGTGGAGATCCTCTTCAAGAAGGAGATCGCCGAGGCCGCCGACCCGAAGGCGGCGATGGACGCCCGCGTCGCCGACTACACGGAGAAGTTCGCCAATCCCTACGAAGCGGCGAGTCGCGGGTATGTGGATGACGTCATCGATCCACGGGAGACCCGTCCTCGCCTGATCGACGGACTGCGGACCCTCCAGACGAAGCGAGCCAAGAACCCGGCGAAGAAGCACGGGTGCATCCCGCTGTGATCCGGAAGGTGTTGGTCGCCAACCGCGGCGAGATCGCGCTGCGGGTCGTCCGCGCGTGTCAGGAACTCGGGATGCGCTCGGTGGCCGTGTACTCCGACGCCGACGCCCACGCGCCGCACGTGCGCGAGGCCGACGAGGCCGTGCGACTCGGTCCCGCGCCGGCGGCCGAGAGCTATCTGCGCGGCGACCTGATCGTCGACGCCGCGAAACGACTCGGCGCCGACGCGGTGCACCCAGGCTACGGCTTTCTCGCCGAACGGGAACACTTCGCGCGCGCGGTGCGCGACGCCGGTCTCGTGTGGGTCGGCCCGCCGGCCGAGGCGATCGCCGCGATGGGATCGAAGACCGCTGCCCGCACGCACGCGATCAAAGCCGGCACGCCGGTCGTGCCGGGGACGACCGAGCCGCTGAAGGATGCGAAAGAGGCGGCAGCGATCGCCGCGAAGTTCGGCTACCCGGTGCTGCTCAAGGCGGCAGCTGGTGGCGGAGGGAAAGGAATGCGTTTGGTGCGCGCCACTTCCGAGATCGCCGCGGCCCTCGAGTCGGCGCAGCGCGAATCGTTGAAGGCCTTCGGTGACGACGCGATCTACGTCGAGAAGTACATCGAGGGACCGCGGCACGTCGAGATCCAGGTGCTGGCCGACCAGCACGGCAACTGCGTCTCGCTTGGTGAGCGCGAGTGCTCGATCCAGCGGCGCCACCAGAAGATGATCGAGGAGGCGCCGAGCGTGGCCGTCTCGCCGGAGCTACGGGCCCGGATGGGCGCGGCAGCGGTCGCCGCGGCCAAGGCCGTCGGTTACGTGAACGCCGGCACCTGCGAGTTCCTCCTCGACCGCAGCGGGGCGTTCTACTTCCTCGAGATGAACACGCGGATCCAGGTCGAGCACCCCGTCACCGAACTCGTCACCGGACTTGACCTCGTGCAGTGGCAGTTGCGGATCGCGTCGGGCGAGAAGCTCCCGTTCTCCGAGGCCCCATCACCGAAAGGCTGGGCGATCGAGTGTCGGATCACGAGCGAGGATCCGGCGAACGGATTCCTCCCTTCGGCCGGTCGGGTCACCTACCTGCACCTGCCGAGCGGACCCGGCGTGCGGTGGGACGGTGGGATCGAGACGGGGAGCGAGGTCGGACTCAACTACGATCCGATGCTCGGCAAGCTCATCACCTTCGGCCCGACGCGTGACGAGGCGATCGCTCGGATGGAGCGAGCACTGCGCGAGCTGGTGATCGAGGGCGTCGAGACATCGCGTGAGTTCCACCTGCGCGTGATGGCCGATCCGGAGTATCGGCGCGGCGCGGTGGACATCCAGTGGCTCGAGTCGCGCTTGCCATCGCTCCTCGCGACGAAGCCGCCGTCGGCGACGCTCCGCGCGGCGGCGATCGCGGCCGCGCTGCTGGCTGATCGCGATCGCACCGGTCGCCGCCACGCCGCCCGAGCCGGAGCCGACGAGGCGAGCGGGGGCGGTGAGTTGTCGCCTTGGACGGCGAGTGCGCGCCGTGAGGCGTTGCGCGACGGATGAGCGTCACCGAACTCACCATCGAGTCGCTCGCCACTGGGGGCGACGGCGTTGGCCGCGCCGACGGACTCGTCGTGTTCGTTCCGCGCGCGGCGCCGGGGGATCTCGTCGAGGTCGATCTGCGCGTGCAGGGTCGCGTAGGGCGGGGGCACCTGACGCGCGTGCTGCGCGCCGGACCCTCGCGCGTCGAGGCCCGCTGTGCGCACTACGCGACGCCCGACCGCTGCGGCGGCTGCCAGTGGCAGCACGTTGGCATCGATGCGCAGCGACAGGCCAAGGCGCAGATCGTGCGCGATGCCTTCGCCCGTATCGCGAAGCGCGATGTCCCGCTGCCGACGGTCGCGGGAGGGGAACCCTGGCGCTATCGGCGCACGCTGACCCTTGCGATCCGGCGTGAGGCAGGCCGCACGTGGGCAGGCCTTCGTGCGTTCGACGATCCGGAGGCGGTGTTCGACCTTGCCGACTGCGAGATCACCGACCTGCGTGTGGTGGAGACTTGGCGGGAGATCCTTCGCGCTGAGCGCTCGCTCCCGGCAGGGCCGCGGCTTCGCGGAACGGTGCGCTTCCTCGACGGACGTGCGCTCTTCACGCTCGAGGGCGGGGAGGAGTGGCCGGCGATCGATCCCTTCCTGCAAGCAGTCCCTTCCGTGGCCGCCGTCTGGTGGCAGGGGGAAGGCAAGCGCCGGCGACTCGTCGCCGATCGCCGCGCTGCGGCTACGCCCGGCGCCTCCTTCGTGCAGGTGAACGAGGATCTCGCGACCGCCGTGCAGGACCACACGATCCAGCTCGCACTCGGGTATTCTCCACGGCGTATCATCGATGCGTACAGTGGATCGGGCGACGTCGCCGTCCGCCTCCAGGCCGCCGGTGTGCAGGTCGCGGCGGTGGAACTCGACGAGGAAGCGTCGGCCTTCGCCGCGTCGCGTCTCACCGCGCCCTCCCGTGCGATCGTCGCGCGGGTCGAGGATATGCTGCCGCGTCTCCTTCCGGCCGACGTCGTGATCCTCAATCCTCCGCGGGCCGGCGTGGATGCCCGGGTCGCGGCGACGCTCTCGGCGGCGATGCCACGTCCCAGTGCGATCATCTACGTGAGCTGCGACCCCGCGACGCTCGCCCGCGACGTCGCCCGGCTCGAGGGATGGACGGTGCGCTCGCTCAAGTGCTTCGACCTCTTTCCGCAGACCGCGCATATCGAAACGGTGTGCGAGCTCGTGCCGGCGGTCGCGTGAAGTACGTCGTGGACATCGCCGGGGAGCGGATCGAGGTCGATCTCGAGGGCGACGAGGCGGTCGTCGCTGGCGAACGCTTCTCAGTTCATTTCGCCTACGTCGAAGGGACGCCGGTCCGACTCGTCACGATCGGATCGGCGCAGCATCGGGTGGTCGCGCGACGCGGCGATGCGCGCGGACGCTACTCGCTTTCGCTCGATGGCTGGCGGTTCCCGGTCGAGGCGCTCGATGAACGCACCCGGGCGATCCGCGACCTCTCCGCCGCGTCGGCGAGAACATCGGGGCCGGCGCCGGTGATCGCCCCGATGCCCGGACTCATCGTCCGCGTGACCGTGGCGGTCGGCGACCACGTCGTCGCGGGGCAGGGCCTCGTGATGATGGAAGCGATGAAGATGGAGAACGAGCTGCGCGCGCCGGGCGCCGGTGTCGTGCGGGCGATCAATGCGATCCCGGGGCAGGCGGTGGAGAAAGGGACGCGGCTCGTCGAATTCGAGAGCGACTAGGCGCGCGGCCCGCTCAGCGCGGTCTCTTCGCCGAGTGCGTCGCGCACCCGCCGCACCAGATCGTGGAACGAGAACGGCTTGGCCAGCAGGTTGTGCGGGCCCCACGGTGCCTCGACCCCTTCGAGATCGTCGGCGTCCCACTCCATATGGCCCGACATACAGACCACGGGGAGCTTCGGGCGGCGCGCACGGAGGCGACGGACGAAGTCGCGACCATCCATCCCAGGCATCACCATATCGGTGATGACGACGTCCACGCGCCAGTCGCGCGCATCGAGCAGCGCCAGCGCTTCGATCGCTGATGGCGCGGCGAGCACCTCGTAGCCCTGCCGCTCGAGGAACCGCTCGGTCGCGCGTCGCAGCGTGACTTCGTCGTCGACGACGAGCACCGTCGGGCGCCCGATGACCGGCGTCGGGTCATCGATCCGCAGGACGGGTGGCGCTTCGACCCCGGGAGAGGTGAGTGGCAGGAGCACTCGCATCGTCGTGCCGGCTCCCGGTGCGCTGTCGGCGAGTACCTGTCCACCGAGCGCGCGTACGATCCCGCGGACGGTGGTGAGTCCGAGACCGGTCCCGAGCCCACTCGGCTTCGTCGTGAAGAAGGGCTCGAAGAGGTTCGCGAGCGTTGTGTCATCCATCCCGACACCGCTGTCGCGCACGCGCAGGTCGGCCCACCGACCGGGCAGCACGCCAGGCGAGCGGCCAGGCTCTCCCGGCCGCACGTTGAGCGCACGGGTCTCGATCCGCACGGTGCCGCCCTCGGGCATCGCGTCGCGGGCGTTGATCGCGAGGTTCATCAGGATCTGCTCGATCTGTCCGTCGGCGGTGCGGACCCAGAGGTCGTCAGGTCCGAGGTCGAGCTCGAGTTCCACCTGCCCCACGAGGAGCCGGCGCAGCATCGGTTCCATGCCCTTGAGCACCGACCCGAGTGCCTGCGTGTGCAGCTGGCCGAGCTCCGGGCGGCTGAATGAGAGCAGGCGCCGCGTCAGCACCGCGCCGCGCTGGGCGGTCTGTTCGATCTCGCGCAGGTCGGCCGCGCGCTCATCTTCCGGCGGCAGGCCATCTTGGACGAGCTGCGCGTGCGTGATGATCGCGGCGAGGATGTTGTTGAAGTCGTGGGCGATGCCGCCCGCAAGCCGACCCACCGCCTCGAGCTTCTGCGACTGGCGCAACTGTTGTTCGAGCCGCACGCGCTCGGTGACGTTGCGCGTGTTGAGGACGAGCGAGCGAGGCGCGTCGTCCCCCGCGAGGTCGGAGACCACGCTCTCGACGTCATGCCAGCGATCGGCGCGCCCCATCCGCCACCGCAGCGCGGCGTTGCGCGCGAAGGGTTCACCGGCGTTCGCGAGGAAGACGGCGAGGCGGTCGCGGTCCTCAGGATGCGCGAGATCACTGACCTTCCGGCCGACGAGGAGCGCTGGCATCGGACCGGCGAGTTCCCCGGCCGAAGGAGACGCCCACTGGATCACATGATCGATCGAGAGCTGCAGGATCGCGTCGGACGATCGCTGCACCAGCGACCGGAAGCGCGCATCGGCCGCGACCCGTTCGCGCGCGAGACGCACGGTCTGGCGGCGCACAAGGTGCTGGCGGACGAGCACGAGGACGATCAGCACCGTCATCCCCGTCACCTGGAACGCGAGATGTTGCGGCACGAAACTCGGGTTCCACGCGAGCGCCAGCGTGGGGAGCACCGCGGCGACGATCGCGAGTGGTGCGACGATGTGACGCCCCTCGCGGAACGCGGTCCTCGGTTCATCCTCCGCCGGTGGCACTTTGCGGTGCCGATCGAGTGCGATGATGATGACGCCGAAGCCGACGGCGATGAGGACGTCGAGGAGGCCGCCGTTCTGCCACGTGCCGCGTTGGATCTCCTGATCGTACTGAAGGTCCACCAGCGCGATGACGGCGAAGCCCAGGGTGAGCACACCGAGGGCGTCCCGGGCGATCCCGGCGGGGCGCCGGAACCACGCCGTCGCGGCGAGGAACACCGCGAGGAGGTCCCCGCAGAGATAGAGCAGGAAGAGCCATCGCAGGGAACCGAGGCGCTGCGCGACGAAGGGATTGCCGCCGGCGATGAACTCGGTGGCCACCAGGAATCCGGCGAGTACGATGATGCCGGCGTCGAGCCAGTCCGCCGCTCGTTCCGTGTCGCGGCGCAGGCGTGCGAGGCTCCAGAGTCCTGCGAGCATCAGGACCACCTGCGGCGCGGCGAGGCCGAGGCGGAGTGCGCCGGGGAGGACACTGCCGCCTCCGGGTACGATCCTGAGGACGTTGGCGAACGCCGCGATGAGGAAGGACGCTCCGAACAGGTTCCACGCGAGGCGCGCGGCTCGATCGTCGGTGGTCTGGCGCGCGATCGCGAGGGCGCAGAGCGCGATTCCGAGACGGAACGGGAGCATCGCCGCGTCGTCGACGATCCTCTCCCACCTGGTCTCCAACGGGAACGCGAGCGCGCTCCACAGCGAGTACAGCGCGATGCCGATCAGGACCGACCGTGACACCGGACCGGCGACGAGGAGCTTCAGTCGCCCGGGCGCGGAAGCCTCGGTGGTGGCGTGCATGATGCGTAATCTATCCTTGCTCGACTCCGACAGATCGGACAGTCCCGTGACAGCCCAGAGCCGCTAATGCTTCCCTTGACCCAACCCCTTGCGCCGTCTATCCTTCGCGTCTGTCGAAAAACGCCCGTTGGGCGGCCGAGACCCGGGTTGCATCCCGCACCGGTGAGGCGCAGCACCTCTCGTTCCAGACTCACGCTAATGAGGACGACGTACACGGCCACCCCGGCCGACATCGAACACAAGTGGTTCGTTGTCGACGCCGACGGGATGGTCCTGGGCCGCCTCGCGACCGAGATCGCGAAGATCATCCGCGGCAAGCACAAGGCGATGTTCACCCCCCATATGGACACCGGGGACAACGTCATCGTCATCAACGCCTCGAAGGTGAAGGTCACCGGGCGGAAGGCGGAGCAGAAGAACTATTTCCGCCACACCGGCTATATGGGCCACGAGCTCTACACGCCCTTCGCGTCGATGCTCGCGAAGCATCCGGAGCGCGTGATCGAGAAGGCCGTGTTCGGGATGCTCCCGAAGACCGCGCTCGGTCGCCAGAAGCTGCGGCTCCGCCTGCGCGTCTATGCCGACGCCAAGCACCCGCACGCGGCGCAGCAGCCCGAGACGCTCACCTTCCCGAAGGCCGAGGCCAAGTAAATGGCGGAGACTTTGATGACCCATACCGTCGGCCGCCGCAAGGAGGCCGTCTGCCGTGTGTTCCTCGTCCCGGGTTCAGGGAAGTGGAGCCTCAACGGGCGCACGCTCGGGGATTACTTCCCCCGCGCGGCGCTGGTGACGGCGATCCAGCAGCCCTTCACGGCGACCGACACGCTCGGCACTTATGACGTGCAGGCGAACCTCACGGGGGGAGGGCAGACCGGTCAGGCCGGTGCGCTCCGCCTCGCGATCGCCCGCGCGTTGGTGAAGATCGATGAGACGTACCGGCGGAAGCTCCGCGATCTTGGGCTCCTCACGCGCGATGCCCGCGCCGTCGAACGCAAGAAGCCGGGCCGTCCGAAGGCACGTAAGCGGTTCCAGTTCAGCAAGCGGTAATAGAACGACAGGCGAACGGTGGAAGGAGGAAGGAGAAAGGAACGCAGTGACCTTTTCCCCTCCCCCTTCCCCCTTTCCCCTGCATCTCACAGCTGTCCCGAGCTGACCACTGGTGCCGCACTTTCGGTGCGGCGGTGGAAGGCGGTGAAGGACAGCGACGGCAACACAAAACCTCAGCGCCCGGATCAACCGATGTCCCAGCCCTCGCTCGACGAACTCCTCAAGGCCGGTGTCCACTTCGGACACCAGACGCGCCGGTGGAATCCCAAGATGCGCCGCTTCATCTTCGCGGAGCGCAACGGGATCCACATCATCGACCTCCAGAAGACGCTCAAGCAGATCGAGCTCGCGCAGCAGCTCGCGCGCGAGGTCGTGCTCCGCGGCGAGAACGTCCTCTTCGTCTGCACCAAGCGCCAGCTCGCCCAGATCGTGTCGGGTGAGGCCGAGCGCGCCGGCGCCCTCTTCGTCACCGAGCGATGGCTGGGCGGGCTCCTCACGAACTTCGCAACGGTCAAGAAGCAGATCCGGAAACTCAAGGATCTGGAGGCCGGCTCCGAGGCGGGCGGCACCTTCGAGAACTACACGAAGAAGGAAGCGCTGATGATGACCCGTCAGCGCGACAAGCTCGCGAAGAACCTCTCGGGCATCAAGGCGATGGGACGGCTCCCGGGCCTGCTCTTCATCGTCGACGCGAAGAAGGAGAAGATCGCGGTTGACGAGGCGAACAAGCTCGGCATCCCGATCATCGCGATCTGCGACACGAACAGCGACCCCGATCTCATCACCGTCCCGATCGCCGGCAACGACGACGCGATCCGGTCGGTCGAACTCCTGACCGGGGCTGTCGCCGGCGCGATCTCCGAGGCGCGGCGCGAGGCGCCCGTACGTACCGAGGTCGAGGAGTCGGGCGAGTCCACGACCTGGTCGTCGGAGCGCGGCACTGAGAAGGAGAGCGACGAGGACCGTCGCCGGAAGCGTCGGCCGCGTCGCCGTCGGGCCAAGCCAGAGGCGATCGCTGCCCGCCTCAAGGGGACGACCGACGCTCCCGAAGGCGGCGAGACCGAAGGCGAGGAGACCGCCGAGTGATCGTCACTCGGTAGTGTCCCGGGAGACCCCGCAGTAACTTCCCGATCGCCGCCGAAGGAGACCCAGGGCTCCCGGCGGCGATCTCACAGTGATGGTTCGAGGATCAAGTGAAACCGATGGCTGCCACACAGATCAGTGCCAAGGATGTTGCCGAACTCCGCGCCCGCACCGGCGCCGGGATGATGGATTGCAAGAAGGCCCTCGAGGAGTCGGGGGGCGATATGGACGTCGCCATCGACCTCTTGCGGAAGAAGGGGATGGCGAAGGCCGACAAGCGCGCCGACCGTTCCGCCTCCGAAGGGCAGATCGTCACCTGGATCAGTTCCGACGCCACCGTCGGTGCGATGATCGAACTCAACTGCGAGACTGACTTCGTCGGTCGCAACGACGAGTTCGTCGCCGTCGCCCGCCAGCTTGCCGAGCACGTCGGTCAGGACAGCGCGGTGGACGGGCTCGTCGCCGTCGGCGCCGATGGCGCGTACCTCGCGACCCCCTGGTCCGCCGACACGTCCCGCACCGTCGGCGAGGTCGTCAAGGCGGCCTCGGCGAAGACTGGCGAGAAGGTCGAACTGCGTCGCGTGGTCCGCTTCAAGTCGGCCGGCGTCGTCGGGTCGTACCTCCACTTCAACGGCAAGGCGGGCGTCCTCGCCGAGATCGTCGGCGGCAAGGGTGAGGAGGCGGCCCAACTCGGCAAGCACGTGGCCGAGCACGTGACCGCGGGAGTGCCGGTGGTCGCGCTCGCGGTGGACAAGGACGGGGTCGATCCGGCCTTCGTCGAACGTGAGCGCGCGATCTTCGTTGCCCAAGCGATGGAGAGCGGCAAGCCCGATGCGATCGCCCAGAAGATGGTCGAGGGCCGCGTCGGCAAGCTGTACGGCGAAGTCACACTCCTCGGCCAGCCTTGGGTCCGCGACGACAAGCAGACCGTCGGCGACCTCGTGAACGCCACCGCGAAGGCGGCGGGCCTGCCCCTCGCCGTGAAGCGCTTCGTCCGATTCAAGATGGGCGAGTCCTGACCGCACCCGCGCCGATGACGACGCTCAAGTACCCGCGGGTCCTGCTCAAGCTCTCCGGCGAGGCGCTCGCCGGCGAGAAGGGCTTCGGCTTCGATTTCGACACCCTCCGCGAGTTCGCCCGGCAGGTGAAGGCGATCTCGGACCTCGGTGCGCAGATCGGGCTCGTGATCGGCGGCGGGAACATCGTCCGCGGGTCGCAGATCTCGAAGATGGGGATGAGCCGGGTCGCGGCCGACTATATGGGTATGCTCGGCACGGTCATCAACGCGATCGCCTTCCAGGATGTGCTCGAACGCGAGGGGCTCGACACCCGCGTGATGACGGCGATCCGGATGGAAGAGGTCGCCGAGCCGTACATCCGCCGTCGGGCGATCCGGCACCTCGAGAAGGGACGCTGCGTCGTCTTCGCCGCGGGCACCGGGAATCCCTACTTCTCGACCGATACCGCCGCAGTGCTGCGGGCGATCCAGATGGAAGCGAACGTGATCATCAAGGCGACGAGCGTGGACGGCGTCTACTCAGCGGATCCGAAGCAGGATCCGAAGGCGAGCCGCTATGAACGCATCTCGTATCGCGACGTGATGCAAGGGGAACTCGGCGTGATGGACCAGACGGCGATCACGCTGTGTAAGGAGAACTCCCTTCCGTTGATCGTGCTCAACATCCATGAGCCGGGCATCGTGGGACGTGCGCTGCGCGGCGAATCCGTGGGGACCCTCGTCTCATGAAGACCCAGGACATCCTGAAGGACTGCAAGTCGTCGATGGACAAGGGCGTCGAGGCGGCGAAGCGGGAGTTCGCCTCGGTGCGCTCGGGAAAGGCCTCACCGTCGATGCTGGATACGGTGAAGGTCGAGATGTACGGCCAGCTGATGGCGATGAATCAGTGCGCGTCGGTCTCGGCGCCCGAAGCACGCCTCCTCGTCGTGACCCCGTTCGACAAGGGTCAGGTGAAGGCCGTCGAGAAGGCGATCCGCGAATCGAATCTCGGGCTCGACCCGGCGGCACAGGGCGCGATCATCCGCGTGCCCCTGCCGTCGATGAACGAGCAGCGCCGAAAGGAACTGGCGAAGACGGTGCACAAGTACGCTGAGGATGGGCGCATCGCCGTCCGTCACGCGCGGACGCACGCCCGCGACCTGCTCAAGAAACTCGACGGCATCTCGGAAGACGAGGTGAAGCACGCCGAGAAGGATCTGCAGAAGCTCCACGACGAGGAGATCGCGAGGATCGACGCCCTGATGAAGGCCAAGGAAGCCGAGTTGATGGAAGTCTGAAGTGAGCGCCGCCGAACTGCTCGCCCGGATCAAGGTCCACGGCGCCATCCCGCGCCACGTCGCCATCATCATGGATGGCAACGGACGGTGGGCGCGTGAGCGGATGCTGCCTCGCCCGTTGGGCCACCGGAGCGGGATGAAGTCGGTGCGGGAGGTCGTCGAGGGGGCGATCGCGGCCGGGGTCGAGGTGCTCTCGCTCTTCGCCTTCTCGCAGGAGAACTGGCAGCGGCCCGCCGTCGAGATCAAGGCGCTGATGTCGCTCCTCGAGGAATACATCCAGAAGGAAGCGTCCGAACTCGAAGGCCAGGGAGTACGCGTGTGCGTGCTCGGCGACATCGACCGGCTCACGCCTCCGGCGCGGGCGGCGGTCGACCGGGTCGTCGCGCAGACGGCGAACCAGACGCGGCTCACGCTGAACCTCTTCATCTCCTACGGGTCACGGGCCGAACTCGTGCGCGCGGCGCGACGGATCGCCGACGAGGTCGCCGCCGGGACGCTCACGCCGGCCCAGATCGACGAGACGACGTTCGCTGACCGGCTCTACACCGTAGGGTGTCCCGACCCCGACCTCCTGGTCCGCACCTCGGGAGAACAGCGGCTCTCGAACTTCCTGCTCTGGCAGCTCGCCTACACCGAGCTCGTCATCTCGCCGGTGCTCTGGCCGGACTTCGACCGGTCGAGCCTCTTCGAAGCGATCCTCGAATACCAGAGTCGGGACCGCCGCTTCGGCCGCGTCCCGGCCTGAGGCTCTCCATCGTGTCGGAGTTGACCAAACGCGTGCTCTTCGCGGTGGTCGCGATCCCAATCGCGCTCGCCCTGATCTGGCTCGGACGCCTGCCGCTCGCGCTGCTCCTCGGCGTCGCGGCCGGCCTGGGCGCCTGGGAGTTCAACCGGCTTTCGACCGCGAGTGGCGCGCCGACCCTCGGTGGCTGGACGATCGGCCTCGCCGCGGCACTCCCGCTCGTCGTGCATCTCACGGCGACCCGCGCGATCGCGCCCTCGCTCTGGATGGTCGCCCTTCTCGTGCCGCTCCTTCTGACGCACGCGCTGGTGCGGTTCGGTGCGGTGGGGTCGCCGGTGCGTTCGGTCGGCGCGACGCTCTTCGGCGCCTGGTACACCGGCGGGCTCCTCTCCTTCGCGTACGTCCTGCGCCATAGCCGGTTCACGATCACCGATCTCGCGGGGACGCTGCTCGTCGCGCTGCCGCTGATCCTCACGTGGATGAGCGACATCGGCGCCTATTTCATCGGGCGCTCGCTCGGCCGGCGCAAGCTGATGCCGAGCGTGAGTCCGGGAAAGACGGTCGCGGGCGCAGTGGGTGGGCTGGTGACGACGGTCGCCGTCGCCGCGCTCTACGTGAACTTCGTCCTGCGTCCGTACGCATCGCTCGGGATGACGCTTGGTAGCACGATACTGTTCGGCGCCGCTATGAGTGTGGCGGCGCAGGTCGGTGACCTCGCCGAATCGATGTTGAAGCGACAGGCCGGGGTGAAGGACAGTTCGGCGTTGATCCCCGGCCACGGCGGTGTCCTCGACCGGCTCGACGCGCTGCTCTTCACGCTTCCGCTCGCCTTCGCCCTCCTCGAGTCGCTGCTCACGGTGCGCGGGTGAGCGCCCCGAAGGGCGTCGCGCTCCTCGGGGCCACTGGTTCGATCGGCCGTACGGCGCTGCGGGTGATCGACCGCCATCGCGACCGGTTCGCGGTCGTCGCGATGACCGCGAACGGCAATCGCGAGGGGCTGGCCGTCGCCGCCCATTCGTGGCCAACGGCGCGGATCGGTCTCGTCGACGCGGCCGGGGCCACGCTGCCGGGGGAGTGGCGGGTCGGCCGCGAGTGTCTCGTCGAGTCGGCCCGGTCGACGGATGCCGCGATCGTCCTCAATGCGGTGGTCGGCGCCGCGGGTCTTGAGGCGACGCTCGCCGCCGTCGGGGCGGGGAAGCGCGTGGCCCTCGCGAACAAGGAGTCGCTCGTCGTCGGCGGGGCACTCGTTGCGCGCGCCGTCACAGCGGGTGGGGGGGAGGTGATCCCGGTGGATTCCGAGCACTCGGCGATGCTCCAGTGCGCTGCCGGTCGGGTCGGTGGACCGGGCGCTGGTCTCCTGCCGATCGCTGGTGTCAGGCGACTCATCATCACGGCGTCGGGCGGCCCCTTCCGCACGTGGGATGCTGCGCAACTCGCCGCTGCGACCCGCGAGGACGCGCTCCGCCATCCGACTTGGTCGATGGGACGGAAGATCACGGTCGACAGTGCGACGCTCGCGAACAAGGCGCTCGAGGTGATCGAAGCGCACGTCCTCTTCGGCGTGCCGTACGATCGGATTGAGGTCGTGGTCCATCCGCAAAGCATCGTCCACTCGATGATCGAGTTCGAGGACGGCAGCGTGATTTCCCAGATGGGCGTGCCTTCGATGGAGCTGCCCGTGCTCTACGCACTCGGGTATCCGGACCGGATCGCTGACCCCGGGGTACCCTCGTTCGACCCGGTCGCGTCGAGCCCACTCACCTTCGAAGAGGTCCGACACGAGTCGTTCCCGATGTTGGGACTCGGGGTCGCTGCTGGTCGGCACGCGGGGGCGGCACCGGCCGTCTTCAACGCTGCCAACGAGGTGGCCGTCGCGCGGTTCCTCGATGGCACGCTACCCTTCGGTGGGATCGCGATCGCCGTCGGTGCAGCGCTCGACCGCCTCGCTGATCGTCCCGGTGAAGACTTACCATCATTGCTCGCGGTCGATGCGGCCGCGCGCGCCCTTGTGCAGGAGTTCCGCTGATGCTGAGTTGGCTCGCCCCGCTGCTCGTCCTTGGGCTCGTGATCTTCGTGCACGAGCTCGGACACTTCCTCGCCGCGAAGTGGACCGGCGTGTACGCGCCGCGCTTTTCGCTGGGATGGGGCTCGCCGCTATGGAGCTTCCGGCGCGGCGAGACCGAGTACGCGCTCTCCTGGTTGCCGATCGGCGGCTACGTGCGGATGGCGTCGCGCGAGGACGAGACGGCGTCGACGCTCGAGGGGGGCAACGAGAGCGGGGGCGCCGAGCGCTCGAAGCACTGGGACGAGGAGTCGATGGTGCCGCACGGTCCCAAGCCGATCCCTGCGGATCGGTGGTTCGAGTCGAAGCCGCTCTGGGCGCGGCTCGTCATCCTGCTCGCCGGGGTGACGATGAACGTCGTGCTCGCGCTCGTGGTGACGACCGGCGTGTTCGCGGCCTACGGCGAGGCCTATCTGCCGGCGGTCGCGGATTCGATCGTCGCTGGGAAGCCCGCCGAGCGAGCCGGGATGCTTCGCGGCGATAGCATCGTCGCGATCGACGACCGCGCGGTGGCGCGCTGGGACGAGGTGCTCGATCTCGTATCAGCTGCCCCCGGCCGTGAACTCTCCGTGCGTGTCTCCCGCTCTGGGGAGCTCCTCACCCTGCGGATCATGCCCGAAGAGCAGGAGGTCGCGACTCCTCCGACCGGGGAGATGCAGAAGGTCGGGCGGATCGGGGTGGGGGTGCGACAGGAGGTCGCGCGAGAGCCGGTCGGGGTCGGCCACGCCGTCGTCCTTGGGTGGAACACGACGTGGGGGATGGCCTCGAGCGTCATCGACGTCCTCGGCGGGCTCTTCCGAGGGCAGGTCTCGGTTTCGCAGCTCGGCGGACCGGTGGAGATCGCGCGCTCCAGCGTGGTCGCGGCCCAGGCCGGATTCGCGAGTCTCTGGCTCCTCGTCGCCTTCCTGAGCATCAACCTCGCGGTCCTGAACCTTCTGCCGATCCCGCTCTTGGACGGGGGCCAGATCCTTCTCCAGTTGGCCGAGTCGGTCTGGCGCCGTCCCTTCCCCCCGATGGTCCGGGAGTGGTACGCGAGGCTCGGACTGGCGACGATCGGCCTCCTCTTCCTGACGGTCACCTTCAACGACCTGAAGCGGCTGGTGACGGGGCTCTTCGGGGGCTGAACGCGGCCGTTCGCGGCCCATCGACGTGAGTGAGTGATTTTCGGCGAATGCGCGCAAATCGGCTCGAAGGGACCCACATTCTCCCCGGCCGCCGATTCAGAAACAGGTCAGTTTTCCCGAGTCAATCCAGCGCCGCCGTTAAGTCTTGCTGACCTCGAGATACCGGGCGTCGTACTCGATGTCGGGCAACCACCAAGATCGCTGATCTGTGCGGAAGCTTGCGAGTAGCGTATCAACAACTGAACAGTGTCTATAAGTACGCCTACTGGCGCGGCTGCTGGCAGGAACGCAGTGTCACTATGGCGATGGGCGGTCGGTCGGACGGTGGGGCAAGGTCGCCCGAGACCTCGACGGATCACGGTAAGCATCGCAATGAGACTCTCCGCTCGATTCTGCCCTGGGAGTCTGTCGGACGCTCGCCTCGAGACCACACGAGGTCCTGCAGATGGTCGATTTGCTGACTTTCGATCTCGCCCAGAGGCGCATTGCGGTGCTGGCCACCGCTGTGCAAGCGGTTACGCGCGCGGTCGCGGTGTCCGCATTGCCCAAGGCACCGCCGATCGTGGAAGGAGTGGTCAACTTCCGCGGCATCCTCGTTCCGGTGCTGGACATCCGACAGCGGTTCGGCCTCCCGTCGCGAGCGCTCACCCCGGACCAACACATGATCATCGCGCGTAGCGGCCCACGGTCGGTCGCGCTGCGGGTGGATCGGGCCGTCAACCTGACTTCGGTGGACGAAGCCGACATTGAATCCGTGCCTCACGTGGTGCCGGGGGTGGAGTACGTCGCGGGAATCGCGATGCTGCCGGACGGTCTCATCGTGATCCACGATCTCGATCGGTTCCTCTCTCTGGACGAGGCCGCGCAGGTGGATGCGTCACTGTCCGCAACGGCGTCAGCCTCACCGGCGTCGCCGCTCGGCACCGTCGAGGCCGGACGGAGAAAGCGTTGATGGCCACGAACGCGCGACCCTCGGCGGATCTCAGCGAAGTAGCGGCGAGCCTCGTGCGTCGCCGGACCGGGCTCGTCTTCAGCGCCGCACGGCGTTCGGCGTTCGACGAGGCCCTCTCGGCGGCGATGCGTCGCACGACGGTGAGCGATCCCGAAGTCTATCTCGGCCGACTGTCGAACGAGCCCGCGCTGCTCGACGACCTCGTGGCCGGCATCACCGTGGGCGAGACGTACTTCTTCCGCGAACCCGAGCAGATCGCGGTGATTCGGAGCGCGGTCATTCCGGCGCTGCTCGCGGGGCGCACGGACAGCGGCCCACTGCGTGTCTGGAGCGCCGGCTGTGCGACTGGGGAAGAGCCGTACACGCTCGCGATCATCCTGCGCGAACAACACCTCGACCAGCCCGCGCACATCGTAGCCACCGATCTCTCGCGTGCCGCGCTGGCCCAGGCACGGCGGGCCCGCTACTCCCGCTGGTCGCTGCGCGGCGTATCGAGCGCGGTCACTAGCACGTACTTCGAGCAGGTGGGCGACCGGTTCATTTTGGCGCCCAGCATCCGCGGCGCAGTCGACTTCCGCTACCTGAACCTCGCCGAGGACAGCTACCCCTCTCTTCCGACGGGCATCTGGGGGATGAACCTGATCCTCTGTCGCAACGTCTTGATCTATTTCGATGCGGAGACGGTCGCTCGGGTTGCGCGCCGGTTGATGGACTCACTGAGTGACGACGGCTGGCTCCTGCTCGGCGCGTCCGACCCAGTGCTCTCGGACCTGGTGCCGTGCGACGTGGTGCTCACCGAGGCGGGGCTCGCATATCGGCGGCGGGGCCGCAGCGCCCTCCGGCCGGGCGCGGCAGCTGCGGTCGCCTCCGCGGTCACCTCCACAGTTGCGCCCCCGCCATTCCTCGAGTTCGTAGCGCCGGAGCCGCCGGCGCGGTTTCCGCCGTTGCCTCCGCTTTTTCCGAACGCGGTGTCAGAGGTCGAGCCGCTCGCGGTTGGCATCGAGCCGACAGCATCTCACAGCGGTGCAGAGGCACTCCGCGCGTATGCCGCACGGGACTACGCGCGTGCCGCCGAGCTGGCGGGTCTACTTGTTCAGCGCGGCAGCGACGATCCGGCGCTTCGGATCGTGCTGGTGCGCGCGCTCGCGAACCGTGGAGAACTCGATGCCGCCGGACGCGCGTGTGCTGCTGCGCTCGACGTCCAGCGCACCTGCGCGGAACTCGCGTATTTGCACGCGGTGCTGCTGTCCGAGGCGGGGAGGTATTCCGATGCAGCGGTGGCCGCGCGCCGTGCGCTCTATTTGGACCGGGGACTCGTCGCGGCCCACCTGGCGCTCGGCGGCGCGCTGGCACGGCTTGGCGATATCGATGGTGCGCACCGGGCGTACCGTAACGCGGAACGGCTCCTGGTGGCGATGTCTCCAGCGGAGATCGTGCCGAGCTCTGACGGTGAGCTCGCGGGCCGACTCGTCGAGATGGCGCGGTTGCAAATGAAGCTCTTGGCCGCGGCGGCTGCCTGAAGGCCCGTCACCAGAAAGTATTCCGCGGTCCGGTGGACTGGACCGACGTCCGGCAGCGCGTGGAAGCGGCCGGACGCGCGCTCTCCGGAACCACTGATGTCTCGCCGGAACGCGTTCGGGAGGTCCTCGAAGAACGCGCCCGAGTGCTGGCGCGGCCCGTGGCGCGGCCCGCCTCCGGAGGTACGCTCGAGCTGGTCACGTTCACGCTCGCCAATGAGGTGTACGCGGTCGAGTCTCGGTTTGTGACCGCCGTGTTCCGACTGGTCGACCTGTCTCCGCTCCCCGGTGCCAAGTCACCGGTGTGCGGCGTAACGGCATGGCGGGGGGAGCTGTTGATGATCCTTGACCTCCGGGCGTCGCTCGGACTTTCGGTTGCCGCGCTGAACGACCTGAGCCGCGTGATCGTGCTCGGGGAGAGGCGGGCGGCGTTCGGAATCTTGACCGACGCCGTGCAGGAGATCGTGACCCTTCCGATCGCGGAGGTGCGTGCCCCGCCGGAGGGGGTGGCGGGGCAGCGGGAATTCCTGCGCGGGGTCACCGGTGACGCGGTGCTCGTGCTCGACGCGGAGCAACTGTTGCGGGCGCACGCTTGAGCACCCTGACTGACACTCGGAGGATCTGATGCAGTGGACCGTGAGCCGACGGATCGCGGCAGGGTTCGTGGTGGGGCTGGGCCTCGTCGTCGTGGTGGCGGCGGTCGGGGTGGTGGCGTTGCGCGGGGCGTCGGAGGCGTACCGAGCGGCCCTCGACCAGGAGCGGCGCACGCTCGTGCCGGCGCTCACCGCGCAGTCCGAGTTTCGGAGAGCCGTCCTGGACTACCTTGGGTTCTTGGTCCGACCCAGCGACGCCGAGTTGCGTAGCCGGGACAGTACCCTCGCCCTGAGCCGTGCGCTCGTGGAGCAGCTTCGAGACTCTGCGCACACGCCGGAGAGTCGGGCCATCTGGACCGAAACGCTTGCGGGGGTATTGGAGTGGGATGCGGCGTCGCGCGCATCCATCGCGGCAATGCAGGCTGGGCGTGCCGCCGAGGCCGTGAGCATCCGCAACGCACGTGCCTCGCCAGCGCGTGAAGCCGTGGCCAGGGCGATCATACGCGGCGTTGACCGGGCGAAGCAACGCACCGATGCCGCGATTGTCGAGGCGCAGACCACCGCCTTCCGGATGCAGCTCGTGCTCCTGTTCGGAACTCTGCTCGCACTGGTGGTGGGTACGATGGCGGCGGTGTTCCTCAACCGCGCGGTGACCGGACCACTCCAGGAGACCGCCGGTATTCTCGCCTCGGCCGCGGCCGAGATCCTCGCGGCCACGACGCAGCAGGCCGCGGGGGCGAACGAGACCTCGGCCGCCGTGACGGAGACCGTGGCGACCGTGGACGAGGTGGCCCAGACGGCCGAGCAGGCGGCGCAGCGGGCCAAGGCGGTATCGGAGTCGGCACAGCGCGCGGCGGAGATCGGCAAGGCGGGCCGCAAGGCCGTTGACGAGTCGACGACGGCGATGACCGCAGTGAAGGAGCAGGTGGAGTCGATTGCCGAGAGCATCTTGGCGCTCGCGGAGCAGGCGCAGGCGATCGGCGAGATCATCGCGACGGTGAATGACATTGCGGAGCAGACGAACCTCCTTGCCCTGAACGCTGCGGTGGAGGCGGCGCGGGCGGGGGAACAGGGGCGCGGATTCGCCGTGGTCGCCAGTGAGGTGAAGAGTCTGGCCGAACAGTCGAAGAAGGCGACGGTCGAGGTGCGTCGAATCCTGGGAGATATCCAACGCGCGACGAGCGCTGCGGTGATGACGACCGAGGAGGGGACCAAGCAGGTGACGGTCACGAGCCGACAGGTGACGGAGGCGGGTGAGACGATCCGCGCGCTCGCCGACGCGGTCGGGGAAGCGGCTCAGGCAGCCGCGCAGATCGTCGCGTCGGCGGGACAGCAGGCGGTGGGGATGGCGCAGGTCCGTCAGGCGATGGGCAGCATTCACGAGGCGACCCAGCAGAACCTCGCTTCCACAAAACAGGCCGAGCGCGCGGCACAGGACCTGAATGCGGTTGGAACGAGGCTGATGACGCTCGTCGGCGGCGTGGGGCCCGAGTTGCCGCGGGGCCCAAACCGGTGAACAAGGATCAGTTGGCCGCGCGCCTGCTCGCCACCTTCCTTGGCGAGCTCGAGGAGCAGATCGGGGTGATGAACGCCGAGTTGCTGGCCCTGGAGGGTGACCCCGGCAACGCAGAGCGCCTCAAGTCGCTTTTCCGGGTGGCGCATACGCTGAAGGGCGCGGCGAGCGCGACCGGCGTACGACCGATCGAGCAGGCCTGTCATGAGCTGGAGACACTGCTGGCCCAGGTCCGCAGCGGCGAGGCGACGCTCGGGCCGGACGAGTTCGCCCTCCTCTTCTCCACCGCGGACGCTCTCGCCGACGCCGGACAGCGACTGAGGTCCGGCCGGAGCCTCTCGGGCGCGCCGCTGGTCGCGTTGCGCGACCGGCTGAGCCGGGAGCGCGGAACGGGGCGGGTCCCTCGGCCGAGCGCGGTCTCTCCGACCGCTCCTCCGCGGGACGCGCCGACCCCGCGCGAGCAGCGGGATGGCCAGGTGCGAGTTGACGCGGAGAAGCTCGACGTGCTGCTCGCCGCCACGGGGCAGTTGCTCGTCACCGGCAGCCGCGTCGCGAGTCAGCCCGTGGAGCTGCAGGCGCTGCACGACGCGGCCGCGCGGTCGACGTTTGAATGGAAACGCAATGGCCGACGTCTCCGCCTTGCACTCGCGCGGTCGGCGGCGCCGCCCGCGCTTCTGCAGGCGGTCAACGGGCTCGAAGAAGATCTCCGTCACGTCGTCCAGGAGTCGGGCCGACTGGCCACACGTGCGAAAGCGGACGCGCGCGCCATCGCGCAAGTGACCGGCGATGTCGCCGACCGCGTGCGTCGGCTACGGATGCGGCCATTCGCCGACGCCTGCGAGGCGCTCCCGCGCGTCGTGCGCGATCTCGCCACCGAGATCGGAAAGGAACTCGACGTCGAAGTGCTGGGCGGAGAGGTGGAAGTGGATCGTGCCGTGTTGGATGGCCTGCGCGAGGCCCTCCTGCATCTCGTTCGGAACGCGGCGGACCACGGGATCGAGTCGGCGGCGGTCCGCGAGCTCGCCGGGAAACCGCGACGCGGCACGGTGCGAGTTGAAGCGGCCATCCGGGGCGATCGCCTTTCGGTGACGGTCGCCGACGACGGTGCGGGACTCGACGTGGCGGCGATCCGAGCCCAGCTCGTTCAGCGCGGCTACCCGGTGCCCGACGAAGAACGCGAGATCGCGCGCGCGCTGATCGAGGTCGGGCTCTCCACGCAGGTCGAAGTGACGACGACCTCCGGCCGCGGCGTCGGCCTGGACATCGTGCGGGCTGCCGTCGCTCGGATCCGCGGGAGTGTGGATGTCACTTGGATCGCGGGGCGCGGCACGACCTTCACGCTCGAGTGCCCTCCGACCCTCGCCACCATCCGCGCGCTGCTCGTGGCCGTCGGTCCCCAGATGGTCGCGATCCCCACCTCCAACGTGGAGCGGCTGCTCAGGGTTCGACCGGAGGAGATCAAGCACGCCGAGGCACGCGAGGTTCTCGCCACTCCCGAGGGGCCGGTCCCGTTACTCGCGCTCGCACGGCTCCTCCCCCCGCTGGTCGAGCGACCGACGGTAGGTCCACTGACGGTCTTATTGTTGCGTGCGGGCGCGCGGCGGCTGGCGGTCGCGGTGGATGAGCTGATCGCGGAACAGGAGATCGTGCTGCGGCCGGTGGGCAGACTGCGGGAGCCGCTACCGCACATCAGTGGTGCGGCGATCCTCGGGACGGGCCGGGTGGCTTTGGTGCTCGACCCGGTCGCGGTGGTCGGTGCCGGACTGGGCCTTCGCGGGGGAGCCGGGGTCTCCGTCGCGGCGGCCGAACCGGCCGGGCCTGCGAGGCGGCGGATCATCGTCGTGGACGACTCGATCACGACGCGGACGCTGGAGCAAAGCATTCTCGAAGCAGTCGGTTACGACGTGCGCACGGCCGTGGACGGCGCCGATGCGTGGAAAGTGCTGCAGGAGGACGGCTGCGACCTCGTCGTCGCCGATATCGAGATGCCCCGGATGGATGGGTTCGCGCTCTGCGAGGCGATCCGCGCCTCCAAGAGGTTCAAGTCGCTGCCGGTCATTCTGGTCAGTGCTCTCGAATCTCCAGAGCACCGGGCGCGTGGGCTCGAGGTCGGGGCCGACGCCTACATCGGCAAGTCCAGCTTCGACCAGCAGCACCTGCTGGATACGATCAACCAGTTGCTGGGTTAGGGGAATCTGATGATACGCGTCGTCGTCGCCGAGGACTCGCTCACCGTGCGTGAGCTTCTGGTCGAGATCCTGGACAGTGATCCGGAGATCACGGTTGTGGGCCAGGCGAAGAACGGTGCCGAGGCGGTCGAGTTGGCCGCGCGCCTCAAACCCGACCTGATCACGATGGACGTCCATATGCCGATCATGGATGGGTACGAGGCCACCAAGGAGATCATGGTGCAGGCCCCCATCCCGATCATCATCGTGTCCTCCAGTGCGAATCGCGAGGGAATGGGGCTTTCGTTCAACGCGTTGCGCGCGGGCGCGCTGCTCGTCTTGCCGAAGCCCGACGATCCCCGGTCGGCGTTGTTCGATGGCCAGCGCGCGGCGTTCCTGGCGATGGCCAAGGCGATGTCCCAAGTCAAGGTGGTGCGCCGATGGGCGTCGCGGGCCCCGGTCGTGCCGCCGCCGGTGATGCAGCTGCGGCGGTCGCCAGGTTCGAGGATCCGTGTCGTAGCGATCGCCGCCTCGACCGGGGGGCCCGCCGCGCTGCAACGGATCCTTTCCGGCCTTCCGGGCGCCTTTCCCGTGCCGATCCTCGTCGTGCAACACATTGCCACGGGGTTCGTCGAAGGACTCGCCAGCTGGCTCGGCAGCAGCTGCAACCTGCGCGTGAAGGTGGCCGAGTCCGGCGAACCGCTGCGGGGGCGCACGGTGCTGCTCGCCCCGGACAACGTTCACTTGGGCGTGAGTCGCGACGCCCGCGTGGAGCTGACCGACGCGCCGCCCGTCGGCGGGTTCCGCCCGTCGGGGACGCATCTCTTCGATTCCCTTGCACAGGTCTACGGTGCGTCGGTCGCGGCGGTGATTGTGACGGGAATGGGGAACGATGGAGTCGAGGGGTTGAGGGTGATCAAGAGGATGGGGGGCCACGTGCTCGCACAGGACGAGGCAACCTCCGTCGTCTACGGGATGCCGCGCGAAGCGGTGGCGGTCGGGGTGGTCGACGCCGTGCTCCCGATTGATGCCGTTGCAGGCCGCCTGATGGAACTCGCTTGGCGGAATGGTGATGCCTAAAGGCACGCGAAGGCGACCTGGCGCGGCGACCGTGAGGCGCGTCCTCGTGGTGGAGGACAGCGCCACACAACGGGAGGCGCTGCGCCACGAGCTCGAGGGTGCGGGCTACGAGGTCGAGATCGCCGCGACGGGTGAGGAGGGGGTGGCCCGCTTCGATCCGGAACGATTCCACCTGGTGATCAGCGACATCGTGATGCCGGGGTCCGTTGACGGCTACGAACTGTGCCGCCGGATCAAGGCCGGAGTGGCGGGTCGCCACGTTCCCGTTGTGCTGCTCACGAGCCTCGCCGATCCGCTCGACATCATCAACGGCCTCGAATGCGGTGCGGACAACTTCCTCACCAAACCTTATCAGGCCGAGCACCTGCTTGGACGGATCGACCTGCTCCTCGCGACGCGGCAGGCCCGTGCGGCAAGCCGCCTACAGGTTGGCGTCGACGTATTCCTGCTCGGCCGCAAGTTCACCATCAGCTCCGCGCGCGAGCAGATCCTTGACCTGCTGATCTCCACGTTCGAGGACGCGGTGCTCCAGAACCGCGCGCTGCTGCAGCGGGAGGAGCAGCTCGAGCGCTCCCACCAGTCGCTCCAGGGGCTCTACCGCATCGCACTGGGTCTCAATGGTGCCTCGACCGAGGCCGAGGTGGCGGAGGTCGCGTTGGAGCGCGCACTTGAACTGCCCGGCGTGCAGGCGGGCTGGATCTCGCTTCGCGACGGCGAGGACGGATTCCGGCTCGTCGCCGCCCGGGGGCTGCCGCCAGCGGTGGCGGGGCCCACCGCGATGCAAGGGGATTGCTTCTGCCGCCGCAAGCTCCTTGAAGGGCAGTTCGACTCGGTGGTGAACGTGCTCACGTGCGAGCGCCTGCAGAAGGCAAAAGGTGACACGCGCGGCGTGCGGTACCACGCCGCGATCCCGCTCTGGGTGGGCGGCCGGACCATTGGGATCATGAACCTCGCCGGGCCCGACGACGGGATGTTCAGCGATGACGACCTCCAGATCCTGTACGGCGTCGGCAATCAGATCGCGATGGCGATCGAGCGGGCGCGCCTGCACGAGCACCTGGAGGGGCGCGTCGAGGAGCGCACCGCCGCCCTCCGGGCGGAGATCGGCGAGCGCCAGCGCGCCGAAGCGAGGGTGGGGAACTACGCTCGGCAGCAGGCGGCAGTGGCGAGTCTTGGCAGCACGGCATTGGAAGGTGGGGAACTGTCGGCGTTGTTCGACGCGGCGGTCGCGCTCGTGGCGGAGACGCTTGGCGTGGAGTACAGCAAGGTCTTGGAACTGCTTCCCGGCGGCGCCGCGCTGCTGCTCCGCGCCGGCGTGGGGTGGAAACCCGGCTACGTCGGGACGGCGACGGTGACGGCGGGCAAGAAGTCGATGGCAGGGTATGTCCTGTCCTCGGGTGGTTCCGTGGTGTCGGAGGACCAGAAGCACGAAACGCGGTTCGACGCGCCGGCGCTCCTGCTCGACCACGGAGTCGTGAGCGGCGTGGCGGTGATCATCGGCGAGCTGGATCACCCGTTCGGCGTCCTCGGGGCGCACACGACGCAACGGCGCACGTTCGCACCCGACAACGTGACCTTCCTCATGAGCGTCGCCAACATCCTCTCGACCGCGGTCGAGCGCCAGCGAGCGGAGCAGGCGCGGGCCCGGTTGGCGACGATCCTGGAAGCGACTTCGGATCTCGTCGGCACGGCCGGCCCGGATGGGCGTCTGCGGTATCTGAATCAGGCGGGTCGCCGGATGATCGGGATCGGCGCGACCGAGGAGCTCACCGCCCTGACGATCCCCGATCTCCATCCCGAGCGCGAGCATCCCCGCCTGCTGACGGAGATCCTCCCGTCGCTGCTGCGGGACGGGGTCTGGAACGGGGAAACGGTCTTCAAGGCTCGCGACGGCCGGGAGATCCCTGTGCTGATCTCGAGCCTTGCGCACCGCCCCGCCCCGGACGCGCCGCTCCTCCTCTCCGTCATCGCGCGCGACTTGACCTCGTACAAGAAGCTCGAGCAGCAGTTCCGCCAGGCGCAGAAGCTCGAAGCGATCGGGCGGCTCACCGGCGGGATCGCGCACGACTTCAACAATATCCTGACGGCGATCTCCGGGTACACGGAGTTGCTGCTTCACGACCTGGCGCCAGGCGCCGCGCAGTGCGACGACCTCGAGGAGATCCGCAAGGCGACCGACCGCGCGACCGGGCTCACGCGCCAGTTGCTCGCATTCAGTCGCCAACAGGTGATGAAAGTGCGGGTGCTCGACCTGAACGCCGTGGTCGCGGGGATGGACAAGATGTTGCGGCGGATCGTTGGCGAGGACATCGATCTCACGGCCTCGCTGGCGAGCGATCTCGGTCGCGTCAAGGCCGACGCCGGGCAACTGGAGCAGGTCATCCTCAATCTGGTGGTGAACGCCCGCGACGCGATGCCGGGCGGTGGCAAGTTGATGCTCGAAACGGCCAATGCCGAGCTCGACGTGGCCTATGTTCGCGAGCACGTGGCCGTAACGCCAGGTTACTACGTGATGCTGGCGGTGAGCGACACCGGAACGGGGATGGATGCCGAGACGAAGGCCAAGATCTTCGAGCCCTTCTTCACGACGAAGGCAACCGGCAAGGGGACCGGGCTGGGGCTCGCGACGGTGCACGGGATCGTCGAGCAGAGCGGGGGGAACGTGTGGGTGTACAGCGAGCCCGACCGTGGCACGACGTTCAAGGTCTACCTACCGATGGTCGACGAGCCAGCCACGAAACCATCGGTCGCCCCGACGTCGACGCGCACTTTGGACGGTACGGAAACGATCCTTGTCGCAGAAGACAACGAGAGCGTGCGTCGTCTGGTCGGAACGGTGTTGCGGGCTCGCGGCTACACGGTGCTGGAGGCGGCCGTTCCCGAGGCGGTGCTGGCGCTGGCGGCGCGCCACGCAGGGCCGATCGCGCTGCTGCTAACCGATGTCGTCATGCCGGGACTTAGCGGCCCCGAGCTGGCCGGCCGGCTGCAGGCGGCCCGACCGGAACTCCGGGTGCTCTACATCTCCGGGTACACCGATGACGCGATCGGGAGGCACGGTGTGCTCGAACCAGGGGTCTCGTTCCTCGAGAAGCCGTTCACTCCGACGGGGCTCTTGCGCAAGGTGCGCTCGGTGCTCGACGACTAGGGAGACCGCGTGATCGAGTTCCGCGGAAGCTCCCCTTTACAGGACCGCGGATGCCCGCTAAGTTCCGATGCTACAACAGAATCGGCATTTCAATCGCACTGCAGAGCGCAGGCAAGGACTTCAGGGATGGCGTTTGTAAAATCGGCGGCGATCGAACAGCATCGCCAGCACGGGACCGACACGGGTTCCTCCCAGGTGCAGGTCGCGGTGCTCACGGAACGGATCAACTACCTCACTGATCACTTCCGCGTCCACGCGAAGGACCACCACGGACGGCGCGGCCTCCTCAGGATGGTCAGCCAGCGCCGGCGGCACCTCGACTACCTGAAGCGGACCGACGTCGACGCGTACCGCAAGATCATCGCCGACCTCGGCCTGCGCTACTGAGCGCATCACCAACACAAGCGCGCGACCGCACTGACGCGGATCGCGCGCTTCGTGTACAGATCAGAGACAAAACAGAATGATGCATCGTATCGAGCGGACCTTCGCTGGCCGCCCCCTCGTCCTCGAGACCGGGAGGATGGCCAAACAAGCCGCCGGCTCCGCGGTCGTCCGTTTCGGCGACACCATGGTGATCGCCGCCGTGACCGTGAGCGACAAGAAGAGCAACCTCCCCTTCTTCCCGCTCACCGTCGAGTACAAGGAGAAGACCTACGCCGCCGGCAAGATCCCGGGCGGCTTCATCAAGCGCGAGGGACGTCCGCGGGATGAGGAGATCCTCTCCTGCCGGATCATCGACCGCTCGATCCGGCCCCTCTTCCCCGAGGGATTCCAGAACGAGGTCCAGGTCTTCATCTATGTCATCTCCGCCGACCAGGAGAACGACGCCGATATGCTCGGCCTTCTCGCGACCTCGTTCGCGCTGAACGCCAGCCGGATCCCCTTCGCGAATCCGATCGCCGGCGTCCGCGTCGGGCGGGTCGAAGGGAAGTGGCTCCTCAATCCGACGTTCCAGGCCCTCTCGTTCAGCGATCTGGATATGGTCGTCGCCGGCTCTGACGACTCGATCATGATGGTCGAGGGGGGCGCGCTCGAGGTCTCCGAAGAGGACGTGGTCGAAGGGCTCGGGATCGCGCAGCGCGGCATCAAGGAACTGATCGCGATGCAGGAGGAGCTCCTCAAGAAGGTGAAGGTCGAGAAGATGACGTGGGTGAAGGCCGAGACCCCCGACGACGTTCTCAAGACCGTCACCAAGGCCGCGAAGTCAAGGATCGAGGCCGCGATCAACCAGAAGGAGAAGCACTCCCGCATCCAGGCAGTCGAGGCCGTGAAGGACGCGGTGAAGGCCGAAATGGCGACGACGCTCACGCCAGAGCAGCTCCCCTTCGTCGGGATGGTGCTCGGCGACCTCGAGTACAATGCGCTGCGCGGGCAGCTCCTCGAGACCGGACTCCGCGTTGATGGCCGCAAGCCGACCGAAGTGCGCGACATCTCGATCGACACCGGCCTGCTGCCGCGGGCCCACGGCTCGGCGCTCTTCACGCGTGGCCAGACGCAGGCCCTGGTGGCCGCGACCCTCGGCACGGCGAGCGACGCCCAGCGGATGGACTCGATCGATGATGCGAAGGAGACCACCAAGTCCTTCATGCTGCATTACAACTTCCCCCCCTTCTCGACCGGCGAAGTGCGGCCGATGCGCGGCACCAGCCGTCGCGAGATCGGGCACGGGGCGCTCGCCGAGCGGGCGCTGCAGGCGGTGCTCCCGGCATTCGAGGAGTTCCCATACACGATCCGCATCGTCTCCGACGTCCTCGAGTCGAATGGTTCGTCGTCGATGGCCTCGGTCTGCGGCGGGTCACTCGCCTGTTTCGACGCCGGCATCCCGCTCAAGGGCGCGGTGGCGGGCGTGGCGATGGGCTTGATCAAGGAAGGGAAGAAGTACGCGATCCTCACCGACATCCTCGGTACCGAGGATCATCTCGGCGACATGGACTTCAAGGTCGCGGGGACGAAGACCGGGATCACGTCCATCCAGATGGACATCAAGATCCAGGGGCTCGACCTCAAGATCATGACCGAGGCGCTGGCGCAGGCGAAGTTGGGCCGCCTGCACATCCTCGGCGAGATGGACAAGGCGCTCACGACGCATCGCGCTGACCTCTCGCCGTACGCGCCGCGAATCGTCACGATGATGATCAACCCCGAGAAGATCGGCGACCTCATCGGACCGAAGGGCAAGACGATCCGCGGTATCCAGGACGAGACGGGCGCCGAACTCACCGTCGACGACTCGGGCTTGGTCACGATCGCGGCGGTCGGCGGTGAGGCGATGGAGCGGGCGCGCCAGATGGTCCAGGCGATCACGGCCGAGCCGGTGGTCGGCGAGACCTATCAGGGCACCGTGAAGTCGGTGACGGCATTCGGCGCCTTCATCGAGATCATGCCGGGCACCGAAGCCCTCCTCCACGTCTCCGAGATGCGCCACACGCGCGTCGAGAAGCCGGAGGATGTGGTCAAGAAGGGGGAGCAGGTGACGGTCAAGCTCATCGACCGTGACGAACGGGGCCGGCTGCGGCTCTCGATGAAGGCCCTCCTTCCGAAGCCCGAAGGCACACCCGAGTCCTCGGGTGGCGGCGAACCGGTGGGCGTCGGTGGCGGTGAGGGTGGAGAACGGCCCCGCAGCGGCGAGCATCGCGGTGAGCGTCGCGGCGGCAGGGAGCGCGGGGGTCGCGGGCGCGAGTGATCGACGGGGTGGCGACGATCGCCGCCGCTGAGGAACGCGGCGTCCAGCGGACCGTCCTCCCGAATGGACTGACCGTACTCTCGGAGCAGATGCCGGGAGTCCGGTCAGTTTCGTTGGGGGCCTGGGTGCGTTCGGCGTCGTTGCATGAGCCGCGCGAGCAGATGGGGGTCTCGCACCTGCTCGAACACCTCGTCTTCAAGGGGACCGAGCGCCGTACTGCCAAGGAACTCGCGCTCGCCCTCGAGTCGCTGGGTGGATCACTCGACGCGTGGACCGGACGGGAGCACACCTCGTTCCAGGCGCGCTGCCTCGACGAGCACCTCGGTCACGCCGCCGACGTCCTCTTCGACCTCATGTTCCGCCCCGCGTTGCGCGCGGCCGATCTCACGCTCGAACGCGGCGTGGTGCTCGAGGAGATCTCGATGGTCGAGGACACTCCCGACGACGTCGTCTTCGAGTTGCACAACGAGGTGATGTGGGGAGCACATCCACTCGGCTACTCGATCCTCGGGACGCGGGAGACCGTCGAGGCGCTCCAGATCGCCGACCTGCGGGCCCTCCACGCCCGCGCCTATCGAGCGCCGCAGGTGGTGCTCGCGGCGGCGGGCAACGTCGGTCACGAGCAGCTGCTCGACCAGCTCGCGGTCGCCGGCTGGATGGAACTCCCCGAGGGTTCGCCGTCCGCAGTCCCTGTTGCGAGGCCACCGGCGGCGCGACCCGGGGATCGCCGCATTCACCGCGAGTCGCAGCAGACCCACCTGGTCTTCGGCAATGCGACGATCCCGCACGGGGATGGGCGGCGACGCGCGATGATGCTCGTGAACTCCCTCTTCGGCGGTGGGATGAGCTCACGGCTCTTCCAGCGGGTCCGCGAGGAGCTGGGGCTCGCCTACGCGGTGCACTCGTTCCAGAGCTTCCTCACGGGCTCGGGCTCGCAGGGGATCTACGTGGGCTGTGCGCCCGAGCGCGCTGACGAGGCGGTGGCGGCCGTCAACGCCGAACTCGAGCTGCTCCGTTCGAAGAGCATCCCGGCCGACGAACTCGCGATGGGCAAGCAGCAGCTGAAAGGACAGACGACGCTCTCGATGGAGAGCGTCTCGGCGCGGATGTACCGCGCTGCCGCGGTGGCGCTCTACGACGAGCCCTACCGCCCGCTCGACGAAGTGTTGGCACGGATCGACGCGATCACCGCCGACGATGTGGCGGGAGTGTGCCGGGACTTCTACGCTCCCGAGTCACAGACGATCGTACGACTCGGCCCTACCTGAACGCTCCCCTCTCACCTCTTCCCTCTCACCTCTGCCTTTCATGAAGATCGGTATCCCGAAAGAGATCAAGACGAACGAGAACCGCGTCTCGCTCGTCCCTGCCGGCGCCGAGGCGCTCGTCGCGGCCGGCCATACGGTGTACGTCGAGCAGGGCGCCGGTGACGGAAGTGCATTCTCGGACGCGCAGTATGCGGCGGTCGGCGCGAAGCTGCTGCCGACCGCCGACGCGGTCTGGAAGGACTCCGAGATGATCATCAAGGTGAAGGAGCCGATCGCGGTTGAGTGGCCACGGATGAAGAAGGGGCAGACGATCTTCACCTACTTCCACTTCGCCGCCGACGAAACGCTCACCAAGGCGCACATGGACTCGGGTGCGACCTGCATCGCGTACGAGACGGTGGAGCTCTCCAACCGCGACCTGCCGCTCCTGATCCCGATGTCCGAGGTGGCGGGTCGGATGGCGGTGCAGGAGGGCGCGAAGTACCTCGAGAAGCTCTACGGCGGCCGTGGCGTCCTCCTCGGTGGCGTCCCCGGCGTGCCTCCGGGCAAAGTCGTGATCCTGGGCGGCGGCGTTGTGGGCGTGAACGCAGCGAAGATGGCCGCCGGGATGGGGGCCAAGGTGACTATCCTCGACACCTCGCTCCCGCGGCTGCGCTACCTGAGCGACGTGATGCCGGCGAACGTCCAGCTGATCTACTCGAACCGTGCCAACATCCTCGAGCAGATCGCGACGGCCGATCTCGTGGTCGGCGGCGTCCTGCTCCCGGGCGCCAAGGCCCCGAAGCTGATCCGCCGGGAAGACCTGAAGTTGATGCGTCCGGGCTCGGTGATCGTGGACGTCGCGATCGACCAGGGCGGTTGCGTGGAGACGATCAAGGCCACGACGCACGAGAATCCCGTCTACACCGTCGACGGCATCATCCACTACGGTGTCGCGAATATGCCCGGTGGCGTCCCGCGGACCTCGACGCTCGCCCTCACCAATGCGACCTTCCCCTACGCCTTCAAGCTGGCGAACAAGGGGTGGAAGCAGGCCCTCCGCGAGGATCCGGCGCTGGTGAAGGGGTTGAACGTGGTGGAAGGAAAGGTGACCTACCAGGGCGTGGCCGAGGCGTTCGGGATGGACTACCACACGCCCGAGCAGTTCCTCAAGTAGGGAAGACGGCGGACGGCAGAAGGCGCGTCAGGCGGAGCCTGGCGCGCCTTTCTCATTCGCGCCGACCACCCGACATCTCCCCTCTCACATCTCCCCTCTGCCGTGCGCAGAGGGTAACTTCCTCTCACCCCCGTTGCCCCTCACGGCCCTCAACCGTCCATCGGGTCCAGCCCAGCGAGAATCCCCCGACGATGAAGTGGCCGTTCTTCCAAAAAGGCAGCTTCTTCCCCGCGAATGCGATCGCGGTGGATCTGGGAACGGCGAACACGCTCATCTACGTGAAGGGAGAGGGCATCGTGCTGAACGAGCCCTCGGTCGTCGCGATCGATCGAGACACCAGGAAGATCAAGGGCGTCGGACTCGAGGCGAAGCGGATGCTCGGTCGCACGCCCGACGGCGTCATCGCGGTGCGGCCGATGAAGGACGGCGTGATCGCCGACTTCGATGTGACAGAGAAGATGCTGCGCTTCTTCCTCGAACTCATCATCAAGAACCACGTTTTCCGCGTGAAGCCGCGCGTGATCGTGTGCGTTCCGTCGGGGATCACGGAGGTGGAGCGTCGCGCGGTGCGCGACTCGGCCCTCGGAGCCGGCGCGAAGGAAGTGTTCATGGTCGCCGAGCCGATGGCGGCGGCGATCGGGGTGGGACTCCCGGTCGAGACGCCGACCGGGAACATGGTGATCGATATCGGCGGCGGCACCACCGAGATCGCGGTGATCGCGCTCTCGGGGATCGTCTCGGACACGTCGATCCGCACCGGGGGCGACGAGCTCGACGCGAGCATCGTGCAGTTCATGCGCAAGAGCTACAACCTCCTGATCGGTGAGCCGACGGCGGAGCTGATCAAGATCCAGATCGGGTCCGCGGCGCCGATGGGAGAGGAGCGCGAGATGGAGGTGAAGGGGCGCGACCTCGTCTCCGGGATCCCGAAGACGGTGCGCGTGCACTCGGCGGAGATCCGCGAGGCGGTCCAGGAGCCGATCCAGCAGATCGTGAACGCGGTGCGCCGCGCGCTCGAGATCACGCCCCCCGAACTCGCCTCCGACATCGTCGACCGCGGGATCGTGATGACCGGCGGCGGTGCCCTGATCCGCGGGCTCGATGTGTTGTTGACCCAGGAGACGGGACTCCCGATCCACGTGGACGAGGATCCCCTCACTTGTGTCGTGCGCGGCTGCGGCCGGATCCTCGACGATGAGGAGAAGTACTGGTCGGTCCTGAGCACGTAGGAAGAGCAACGCGGTGCCGCGGGGAGCCAGGACCGACTCGCGCGCCGACACGGCGATCGCCATCGCCTGTGCCGCGCTCTCCTTTCTCCTCCTGATCCTGCCGGCGGGTCCGCGCGCCACGATCGCGGCGACGATCCGCAGCAGCCTGGTCTCGCCGCTCGCGACACTCCAACAACGCGCTTCGCTTGCGCGACGGGCATTCGTCGAGCACGACAGCCTGGTCCGCGTCGCCGACAGTGTCGTGATGCGTTCGCAGCGACTCGACGCGGTGGAGGCTGAGAATGGGCGCCTGCGCGGACTGCTCGGGCTCGGGCGCGCGTTGCGGACCGGGTTCATCCCCGCCGAGGCGTTGGTGGGGCGGGGGATGGGCGATGACTTCACCCTCGTGCTCTCGGTCGGCAGTCGGGCAGGTGTCGAGCGCCTGAGCGCCGTTGTCGCTGCCGACGGCCTCGTCGGGATCGTCGAAACGGTGGACGCAACGACCAGCGTCGTGATCACGTGGCCGCATCCGGACTTCCGAGTGAGCGCGACGAGCGCCGATGGGTCGGCGTTCGGGATCGTGTCGGCGCATCAGGCGCCGGGGGCCGAGGGGTACCTCCTGGAGCTCCGCGGCGTCCCCTATCGCACGCCGCTCAGGGCCGGCACGCCGATCATCGCGTCGGGCCTCGGGGGCGTCTTCCCCCGCGGGATCCTCATCGGCACGGTGATGCAGGAGCTCGCGACGACGGCCGGGTGGACCCGGACCTATCTTGTCCGGCCGGCGGTCCGTCCCCCCGACGTCACGTCGGTGCTGATCCTGAGTCCCGAGCGGAACGCCGACGGACTCGATGGGATCTGGCCGATCGGCACCGACAGCGCCCGAAAGGTGCCCTGATGAACGCACGCACCACCGGGATCGTCGCGGTCGTGCTCGGCCTGGTCGCGCTGCACTACACGCTGCGGCCGATCCTCGACTGGCGCGCCGGGATCGACTTCCTCGTCGTCGCGGTGCTCGTCGTCGCGGTGCGTGTGCGACCCGGCACCGCGGCGGCGGCCGGTTTCCTCATCGGCCTCGTCGCCGACGCGCTCACGCCCGAGGCGTTCGGCGCCGGCGCGCTGGCCGGTACGATGGTCGGCTATGCGGCGTCTCGCCTCAAGTCGGCGTTCTTCGTCGACGACGTGCGGCTCAATGCGATCTTCGTCTTCGTCGGCAAGATGGCATTCGACGTTGTCTTCCTCCTTGCTGAGCGTCGGCTCACTGGTGCGCCGCTGCTGGCCCAACTCTTCGTCTGGACGCCTCTCGCGGCGCTCGTGACGGCGGCCGTGGGACTCGTCGTGATGGCGCTCGTGCGGCCGACGCTCGAGCGGCGGCGCGCGTGAGCTTCCACCCGAACGAGGTGCAGCGGCGCGCCCGCGTCGCGTCGGCCCTGCTCCTCGCTGGATTCGCCCTGCTCCTCGGGGCCTTCTTCCGCGCGCAGGTGCTGCAGAGCGCGCGGTACGTGCTCGCGTCGGAGGAGAACCGCCTGCGGGAGATCCCGCTCCCGGCGCCGCGGGGCGTGATCTACGATCGCACGGGGCGCGTGATCGCGGAGAACCTGCCCGGCTACTCTATCTCTCTCCTCGCGCGGAACGAGGATTCGCTCCGGACGACGATGCGGCGGATCGGTGAGCTCGTGTCGGTCTCGCCAGAGCAGGTGGGGGCGGCGGTGCGACGGTACCATCGTGATCGCTCGCGGCCGACGGTGCTCTTCGGCGATGCGCCCTTCGAACTCGTTTCGGTGCTCGAGGAGCGCCGGTTCGACTTCCCCGGCCTGATCATCCAGTCGGCGCCGAAGCGGTACTACCCAGACGGACCCGCGGTCTCGGCGCTCGTCGGCTACACCGGGGAGATCAGCGACGCCGAACTCGGGCAGACGGCGTTCGGCGAATACAAGGCGGGGCAGCAGGTCGGGAAGGATGGGATCGAGCGGCAGTACGAATCGCGACTCCGCGGTCGCGAGGGGATCCGCTTCGTTGAGGTGGATGCACGCGGACGTGTCGTTCGCGAGAACGCGCGGGAGGATCTGCTTCCCGAGGCGCCGCAGGCACTCTACACCAACATCGACCTGGACCTGCAGCGTTTCGTCCACGAGATCTTCGGCGATTCGCTGATCGGCGGCGTGGTCGCGATGGAGCCGCGCTCGGGGGCGGTGCTCGCTCTGCACTCGGCGCCGACGTTCGATCCCAACCGATTCATCGGCGGGATCCCGCTCAGTTACTGGCGGGAGTTGCAGGCCGACGAACGTCGGCCGCTCTACAACAAGGCGATCAAGGGTACGTATCCCCCGGGTTCGGTCTGGAAGCTCGCGACGGCGATCGTCTCGCTCGAGGAGGGGGTCGCTCAACTCGACGACCATATGTCGGTGCCGTGTACCGGCGGATACCAGTTCGGCAATCGGTACTTCCGCTGCTGGGACGCGAAAGGTCACGGTGATATCTCGATGGCCCGCGCGATCGAACTCTCGTGCGACGTCTACTTCTATCAGCTCGGTCTCAAGATCGGGCTGCAGAAGTTGATCGCCGGGGGGATCAGGCTCGGGTCGCGGGAGCGCTCCGGCGTCGACTTGCCGGCGGAGAATCGGCCCCTCTTCCCGACCGATCCCCCGAAGGCCTACTACGACCGTCTCTTCGGTCCGCAAGGCTGGACGAGTGCGGTCACACTCAACCTCTCGATCGGGCAGGGAGAGAACTCGCAGACGGTCGTGAACATGGCGCGCTTCTACACCGCGCTCGCGACTGATGGTCAGGCGGCGCGACCGGAGATCGTGCCGGGCCGCGCCGAGCGCATCCGACTCTTCGACCTCGACCCGAAGCAGATGGCCGAGTTGCAGCGGGCGCTCACCGACGTCGTGGGGCGGGGAACGGCCACGAGTTCGCGCATCGAGGGGATCACCGTCGCAGGAAAGACGGGCACGGCACAGAACGCCCAGGACGCCATCAACGACCACGCCTGGTTCGTCGGTTACGCACCGGCGGAGGACCCGAAGATCGTGGTGGCGGTGATGCTGGAGTTCGGCGGGCACGGGACGCGTGCGGCACGGATCGCGACCCGGATCATGGAGCGCTTCCTGAAGGCGCGGGTGGCCTCGATGCCGCTCACGGAGGGGGAGTGAATTCGCGTCGGATCCCCTCCGACTGGCCCCTGGCGGCGTTCGCGTTCGCGCTCACCGCGTTCGGTGTGCTGATGGTGTACTCGGCGGGCCAGACCGACGTGCCGAACTTCGTCGAGCGGATCTGGCGGGCGCAACTCGTCTGGGTCGGCCTCGGCGTCGCGGTCGCCTACGCGATCAGTCGTACCTCGGTGCGCCTGGTCGAATGGGCCTCTCTCCCGGTGTATGTCGGAGCGCTCGTCTTGCTGGTGCTGCTGCTCTTCATCGGCACCGGTGCGGGCACGGCGGCGAGTACGAAGAGTTGGCTCGCGATCGGCGGCGTGCGACTCGGCCAGCCCTCCGAACTCGCGAAGATCGCCGTGGTGCTGATGCTCGCGCGGGTCCTCAGCGCGCAACGGCAGGCGCCGACGTCGCTCTTCGCACTCTGGCGGCCGGCACTCATCGTCGGGGTTCCCTGGCTGCTGATCATGGCGCAACCCGATCTCGGCACGGGGCTCGTCTTCCTTGGCGTCTTCTTCGCAATGCTCTTCTGGAGTGGCGTCTCCTGGCCCCTGCTGGTGATGGCGGCGAGTCCGGCGGTGAGTCTCGTGCTCGCCTTCGGCGTCGGGGCGTGGGGTGCTTGGTTCCTCCTCTTGCTCGCGCTGGTGGCGTGGCAACGCCCCCACTGGCTCGAGGGCGCCGTATTGGTCGGGTCGAACTTCGTGATGGGGGTGGTCGCGCCGCTGCTCTGGGAGCGTCTGAACCCCTACCAGCAGCGACGCCTGCTCGTCTTCCTCGACCCGTCGAGCGACCCGCGTGCGTCGGGTTACCAGATGATCCAGTCGCAGGTCGCGATCGGCTCCGGGGGCTTCTTCGGCAAGGGATTCACCGTCGGGTCGCAGAAGCGACTTGCCTTCCTGCCGGAGCAGTACACCGACTTCATCTTCGCCGTGGTCGGAGAGGAACTGGGCTTCATCGGCGTTACGCTCGCGCTCGGTCTGCTTTGCGTGCTGATGCTGCGCACGGTGCGGGTGGCGGCCCGAGCGAGTTCTCCCTTTGCGTCGCTCGTGGCCTTCGGGCTGACCGCCGCGTTGTTCACCCACGTGCTGGTCAATGTGGGAATGACCATCGGGTTGATGCCGATCACCGGGATCCCGCTGCCCTTCTTCTCCTACGGGGGATCGTTCATGCTGGCCTGCTGGATGGCAGTCGGGCTGCTGGTGCTCATCTCGGCTGAAGGTCGCGGGAAGGCCGATGGGCTGGTCATATAGGCGAGCGGCGGCCACTTTTCCCCGATGGCTTGGTTCCGCAAGGATAAGAAGCCCCGGCAGCCCCGGGCAGCGAAGCTCGAGATCCCGGCGGACGTCTGGGAGAAGTGTGAAGCGTGCGGGCACACCGATATCCGCGAGAAGTTCTCGCGAAATCACAATGTCTGCCCCAGCTGCGACTTCCACCGCCGCTATCGCGCGCACGAATACGCCGCCCTTCTCCTCGACGACGGCAGCGTCGAGGAGAAGGACGTGGACCTCGCCTCGCTCGATCCGCTCGAGTTCCCGGAGTACCCAGCGCGTCTCAAGCGCGCGCGGACCAATGTGGGCGATCACGATGCGATCCTGACGGTCTCGGGGCTGATGGACCAGATGCCGGTGAACCTTGGCGTGATGGACTTCGCGTTCATGGGCGGGTCGATGGGCTCGGTGGTGGGGGAGAAGATCGCGCGGCTCGGCCAGCGGTCGCTCGAGAAGAAATGGCCCCTCATCATCCTCTCGGCGTCGGGTGGCGCGCGGATGCAGGAAGGGGTGCTCTCGCTGATGCAGATGGCGAAGACCTCGGCGATGCTCTCGCAGCTCGCCGAACGCCGGATCCCGTACGTGTCCATCCTCACGAACCCGACCACCGGTGGCGTGAGCGCGAGTTATGCGATGCTCGGCGACGCGATCCTCGCCGAGCCGGGCGCCGTCATCGGATTCGCCGGGCCTCGCGTGATCAAGCAGACGCTCGGGCAGGATCTCCCCGAGGGATTCCAGACCGCGGAGTTCCTCCTGACCCACGGGATGGTCGACCAGGTGGTGCATCGCCACCAGATGAAGCGCACGGTCGGGCAGCTCCTGCGGCATATGAGCGGTAAGCCCGCCGCGACGGGGTGGGCGTCCGCCTGAGGCACAAGGACTATCGGGCGGCACTCGACTTCCTCTTCGCCCGCACCACCGGACAATGGAAGCTGGGCCTCGAGCGGATCGAGGCGTTCCTCGCGGTGCTCGGTGAACCGCACCGGCGCTTCCCGAGCCTGCACGTCGCCGGTACGAACGGGAAGGGGAGCGTCTGCGCAGCACTGGAAGCGGTGTTGCGCGCGCGCGGACTCCGCGTCGCGAAGTACACCTCGCCTCACCTGATCGATTTCAGCGAGCGCTTCCTGATCAATGGGCAGCCGGTCGCCGAGGAGGCGATCGTCGAGTTCCTCGACCGATGGACGCCGACCGTCGAACGGCTCGGCGCGACCTTCTTCGAGGCGACGACGGCGATGGCGTTCGACCTCTTCGCGCGCGCCGAGGTGGACGTCGCGGTGATCGAGACGGGGCTGGGCGGTCGACTCGACGCCTCGAATGTCATCACGCCCCTCGTGGCCGGCGTCACCGGCATCGCGATCGACCACGTCGAATGGCTCGGCACGACACGCGAGGCGATCGCCCCGGAAAAAGCCGGCATCTACAAGGCGGGGGTGCCGGCGGTCGTCGGGGAGCGTGAACCGGTGATCAGGGATCTGCTGGCCTCCGAAGCCCGGCGGCGAGGCGCTCACCCGATTCGCATCGTCTCCGAGGAAGGTCGGGCCGAGGCGATCTCCCTCACGCCGGCGGGGACCGTGTTCCGCTGGCAGTCGGCGACGCCCCTCGACATCACGATCGGCCTCCCCGGCCGGCACCAGGCCGACAATGCGATCGTCGCCCTCACGATGCTCGATGCGATCGAAGGGCCGTTGCGAGTCGCACCGCATCAGGCGGCGCCGGCGCTCGCGTCGGTGCGACTCCCTGGGCGGTTCTCTCGGCACGGCGGGTGGATCTTCGACGTCGCCCACAACCCCGATGGCGCCTCGGTGACGGCCGAGACCCTTCGCGCGGTGCAGCCTGAAGGTCCGGTGGTCGCGCTGGTCAGCATCCTCGGCGACAAGGACTGGCGAGGCATCCTGAGGGCCCTCGCGGGATCGGTGGCTCGGTTCGTCCTGACGAACGCCCCGACCGCTCCGGCGAGCAGGGCCTGGAACGTCGAAGAGGCGCTGCGCTTCGCGCGGGCCGAGGGGTGGCCGGCCGAGGTGATCGCCGATTTCGATGCCGCGCTGGAGCGAGCGCCGACGCTTGGCCCGACGGTGCTCGTCACCGGCTCCTTCCATACGGTCGGCGACGCGATGGCGCGGTTGCAGGTGTCTCCGACGGGCGGATAGATTGCCCTGATGAGTAGTAAGGCACTGCCCGGATTTCGAGAGTTCTACCCTGACGAGCTGGCCCGCCGTGCGCACATCTTCGGTGCCTGGCGGGCCGTCGCGCGTCGGTACGCCTTCCTGGAGTACGACGGTCCTCCCCTCGAGCCCCTCGAGCTTTACACGAAGAAGAGCGGCGACGAGATCATCGGCCAGCTCTACAACTTCGTGGACAAGGGTGGCCGCGACGTCGCGCTGCGTCCCGAGATGACGCCGACCTTCGCCCGGATGGTCGGGTCGAAGGCGAACGCGCTGCGCAAGCCGGTGCGCTGGTTCTCGATCCCCCAGCTCTTCCGCTACGAGCGCGCCCAACGGGGCCGCCTGCGTGAGCACTTTCAGCTCAACGTCGACATCGTCGGCGAGGCGGGGGAGGTCGCGGACGCCGAACTCCTGGCGCTGGCGATCGACATCATGCGCGAG
>JANPCH010000091.1:0-4953 GCA_031430835.1 Gemmatimonadaceae bacterium
GCCGCCATCGCGCGTCATCCAGAGGCGCTGCGACGAGACATAGAGCCGCGTCGGGTCGAGTGGCGAGAAGATGATCGGGTAGGTCCACTGCCACCGTTCCTTGATCTCCTTCGACGGTTCGCCAGAGTAGAACCAGGGATAAGGATTCACTTCGCGCGAGAGGCCCGTGCGGCGATTGTACTTGTCGAGGTAGCCGCCGTTGTTGGTGCCGGCGTAGAAGAGGTCGGGCTCGCGCGGATCGGGCGCGATGTAGCCCGGTTCGCCACCGCCGGCCTCGTACGCGACCGCCATCCCGCCGGCAGTGAGGTCACGGTTGCCGCCACCGGCCGGCGCGTTGAACGCGCCGAGGTTCCAGTTGAACGGTACGCAGAGCGTGGAGTTGTCCTGCTGCGACCCGCAGACGTGGTACGGGATGTGCTTCGTCGTGATCACGTGGTACCACTGGGGCGTCGGGAAGTCCTGATCGGTCCAGTCGCCACCGGTGTTCGTCGAGATCGCGCCGCCACCGTCGTTCGCCACGGCCAGATGTGTCGGATCATCCGGATTTATCCAGAGGTCGTGGAAGTCGCCGTGCGTGCCGTTGCCGATCGAGCTCAGTGTCTTGCCAGCGTCCGCCGACCGGAACAGTGAGGTGTTCTGCGCGTAGACCACGTCTGCGTTCTGGTGGTCGGCGAAGAGATGTGTGTAGTAGAAGGCGCGCTGTCGGATCGACCGATTGCTGTTCATCAGCGTCCAGCTGGCACCGCCATCGTCGCTCTTGAAGAGTCCGCCATTGTCGTTCTCGATCAACGCGTAGACGCGCTGCGGATTCGCCGCGGTGAGCGCGACGCCGATCCGCCCGATCAGCCCTGCGGGGAGTCCCGCTGCGCGGGTGATCTCGCTCCAGGTCTCGCCCCCGTCGGTGCTCTTGAAGAGCCCCGACCCGGGGCCGCCGCTCGACATCTGGTATTCCTTGCGATAGGCCTCCCAGAGTGCGGCGTACATCACGTTGGGATTCGTGCGGTCGATCGCGATGTCGATCGCTCCCGTCTTGTCGTCGCGGTAGAGCACCTTGCGCCAGCTCTTGCCGCCGTCAGTGCTCTTGAACACGCCACGCTCGGTGCTCGGCACGCTGTACTTCCCGAACGACGCGACGAAGACGATGCTCGGGTTGGTCGGGTGGATCCGGATCTTCGAGATGCCGTGCGACTCGGAGAAGCCCACGTGCGCCCAGGTCTTCCCTGCGTCGGTGCTGCGATAGACGCCATCCCCCGGCATGATGTTGCCGCGGATCGCCGTCTCCCCCATTCCGATGAAGACGAGGTCGGGATTGGTCTCGCTCACGGCGACCGCGCCGACCGAGGCCGACCGCACCTGCCCGTCGGTCACCGGGAACCAGGTCTCGCCGCCATCCATCGTCTTCCAGAGTCCGCCGCCGGTGGCGCCGAAGTACGCCTCGTTGCGGCGCCCCCTCACGCCGCTCACCGCGATCGATCGTCCGCCGCGGTCAGGGCCGATGTTGCGCCAGCGATAACTCGCGAGGAACGCCGAGTCGGGCGTGACGGGTTCGAGGGTCTGGGCCGCTGAGGGGATCGGGCCAAGGAGGGCGGCGGCAATGACCGCGCCGCGGAAGACCGGTCGGAGAGACGACATATCGCATCCTGAAGGGTGGGGTTCGACCCACCCAAGTTGCCGCCTAGGCGCGCGCGTTCGCAACCACGCCGCTCACGACCAACGCGAATCCGCAGGCCACGACGATCGCCGCACCGGTGGGTAGATCCATCGTGAACGAGGAGACGAGCCCGAGCAGGCTCGCCGCCACTGCGACCCCCCAGCCCACGAGCAGGCGCCCCTTCCACGACTTGGCCAGCATCACGCCGCATACCGCCGGCACGATCAGATAGGCGAATGTCAGCAGCACGCCGGCAACGCGGACGAAGCTCACCACCACGAGCGCGAACGCCGCGTAGAACCAGAAGTCCCAGAGCCGCACCCGCACGCCATCGGCCAGTGCCTTGTCGTGATCCTCGGAGATGAGCGCGAAACGCTTGTGGAAGATGGCGTAGAACGTCGCAAGCACGGCGAACACACCGGCGCGGACCGCAACGTCGAGCGCCGTCACGTTGAGGATGTCGCCAGTGAGAAGATGCTCGAGTTCCTCCTTGCCGCCCGCGACCCGACTCAGGAGCAGGATCACGCCCGCCGCCGCGACCACGAAGGTGATGCCGATGATCGCTTCCTGCGGCACGGCGTGCTTGCGGCTGCCTCGGGTCCAGCTGAACAGCGCCGCGCCGACGAAGGTGACCGCGAGCGAGAGGACGAATGCCATCGTGTCGTCGAAGGTGTAGCCGAGGATGAGCGCCACGCAGGTGCCGAGCGTCGCCAGCTGCGCGAGCGCGAGGTCGACGAAGATCACCTCACGCTGCACCACGTGCAGGCCGAGATAGACGAGCAACGGCGGCAGCACAAGGCAGGCCGCCAGAGGCCACTTCATCACCTCCCAGGCGACGCCAAGATCGACCGGCATCAGTGACCCTCCCCGAGGGCGGAGGCGAGGGTCCTCACGATCGAGTCCATCAGTTCGAAGTAGGTGGCGGTGCCGCGGATCGCCCCCGGCTGCTGCGCCACCTCAAGCACGGTCGCGCCCGTCTGCCGGGCCACCGTCTCGGCGGTCCGGCGATTCTGGTAGGGCTGCACGAGGATGACGTGGACCTTCTCGGCCCGCATCGTTGCGATCACCTGTGCAAGATGGGAGGGCGAGGGGGCGATGCCCGGCTTCGGTTCCAGTGTCGCCACCACCGTGAGCTTGTATCGCTCGGCGAGATAGACGAAGTCCTTGTGATAGGTGACGATCTTCGCGCCTCGGAAGTGCTCGAGAGCCTTCTCCCACACCGGGATGCGCGCATCGAGCGTCGCGAGAAAGGCCTCGAGGTTGGCCTTGTACGTCGCCGCGGCGGCAGGATTCACTTGCGTGAAGTGCTCGGCGATCCGCGTCGCGATCACCCGCACGTTGAGCGGGTCGAGGAGGAAGTGCGGGTTGCCGAGGGCGTGCACATCACCCTTTGCGCGATCGAAGGTGGTCGGCACCTCCAGCATCCGCACGCCGTGCGACGCCGAGATGCGTCCTGGGGCGCCAGCGGCGATCCGCGCGTTGCGTGCGCTCTCGACGAGCGGCGGGAGCCATCCCACCTCGAGTTCGGCGCCGCCGTCGATGAGCACGTCGGCGCGGTTGAGCGTCACGATGTGGCTGGGCTTCGCGTCGACGAAGTGCGGGTCCTCGGTCGGCTTGGCGAGGGCCTTCACCTCCACCTGGTCCCCGCCGATCGCCTTGGCGAGAACGGCGAGGTCGGGGGTCGTGGCGACGACGATGATCGGTTTCAGTGGCGGCGTGCCGGTCGCGACCACCAGCGCGGTGGCGGCGACGTGGATCTGCGCAAGGAAGTTCAACATGGTCGTCGGTGTCCTAGAACTTGTGGGCTGCGTGGGCGCCCAGGAGGAACTCGAACTGCGCCCACAGCGAATGGTCGGTGCCGCGGCCGACGCGGCGATCGTAGTTGTACTGGAAGCGGAGCTTCGAGAACTCGCTCGGGAACCAGGTGAGGTTCGTCGAATGCCGCACGCGGTCCTGGCGTTCCGGCGTGACGAAGGCCGCTGCGGCGCCGCGCACCGCCTCGGTCCGCCACGCGGCGACGAGCCGGGGCCGTATCCCCCAGGAGAGTTGCGTGTACGACCCGTGGTCCTTGAGCGTCTCGGCGGGGAGCGAGTTGAGCGGATCGGCCGCCGACACGCGCGACGCGGCGTCGTAGCGGCGCGCGAGCACCTCGGCCTGCAACGAGACGAAGGGGAACCCCTGGCGAGCCCGGGGCGACTTCCACTTCCAATAGAGGTCGGCACCCAGGATCCGCGTTTGCGCGTCGGGTCCGGTGTTGTTCGGCCCGAATGCCCCTGATGCTCCCACCAGCAAGGTCTGCGAGCCGGTGAGGTCGAATGACGCCGCGAGGCGTGGAATGTACAGCATGTCCTTCGCTCCCTTCACCTCGCGCTCGATCGGAACGCCGCCGTGGATCTCCGTCGACTCCTCCGAGCGGAAGCCCGCGGTGGTACCGCCGGCGCTGTTGAGCACCGCGAAGGTCGCCTCGGTGTAGAATGGTGTCGGCGCCAGCCACGAGACGCGCGCCCCCTGCCCGCGGAGTCCCTCGCCACCGAGCAGCCTGCCGAGCACGAGCGGTACGTCGGCGAACGCCCACGCGTGCGGATGCGTCGGGTTCTGCCGACCGAACTCGGTGAAGAACTGGCCGCCCTTCACCTGCAGGTTCCAGGGCAGCGACGTCGTGAGGAAGTACATCTCCTCGAGTTCGATCGCGGTCTCGCCGTTCTCGTCGAGCTTGTGGATGACGTAGGCCGCGCCCTTGAAGAACGGATCGATCGCACCGTCGAGGGCCAGTTCGGCGTTGGGGATACCGAACCCGCGGACGCGCGGATCGTGGTCGCCGATCTGGAGCGCCCGGATGTCGTCGGCCGTCGACCAGCCGAAGGTCGCGAGGCCCACGAAGCTGACGTTCATGTACGCGCCCGGCGGGCGTGCCGGCCCAGCGGGACGGAGGGTATCTGCTTGCGCCTGCACGACGAGAGGGCCTGACGCGCAGAGCGCGACTCCCATCGACAGGAAGGAACGCAACGGGATCATCGGTTTTGACGGGCTGAGGTGAGGCGCGAACGCGGATCTTCGCGCGGTGCCAACGGGATCGCGGCCACGCCGCGACCGACTCAGCTCAGGACGGGCGGGGCTCTAGAGGGGTGCGTGGCCGCGGGTTCACGCGCGGGGAGCCACGACGGCCCCTCGACCAGAGCCCCACGCCGCGCGGTCGAACTCACGAGGAGTTCGGACTCCTCGGGCGCCTCGGCCACAATCGTGCGAACGGCACACAGAGCGCAGTTCGACTCATCGTGCCCGAAGAGATGCCGACTCCCCTG
>JANPCH010000092.1:0-37537 GCA_031430835.1 Gemmatimonadaceae bacterium
CTGACGGTGACGAATGGCTTCACGAACGCCGGGGCGATCGAGTTCACGAACATCGACGGCGGGTATGTCGCGAACCTGACGGTGACGACGGGGACGCTGACCAACGCGCCGGGGGGCACGATCACGGTGCTGCCGGGCTTCGGCGGCGCGCGGACGATCACGGCCGGACTGATCGACAACTTCGGCACGATGAACGTGAACGCGTCCGCGACGGCCAGCGCCTCGATCGATCAGCGGGGCATCATGAACGTGGCGGCCTCGCTCACGCTGACGATTCCTGCCGGTCGCGCACTGACGCTCTACCCGGGTTCGACGTCGACGGTCTCCGGCACGCTCACGAACAGCGGGACGTGCAGCAACCTCGGCGGCGCATTCAGCGGATTCTCGTGTCCGTAGCCGATCGCCGGTGATCCGCGTCCGCTGGTCGCTTGCGCTGCTGGCGATCGGCTTGGGCTGCCGCGGACAATCGCCGACCGCGTACCCGCACGCCGCCGAGCCGATCGGCACCGTCCGCCAGAGCTACGACGGCGCGCTCTCCCCTGAGCTGGCGGTCACCACCTTCCGCAACATCGACCGCCTTTTCCCGACGCGCGCTGTCGCGCCGTCGGCGTCGCCGCGCTCATTGCCGCGCGCGCCGGCGCAGCTCGGTGCCGTGCGAGTCGCACACGGCGATTCCACCCTCACGCTCGACCGAATCCTCGACCTCAATCGCGTCGCCGCGATCCTCGTCCTCGACTCGGGCCGAGTCGCGCTCGAGCGGTACCGATACGGCAACACCCCGCGTACGCGCTGGATGTCGATGTCGATCGCGAAGTCGATCACGTCGACGCTGATCGGCGCCGCGGTGCGCGAAGGCCGCATCGCGGCGATCACCGACCCGGTGACGAAGTACGTCCCCGCGCTCGCTGGCAGCGCGTACGACGGCGTCTCGGTGCGTGACGTCCTGATGATGGCGTCGGGCGTGCAGTGGAGTGAGCGCTACACCGACCCGACGTCCGACCGACGTCGGCTCCTCGAGGCGCAGATCGCCCAGCGCCCGGGCGGACTGCTCGACGTGATGCGGTCGCTACCGCGCGCCGCACCTCCCGGGACGAAGAACGTCTACAGCACCGGCGAGACCCAGGTCGCCGCCGAGATCGTGCGCGGCGCGACCGGCCGGTCTCTCTCGGAGTACCTCAGCGAGCGCATCTGGCAGCGCGCGGGGATGGAGACCGAGGCGCGGTGGTGGATCGATTCTTCTGATGGAATCGAGATAGGCGGCAGTGGCCTCAGCGCGACCGCACGCGACTTCGGCCGGTTCGGGCTCTTCATCCTTGATGACGGGATCGTCGGCGCCGACACGATCCTCCCCGCCGGTTGGGTGAGAGAGGCGACCACGCCGAAGGTGCTGAAGGACGGCACGCCGCGTCTGTATGGTTATCTCTGGTGGACCGGCACCACCCCCGACGCGAAGCGCGACGAGGCGTACAACGCCCAGGGGATCCACGGGCAGTACCTCTACATCAATCCCACGACGCGGACGGTGATCGTGGTCCTGAGCGCGCAGCCGCATCCGACGCTGGGGTCGGTCGTGGATGAGGAGCGCATCTTCGACGCGATCGTATCGGCGCTACATTCGCGGCGGTGACCCCGGCCGTCCTTTCCCTCCTCGCGCTCGGCGTCGTCGTCGCGGCGAGCTTCGCGACGCGGCTCAATGTTGGCGTGCTCGCCGTCGCGCTCGCGGGCGCGATCGCGCTCTACGCCGCTGGACTCCCTGCCGAGTCGCTCGGCGCGGCCTTCCCGAGTTCGCTCTTCCTCACGCTCCTCGGCGTGACGCTCCTCTTCGGCGTGGCACAGGCGAATGGGACGATGGGGGCGATCACGATACGCGCACTGCGGCTCGCTGGCGGTCGCTCGGCGCTCCTGCCACCGCTCATCTTCGTCTTGGCGTGCGCCTTGAGCACGATGGGCCCGGGCGCCATTCCCGTTGTCGCGCTCCTCGCGCCACTCGCGATGGCGGCCGGCGCGCGAGCGGGGATCCCGGCACTGCTCACCGCGCTGATGGTCGGTAACGGAGCGAATGCGGGGAACCTCTCCCCGTTCAGCACCGTGGGGATAATCGTGCAGACGGGGATGGCGAAGGCGGGGCTCACCGGGCACGAGTGGACGGCGTACGCGGCGAACTTCACCGCGCATCTGCTTGTCGGTGCCATCGCCTGGTCGCTGTTCGGAGGGCCGCGGCTCTGGCGCGAGGATACGCGCGCCACGATCGATGCGCCGCCGGCGCTCGAGCGCGCGCACCGGATCACCCTCGCGATCGGCGCGCTGTGGGTGATCGCCGTCGTGGTGCTCAAGATGAACCTCGCCCTCGCCTCCTTCACCGCGGCGGGACTCGTCGTGCTGCTTCGCGCCGGCGACGACGCGGCGATGCTCAAGTCGGTCCCCTGGTCGGTCCTCGTGATGGTGTGCGGCGTGAGTGTGCTGATCGGCGTGCTCGAGCGGACCGGGGGAATGGAACTCTTCTCCGCGCTCTTGGCGAAGGTCGCGACGCCCGAGAGCGTGAATGGCGTGATCGCCTTCATCACCGGCACGATCTCCACATACAGCTCGACCGCGGCGGTCGTCTATCCGACCTTCCTCCCGACGATCCCGGGGTTGATCGAACGACTCGGTGGCGGTGATGCGCTGCAGATCGCACTTTCGATCAACGTCGGCGCGGCGCTGGTCGACGTTTCGCCCCTCTCCACCCTTGGCGCACTCTGTGTCGCGGCGCTGCCCTCGGCCGAGGAGGCGCAGTTGCTCTTCCGTCGGTTGCTGGCGTGGGGGCTCTCGATGACGATCGTCGGGGCGCTCTTCGCGCAGTTCGTCGTGCCCCTGTTCACGCGCTGAGTCACCTTTCTCCTTCCACCTTCCTCCTTTCATCCCGATGTCCATCCCCGTTGACTGCGTTTGCGGCAATCATCTCGACCTGAAGAATGACCTTGCCGGAAAGCAGATCCGCTGCCCGATGTGCGATCGCGTCCTCACCGTAGGCTCCGCCGCCCAAGGCATGGTCGCGGTCGATCCGGTGTTCGACCGCGACAAGTTCCTGATGAAGCAGCAGCTGATGACGGTGCAGGAGCGCTACGACATCGTGGACGAGGCGGGGAAGCCGATCCTCTTCGCCGAGCGGCCACGGCATCACTTGCGCAGCATCCTCTCGATCTTCGCCCTCCTGATCGTGTGGGGTGTCGTGGGGATCGGGTTGGCGGTCCTGTCCGACGTCCTCGTACCGACGCGTGCGACGAGCAACCTGGCTGCGGTCCTCGGGATCGCCGCGATGGTGGTCGGTCTCGTCGCCGGGATCGTCGTGGCGATCAGGGTCTCCGCCAAGCGGCACGTGACCTTCTACCGCGACGCGAACAAGAAGGAGCGGCTGCTCGAGATCCTGCAGGACGCGAAGTTCCAGCCGGTGACGATGACCTTCACGGTGCGCGATGCCGGCGGCACGGTGCTGGCGCTCCTTCGGAAGAACATCTTCACGAACTTCCTCCGGAAGAAGTGGCACTGCCTCTCCCCAGACGGGTCGCGGACGATCTTCATCGCCAAGGAGGACTCGGTGATCCTCTCGCTCCTCCGCCGCCTGCTTGGCTCCTTCTTCGGCCTCTTGCGGGCGCAGTACATCTTCACGCGAGGCACGACCGACTCGGTGTTCGGCGAGTTCAACCGCAAGTTCACGCTCCTGGATCGGTACGTGGTCGACCTCACGCGCGACCCGCAGCGGCAGTTCGACCGGCGTATCCTGCTCGCGATGGGGATCATGCTCGACTCGGGCGAGCGGCGGTGACCGAGCCGGGTCCCGCGCCGCGGGAGGAGCCCCTCGTCGTCAGGCCGGAGATGTTGGCAGGCGGCGAGGACTTCGAGGCCGGGATCCGCTACCTCCCGCCGATCACGACCGCGCTCATCGTGCTCAATGTCGGGATGTTCGTCTGGCAGCTCTCGCCGAGCGTGCTGCACGGGAGTGGCGGGCACATGGCGAGTAACGTCGTGTCGCACGCGACACCCTCGGTCGGCGCTTCGGGTGCGATCTTCGGGATGATGGGGGCAGTCATCGTCTTCCTCGTCCGGCACCGCGACCGGTACGAGGTGCAAGACAAGCGCGTCCCGCTGGTGATCGCGGTGTGGGCCGGAGTCACAGTGCTGATCGGACTCGGCATCCCCTTCATCGACAACGGCGCGCACGTCGGCGGGTTCATCGCCGGGCTGGTCGTCGGCAGCTTCCTCGAACCGGCGCACCCAACACGCTCCACCTCCGCGAGGCTCGCGTGAGCCTGAGATTCGAGCTCACCGAGGCGACCGCCGTCCTGGAACGGACACCGCGAGTCCTTCACGCCATGCTCAGCGGCCTTTCCGCCGTCTGGGTTTCAGCGACCGAGGGCGGCGAGACGTGGAGCCCCTTCGACGTGGTCGGTCACCTCATCCACGGCGAGCGCACCGACTGGATCCCGCGCGCGCGCATCATCCTCGGCACATCGGCGAGCAAGCGCTTCACGCCCTACGACCGGCTCGCGCAGTTCGAGGAGAGTCGCGGGAAGTCGCTGGCGGAGCTCCTCGACACCTTCGCCGACCTTCGCGCCGAGAACCTCGGAGTCCTTCGTGGTTTAAGTCTCAGCGAGGCCGATCTCGACAAGACCGGCGTACATCCGGAGTTCGGCACGGTGACGCTCCGCCAGCTGCTGGCCACGTGGACCACCCACGACCTCGGGCACCTCGTGCAAGTGGCCCGAACGATGGCGCGCCAGTACCGCGATGAAGCCGGACCCTGGCGCGCCTATCTCAGTGTGATCCGCGACTGACCGCTAGCTAGCGCGTGACCGGTTCCAGCCGAGCGACGGAGAGCGTGCCGGCGCCGGCGTTGTCGAACGCGAGGTAGATGAAGCCGTCGGGGCCCATTCGCACGTCACGTACGCGGCCCTTCCGCGCGATGACATCCTCGACCGAGACGACCTTCGTCCCGTCGAGCGTGAGCCGCACGAGCCGCTCCCCGACCATCCCGCCGGAGAAGATGTTGCCCTTCCAGTCAGGGAACTTGTCGCCGGTGTAGACCATCAGCCCTGAGGTCGCGATCGAGGGGACCCAGACATTCACCGGCTGCTCCATCCCCTCGCGCATCGTGCCGCTGTGGATCGCAGTGCCCGACCGGTAGTTGACGCCGAAGCCGATGACCGGCCAGCCATAGTTCTTCCCCTTCTCGATCCGATTGACTTCGTCGCCGCCCTGCGGGCCGTGCTCGGTCTCCCAGAGGTCGTTCGTCATCGGGTGCACGACGAGTCCCTGCGGGGATCGATGCCCGTAGCTCCAGATCTCGGGCCGCGCGTCGGTGCGGCCGACGAAGGGATTGTCCGCCGGTACGCGACCGTCGTCGTGGAGGCGAAGGATCTTTCCCTGGTGCGTCATCAGGTCCTGCGCCGGATGATGCTCGAGGTCACCCGACGGCGGTACCTGCCGGTCGCCGATGGTAATGAAGAGGTAGCCGTCACGGTCGAACGCCAATCGCGAACCGTAGTGGCCGCGGCCGTTCGAGATCGCCGCGACCTCGATGATCTCGGTGACGTTCGTGAGCGCGCCATGCTCGTAGCGGCCGCGAATAACCGAGGTGGTCCCTTGCGCGCCGCCATTGAGCGGCTTCGAGTAGCTGAGATAGATGAAGCGGTTCTGTGCGAAGCCTGGGTGCGGTACGACGTCGAGCAGACCGCCCTGTCCGCCGGTGCGAACGGTGGGCGTGCCACTCACCGGTGTCGGATTCATCACGCCGTTCCGGACCGAGCGGAGCCGTCCCGCGCGCTCGGTGACGAGCATCTCCCCATCGGGCAGGAAGGCGATGGACCAGGGATTCTCGAGGCCGGTGACCAGCGTCACCATCCGGAAGTCGTGCTGCTGCGAGCGCATCACGTCGGACTGCTGTGCGCCGAGGGGGAGGGCGAGGGCGAGTGTCGCGGCGAGGACGATCGGTCGAGTCACGGCCATTCCTGTCTCAAGGTTGAGGTGCTCAGTACCCACGCGTGCGGTCGACGGTCCAGCGCGGCAGGCGTCCCGCCTCGAGGTCGTCGAGGCATTCGAGGAATCCGCTGACTGCCCCTGCGATCGTCGTGCTTCCGGAAATATGCGGCGAGACCATCACGCGCCAGTCGCGCCAGAGCGGAGAATCGTGCGGAAGTGGTTCGGATTCGAACACATCGAGCGCTGCGCCCCGCAGCCACCCCTTTGCCAGCGCCTCGGGGATCGCTCCCTCATCAACGACCGATCCTCGGCCGGCGTTGAGCAGCACCGCGCCCTTGCAGTGGGAGAGCAGGGCACGCGAGACGAGTCCGCGGGTGGCTGGCGTGTCGGGCAAGGTGACGATGATCCAGTGCGCGTCGCCCACGAGTCGCGGCAGCGCCTCGGTGGCGTGCACCGCGCTGAACGACGAGTTCGCGCTGCGGCCCGTGCGCGAGACCCCGGTGACCTTCACGCCGAGTGCATCGAGCGAGGCGGCGACCGCGCTCCCGACGTCCCCCGTGCCAAGCACGAGCGCGTTCGTGCCGGCGAGTCGCGGGATGTCGCGGGGCGCCCAACGCGTCTCGCGCTGTGCCGCCGCGAGTTCGAGGAGCTGCTGCTGGAAGGCAAGCACGCGGGCGATCGCCCATTCGGCGATCATCGGCCCGAACGACTCGCTGGTACGCGTAAGGAGGATCGCAAGGTCGAGCGCGGGTGCTGCGAGCCAGGGATCGACGCCCGCACCGGTCGAGTGCACCCACTTCACGCTGCCGAGTGTGGTGAGGTGACGCGGCCTCCGGAACCCGACGAACACCTCAGCCCAGTCGAGCCCGGCTTGGGTCACCTCCGCCGCGGACGCCCCGCGGAACTCGATCGCGGCGCGCTTCGCCTTCAGCGCACCGACGAGTTCGCGATGGTTTGGCGCGCCGACGAGAACGCGGCGAGGGGAGAATGGGAGGGGCGGGGCCATTGGTCGAGGGCTGGACGTACGGAAAGGTGGAGTCCGGTCCGGCGCGCGGCCACCGGCGAGACGTCACCCCGCAGGTTCGATCGCCACCACGTGATGTATGCTGTCGTCGCGGAGTGGGATCACGTCGCCGTCGAGCACCACACCATCGAGCGTCACGCGTGCGCCTTTCACGCGGATCTCGCCGGGCCGGGTGACGGTGATTTCGTACGCGGCGGCGCCGAAGCGGTAGGTGATGCCGAGTTCGGGCCAGCTCTCCGGCACGCTCGGCGAGATGCGCAGCGAGTCGCCGACCTTCTGGAAACCCACCAGCGCCTCGAGTCCGACGCGATACGCCCAACTCGCGGAGCCGGTGTACCAGGTCCATCCCCCGCGTCCGACGGCGCCGGGCGTCGTGTACACATCGGCGGCGACGACGTAGGGTTCGACGCGGTACCGATCGATCCCTTCGGGGGTGTCGGTGTGGGTGAACGGATTGAGCATCTGGAACCACTCGAAGGCGCGCTCCCCATCGCCGCGCAGCGCGGCGGCGAGCGCAGCCCAGAGTGCCGCGTGCGTGTACTGCGCCCCGTTCTCGCGCACGCCCGGCACGTAGCCCTTGATGTATCCGGGATCGCGCGTCGTCTTGTCGAATGGGGGCGTCAGGAGCCGGATGAGTCGCGCCTCCCGATCCACCAACTGTTCCTCGAGTGACCGCATGGCGAGCGCCTGCCGGTCCGGGGCGCCGGCGCCCGAGATCACGGCCCAACTCTGGGCGATCGAATCGATGCGGCACTCGGCGGCGCCCGCCGAGCCGATCGGCGATCCATCGTCGAAGAAGGCCCGTCGGTACCAGGCGCCGTCCCATCCGTGCGTCTCGATCGCCGCGCGATACGACTCGGCACGCGCGCGGTACCGGTCGGCGGTCGTCTGCTCGCCACGCTGCTCGGCGTGTACGGCGAAGGCCTTGAGCGTTGCGGTGAGGAACCAGCCGAGCCAGACACTCTCGCCACGGCCGTCCTTTCCGACGCGATTCATCCCGTCGTTCCAGTCCCCTGTGCCGATGAGGGGTAGTCCGTGCTCGCCGGCGGTGCAGGCGCGTTGCAGGGCGCGCACGCAGTGCTCGAAGAGGCTCGCTCGCTCGGCGGTCTCCAGCGGCAGGTCATAGACCTCGTGCTCCTCGGCAGTGAGTGCGCGCATCGAGAGGAAGGGCACCTGTTCGTCGAGCACGCTCCGGTCGCCGGTGACGCGGACGTAGTGATCCACCACGTAGGGGAGCCAGACGAGGTCGTCCGAGAAGCGAGTACGAACGCCGCGGCCGGTCTCGGGGTGCCACCAGTGCTGCACGTCCCCCTCGACGAACTGGCGCGCGGCAGAGCGGAGGATGTGTGCGCGCGCGACTTCGGGCTCGGCGTACGCGAAGGCCATCACGTCCTGCAACTGGTCGCGGAACCCGAAGGCGCCACTACTCTGGTAGATCGCCGACCGCGCCCACATCCGACACGCGAGCGCTTGATACAGCGACCATCGGTTCACCAGCGCGTCAAAGGCCGGCTCGGGCGTGCGCACGGTGATCACGCCGAGGCGGCGCTCCCAGTCGTGACGCGTGGCATCAAGTGCCGCGCGAGCCGCCGTGGCATCGCGGTAGCGGTCGAGGAGTGCAAGTGCAGCCGCCTCGTCATCGGCCGCGCCGAGGAGCGCGATGACGGTGCGCGTCTCGCCGGGCGCGAGCTCGATCGAACACTGCAGCGCGGCGCAGGGGTCGACGCCGAGCCCGGTGCGACCGGCCAGCGTCTGGCGGCGGAGCGCGGCCGGGTCGGCGGCGCTCCCATTCCGTCCGATGAACTCGCGGCGGTCGCCGGTATGGCTCAGGACCGGTGTGCTCAGCGCCGAGAAGGCGATCCAAGAGGCGAACTGCGGGTCGAAAGGATTGTCGGCGAGGATCGCCGAGCGCTTGGCATCGAAGCGGGTGCGGACGCGATGCTGCGTCTGCTCGCGCAGCACGCCGAGGGTCCATTCGACGTACGAGGTGAGCGTGAGTCGCCGGTCGCGGCTATCGTGGTTCGTCACCTCGAGCACCGAGAGCTTCACCGCATCGTTGCCCGCCATCCCGAGGGTCAGCTTCGTGGCGATGCCGGCGCGTTCGTGGGTGAACTCGGAGAAGCCGGCGCCGTGCTCAACGACGTAGGGCAGGTCGCTGCGCACCGGAGCCGGCGTGGCGCTCCACGTCTCGCCGCTCCCTTCGTCGCGGAGGTAGAGCGCCTCTCCGACCGGATCGCTCACCGGATCGTTGAACCAAGGGGAGAGACGGAAGAAGTAACTGCTCTCGGCCCAGGTGGAACCGCCGCCCCGCTCGGTCACGATGAAGCCGCCGCGCTCGTTGGCGATCACATTCGCCCACGGCGCGGGAGGGAGCGTGTTCCCCTGGACTCTGATGCGATAGGTGTCGCCCTCGGTCAGGCCGCCGATCCCGTTGTCGAACCGCAGCTTCCGTTCCGAGCGTGGCGCGACGGGCACTGGCTCGGCGTGGGCGGGCGCGCGATGTCTCAGCGTGTGGAACTCGGCCGGCACCTCCTCTCCGTCATCCTCAACACCATCGCGCGTCGACTCGCTCGTTCTCGTGATGTCGGCGACGATCCGTGCGATGGTCCGTCCGTCGCACGCGATCGCGAGCCGCGCGACTGCCGCGATCGTGTCGAAGTCCTCGGGCCCCAGCGCTGCGCGATTGCGGAGGTGGACGCCACCCGAGGCATCGAGCACGGCGGACCCGCCGGTGGAGAGGAGGAGGTCGGTGATCCGGGCGCGGAGATCCTGCAGATAACTCTGCGGCTCGCTGCTCACGACGACGAGGTCGACGTGCACGCCGCGCAGTCGCCAGTAGCGATGGGCGGTGAGCAGCGGCTGCAGCGACGGCAATCCGTCCGCGGAATCGATCGTCGCCATCACCACCGGCCAGTCGCCGGAGATGCCGTGCGCCCAGAGCGTCTGTTGCCACCCATCGCGGCGCGCCCTCCCCTGGTGGGGCGCGCGCATCACGCTGTCGGGGAAGAGGACGTACCCGGCGAGATCCTGACACGCAGCGGCGTCGGCCGGCGTGATCCCGAGCTCGCGCAACTCGACCTGGGTCGAGGTCCAGGCGAGATCCATCGCCCGCTGTGCCGCGTGCGGTCCGTGGTACCGGTCGGTGAGCGCGAAGATCCGCTCGCGGCTTGAGGCCACGAGCGTCGTGAAGGACACGGATTCCGATTGGCCCGGCGCGAGTCGCACTCGGGTGCGGATCGCGAAGATCGGATCGAGCACCGCGCCCGTGCTCCGCGAGAGCGTGGCATCGCCGACGAGTGCCGCGGGTGCACTCGTCGTCCGGCCGCGGCCGAGGAAGCGCGCGCGATCCGACTCGAAGGTGACGGCGCCGACGCGATGGGTGCCGGTGTCAACGACGTGCGCGCACCAGAGTGGCGGCTCGTCGGCCGATCGCGGGCGTCGCGTTGCAGTGAGCGCGTGACACCACTCGTGCCACTCGGTCTCGACGAAGAGGTTGCCGAAGGCCGGATGCAGGCGGTCGGCGGCGCGCGGCGCGAGCACGATCTCGCCGTAGGAGGTGAGCTCGACCTCGCGTTCGATCCCGCTGTGGTTCGTCACGGTCACGCGCCGCACCTCGGCCGAGTCCTCGGGCACGACGACGATCTCGGTGCGTGTCTCGAAGGGGCCGTCGGTCCGCACGAGTGTGACGCGGTCGGTCGCGAGCGAGGCGTGATACGATTCTGCGAGCGTTCCCGTCGGCTGGTGCCCGGAGGACCAGAGTCGGCCGCTCTCGACGTCGCGCAAGTAACAGAACTGGCCGGTATCGTCACGCGTGCCGTCAGGGCGCCAGCGAGTGACCGCCAGCGTATCGCAGCGACTGTAGCCGCCGCCGGCGGGTGTCACCATCACGGTGTAGGGTGCGTGGCCGAGGAGGGCGACGTGCGGTCGCGGCGTGTCGGCCGTGTCGTACTCGCGGACGCTCGGAAGAACCTGGTCGATGCCCGAACGCGACTCTTCGGCGCGAGCGAGCTGTGGCGCCTGGAACTCGAGTCGGCGTGGGACCCGTTCGTCGAGCAGCAGCGCGACCGCACGTACGCGCGGGTCGGTGTGGAACCGCTCCTGCCACCGGTCAGCGAGCAGTGCGTTGGTGAAGGCGACGAGCGACATCCCGACGTGGTGCGCCATCAGCGTGCGCACGAGGGTGAAGGCCCCGTTCACCGGGGGGCGCGTCCAATCGAGGGCGTCGAAGAACCCGCAGTCGCCGAGCGCGCCGAGGCCCTCGAGCCGCTCGAGATTCGCGAGCGCGCGCGGCGGGTCCACCATCATCGCGAGCCCACTCGCGTACGGTGCCACGACGAGTTCACGCCCGAGGCCGCGCTGCAGGGCGAGGTCGGGCACGCCGAAGGCACGGTACTGATAGGTGAGATGCCGGTCGCGGACGTTGTACGTGCTCTCACTCACGCCCCACGGGACACCGCGCTCGGCGCCGAATCGCACCTGTCGCTCGAGCGCACCCTCGTAGGTGCGCCCGAGGAGCGTCGTGGGAAAGGCCCGCATCACGAGGATCGGCATCAGGTACTCGAACATCGAGCCGCTCCACGAGACCAACGCCGCGTGGCCGTGGGCGAGCGTGAGGGCCCGGCCGAGGTGGAACCAGTGCTCGGTGTTGACCTCGCCCTTGGCGATCGCGATGAAGCTCGCGAGGCGCGCTTCGGAGGCGAGGAGGTCGTAAGAGGAATGGTCGAGCTGGTGCGTCGCGGTATTGAAGCCGATCCGGAAGAGCTTCGTCGTCGGATCGAAGAGGAACCCGAAGTCCATCTCCTCGACGAATCGGTCGGCGCGTTCGGCGATCGTCATCAGGCGCGGGGCGAGCGTGCCCTCGGCGAGTGCGAGGCAGGCCTGACGCACCGCGATGAGGTGGCCCGCGAGGTTCCCGCTGTCCACGGTCGACACGTACCCCGGTTCCAGCACGGTGAGTTCGGGGAGCGCGTACCAGTTGAGGAAGTGCCCGCGGAAGCGAGGCGCCCGGTCGAGTGAATCGAAGATCCGCTCGAGGCGCGCGGTCATCCCGTCGGCGGTGATGAAGCCGAGGTCGTGCGCGCTGACAGTCGAGAGCAGTTGCAGGCCGATGTTCGTCGGCGAGGTGCGCATCGCCACGACGCGGGCGGGGTCCTCCTGCACATTGTCGGGCGCGAGCCACGCCGTGTCGGCGGTGGCGTAGCGGTCGAAGAAGGTCCAATGGGCCCGCGCGTAGCGGAGCACCGTGGCGCGCGCATCGGAGTCGAGCGGCGCGTGGGTGACGACCGCCGGTCGGCTGAGGAGGAACGCGACGAAGGGCGCGACCGTCCAGACCAGCAGCAAGGGCGCGACCACCGGCCAGGACGCAAGGGGAGCGAAAACCATCACGGCGAGCGGGAGCACCGCCGCCGGCCACATCGCGCGCCAGAATCGACCGAGCGCCGCGAACGATGATTGCTCGGTGAGCGCGGCCGACTGCCACTCAAGGAGGTACCGACGCGAGACGAGGACACGCCAGATCGTCCGTCCGATCGCATCGGCCGAGAGCCAGGCGTGATGCGGCAAGAACGCGATCGCGAGCCCGATCTGTTGCGCACTGGTGATCGCGTCGCGCAGGAAGGCGGCGTAGTACGCCCGCAGTGACTTGTCGGTCGCCGGCGCGACCGCCGCGAGTGAGAGCGAGAAGATCCAGGGCGCGGCGATCGCCAGGAGCCCGAGCGCCGTCCAAACGAACGGGGAGCCGGGGAGCAGGGTCCAGCCAGCGAGGAGGAATGCCAACTGAGCGAGTTCGACCGCACTGCGACGGAGGTTGTCGAGGATCTTCCAGCGACCGACGAGTGAGAGCCGGTTCTTCTCGGGGCCACCGGGACCGGGCACCGTACCGGTGAGCCATCGGAAGAGCTGCCAGTCGCCGCGGATCCACCGGTGTTTGCGGCGGGCGTGTGAGAGGTAGCGCGCCGGGTAGTCGTCGAAGACCGTGATGTCGGTGACGAGGCCGGCGCGCGCGTAATTCCCCTCGATCAGGTCGTGCGAGAGGAGCGTGTTCTCGGGGAAGCGGCCGTGGGTCGCGGTCTCGAACGCCTCCACGTCGTAGATCCCCTTCCCGGTGAAGCTCCCTTCGCCGTAGAGATCCTGATAGACATCGGAGACGGCGGTCGTGTAGGGATCGACGCCCGGGTGCCCGGAGTGGACCGTCGCGAAACGCGAGCGATGCGCGCTCGCGAGCGAAACGCCGACCCGCGGCTGCAGGATGCCGTACCCTTCCACGACGCGACTCCGCACCGGGTCGAAACGAGCGCGATTCAGCGGGTGCGCGATCGCCCCGACCAAGGCCGCCGCCTCGTCAGGCGGCAGCATCGTGTCGGCGTCGAGCGTGATCACGTAGCGGACCGTTCGGAGAATTGCGAGATCGCCGACGACCGACGAGAAGGCATCTTCGGGAGCGCCCTGCAGGACCTGATTGAACTGCGCGAGCTTCCCGCGCTTGCGTTCCCATCCCATCCAGACGCCCTGCTGCGCGTTCCAGCGCCGGGCGCGATGGAAGAGGAAGAAGGCGTCGTGCGACTCGGGGGCGTACCGGGCATTGAGCGCGGTGATCCCTTCTTCGGCCGCGCCGAGGATCGCGGCGTCGGCGTCGCACACCTCGGTCGGCGCATCGGTCACGTCGCTCAGCAGCGCGAAGTGCAGGTGCGGGTCGCGGTTCGCGAGGAACTGCACCTCGAGGTTGGAGAGCGACTCGCGCACGGCCTCGACCGTCGCGAAGATCGTCGGGACGACCACCGCAGTGCGAGAATCGGCCGGAATGCCGGCGGTGGGGAAGTCGAGCTTCGGCAGCAGTCGGGGCGGGAGGAACGCGGTCACGAGCTGGCTCATCACGTTCACGGCGATGTCGAAGGCCGGGAGGATCGCGAATGGCAGGACCATCAGCCACGCAGCGTGTGCCGCGGGACCGACCGCGAGATACACCGGCGCGAGCGCCGCGATCGTGCCAGCCGCGATCCCGCCGACGTAGACGAGGTTCGGATGGCGGAGGACCCAGCGGTGCAGATGGAGGCCGAGCGGTGCGGCGTAGCCGACGGCGCGTTCGAGATCGGCGACGCCACGATCCACGAGCCAGAATCCGACGTGCGACCGCCGCGTCTCCTGGGGCGCGCCCTGCGAGAGCTCGACCGCGCGACGCGCGACATCGACTTCGGTCGCAACAGCGCCCCGCGCGATCCGTTCGACCGCGTGCCGATAGGCATCGCGGGTCGCGAACGTCATCCGCAGATAGTCGGCCGAGGGATCCTCGCGAAGGACCTGTTCGACCTCGCTCTGGCGCTCGACGAACGAGCGCCAATCGAGCGGCGCGAGCGCCCGGAGACTCGTGATGCTGTTCGCCATCATCAGCGAGGTGAGGGCGAGCCGCTCGGCCGCCCGAGTGGCGGCGTCGGTCGGCCCGAGTCCCTCCTCGGCGAACCACTGCTCGACCCCCACGAGCGGGGGCACCGCGCCGGCCGAAGCGCGGAGCTGCTGCAGTACCCGCGAGACGAAGGTCGGCGTGAAGGCGTGCGGTTCGGCGACGAAGGCCGCGAGGGCGCCGCGCATCGCCTCGGGACCCTCGGCGGCCTCGTGCAGGATCCGCGCGGTCCAGCGATCGGCGTCCTCGACCTCGTCGAGTCGCTGCACGGTGCGGAGGGTCATTCGCCGCACACTCTCGAGCAGACCCAGTCGGAGCATCGCCGGCACCGCCCAGAGTTCGCCGAGCGAGAGTCGCTCCCGTTCCTGGAACGCCGCGACGAATCGCTCGACACCCTCGAGGTCGACTCGCCCCTCGGTGTGCGAGATGAGCGTGATCGCGATCTGGTAGACCCGCGGGTACTCGGCGAGTGGACCGCCGACGAGCAGGGGGAGTTCGCGGAAATAGTGTTCGGGAAGGCTCTCGCGGACCTGTGCCGCGTGTTCCCGCACCAGGTGATAGTTGTCGAGCAGCCAGTCGCCGGCCGGTCCGACATCGGTGCCGCGGAGCGCCGCGGCGGTCAGGCGCTCGTGTGCGTCGTCGAGCAGTTTGCGCGATTGGGCGAGGCGGATCAGCAGCTTCGCGGGCCGCCGACGCACGAACACCTGGCGACGCTCGTGAACGATCCGCTGGTCCCGCGCCAGCACGCGCGCCCGCTCGGCGAGGCGTTCGGCCCCGAGCAGTTCACCCCGGATCGGGCCAGCGAAGAGGTCCTCCGGGCCAGTCGCGAGCCCTCGCGCGTTGCGGCCGCGCTGGAAGGGGAACCTCATCGTCGCGGCTCCTCTACTCGACCGGCTTCGACTCCTCGCCGGCGATCAGCGGGGACACTGCATCGGGTGGCGTCTCGCCGGCCCCATCGGCCTGCCCGCGTCGCAGTCGCTGCTCTTCGCGCCGTGCTTCCTTCTTCGCCTTGCGTTCGAGTTCCTTGCGGCGCTTCTCGAACTCGTAGTTGGGCTTTCTCACGGTGATGACCTCGTCGCGATGGGGGGACCCGCACGCCGCTGAGCTCTGCGCAGTGCCCCACGCGTCGTTGCGCGAAAGGTAGTCGACGGACAACGTTCCCGACGGGATTCCCTCTGGACGGAGCCAACTCGATGGACCGCCGTACCTTCGTCAGCGCTACCGCTTCGTTCGCCTCCGCCCCCCTCGTGCGTCGGTTCGGTGGCGGTGCGCCATTGCACGTGAATGGCGAGCGGCTCAATGGCTGGCTCTCGCGGTTCGATGCGGTGGGTCGCACGCCAGGCGGGATCAACCGCGTGGCGTACTCCGAGAACGACCTCGCCGGGCGCGCCTTCACCCTCGCCCTCTTCCGTGAGACGGGACTCTCGCCGCGGATCGACGCTGCAGGCAACATCATCGCGCGCGTCGAGGGCACCGATCGCTCGCTGGCGCCGATCGTCATCGGTTCCCACGTGGATTCGGTGACCGACGGCGGCAACTTCGATGGACCCGTGGGATCGTTCGGCGCGATCGAGGTCGCGCGGTCGCTGCGTGAGCAGAACGTGCGACTGCGCCACCCCCTCGAGGTCGTCGTGTGGTCGAACGAAGAGGGAGGCGTCATCGGCAGCAAACTGGCCGTCGGCCAGTTGGCAAAGGTCGATCTGAACGGCGTCGCGCGCTCGGGAAAGACGATCCGCGAGGGGATCGGGATCGTCGGGGGCGATGTGACGCGCCTCGCCGACGCCGTGCGACCGAAAGGGAGCGTCGCGACTTACATCGAGCTCCACATCGAGCAGGGCGGGCTGCTCGAGAAGGCCGGAGTGCTGATCGGCGTCGTCACTGGCATCGTTGGGCTCCGGTTCACCGATGTGACGATCACCGGATTCGCCAACCACGCCGGCGCGACGCCGATGGACCAGCGACAGGACGCGCTGCTCGCGGCCGCGAAGTTCGTCGTCGCGGTGAACGACGCGATCCGCGCCGAACCGGGACGTCAGGTCGCGACGGTTGGGCGCCTGGTCCCTTCGCCGAATACACGCAACGTGATCCCTGGCGAGGTGCAACTGACGGTGGATCTCCGCGACCTCGATGCCACGACACTCGCGCGGTTCGGAGCCGCGTTCGTTCGCCTGGGCCGCGAGATCGGTGCGGCGACGAACACGACCTTCGCCTTCAAGGACAACAACGCAGGCGACCCGGCCTTCGCCGCCCCTCACGTGATGGAGTGGATCGAACGAAGCGTCGCCGCGCTCGGGCTCACGAGGCAGCGAATGCCGAGCGGAGCAGGGCACGACGCACAGGAACTCTCGCTCGTCGGGCCGATGGGGATGATCTTCATCCCGAGCGTCGGTGGCGTGAGCCACTCGCCGCGCGAGTTCTCGCACGCCGCCGACATCACGCGTGGCGCTGACGTTCTCCTCAACGCCGTACTTGGAGCCGACCGATGACCGGACGTCGCTGGATCCCACTGCTCGCGCTCGGCCTCGCGGCTGAGCCTCTCGCCGCCCAGCGTCCCGATGCCTTCAACGCCGAGATCGACCGGCGCGCCAAGGCGATCGCGGCCGACGTCATCGGGTGGCGGCACGACATCCACAAGAACCCTGAACTCTCCTTCCAGGAGACGCGCACTGCGGCACTTGTCGCCTCGCACCTGCGAAGGCTCGGTCTCGAAGTGCGGACCGGTGTGGGCGGCAACGGCGTCGTCGGCGTGTTGCGCGGCGGGCGCCCTGGACCGGTCGTCGCTCTACGCGCCGACATGGATGCGCTGCCGGTCGCCGAGATGGTGGACCTGCCCTTCAAGTCGACGGTCCGCACGACCTACAACGGCGTCGAGACCGGTGTGATGCACGCCTGCGGTCACGATATGCACGTCGCCATCCTGATGGGCACCGCCGAGGTACTCGCTGGGATGAGGTCGCAACTCGCCGGCACGGTGAAGTTCATCTTCCAGCCGGCCGAGGAGGGCTCGCCGATCGGCGGCGCGGGGCCGATGATCCGCGACGGCGCGCTCGATGACCCGAAGGTCGACGCGATCTTCGCGTTGCACGTCGGGTCGGGACCCCTGGGCTCGGTGCGCTACCGCGGCGGACCGTCGCAGGCGAGCACCGACAACTTCCGGATCGTCGTGCGCGGCCGGCAGACCCACGGCGCGATGCCCGCCGCCGGTGTGGATCCGATCGTCGTCGGCGCACAGATCCTCCTCGGACTCCAGACGATCGTGAGCCGTCAGGTCAATCTCGCGTCGGCGCCGCTCGTGGTCACGGTCGGAGCGTTCCACGCGGGACTGCGCGAGAACATCATTCCCGACACGGCGGTGATGATCGGCACGATTCGCGCGCTCGATCCCGAAATGCGGCTCGACGTGCACGCGCGGATGCGCCGGACCGCGACCTCGATCGCCGAGGCCGCCGGCGCGACGGCGGAGGTGACGATCATCGAGGGATACCCGGTGACGGTGAACGATGAAGGTCTCGCTGAGTTCATCGGACCCGTGTTGCGCCGTGTCGCGGGCGCCGAGAACGTCGGCCTCTCGCGTCCGTCGATGCCGGCCGAGGACTTCTCGCGGTTCCAGGAGCGGATACCGGGCTTGATGTTCGGTATGGGCGTCACGCCGCCGACGATCGACTGGCGCACCGCCGCATCGAATCACTCGCCCCTCTTCCAGGGGGACGACGCAGCGCTCGAGCTCGGCGTACGGTTGATGGCCAATGTCGCGACGGAGTTCCTGAAGCGAGAGCGCCGACAGCCGATCCCCTGAAGGGCGTGACATTTCCACCCTCCGTTATTCTTGGGGATGGACAGACTAGCCCTCGCGCTCGCCGCGGTCGCCCTCGGAGTATCCCGGCTCGACGGCCGCCTTGATGAGTCGGAGTGGGCGCTCTCCGACTCGATCAGCGATCTCACCCAGAAGGAGCCGGTCGAGGGCGCGACGCCGAGCTGAGATCCGACGACTACGTGTCGATGATGATCGACGGACTCTCCGACAAGCGGAGCGCCTTCTACTTCCGCACGAATTCCAACGGCGCGCTGTGGGACGGGGAGCACATCAACTCGGAGTCGGGCAACGAGGAGTGGGACGGCATCTGGGATTCGCGCACCTCGGTATCGGAGTGGGGATGGAGCGCCGAGATGCTCATCCCGTGGGCCACGCTCCGCTACCGGCACGCTCACCGCCGACCTCACACTCTTCCCCGATTTCGCGCAGGCCGAGGTGGACCGGCAGGTCGTGAACCTCACCCGGTTCCCACTCTTCTTCCCCGAACAGCGCCCCTTCTTCACCGAGGGAGCGTCGATCTTCGCCTACGGCCGTCAACAGCAGACGATGATGTTCTACTCGCGGCGCGTCGGGCTCGGCGCTGGCGGGACGCCGGTCGAGATCCCGTTCGGCGCGCGGGTGCAGGGCCGGATCGGTCGAAGCCAGGTCGGGTTCCGCGCCGCGCGCCCCGGCGCATTCGCCGGGGGCGTGGACTTCGAGTTCCCCTTCATCCTGCGTGAGCGCGACAACCTGCTCTTCCTCGGCAACGCCGCGTGGAGCCGCGACAGCGTCGGTGCCGTGGCTGGCGCGCACTACCGGTTCGTGGTCGACTACCCCAACGACCACGCTGATCTGGTCACGCGCTTCGACCGGGTCGAGGCCGGCTACGATCCCGCGCTCGGGTTCGTCTCGCAGAACGGGATCTACCGCTGGGGTGGATCGATGGCCGTGACGCCGCGCCCCGAGCGGGCGAGCATCGTGCGGCGTCGGTGTGCAGTTCCAGCGCGGTGACCGGCTCGAGTTCAATCTCCAGCGACGCTTCGACGGGCCTGAGGCCGACTTCGACCTCGTCCCAGGCGCGACGATCAGCGCCGGTGATTACTGGTTCGACCGTCCGTGCGCTCACGTGGAATGCATCGGTCTCGGTGGGGGAGTTCTACGATGGGGATCGCACCGACCTGGCGCTTTCGGCGCGCGTGCGCCGGCGGCCGCACCTCGAGCTCTCGATCGATCTCTCCCGCAGCGACGTGCGATTCCCGACGGCCAGGTTCGTGGCCAACACGGCGCGGTTCCGTGGGGACTACGCCTTCTCCCCGCGTCTCACGGCCACCGTGTTCCTGCAGTCCGACGACCAGTCCGACCGCGCTGCGGTCAACGCTCGCGTGCGATGGACCGCATCACCGGGCAGCGATCTCTACGTTGTCTGGAACTCGAGCTGGCCGACGGGACTCGACCGCGGGATCCCCCTCGATCGCCCGCTGCGCGGCGGCCTCGTCGCGAAGTACGTACGTTTCTTCCGGAGATGACTGAGAACTCCGGCCTCCGGCTGATCCACCTCGGCGTCCCGCAGGGGATCCTTGTGGGTGTGATCGGCCTCGTCTTCACCGGCTTGCTGCAGGCGCGCGGCCATCTGCCTCCGGGACTCCACGTCACGATCCTCGGCGCCGTGGTCCTCGGATTCATCGGGGGCGGGATCAACAACCTGATGTTCCGTGGCGGCGAGCGGATGGCGGGCGCGGTCTATTCGCCCGACGGTGAGACGACGAAATACACGCCGACCTTCTCGCACATCGAGGCGCTGGAGATCCGCGGGGATCTCGATGGTGCGGCGAAGGCGTGGGAGGAGGCGTGCGCGGCGGAGCCCCGGAACGCGATCGTCCTTGTGAAGACGGCCGACTTCTACCTGCGGCTCAAGAAGGACCACGCCGCAGCGCTCGAGCGATACCGGCGGCTGCGCGATCTCGAAGGCGTCAGCACCGACCTCGCGCGCTATGCCTCGCAGAAGCTGGTCGACCTCTATCTCGGACCGCTGGCCGACGAGGGGCGCGCGATGGTCGAACTTCGGCGCCTCGTCGACCGCTTCCCCGGCACCCGCGAAGCGAACGACGCCCGCGAGGCGCTCGCCCGGCTCAAGGCCGAGCGAGCCCAGCGCGGCTAGTTCTTCCGCTTCGCCGCGCGCGGCTCCGAGCGAGCAGGCGCCGACCGCTCGCCGCGTGGCGCGGGCCGTGCCGACGGAGCCGACGGAGATGACTGCCGCGGCGCACGCGAGACCGTGACCGGCCGTGACGGCGCCGCTTGACGCGGCGCCGATGCTCGCGGGGATGACGCCTGTGGTGCACGCGGCGAGTACGTCTGTGGTGCACGCGGTGTGTACGTCTGCGGAGCGCGCGTCACCTGCCGTTCCGGAGCGCGTGGATTCGCTCGCGGCGCGGGGGAGGCCGTGCTCGCGCGCTCCGGAGTCTCGCGCCGGGCGACCGGCGCCGTCGGCCGCGCGTTCCACGTGCCGTTGTTGCGGCTCGGTGCCGGCTGCTCGTCGGCGCCGGGCCGGGGATAGTACGGGCGATTGGTGCTGCCCACGCGGACTGGTGTGACGCGATTCGTCTCGTCACGCGGCCGGGTGGTGCGGGGTTCCGCGTGTGGCGCGGTCGGGCGCGGACGGTTGTTCGTCACTTCGCGACGCGGCGTGTTGAAGCCACCGCCACGACGGCCATCGGGTGCGTTCCAGCGGTCGCCGTCATAGCGCCCCGGCAACCCGCGCCGGTCCCACGTGACGCGACGATGCACCCAGTTGTAGCGATCGAAGCCGCCATAGTTCACGTACCGCCCGACGACGCGCCGGTTCAGGATCACCACAGTGTGCCAGCTGTTCACATAGATCGTGTTGATCGAGATGAAGGGACGGGAATCGTGGTACCAGGTGCGCCGGTGCCCGTACCCGTCCCAGCCGTGGTAGTAGACGACGCGGTTGCCCCAGTCGCAGTCATAGTTGAGCCAGACGCCGATCGGGAAAGCCACGCCGAACGACCAGTAGGGGGAATAGGAGCGCACGTACCGCACCGGTTCGTAGTAGACGATCGCCGGGTCGTAGGTCGGCACGTAGATCACCTGCGGGCTCGCCGGGATGATGCGGATCGCGTCGTCCTCGCGCACGATGCGCTGCTGCGACGTCGACTCGAGGTTCCCCTGCGCCTGGGCCATCTTCCGCAGGCCTTGCACCGACGCCATCACGTCCCCTGCCTGGAGCGCGTACGCCTGTCCGAGCGCCGTGGTCCAGTCGGGTCGCTCATCCAGCAGGTTGAGCACCGGTGCGTAGCGGGCGACCGCCTTCACGCTCACGTCCCAGGCCTGGTCGTCGATCCCCTGCAGTCCATAGGTCCGCACATAGCGCGCGGCGAGAGCGATCTGATCCGGGAAGGTGGCGGCGACGAGTACCTGCGCGAGGATCGGGTCGGGATAGAGCGCGACCGGCGCGAGCAGGTTGTCGAGCTCCTCGACCGTGAAGAGCTGCGGCGCCTCGGCCGGCGGCTGCACGCCGGGAGTGGGCGGCTCCTGCGCGACGGCGGAGACCGCAACGCTCACGGTGAGCGCGGCAAGGAGGTGCAACGAGGTGCGCGTCATATCGTCTCCGGCGTGGTGTACCGTTCGTACCGAGGTGCCGTGGTGTTGTTCCGTGGGGTTCCGCCGTCCTCGGTCAGACACAACCGACACACCGTGGTGACCTGAGCGGAGGACAGTTCCCCCCTCTTTGGCGCCCCGGCACCACCCTACTATGCATCACCCGTGCCGCGTCGGCGACTCACCGGCCCACGACAAGTCCAAGCTGAATACTCCGACCGTCACTCGGCCACACACCGGGGCCGGGATAGAAGGTGGGCCGCTTCGTGAAGTAGCGGGCGTCGAACAGGTTCGACACGGTGAGCCGAGCGCGCACGCGCTCGAAGAGTCGCATCGACCCGAAGGCATCGAGGATCGTGTACGCGGGCACGATACCCCGGGCACCATTCGCCGAGGGCGCGACGGTGTTCAGGGGGTCGCCGAAGCTCCTCGTCGTGTGGCTCACTTGCAGGGAGAGTGTGCTGCCTTCGCGGTCGTACGAGAGTCCGGTGCGGATGATGGCGCGCGGCACCCCTTCGACCGCGTTCCCCTCGAGCGAGACATTCGTGCCCGACGAGACGGCGATCCCCTCGCGGTAGATCGCGTTGAAGAGCGACGTGGCCACGAAGCCACGCAGGGAGCCGGTCCGTGTGACGGCGAGGGGCGCCTCGAGCATGGCTTCGAGACCAAGGGTCCGAGTCGAGCCGACATTGGTCTTGAAGAGGTACGGGCCACTCCCATCATCGCGCAGGAAGGCGCCGAAGCGGCCGTCGTACCGCATAAGGAACGCGCCGACGTCGAACCGGACCCGTGACTTGAGCAGTCCGCGCAGGCCGGCCTCGGCCGTCCAGCCCCTAGCGTCGCGCATCTCTGGGTCGCTGACCTCGAGGGCGTTCTCGGGAAGGAGGTCCTTGAGGAGCATCGGCCGGTAGGCCTCGCTCCACCCGGCGTAGAACTCCCGCCCCTGCGCGAGAGCGACCTCGGTGCGCAGTCCGACGAGCGGGAAGTCGTGCCGCACCCGACGCGGCACGTCGGCGGGATCATAGTAGGCGAGCCGTCCCTCCATGTCGGTGCGGCCCTGCTGGATGCGGACTCCGGGGATCACCGTCCATCGTGGCGTGACGCGAATCGCGTCCTCGACGTACGCGGCGAGGGAACGGGAGCGGTAATGGAGGTCGCGGCCGAAGACGCCACTGATCGTCAGGTCGTAGTCGCTGCCGCGGCTGCCAGTGCCCTGCTGTCGCCGTCGCATGTCGTTGTCAGCGAGGGTCACACCCGCGGCGAGGGTCGCGAGGACCGCGCCATAGTGATGCTCGCCGATGAGCCGGATCTCGGCTGTCTTGCTGTCGAAGTCATCGATGTCCACGGCGCGGGTCGGCCAGAGGCCGGTGGTCCCGTCAGGCACATCGGGGACGGTGGCGAAGCCGACGAACTGCACGGAACTCCTGTCCCCCACGACCGCGCTGAGCTGGGCCGAGATGCGCAGCCCGCGGCGGGGTTCCCACTCGGCGAGGAGTGCGGGGATGGTGATCGTCGGACTGAACCAGTTGCGCGTGCGGGTCGCGGTGCGCGCGTCGGACTCGAACATCGCGTCGGTCAGCGGACCAGGGATCCGATAGAGGTACCAAGAGCGTCCCACTTGCGCGCGCAGCGAGAACGCATCGGACGCGCGCCAGGTCGCGGCGAGGTACTGCGCGTTGTACCGCGAGCGCACCGCACTGCGGAAACCGTCCGATTCGCGCCACGCGCCGTAGGCCTGATACTCGACCTTCCCGATCCGTCCGCCGATCTCGCCGAACGCGTTCAGCAGGGAGAAGCTCCCGGTCGTCACGGTGGCGCCGCTCGAGAACGGGCGCGAGGTGTCGGGGCGTCGGGTGACGTAGTTGAGAAGGCCACCGAACTGCGATCCGTACTGCAGTGCCGCCGTCCCTCGCACGAGCTGCAGCTCCTGCATCGCCTCCATCGGCGGACTGTAGTGCGTCGCCGGATAGCCATAGACATCGGAGTTCATCGAGACGCCGTCCTGGCGCACGTTCAACTCCCAGGAGCGATGCGGATCGAGGCCGCGGGTCGAGACGTTCGTCTGGTTGCCGGCGCCATCCATATCGTAGACCTGGATCCCCGGCACCCGCGCGAAGATCTGGCGTCCGACCTTCTCGGCGAGGTTCGTGTCGCTCCCGTCGAGGGTCACCACTTCCGATCGCGCTCCGGCGGCGACGATCGTGCCCACCAGGTCGGGCGCCGGCCGCGAGGTACCGGCGGGAAGCCGTTCTCGCACGAAGACGGGTGCAAGGTCGATCCGGCGTCGCGCGAGGGTGAACCGCACCTCGATCCGGGTGCCCGCGCTCACGACGATCGCCTCGCGCAAGGACTCGAAGCCGACAGCGGTCGCGACGAGGACGAGACGTCCTTCAGGAAGGCTGGCGAGCGTGAATCGCCCCTCGGGGTCGGTACGCGTCTGCCGTTCCAGCGCGGGGATCGTGATCGTCGCGCCGGCAACGAGGTTCCCGGTGGAATCACGCACCGTCCCACTGATACTCCCCTCCTGCGCACCGAGAGGTAGGGTCAGGGCGATCGCCGCAAGGATGGTGACTGTCCGCATCGCTAGGCTCTCCGGGGCTGCGACCGACTCGTCAGACGGCGGTCAGCCATCCATACGCATCGAGGGCGCGTCCGCTGACGATCTCGAGGAACCGCGTCTGAAGTGCACGCGTGACTGGGCCCACCGTGCCGTCACCGACCGGTAGGCGGTCCACGCTGCGCACCGGTGTGATCTCGCTGGCCGTGCCGCAGAGGAAGAGTTCGTCGCAGGTGTGGAGGACCTCGCGCGCGAGGGACTGCACCGAGACGCTGAAGCCGAGGTCAGCGGCGAGGGTGAGCACCGTGTCACGGGTGATCCCGGGCAGGAGCGTGCCGTCGATCGGTGGCGTGAAGAGGGTCCGACCCTCGACCGCGAAGACATTCTGGCCCGACCCTTCGCTCACCATCCCCTCGGGGCCGAGGGCGATCGCCTCCTCGTAGCCGTTCCGGAGCGCTTCCATCTTGATCAGCTGACCGCCGAGATAGTTGCCGGCGATCTTCGCGGCGGCTGGGATCGTGTTCGGAGCGACCCGGTTCCAAGTCGCGACGCAGGCATCCACACCCTTCTCGAGGGCGTTCTCCCCCAGGTACGCGCCCCAGGGCCAGCAGGGGAGGTACGTCTCGACCGGGCTGTCGAAGGGGACCATCCCCGCGGCGCCATAGCCGCGGAGGACCATCGGACGGATGTAGCAGGCGTCGAGCGTGTTGCGCTTGACGAGTGCGCGCGTGGCCTCGACGAGCTGGTCGGTCGTCCAGCGCACGTCCATCCGATAGATCTTGCAGGAGTTGAACATCCGCTTGAAGTGCTCGCGGAGCCGGAAGACCGCCGGGCCCTTCGGGGTCGAGTAGCAGCGGACCCCCTCGAACACCGCCGACCCGAACTGCACCGAATGGGCGAGGACGTGGACTTGCGCGTCGCCCCACTTGATGAACTCGCCGTCGCGCCAGATCCATTCGGACTCGCCGATCTTCGCCATTGATTCGTCGTCATTGTGAGTGTGGCGTGCGCGACAAATCTACCATGAAGGCACGGCGGGGACGAAGACGACCGATCCAACGACCGGCGGGATCGCCGCAGTCGTCGAATCTTCATCGGCCTCGGCGACGTACGATGGGGAGCCAGCACCCCACCGGAGGCACGTCGCAATGGAAGAGTTCAAGGTCACCGGCGCCAAGCTCCTCGCGCGCCTGAAGGAGATCATCCACGAAGGGAACGTCCGCCGCATCGTCCTCAAGAACCCCGAGGGCCGCGTGATCATGGACGTGCCGCTCAACGCCGGGATCGCTGGCGCCGCCCTCCTCCCCTTCTGGGCGGCGATCGGGGCGGTCGCGGTGCTCGCGACCGACTACACGGTGTTGGTCGAACGGGACCCTGACACGACGGTCACGAAGGCGCCCTGACCAAACCGTTCGAGGCGGCGCGCTGTCGAATGCCTTGATGGACTAGGCGTCGCCCCGAACCACTGACCCCACCGATCGATGCGGAACCTGAAGCTCGCCGCGCGGATGCTGCTGAAGACCCCATTCGTGACGGCGATCGCGGTGTTGTCGTTGGCGCTCGGCATCGGCGCCAACTCGGCGATCTTCTCCCTGTACGACCAGATCCTGCTCAAGAAGCTACCGGTGCCGAATCCCGGGGAACTCGTGAACTTTGCCGCGCCGGGGGTGAAGAACGGCTCGACCTCCTGCAACCAGGCGGGGGATTGCGACGTCGTCCTGAGCTATCCGATGTTCCGCGACCTCGCCCGGACGCAGGCCTCCTTCTCCGGACTCGCCGCGCACCGGCTCTTCGGCGCGAGTGTGGCGATCAACAACGAGCCCGCCGTCGCCGAGGCCATGATGGTCTCCGGCTCGTATTTCCCGACGCTCCAGCTCCGGCCCTTCCTCGGCCGTTACCTCGGGCCGGCGGACGATGCCGTCATCGGCGCGAACTACGTGACGGTCCTCGGCTACGATTTCTGGCAGGACAAGTTCGGTAGCGACCGCAGTGTCCTCGGCCGGACGATGATCATCAACGGGCGCACCTACACGATCGTCGGCGTGGCGCCGGAGGGATTCCTGGGGACGACGATGTTCAGTCACCCCTCGCTCTACGTGCCGATCTCGATGCGGAACGCCCTGCAGCAGGGGTTCCGTGTGACCGAGTTCGACCGGCGCAACAACTACTGGGTGTACGTCTTCGGGCGTCTCAAGCCGGGGGTCTCGCTCGAGCAGGCCGACGCGGCGATGAATGGGCTGTACCAGCCGATCATCAATGACATCGAGGCGCCCCTCCAGGAGGGGATGAGCGACCCGACGATGAAGCGCTTCCGCGAGAAGCGCCTGCTACTCACGGCGGGCCCGCAGGGGCAGAGCTCGGCTCCTGAGGAGGCGTCGACCCCGCTGTACCTCCTCCTTGGCGTCACCGGCGTCGTGCTCCTCATCGCCTGTGCCAACATCGCGAACCTCCTGCTCGCGCGCGGCGCCGGCCGCGCGGCGGAGATGGGGGTGCGGCTGGCCCTCGGTGCCAACCGGCGCCAGTTGCTGACGCTGCTGCTCACCGAGTCGGTGATGCTCGCGCTCCTCGGCGGGATCGCGAGCCTCCTCGTCGCGCAGTGGACGCTCTCCTTCATCGCGGTGCTCCTGCCTCCCGACGCGGGGCAGTCGATGTCGTTCGCACTGCAGCCTTCTGTCGTCGTCTTCGCTGGCGCGCTCGCGATCACGACCGGGATCATCTTCGGGATGTTCCCGGCGCTTCATTCGACGCGCAACGACCTCATCACGGTGATCCGTTCGGGGGCGGGGCAGCTCACCGGCGGCAAGGCTGCGGCGCGTTTCCGCGCGGGCCTCGTGACGCTCCAGATCACCCTCTCGATGGCCCTCCTGGTCTCGGCCGGGCTCTTTCTCAAGAGTCTCGTCAACGTGAGCCGCGTGGATCTCGGACTCAAGCTCGACAACGTCGTGACCTTCGCGGTGTCGCCCGGCCGCGCCGGCTTCGACACCGCCCGCTCGTCGGTCTACTTCACTCGCGTCGAGGAGGAGTTAGGCAGCCTCTCCGGCGTGACCGGCGTGGCGTCATCGCTGGTTCCCCTGCTCGCCGGCAACAACTGGGGGAACTCGGTGAAGGTGCAGGGCTATCCCGACGGACCCGACGTGGACAACGACTCGCGGTACAATGCCGTCGGCGCCAACTACTTCACCATGCTCGGTGTGCCGTTCATCGCCGGTCGCGACATCTCGGCGTCGGACATCAAGGGCGGCTCCAAGGTCGCGATCGTGAACGAGACGTTTGCCAAGAAGTTCAACCTGGGGCGCGACGCCGTCGGGAAGTTCATGTCGCAGAACGACAGTCTCGACACGCAGATCGTCGGCCTCATCACCGACGCGAAGTACAGCGACGTGAAGGACACGATCCCGCCGGTCTACTACACCCCGTGGCGACAGGAATCCAACATCACCGCGATGAACTTCTACGTCCGCACTGCGGTAGCGCCGGAGCAGCTGATCCCCACGATCACCGCGAAGATGAAAGAACTCGAGCCGACGGTACCGGTCGAGGAGATCAAGACGATGCCGCAGCAGATCCGCGAGAACGTCTTCCTTGACCGGATGATCAGCATCCTCTCGGCGGCGTTCGCGGTGCTCGCGACGCTTCTCGCCGGGGTCGGGCTCTACGGCGTGCTCGCGTACACAGTGGCCCAGCGCACCCGCGAGATCGGTGTCCGGATGGCCCTCGGAGCCTCTTCGCGGCGCGTGCGCGGGCTCGTGCTCAAGCAGGTCGGGGCGATGACGATCATCGGCGGGATCATCGGGATCGCGGCGGCGCTCGGCCTCGGACAGGCGGCGCGGTCCCTCCTCTTCGGTCTCGAGGGCTACGACGCCCTCGTCTTCTCGATGTCCATCCTCCTGCTCGCGGTGGTCGCCCTCGCCGCCGGCTACGTGCCGGCGCGCCGGGCGGCGCAGGTCGATCCGATGCAGGCCCTCCGCTATGACTGAGGTCATTTCACGATGAGCGAGCGATGAGCGACCACGGATCCGGCCCCCTCTTCTCCTTCGGCGCGCTGAAGCAGGACCTCCGCTTCGCGGTGCGGATGCTCGCGAAGAGTCCGCTCTTCACCGGCATCGTGGTGGTCACGCTGGCACTCGGGATCGGGCTCAACACCGCCGTCTTCGCCGCGGTCGAGGCGATGCTCCTCCGGCCGGCGCCGGGGGTGCGTGCCTCGGACGAGATCGTCCAGCTCTATCGGTCGTGGCCGGGGGACCAGCCGTGGGGATCGAACTCGGTCCCGCACTATATGGATCTCCGCAAGCGTACCACCGATGTGTTCTCGGGCGTCGCATTCTGGTCGTTCGAGTTCGTGAGCATCACCGCTGATGGACCACCCCAGTTGGCGTTCGCGCAGATGGCGTCGGCGAACCTCTTTTCGGTGCTCGGCGTGCGCGCCGAGCGGGGCCGGCTCTTCACCGCCGATGAGGACGACGGGCGCGGCGCGCATCCGGTGATCGTGCTGAGCCAGGGGGGCTGGCAGAACCTGTTCGGCCGCGATCCCGGTGTCATCGGCCGTGAGGTGCCGATCAACGGCCAGAATGTCACGATCGTGGGCGTCGTCGAGCCCGCCTTCCGCGGCCCGATGCCAATGGTGCAGCCCGAGTTCTGGATCCCGCTGATGCAACTGACGCAAGTGCGCCCGGGTTCGACCTCGCTCGACAACCGGGGCAACAACTTTGGCAACGTGGTCGCGCGCCTCTCGCCGGGGACCACGCCCGCGCAGGCACTCGCGCGGGTCGAGGCGGTGAACGCCGAGCTCACGGCGGAGTTCCCGGATGACTACGAGGACTCCGGGATCACCCTCGTGAAGGCGGATGAGGCGGGGATCCATCCGATGTTCCGCGGCGCGCAGATGGGACTCTCGGCGGTGGTGATGATCGTCGTCGCGATCCTCCTGCTGATCGCGTGCGTGAACGTGGCGAACCTCTTCCTGGCCCGCGCCCGGGACCGGGCACGTGAGATGGCGATCCGTCTCGCGCTCGGCGCACGGCGCGCTGCACTCATACGGCAGTTGCTCGTCGAGAGTCTGCTCTTCTCGGCGGTCGCGGGCGTCGTCGGACTCCTCGTCGCGATCTGGGCCATCGGGATCACGAACCAGGTCGAGATGCCGGTGGACATCGACTTCAGCCCCGACCTGCGATTGAGCCCGATGGTGCTCGCGTTCGCGCTCGGGGCCAGTGTCATCACCGGCATCGTGTTCGGCCTGGCGCCCGCGCTGCAGGCGACGCGGCCGAGCGTCGTGCCCGCGCTCAAGGGCGAGGCGCCGGCGGGCGAGGGGCGTTCACGAATGAGTCGCGGCCTGGTCGTCGCACAGATGGCGCTCTCCCTCGTCCTTCTGATCTGCGCCGGACTCTTCCTCACGAACCTCAGGAGCGCCACCGCGCTCGACAAGGGATTCGTCAGCTCGAACCTTCTCCTCGCGGACCTCGACCCCAGCCTCCAGGGCTATTCACGGGCGAAGACCGAGGAGTTCTACCGCCGGCTCGACGAAGGACTCAGGGCCGATCCGCTGGTGCGCGCCGTCACGCGGATCGACCAGGTGCCGCTGGGGCCGGGGAACAGTGACCGCGGGGTCGAGATCCCCGGGTATGTGTCGGCCGAGAATGAACGGATGAACATCAACTACTCGAGCGTCGGCCCCGGTTACTTCACGGCGATGGGGATCCCCCTGCGGTCCGGCCGCGAGTTCACCGCGCAGGACGACAGTGGCTCGCTCCGCGCCCTCGTCATCAATGAGCGGTTCGTCGAGCGCTTCTGGCCGGGGCAGGAGGCGGTGGGGAAGATCGTCCGGACCGCTGGGCGCGAGTACACGGTCGTCGGCGTGGTCCCCACCGGCAAGTACCTGCGGCTCGGGGAGGATCCGACCGCGTTCATGTACTTCCCACAGGCGCAGGTCTGGAGTGCGGGGATGAGTCTCGTGATTCGGACGACCGGCGAGCCACAGGCGATGATCCCGGCGCTCCGGAGCGCCGTCGGGGGGCTCGACTCGAATCTTCCCCTCGCCAACATCCGTACTATGGAGAGGCATCTGGGCTTCTCGCTCCTCCCGGCGCGCCTGACCGGGTGGGCGCTTGGGATCTTTGGCGCGTTGGGACTCCTCCTCGCCTCGGTCGGGATCTACGGGGTGATGGCGTATTCGGTCTCTCAGCGCACTCGCGAGATCGGGATCCGGATGGCGATCGGCGCTGATGCGTCGGATGTCATCAAGCTCGTGATGCGGCAAGGGCTCACGCTGGTGGTGGTGGGGGCCGTGATCGGCCTGCTGGCCTCCCTCGCTGCCGCGAAGCTCCTTGGCAGCGTACTGTATGGTGGCAACGCGCTCGACCCGATGACGTTCACGCTGGTCCCGCTGGTGCTGATCGGCGTGGCGACGGTTGCGACGTTCGCACCGGCTCGCCGCGCCGCCCTGGTGGACCCGGCGATCACCCTCCGTTCGGACTGAGATGGATATCGCTCGCGCTCCAAAGAAGAAGACTGGCCGCAACGTCGCCATCGGCGTCGGGGCGGTGCTCGTCGTGGCTGCGACCGTCGCGCTCTCGAAGCTCGACCCCGCCGCTCCGACGGTGCAGCGGGTCGCGATCCTCATCGACTCGGTGCGCCGCGGCGATGTCGTGCGCGAGGTGCGCGGGCCCGGCAACCTCGTCCCAGAGCGGATCCGGTTCATCACCGCACAGTCCTCAGCGCGCGTTGAGCGGAAGATCGTCGAAGCGGGCCAGACGGTGGTGGCCGGGCAGGTGTTGCTCGAGATGTCGAATCCCGACCTGCAGATCCAGACGATGCAGGCCGAGCAGCAGAAGCGGCAGGCGCAGATCGAACTGCTCAATCTCAAGACGAACCTCCGGAGCGCGATCCTCACGCAGGAAGGGGTCGTCGCCCAGAGCAGGACGCAGTTCGTGAGCGCGACGCAAGAGGCGAACGCCGCCGACTCGCTGATGAAGCTCAAGCTCATCTCCCCCTTCGAGAGCGCGAACCGCAAGGCGCAGGGGGACGAGGCGACCACGCGCTATCGCGTCGAACAGGCACGGCTCGAGCTCCAGCGGGCGGCGATCGATTCGCAGATCGCGACGCAGACGTCGCAGGTCGCCCAGCTCGAAGCGATCGCTGAACGTCAGCGGAACCGTTTGGGGGCGCTCATCGTGCGCGCGCCGGAGGGTGGGGTGGTGCAGGACCTCACGCTCCAGCCCGGTGAGTGGGTGCCCGAAGGGACGACGCTCGCCAAGGTCGTGCAGCCCTCGAAGCTCAAGGCGGTGCTGCGCATCCCCGAGTCACAGGCGAAGGATGTGCTGCTCGGACAGTCCGCGACAGTGGATACGCGCAACGGGATCGTCACCGGACGCGTGATCCGAAAGGACCCGGCAGCGATCCAGGGGACAGTTACCGTCGACGTCTCGCTGGAAGGCGCGCTGCCTCCCGGCGCGGTGCCCGACCTGAGCGTGGATGGGACGATCCAGATCGAGCGCTTGACCAACATCCTCTATACCGGCCGGCCGGCATTCAGCGCCTCGTCGGGCCGGGTCGGGCTCTTCAAGCTGATCGATGGCGGCAGCTCTGCGATCCGCGTCCCGGTGGAGCTGGGGCGCACCTCGGTCAACACCGTCGAGATCGTCAGCGGCCTCGAGCCGGGGGATCAGGTGATCCTCTCCGACATGACACAGTTCGCCGCAGTCGACCGCGTACGGATTCGATAGGCTGCTGTTGCCCTACCTTTCTCCTTCCACCTTCCTCCTTCCCACCCAGAGTCTCCAATGAGCGCACCAAGCCAGGCCCTGATCTCGATGACGGGGATCAAGAAGGTCTTCCTCACCGACGAGGTGGAGACCCACGCCCTGCAGGACATCCACTTCGAGATCAAGAAGGGGGAGTACGTCGCGATCTCGGGGCCCTCGGGCTGCGGGAAGACGACGCTCCTCTCAATCCTCGGACTCCTCGATACGCCGAGCGATGGGGAGTACAACCTCGAAGGGCAGCCCGTCGCGCGACTCGCGCCGATCGAGCGCGCCCGCGTCCGGAATCGCCAGATCGGGTTCATCTTCCAGGCCTTCAACCTGATCGGAGACCTGACGGTGTTCGAGAACGTCGAGCTCCCGCTGACCTACCGAGAGATGGCGGCGAACGAGCGGAAGGACCGCGTGAACGCGGCGCTCGAGCGGGTGGGGATGACGCATCGTGCGAAGCACTATCCGACGCAGCTCTCGGGCGGTCAGCAGCAGCGCGTTGCGGTCGCGCGCGCGGTGGCGGGCGACCCGGCGATCCTCCTGGCCGACGAGCCGACCGGCAACCTCGACTCGAAGAACGGCGAGGCGGTGATGGAACTGCTCCGTGAGCTGAACAAGAACGGCGCGACGATCTGCATGGTCACGCACGACTCGCGGTATGCGCAGCACGCGGATCGCGAGGTGCACCTGTTCGACGGCAAGGTGGTCGAGACGGGAAGCATGGCGGGCGTCGCGTAGTTCCTCACTGCGACTGCGCACCACGAAGACACGAAGCACACGAAGGACTGCTCACGAAGAAGGGCCACAACTTGGGGGAACGACGGCGCCAGATTCGGGCACGTCGTTCCCCCAGGCGTTTGCGGTCCTTCGTGTGTCGTGCTTCGTGTTCTTCGTGTCTTCGTGGTGAGCCGTTCCGGCCGGCCGCGGGCGCTCGCTTTAGGGCGCGGGTGATAGCGCAGCCGCTTGCGCCACCGCAGACTTGTAGTCAATGCACACATCACTTCCACGCCAGAACCCCCCGCAGACCCGACTCCTCATCGTCGTGGCCGCACTCTTCGCACTCGTGCTCCTCGCCAGGGGGATCGCGGTGCGACTCACCGACTGGCTCTGGTTCATCGAGATCGGCTACGAGCGCGTCTTCATCCTCCAGATCGTAGCCCAGTGGGGGCTGGGGATGCTCGCCGGCCTCGGTGGATTCGCCCTGCTCTACGGCAACGCGCGCATCGCCCTCCGCGGGATCGAGCTGGAGCCGGAGCCAGTCCGGGTGCTCGCCGAAGGGGGCATCGAGATGCGCGGCCGGCTCCTCGCGCGATTGGCGCAACTCCTCGCGCTGCCGGTCTCGGCCGTGGTGGCGCTGGGTCTCGCCGGCGCCACAGGCGCGAGATGGACCACGCTCGTGCAGTTCTTCTACCGGACGCCCTTCGGCGAGGTCGATCCGATCTTCGGGCGGGACATCGCCTACTACGTCTTCACCCTGCCGACGCTCGAGTTCGGCCTCGACACGCTCACCGCGATGTTGGTGGTGTCGCTCCTCGTGCTTGTGCTCCCGATCTACCTGGCGCGGGGCGACATCTACCTGCGCGGAAACCAGTTGCGGGTGGACCCGCGGGTCGATCTACACGCCGGGGTGCTGCTCGCCCTCCTGCTCCTCGTCCAGTCGGCGCGCACTCTCCTCGTGGTGAGTCCCGGGCTCCTCTTCGGCACGCACGCTCCGCTGCAGGGGGCCTCGCTCGCGGATATCTCGATCCGCCTACCGGCGCTCCAGGTGATGGCGACGTTGCTCGCGATCGGCGCCTTTGTGGTGCTCTGGGGCGCGCGCCGCGGGAAGCTCGTCCGCTCGGCTGCCGGGATCGTCGGTGGGTACATCCTTCTGGCGCTGATCTTCAACGGCCTCGTGCCCGCGGCGTACCAGCGCCTCATCGTCCAGCCGAACGAACTCGCGAAGGAGGCGCCGCAGATCGCGCATCACATCGCGGCGACGCGGAAGGCGTGGGGCCTGGATCGAGTCGAGCGCCGTGAACTCGAAGGGGACCAGCTCCTCACCGCCGCCGACCTCGAACGGAATCGCGGGACGATCGAGAACGTGCGGCTCTGGGACCGCGAGCCGCTGCTACAGACCTTTGGGCAGCTGCAGTCGATCCGGACCTACTACGACTTCATCGCGGTGGACGACGACCGCTACGTCGTGAATGGGGGGATGCGCCACGTGCTCCTCTCCGCGCGCGAGATCGACGTCGCGTCCCTCCCCACACGCACCTTCGTGAATGAGCATCTCACCTTCACGCACGGGATGGGGCTCACGATGGCCCCCTCCAACCAGGTGACGCCGGAGGGACTGCCGGTGCTGTGGGTGCAGGACCTCCCGCCGGCCTCCAGCATCGGCCTCACGATCTCGCGGCCGCAGATCTACTTCGGCGAGCTGCCGGGGACGTTCGTCCTCGCGCCGAGTCGCCAGCGGGAGTTCGACTATCCGTCCAGCGAGGGAGACGAGGCGGTGTACTCGTCGTACGCGGGCTCTGCCGGCGTGCCGATCAACGCTCTCTGGCGCCGGCTCGCCTTCGCGTTGCGATTCCGATCGCTCAACATCCTGCTCTCATCCGACCTCACCGACAGCACACGGGTGATCTTCCGGCAAGCGGTGCTCGATCGAGCGCGGACCGCGCTGCCGTTCCTGCGATTCGATCCCGATCCCTACATCGTCGTGACCGACAGCGGACATCTCGCGTGGGTGCTCGATGCGTACACCGCGACTGACCGCTACCCCTATTCGGCGCGTCTCCGCGATGGCACGAGCTACCTGCGGAACAGCGTGAAGGTCGTGATCGATGCCTACGAGGGGACGATCCGCGCGTACCTGAGCGAGCCGGACGACCCGATGATCCGCACGCTCTCCAGGATCTATCCAGGGCTCCTGCTGCCGATGGACTCGATGGCGCCCTCGCTCCGGAAGCACGTGCGGTACCCCGAGCTGCTCTTCGACGCGCAGACGGCGCTCTACGCGACGTTCCATATGACCGACGCCGAGACCTTCTACCACCGAGAGGACCAGTGGCAGATCCCGGTCTCGGAGCAGGAGGGAGGCACCAATCGCGGATATCTCCGCCACATCGTGATGCGGCTCCCCGGCGAGCAGGGGCTCGAGTACATCCAGATGCGCCCATTCACGCCACGGCAGAAGGACAATCTCGCGGCGTGGATGGTCGCGCGGAACGACGCGCCGCACTATGGCCAGCTGATCTCGTATCGCTTCCCCAGGCAGAGTCTCGTGTACGGTCCGCGGCAGATCACGAGTCGGATCAATCAGGACACCGAAGTCTCACGTCAGGTCTCGCTCTGGGATCAGGGGGGCTCGCAAGTGATCCGCGGTGAGCTCCTGGTGATTCCGATCGAGGCGTCACTGCTCTACGTGCAGCCGATCTATCTGCGAGCGCAGGGGGGCAAGATCCCGGAGCTCAAGCGCGTGGTGGTGGCGCACGAGGGGCGGGTGGTGATGGAGGAGACGTTGGAGGCGAGTCTCCGCGTGCTCTTCGGTGCGGGAGGCGGCGCTCGACCGACCGCCGCTGCCACTCCGACCGAGACGCGCCGCGACACGGCCGCGCCTGGGCGCGAGGCGCTCATCGCCGAGGCGCTCCAGCACTACGATCGCGCTCGGGCAGCGCAGCGGGCGGACGACTGGGCGACGTACGGGCGCGAGATGGCAGCGCTGGGTGACCTGTTGAAGCGGTTGAAGGAGCTCGCACCGCCGCGCTAAGGGCGTTCACCCGGAGGCACGACGAGCGAGCACGTGGGGTCGGGAGTCGGAGCGGAGGAGCGTGCCCCTGCGGCGACTACTGACCGAGCTGCCGCATCCCGTTGTCACCCCAACAGTACGCACTTCCGGTCGAGGTGAGCGCACAGATGTGCTGGTAGCCGGCCGCGAGCGCCACGAACGAGTGTCCGCCAGCGACGGGCAGCGGCGTGGCCGAGACGTCGACGCGGGTGCCGGTCCCGAGCAGGCCCCACGCATTCCCGCCCCAGCAGTAAGTCCCACCGCTCGTGGCGATTCCGCACGTCGCCCCACCGGCCTCGAGCAGCGACCATGTCGAATCGGACGCCATCGCAGCGGGAGTTCCGCTCCCGAAACCGCGGCGCCCGAGTTGCCCCTGCCCGTTGTCACCCCAGCAGATCGCGCGGGAGCTCTCGCCGATCGCGCAGGCGTGCATCATTCCAGCGGTGAGGCCGTGCAGCGGGCTCGGTGCGGTCACTGGCAGCGGGTTGAAGCTGCATATTTCGACGAGTCCCACGAGCGGGCCCGACTTGCACACGGGCACCTCCAACCGGCCGAGCTGACCGCCGTCTCCCCACCCCCAGCAATGGACCGCCCCGCCGGTCGTCAGGCCACAGGTGAAATACCTTCCCGACTCGATCGCGGTGAACGTGAGACCACCTGGCACGGCGACGAGGTCGCGCTCGAACGTCTCGTAGCGGTCGCTGCCGGTCTCGCCCATATAGTTGAAGCCCCAACAGAACGCGGCACCGGAGAGATCCAACGCGCAGGTATGGTTCGACTCGACAGTGAGCGCGCGGAACTGTTGCGTCCCGACCCTGACCGGCTGGACGCCGCACTCGGTCGGCCCACAGGTCCACCCATCGACGTCGTCGGGGCGGCCGGCCCAACAGTACGCCGCCGAATCGGCGGTCAGCGCGCAGTTGTGGAACCTGCCCACTGCGATGCGGACGAAGCGGAGCCCACCCGGGACCAGTGCGGGTGCCGGGCTGCCCGCGCCGCCGCTCGCGACGTCACCCCAGCACCAGGCGTCACCCTCGGTCGAGATCCCGCAGCTGCGCCACGCGCCGGCTTCGAGTTGCGTCAGCGCGGGAAGTCCGGAGACCAGCGTAGGGGCGCCGACGCACGTGGTCGCCGGGTCGCATCCGCCGAGCGGAGCGCCTGTGAACTCACAACCGATGCCGACGAAGCCGAGACCTGCGACGAGCACCACCGACATCGGTCGGATCAAGATGACTCTCGGTGTTGAGGCGAAGCACACTTCCCGCGCAGACAGCTATCCCGTGATCTCGCGCAGAAGTCGTTCAGTTCGAACGCCCGCACCTGATCCGGAACCTTGATCGCTGCGCTTCGCCTGTGGTTGCGGTCCTGTGCGAGATACACCGCCGCCCTGCCGCCGGGTCCGTCCTCTCCCTCGGGGTCATGCTGCGACTCAGGTCGCCAACCGGCGAAGGGCGGGTCCTCTCAGGCACAAGCATCTGCGGAGCGCGGTCGGCAATCATCGAGCCGTGCCGAAGTGACGACGATCCGGCGACTTCGACCCTACATCCCCGGCCCAGCCGAGAGCTTCCGCACCACGCGATACATGAACTCGAGCCCCTCGTAGAACGCCTTCGCCGAGATGTGCTCATTCATCCCGTGCGCGTTCGGCGTGTCGTAGAAGAGGCCCGAGAGCCCGTACAC
>JANPCH010000093.1:0-12798 GCA_031430835.1 Gemmatimonadaceae bacterium
TCAGGCGACGGACGAACAGAGAGAAGGACAAGGTCCGGAACTCCAGCTCGGGGAAGGCGGGGGGAATGGTCGCGGGGGAATCTGCGCGTGGCGCGGGGTCGCGGCCAGCGAGCGCAATGATTCGCGGACGTCGGCGATCGAGCGGCATCCCTCCAGTGGACCGATCGGCTCGACTCGCTTGCGCCGGTTCCACTACTTAGCTATGCTGTTAGCTATGGTACGAAAATCAACCGTGAAGACCGTCACGATGCACAAGGCGAAGACCACACTCTCCCAGCTCGTCGCTGAGGTCGAAGAAGGGGGAGAGTACCTCCTCCTGCGCGGCACCGTGCCCGTCGCCCGGCTGATCGGGCTCGGCCCAGTCGCCGAGCGCCGCTTCGGGGTGCTCAAGGGACTCCTTTCAGTTGGTCCCGCGTTCTTCGAGCCCCTCCCCGAGAGTGAGCTCAAGCGCTGGGAGTCGTAGCGCGTGCGCCTGCTACTCGACACGCACGCCCTGCTCTGGTGGCTCGCCGGCGATGCGCAACTCTCCGCTCGAGCGAAGCGTGCGATCGGCGACCGGCGGAATGAGATCCTGGTCAGCGCCGCCTCGGCGTGGGAGGTCGCGACCAAATATCGTCTCGGGAAGCTTCCGGGTGCCGGGCCGCTCGGCGTGGACTTCAGCGGCGAGATCGGCCGCCAGGGATTCACGCCTCTCGCCATCACGCTCGAGCACGCAGAGGTCGCCGGTGGACTGATCGGGGCGCATCGCGACCCGTTCGATCGAATGCTGGTCGCGCAAGCGAGGGCCGAGCGACTGGCGATCGTCTCGAACGACGCGGTGTTCGACGACTTCGGCGTCCCGCGCGTCTGGTAGCGTTACGCGCGCCGCCGCTCCTCCACCCAGACGTACGCGATCGGCAGCAGGACCAGCGTCAGCAGCGTCGCAGTCACCAGACCCCCGATCACCACCGTCGCGAGGGGACGCTGCACCTCGGCGCCACTCCCCCGGGAGATGGCCATCGGGATGAAGCCCACTGACGCGACGAGTGCGGTCATCAACACCGGACGGAGCCGGACACTCGCGCCGGTTCGGACCGCGTCGAGCAGTGCGACTCCCTTCGCTCGCAGTTGGGCGATGTACGTGATGAGCACCACGCCGTTGAGCACCGCGACTCCGAAGAGCGCGATGAAACCGACCGAGGCACTCAGGTTCAGGTGGATCCCGGTGAGCCAGAGCGCGCCGATCCCGCCGATCAGCGCGAACGGCACGTTGAGCATCACCAGCACAGCGTGCCGCACGGTCCCAAAACTCCCGTAGAGGAGCGCCGCGATGAGCAGAAGCACGAGCGGCACGATCAACACGAGCCGTTCGGTCGCCCGCGCCTGATTCTCGAACTGGCCGCTGTACGTCGTGAAGTAGCCGCTCGGCAGTGCGACCTGCTCCTGCACACGACGGCGCACTTCGCCGACGAAACTCCCGAGGTCGCGGCCCCGGACGTTGCTCTGCACGACCACGTACCGCTGCCCTCCCTCGTGATTGATCACTTCCGGTCCCTCGACCACCCGGAGTCGCGCGACCTGGGCCAGCGTCACCGTGCCGCCAGCTGGGGTGCTCAGCAGCGTGCGTCCCACCGCCTCCGGCGTCGAGCGATTCGGCGCGGCGAGTCGGACGACGACTGGGATCCGTCGCCGCCCGTCGATCACCTCGGTCGCGGTCGTCCCGCCGACACCCGTCTCGACCGCCTCACGCACGTCGGCAACGTTGAGTCCATAGCGCGCGATCAGGTCGCGGTCGATGTCGATCTCGAGTTGCATCGCCCCATCGCTCACCCCGATCGACACATCCTCGGCCCCCGGCACCGCCGCGACCACGGCGTGGATCTCCTCCGCCTTCTGCTGCAGCAACGCCAGACTGTCACCGTAGATCTTGATCCCGAGGTCGGTCTTGACCCCCGAGATGACCTCCTCGAGCCGCATCGCCATCGGCGCACTGAACTCGTAGTCGAGTCCCGGGATCTCGGCGAGCGCCGAGTCCAGTTGCGGGATCAGCGCCGCGAGGGAGCGCGCTCGCCACTGCGACTTGGGAGTGAAGAGCACGTACACGTCGCCGGTGTTGAGCGCCATCGTCTCGGTCGGCTCCTGCGGCCGGCCGAGGTTGGTCACGATGTTGGCGACCTCGGGGAATCGCTTGAGGGTGCGTTCGACCTCGGTCGAGATCCGGGTCCCCTCGGTGAGTGACGTGCTCGGGATCCGGCGGGTCTCGATCAGGAGGTAGCCTTCGTCGAGCTTCGGCATGAACTCCGACCCGATGAAGGGCACGGAGCCAAGCGCGATCGCAAGAACGGTCAGTGAGCTGCCGACGACGAATCGCCGGTGCGACATCGCCCACTCGAGAAGCCGCTCGTACCGTGCGGTGAGCGCGATGAACCAGCGGGAGTCCTCGTGGGCCTCGTCCTTGATCACGTCGTGCTCACGTCGCGGTGCGTAGACGTACGAGGCCACCGCCGGCACGTAGGTCAATGCGAGCAGCAGCGAGGCGAGCACCGCTGCGCAGACGGTGAAGGCCATCGGACGGAACATCCGTCCCTCGAGTCCCTCGAGCGTGAAGATCGGGATGTAGACGGCGATGATGATCGCCACCCCGAAGACGATCGGCCGTCCGACCTCGAACGCCGCCTCGCGCAGCACCGCCGTCCGGTCCGCGATGCTCCCCGGCGCCAGCCGCAATCGCCGGACGAAATTCTCCACCATCACCACCGACGCGTCGACGATCAGTCCGAAGTCGAGCGCGCCCAAGCTCATCAGGTTCGCCGACACGCCCGAGAGCCGCATCGCGAGGAAGGCCGCGAGCAGGGCGAGCGGGATCACCGACGCGGTGACGAGCGACGCCCGCGCACTGCGCAGGAAGAGGAAGAGCACCGCGATCACGAGGAGCGCGCCCTCGGCGAGGTTCCGGAAGACCGTCGCCGAGGTACGAGCGACGACGTCCCCCTGATTGTAGAAGGGCCGGATGCGCACCCCGGGTGGGAGGACGGGCCGGATCTCCTCGATCCGCGCCATCACCAGTCCCACCACCTCGCGGCCGTTGGCCCCCTTCAGCATCTGGATGATGCCGGTGATCGCCTCGCCGTGGGCGTCGCGCGAGACGGCGCCGTAGCGCGGTTGCGAGACGATCGTCACCGTCGCGACGTCGCGCACACGGACCGGTGTCGCCCCACGCGTCGCGAGGACTACGTTGCCGATGTCGGTCGTGTCGGAGACACGGCCCAGTCCGCGCACGGTGAGCCGCTCGCCACGGTCCTCGAGGTAGCCGGCACCGAAGTTCGCGTTGTTGGCCGCGAGCGCCTCCTCGACATCGCGCAGCGTGAGCCCGTAGCCGGCCAGTCGCGCCGGATCGGCGTTCACCTGATACTGCTGCGGCATCCCGCCCCAACTGTTCACGGCGGCCACACCCGGCACCGTCCGCAGCAGCGGCTTGACGATGTACTCCTGCACGTTCGTCAGATCGATCAGCACTGCGCTGTCCACCGCACCAGCGAGGGTGTCGCGCTCGACGAGATAGTGGAGCACCTCTCCCATCGCCGTCGCCGGCGGCCCGAGCATCGGCTCGAGCCCCTCCGGGAGGAGCGTCATCGCATCCTGCAGCCGCTGCTGCACCTGTGCCCGGGCGAAGAACAGGTCGACGTCATCGTCGAACGTCACCGTCACGACCGAGAGGCCGGCCTTCGCGATCGACCGCACTTCGATCGTCCGCGGAAGCCCGAGCATCGCGACCTCGATCGGATAGCTCACTTGCTGTTCCGCCTCGTAGGCCGAGAGGCCCGGCGAGGTCGTCATCACGATGACCTGGTTCGGCGTCAGGTCGGGGAAGGCATCGGTCTTGAGGGTGACGAAGGCCCAGGCGCCCGCCGCCGCGAGCGCGAGCGTCGCGCCGATGACCGCCGCACGATACCGGAGCGAAAAGGCGATGATCCCCTCGATCGGTGACATCGCGCTACATCTCCATCTTCGACATCGTGCTCCGCTGGAACTCGGCCTTCACCGCGAAGGATCCCGCAGTGACCACGATCTCGCCGGCGCCGAGTCCGCGCGTCACGGCGATCCTTCCTCCCGACCGCGCCCCGACTTCGACCACGCGGCGGTGGAACATCGAGCCCCCCGTTCCATCGGGCATCGCGATGAAGACGGTTGGCAATCCCTCGACCAGCTGCACCGCGTCCTCGGGCACCGACGCCACGCGCTCCGCTCCCCCACTCACCGCCACCGAAGCGAGCATCTCCGATTTCAGTTTGCCGCCGCTCGTGACAAAGGCGCGCACGGCGAGCGTGCGCGTGGCCGCGTCGTAGCCTGGACTCACCGCGTCCACGCGCGCCGCGAACTGCTCGCCGGGATAGGCCGGAACCGTGAAGGTGAGTCGGTCGCCGACGTGGAAGAGTGAGCCGAACTGTTCCGGTGCATCGATCGTGAGCCAGAGACTCGTCGGATCGGTGACCACGACGAGCGGCGCCCCGGCCTCGACGACCGTCCCCGGCACTGCCATCCTCTCCAGCACCACCCCGGCCCTCGGCGCGCGCAACGCGATCTCGCCTGACGCTGACTCGGTCGCGCCGAGCTGCTCGGCGGTGCTCCTCGCCCGGCGCAACTCCGCCTCGGCCTGGGTGAGCGCCGCACGCGCCTGTTCCTCATCGGCGATCGCGCGCTCGTAGTCCTGCCGCGGGATCGCCTTCAGCACGAGCAATCGCTCGGCGCGAGCGCGCGCACTCATCGCGTACTCGGACTGCGCACGCTGTGACGTGACCGCCGCCGTCGCCGTCGCGAGATCCGACTGCGCCCTCCCCGCTTCGGCGCTCTGGAGTGTGACGAGGAGGTGGCCTGCCTCGACCCGGTCGCCGGGCCGGACGTGTACGTCGATGACGCGACCGCCGGCCGGTGCGCCGAGTCGGGCGGTGAGGTCTTCGTTCGGCTGGAGCTCGCCCGGGACGGTGATCGCCGAGCCCGCCGCGGCGAGCGTCACGGCGGCCCATTTCACACCCCCGTGCTCGATCTGCTCAGCGGTAAAGGTCACCGACGCCGGCATCGGCGTCGGAGCCGCCGCCTCGCCCTCGGGCTCGGCGCCGCCACAGGCGCCGAGCATCGCCACCACTGCAGTGATCCCGATCAGGTTGCGCATCATCGCCTCAGGGGTGGGTCTGGAAGAGATCGTCGCCACGCGCGACGAGGAGCTCGAGCACGCTCTGGTGTTGGGCATACAGGGTCCGGTAGAAGCTCATCCGCGCCTCGCCCCAAGCGCGCACGGCGTCGAGGGCGTGGAGGAGAGGCACGGCGCCCTCACGATATGCACCGAGTCCGACCCGCCGCGACTCGTCGGCGCGCGCCAGGATCCCCTCTGGCCCGCTCGCCGAGAGTCGCGTCGCGTGCTCGGTGAGCAGTCGGGCACTCTCCTCGGCGCCGATCAGGTCGGCGGAGGCGGCGCGTTCCTCGGCGAGCAAGTCGAGCTCCGCCGCCTCGCGGTCGGCCGAGGCCCGCGCCATCTGTCCGCGGTTCTGGTCGAAGAGCGGGAATGGAAGACTGAACCCCGCGATCATCGAGGTGGTGCCAGCCATCTGCTTGGTGCCGATCATCGCGTCCACAGTGCGGAGAATCATCGTGCGCTCGGTCGTGACCGCAGCGCGTGAGGCGTCGAGACGGCTACGCGCCGCGCGCACGTCGGGACGACCCGCGAGCGCGTCCGTTCCGGTGGCGGTCGGCGGCGGCGTCAGCGGCTCCTCCGGAGTGGCGACGCCGCCGGCGAGCGCGATCCGTCGCGGGTCGCCGAGGAACGCGGCGAGACGGCTCCGCGCGCGCGCGAAGCCTGCTTCCTCGAGTACGGCATCAGCCGCCGCGCGATCCCGCTCTAACGTCACGCGCAGGAGATCCGATTCCGCCGCGACGCCCTCGGCGACGCGCGCACGATTGTAGGCAACGAGCGTATCGAGCCACGCGACAAGGTCGCGCGCGGTCGCGGTGCCGAGTTGAGCCAGCGCCACCTCGTAGAACGCCGCCGCCGCATCGAGCGCCGTGCGTTGGCGCGCCCGGATCCGGTCGGCGTTGGCGACTGCGACCATCGCATCCGCGCCGCGAACGCGCGACCACCTCTGGAAGAACGGCTCGAGCGGGATCGATGCCGTGGTCATTGTCTCCCGGTCGATCCCGGCGATCGGATCACCGCCCGGGAAGGGGGCGTTCTCGACGCCATAGCTGAGCACCGGATTCCCGAGTGCGCCAGCGGTGCGGCGATCACCGCGGGCGGAGCGGAGTCGAGCGTTCCCGGCGCGCACGGCGGGATGCGATGCCCCAACGCTATCGAAGAGCGCCGACAGCGTGAGCGGCGTGGTCGCCGGTGCGGCCGGTTGCGCCGCAGCGAGCGCGGGCAAGACGGCGAGTGGGGCGACGAGGAGTAGCCTGCGAAGGTGCGTCATAAGAAGAGTGTCCGTTGTCGTGATCGGCCTTCCTGCAATCGCCTCACATCCGCTTCAGTTCCTGGTAGTCGCCGTTCGTCGTGAGCGTGACCTTCACAGTATCCCTGCCGCGGTTGCGCCAGAACCAGCCGTGGTTCCCGTCGAAGGCCGCCGTGAGCACACCCTCCTCCGATCGCGAGCCCGTTCCTTTGCTGTAGCCGTGGTAGTCGATCCCCGGGGCGTCGGCGTGCGTGTCGAAGTTGACCACCCCTCGATCGGTTGACCACGCATATGTCACGCGAGCCCCCTTCCTCATTGCCAACTTGATCTCCCGCCCCTCGTTCGGCAGCAGCACGATCTCGGTGACGTGACTCGACAGCGGATCCGCGACCGCTCCGGGCGCAGCGACGTGCGTCGGGGCTGCGGGTGTCGGTTCGTCGCCGAGCGCAGCGATGGAGTCCTCAACGGCCGCCTCCCGCTCCAGCGCCATCTTGATCCTCCCCATCTCGGTCAGGCCGAGCATGCGTCCGACACCGGTCGGATCGACCCCGTACTCGGCCGGCAGGACCACCGTGACAAGGATGACACCCGCGACCGAAGCCGCGAGGAGCGTGGACCGCCGCAGCGAGCGCGCGGAGGGGAGGTCGGGGGTTGGAGTGGGACTCACATCAGGCATCCGATGCACCTCAGAGTTCGACGATGAAGTAGCCGGCGAGCTGGTAGCCCATCAGCACGAAACCGGCGGACATCACGGCGACGTTCGTCGCGTAGGCGTGCCGGGCGAAACTGGACGTGCGGCGCCAATAGCTCATCGCGATCAGGATGGCACTGAGCGCGAGCAGTTGACCGACCTCCACACCGACGTTGAAGGCGAGCAGGTTCGGGACGAGTCCCTCCGGCGACACCTCGAAGTCGAGCATCTTTGTCGCCAGGCCGAGACCGTGGAAGAGCCCGAAGATGAGCGTCGCCACCTTGGTGTTCGGCTGCGCCCCGAACCAGCGCCGGAACGCACCGACGTTCTCCATCGCCTTATAGACCACGGAGAGGCCGATGATCGCATCGATGAGGAACGAGCTCGCCTTGACGCCCGTGAGGACGCCGAAGAGGAGCGTCGTCGAATGGCCGACCGCGAAGAGCGTGACGTAGATCCCGAGGTCGCGCAGGCGGTACAGGAAGAAGATCACGCCGAGCAGGAAGAGCAGGTGATCGTAGCCGGTCACCATATGCTTCGCGCCAAGGTAGATGAACGGGATGAGATGGACCCCCGAGATCTCCTGGATGTAGCCCTTGTCCCCTGCCGTCACGCCGTGGGCGAGCGCTTCGGTGGGAACGAGCACGAGTGCGAGCGCGACCGCGCCGAGCGCGTACAGGAGCGCGCGGACTGAGGTCGTGCCGAGACTCGGCTCCGCGAGCCGTCGATCTCTCGAGGTCATAGGGGCGTGCGTGAAGGTGAGCTGTGCGTTCCTCACGGAGCGCGACAGGTGAGATGCGATGCGATCGCACGCCAGCACCCGAATCAGGTGCGGCGCAACGATGGACTGGTCAGCCGAGCGGCGGCGCTCGAGGCTGTTGTGGCGGCGCGGGCGCCGGACCGGCTCGCGTGCGCTCGGTCATCACCGGAAGCGATACCGCGCTCGTGACAACGAGGACCGCCGGCAGCGAAAGCGCTGGCGAGACGACGAAGCCAGTGAAGCCCGCGCGCAGAGAGAGTCCGAGCAGGATCGGGGGATGATCGTGGTCCCCCGAGGTCGGGATACTCTCGAGCGCCAGCGCCGCCACGGCGAGAGTGGACTCGGCGTGGTGCCCCACCGCTCCCGTCGAGCGCTCGTGCGCCTCGTGATGCGCATACCCGTGGGCCAAGGCCATGACCGGGGCTGAACCGCCCAGCAGGATGGCCAGCAGGAGCCCAGAAGCACACACGCGCGGTGAATCACGCATTGACGGAACGTATCGTGCCGTCCTGTCGAGGGAAAGGCGGCGCGATCGAGCCGCGTCTGCGGTGCGGATCGGACCCGGCGTTCGCGCACTCGGGTCGCTCGACTCATTGCGCGCGGATGGGAGCAGCGCGACGCTTGAAGCAATGACCTCGCCCTGGCGCACACCCTTCGCTCGCAACACCTACCTCGCGGGCGCGTTCTGGGGGGCCGGACTCGCGCTCAGTTGGTGGCTGAACCTCCCCGACACCCCGGGAGCGCTCCACCTCCGCCGCGACCCGGTCGGACTGCTCTACCTCGCCGCCTCGGTGTTCGGCGGCCGCAACTTCTTCGGCGCCGGATGGCGCGCCGCGCGCGCGCTCAAGCTCGACATGAACTTCCTGATGTCGATCGCGATCGTCGCCGCGCTGGCGGTCGGCGAGTCGTTCGAGGCGGCGACGATCGCCTTCCTCTTCTCGATGGCGGAGTTGTTGGAGCGGTTCGCGGTCGATCGAGGTCGGCGCGCGATCGGGCGGCTGCTCGAACTCGCCCCCGACATCGCCGACCGAGTGCACCGAGACGGCCGCGTTGAACGGGTGCCGACCGCCTCGCTCGAGATCGCCGACATCATCCGCGTGCGCCCCGGCGACCGCATCCCGACCGATGGGCGCGTCGTCACCGGCACCTCGGCGGTGAACGAGGCGACGATCACCGGCGAGTCCTTGCCCAGACTCAAGGAGCCCGGGGACTCCGTCTTCGCCGGCACGCTCAACACCGAGGGCTCGCTCGACATCGAGGTCACGGCCGATGCGAAGCACAGTACGCTCGCGCGAATCGTCGAGCTCGTGCGTGCCGCCGAGTCCCGCCGGGCGCCGGTGGAGGCTCAGGTCCAGCGCTTCGCTCGAGTCTACACGCCGATCGTCGCCTCACTCGCGGTACTCACCGCCGCCGTCCCGCCCCTCTTCTTCGGTGGCGACGGACTCGACTGGTTCGTTCGCGGCATCACGCTGCTCGTCATCGCCTGCCCCTGCGCCCTCGTCATCGCAACGCCGATCACGATGGTGAGTGCGTTGACCAGTGCGGCGCGCCACGGCGTCCTCATCAAGGGAGGCATCTTCCTCGAGGCGCTCTCGCAGGTGCGTGCCTTCGCGATCGACAAGACCGGTACGCTCACGACCGGCACGCTCGTGGTGACGGAGTTCCAGCATTCGGGACCGACCGCACCGGAGTTATTGCTGGCTCGGGTGGCGACACTTGAGGCGCGGTCGGAACACGCCGTCGCCGCGGCGATCGTCGCCTACGCGACCTCACGTGGCCTTCAGCTCGCGCCGGCGGTGCAGACATTCACCTCGATCGCCGGACGAGGCGTCCGGGGACGTGTGGACGATGTCGAACTGGCCATCGGCACCGAGGACCTCGTCGGTGACCTCACTGTGAAGCGCTGGGGCCCTCCCGCGCCCGGATCACTCCGTGTGTATGCACAGTCCGACGATGGGGCGAGCGGCGTCTTCGTGTTGCGCGACGAACTCCGCGCCGAGAGCGCAGCCTTCGTGCGCGACCTGCACGCCGCCGGCATCCGCCCGGTCGTGCTCCTCACTGGCGACAGCGCGGCGACCGCGGACCTGGTCGGGAACGAGGTCGGGGTGGATGAGATCCGCTCGCGTCTCCTGCCCGAGGACAAGGTCCGCGCGATCCGGGAGCTGCGAGCGAAGTACGGCAGTGTCGCGATGCTCGGCGACGGGGTCAATGACGCGCCGGCGCTGGCCGAGTCGTCGGTGGGGCTCGCGATGGGGGCCGCCGGATCCCCCGCGACGATCGAGGCCGCCGACATCGCACTCATGGGCGACGATCTCGCGGGAGTCCCATACGCGATCGACCTCGCGCATCGCACGCGGCGTACGATCCGCTTCAACATCGGTTGCGCGCTCGGTCTCAAGTTCATCCTCGCCGTCGGCGCGATCGGCGGAGTGGTCTCACTCGCCGTCGCCGTGCTCTTGGGCGATGTCGGTGGGTCGGTGCTCGTGACACTGAATGCGCTGCGCCTGGCGCGGAGACCGAGCGCCGTCACACCGTCACCGGCGTCGGTCAGGCCCCCGCATCGGCGGTAGCCACCGCCCCGCCCGCGGCCCGCCAATCGGAGACGCTGACCTCGGCGCGGCGTGCCCGGTACCCGCTCTTGCGGAGCAGCTCCACCGCCTCGACGGAGTAGACGCAGTACGGTCCCCGGCAGTAGGCGATGACCTCCCTGCGGCGCGGGACGTCGCTGAGGCGGCGACGCAGGTCCGCCACCGGGATCGAGCGCGCACCAAGGATGTGACCCGCCTCGAACTCGGCCTTCGGTCGCACATCGAGGACGGTGACCGTGCCGCTTCGGACGAGCCGGCGGAGGGCGGCGAGCGTGACCGGCTCGAGTTCATCGCGCTGCGTCAGATAGAGGGACGCGACCTGCTCGACTTCAGCGAGCCGGTGCCGGGCAAGGGTCTGGAGCGAGCGGAGCAATCCGCTCACGCTCTCGTCGGCGAGCCGATATCGCACATAGGTACCGTCGCGCTGGGTCTCGACGAGGCGTGCCTGTCGCAGCACGCGCAGGTGGGCGCTCGTGTTCTTGATCGCCGTGGCCGACTGTTCGGCGAGCAGCTCCACGGTCTTCGGGCCCTGGCTCAGCAGGTCGAGGATCTCGATCCGGCGTGGGCTCGCGACGGCGTGGCCGACGCGGGCGAACTGCGCGTAGAGCGGATCCTTCCACTCGCGATGGTCACTCATCGGCGCGCGCGGCTACTCGACCGCGCAGGTCAGGGCGGTCAGTGCCGCGTTCCATTCCTCATCGTCCTGCGCCTTGCGCGCACGAAAGTTGATCCCGAGTGTGCCGAACTGCGCCGCACTCGAGGACTGCGGCGCGCCGGCGTACACGTCAACGCGAGAAGCGATCTCGAATCCCACGAAGCCGCCGACCGTCACCGTCGCCTGGAGCTCTGCCTCCAGCAGAGCGCCGGCGATTCACCCTTTCCAGAGGCTGATATCGCGTTTCGCCTTGTCGCCCACCGTGCGCTGTACGAGGATGTCGCCGATCTGCAGCCGTCCGCCGGGCTTGAGCACGCGGGCCATCTCCTGCAGTCCGGCGAGCTTGTCGGGAAAGAGATTGAGCACTCCGTTGGAGATCACGACGTCAGCCCAGCGGTCGGCGACCGGGAGGGACTCGGCGAGCCCCTCGTGGAACCGGACGTTGGAGAATCCGCCGCGCCGGGCGCTCGCCCGACCGCGCTCCAGCATCGCGGGTGTCATGTCGACGCCGACGACTTCGCCCTCTGGGCCGACCATCTGGGCAGCGATGAGGGTGTCGATGCCCGCGCCGCACCCCACGTCGACCACGCGCTCGCCGGCGCGGAGCGCGCCGAGGGCAAAGGGGTTCCCCGTCCCGGCGAACGAGGCGACGCTCTCCTCGGGAACGCCGTCGAGCCAGGCGTCCTCGTAGCCAAGGATGCGGGCGAGGGGGCGCCCGGTGTGGAAGTGGAATCCCTGGGCCGGGTCGGAGGCGACGTGGGTGTATTCGGTGCGGATCGCGTCGCGGAGCTCGCCGACGTCGAGTCCCTGGACGCCGCGGCTGACGCCGGGGATGGTGTGGTGCGCGGGCCGACCCATTCGTTCCTCCTCGCGGTGTCTATTGTCGCCTATTCTATGGATTAATAGAATAAGTGTCAAGCGCCACAGACCACCATCCTCCCGTCGGCGGCAGGCGCCTCGGGAAGTTTGATTCGGACCGCGATTGGGCTAGCTTCAGTGACCCCAACCCCAGGACCCCGATGCGGCACGCGTTCACCTACCACGGCGCTCTCGAGCGGAACCTCCCGAAGCTCACCCCCGGCGCGAAGACCTTCGAGGGAACCGACGGCAAGGTGCACGACCTCCCGGAGGTGCCCTCGAGCGCCTATCTCCACGTCGGCTATATGGAGAAGGCGGGGAAGAAGTTCTGCGCCGTTCGCGTCGCCGACCGCGAGGACGACGTGATCGTGAAGAACGAGTTGGTCCTCGAGCCCGGCCGCCACGTCGGCTTCGGCGTCCGCTTCGGCCCCGACCCCGTGCTCGTCGAGGACGACAGCGTCGTCCTGACCCTCGTCGAAGACCTGATCAAGAAGAACGCCGACCAGGCGACCCCGCTTCTCCGGATCCGCGACCGGCTGAAGAAGGCGATCAAGCGATAGGGCGGCGGTACCCTGACCCACGAGGATGGCGATGAAGAAGCTCCTGATGGTCCTGCTCACGGTTCTTGCCACTCCCGCCCTCGGGCAGGGCTTCATCGCCTCACTGGACGATGACGACTTCCAGCTCCTCTTCAACCGCCCGGCCATCGTGAAGCTCGTCTCCGGCGATTCGCTCTCCGGCAAGATGGTCGGCGGCACCATCATCAACGGCTACCTCAGCACGATCAAGTTCAAGACCGACAGCGGCGAGACGGCGAAGTTCAAGCCGGA